>CALOEL010000007.1:0-287840 GCA_942492375.1 uncultured Alphaproteobacteria bacterium
GGCGGCAAATCCTTCGAGCAGAACCCCATCGCGATCCCGGACCCACATCGAAGTCTGGTGTTCTTCCTTGGTCACGGGCAGCTCGCTCCCGCTCGCGGCCCGGAAATCGATGAATCGAACCCGCCCATTGCGATCACGAATCTCGCACCACGCCTTGGACCTCTGGCAGAGGCTGCAGTCGCCGTCCATCCAGACGTCGAGTCGTTGCTCATTGTCAGCGGGTGTCTCCAAATACTCTCTCCACCTGCTCCAACTCTGAGATTGGTGCTTGACATTCCTTAAGAAAATTCTAAAATAGCGATATGTTGATGTTTGGAATTACTTCTGGCCCAAAGCGTCGTGAGCCGCAGAGGTTTCGCCCGTGAAACGATCCCAACCTGATTGTGTTTCCCCGGACCGATCACCGGACGAGCTCACTGCTCTTCGGCGAAGCCTGGCGGCGAGGTCCAAACCGCTCCGGCGATTGGCTGACCATTATTCACTGTTGGCCGGCGAGACCCGCCTCAAGATCATTACCCTGCTCACCGGCAGTGGCGAACTGTGCGTCTGCGATCTGGCGAGCGTGCTCGAAATGACCCCGGCGGCGGTGTCGCAGCATTTGAGTCGTCTGCGTTCCGGCCGCCTGGTACAGTCGCGCCGCGATGGGATGACGATTTATTATCGAATGACCGAAGGTACCGACGGTCTGCCGACGGTTCGTTTGCCCGAGCTCGAGCCGGTGGCGGAGGAGTAAGGATGCGACACCTCAGGTCTGCGACCACGGTCCTGTTGGTGGCCGGTCTGTTCGTCGGTGTCGCCTGCAATCAAGATCCCGGCAAGGTTCGGACAGTTTTTACCGTCGAAGGCATGCATTGCGATGCGTGCTCGACAAGCATCGTCACTACCCTCGAGAAAGTGGAAGGTGTCGATGTGGTGTCCGCCGATCATGAAGCGGGCATGGCTGAAGCGACCTATCGGCCGCGTACGGTCGATGTCGACACCCTCAAAGCCGAAATCGAAAAGCTCGGCTATACGGTCATTGGGATGGAGACCGTAGCTGTAGACAGCTGAATTTCGGAATTCGGAATTAGGAATTAGAATTAGGAATTCCCATCCGCCCGCCCCCAAGGACGAGGATCGCCTGGTATTCAAGACTCAAAACTCAAAACTCAAAACTCAAAACTCAAAACTCAAAACTCAAAACTCACAAACTTCTTCTTGAGGTAGGCGATGGTGGCGCCCCAACCTCCGCGGTCGGCCGGCGCATCGTGAAACCCCGATACGAGGGGGTGACGGGCGAGCAGTTTCTGGACCCGATCACGTTGCACGCCGATGCCCCGGCCGTGGATCAGTCGCACCTCGGTAAATCCTTTTTCGACCGCCACCTCGAGGTAGGCGTCGACGACATCAGGCACGTCACGGGGTGGAAACGGGTGCAGATCGATACTGTCCTCGACCGGGATCTCAACCGGCATCTCAGGATCGACGGCTTCCTCGTTTTCCTCCGCCACTCCAGACTCATCGACATCGTTGTTGCTTGATACCTTCGATGACGGACCGAACAGTACGGCCAGCGTCAAGATTGTCAGCAGCCCACCAAAGACCCCGAGACCGATCCAGGCTTTGGGTCCGATCAAACGAGCCAACGGCCAGGTTGCGATCGCGGCGATCGCGAACACTCCCATCTTTGTGCCGATGTAAGCCCAGAAGACCTTTGGATCCTGAAACGCCTGTCGAATCATGGCGAAAGCCTCCCCTTCAGCCCGGTCGGAGGGGTGGGTGGAATTCCTAATTCCTAATTCCTCATTCCTAATTCGCTAGGGGTTGAGCCTGTTGATCAGCCGCGGATAGGGGCTCGCCTCCCGCAGGTGGGAGATTCCGCAGATCCACGCTACACAGCGCTCGATGCCCATTCCATATCCCGAATGGGGGAATGATCCGTAACGGCGGATATCGAGGTACCACTCGAAGGACTCGCGGGGCAGGTCGTGGGCGGCGATCTGGCGCTCGAGATGCTCGAGCGAGTCCGAGCGTTCGGAACCGCCGATGATCTCGCCGTAGCCTTCGGGGGCGAGCACGTCCACCGCCAACGCGCGGCTCGGATCTTCGGGGTCGGGCTGCATGTAGAAGGCCTTGATGTCTGCCGGCCAGCGGGTGATCAGGAGCGGACGATCGTAGAGTTCGGTGAGCATGGTCTCGTCGTCGCCGCCGAGATCCTCGCCGAACTGGATATCCGAGCCGAGCTCCTGCAGCTTGGTGATCGCCTCCGCGTAGTCGAGGCGCGGATATGGCAACTGGGTGGTGGGTTCGAGCTTGGAGATGTCGCGCTCGAGGCGCTCGAGGTCTTCGGCGCATCGGTCGAGAACGCGCGCCACGATGCTGGATAGAAACTCCTCGCACAAATCGAGCAGACCGTCGAACCGCAGCCAGGCCACCTCCGGCTCGACCATCCAGAACTCAGTGAGGTGTCGGCGGGTCTTTGATTTTTCGGCGCGAAAAGTTGGCCCGAAGCAATAGACCTTGCCGAGGGCCGCGGCGGCCGGTTCGAGGTAGAGCTGCCCGGACTGCGAGAGGAATGCGGTGTCACCGAAGTACTCGGTTTCGAAGAGGGTCGAGGTGCCCTCGCAGGCCGCCGGTGTGAGGATCGGCGAGTCGATCAGGGTGTAGTCGCGGCTCTGGAAGAAATCGCGGATCGCGAATGCGAGTTCGGAACGGACCCGCATGATGGCGTGCTGTCTCTTGGATCGCAGCCAGAGGTGGCGGTGGTTGAGCAGAAAGTCGGGGCCGTGGTCCTTTTTGCCGATCGGAAACTCGGGCGCGATCTGGACGACCTCGAGACCGGAGACCTTGAGTTCGAACCCTCCCGGCGCGCGGTCGTCCGCAGCGACGAGGCCGGTGACCTCCACCGACGATTCCTGGGTCAGCTCGACCGCAGTCTCCCAGACGCTTTCGTCCACCTCGGGGCGGAAGACCACGCTCTGCAGATAGCCGAAGCCATCGCGTAGGATGATGAAGCGCAGCTTGCCCTTCTTGCGCCAGTTGTAAACCCATCCGCGGATGGTCACTTCCTGGTCAACGTGTTCGGCGAGATCGGCAATGGTAATGACGGGGCGCGACATGGTTCTCCTCCCGGAGGCGGATTGTACACGAAGGGAGCCGGCGTTCAGGACCGGAGAACGCTCCAGCGTACGCAGACGACTGCAGAGGCGGACGGGCTATCGGGTAGACGGCAATACGGGGATCCCGCTCTGGGAGCGTCGACGCCAGCCTTCGTCGATTTGCCCGTAAAATCCCGTAAAGCCGTAAGGCCGTAAAGCCGTTGAGCCCGGTTCGCGATTTCCACTCCACCAACGACGCCTGCGGGTAGACCTCGCGGCGCTACTGCGTCACAATGTCGGCTTCATGACCGAGGGGGAACCATGAAGGTTCGGCCGGACAAACAGGAGTTCTTGAAGCTCGGCCAAGACTATGACGTCGTGCCGGTGGTGCAGGAGCTCACCTCGGATACGGTGACCCCGTTCACGGTCTACACCCGCCTTGCGGCCAATGGCCGCAATCCCTTCCTGCTCGAAAGCGTCGAGGGCGGCGAACGGGCAGCTCGATACTCTTTCATTGGTGCCGATCCTTTCCGAATCGTCGAGGTGCGTGACCGGGCGGTATTCGTGGACGGGGCGCTGCGAGACGGTTCTCCGATCGAGGAATTGCGGCGGGCAACAGATTTCGGTTCGGTGGCACCCGTCGAAGGCCTGCCTCCCTTTGCCGGCGGGGCGATGGGCTACCTCGGCTACGACGCGGTGCGTCTGGTCGAGGCAATCCCCTCGAGCGGTCGCGATGAGGGCGGGCTTCCGGAAGCATGGTTCGGGCTCTACGACGGCGTCGTAGCCCTCGACCGTGCCCGCCAGCGCCTGCTGTTGGTGGTGGCCGCGCGCGTCGGCGAAGATCCTGAGGAGGCGTGGACGCAGGCCCAACAGCGTCTGGCGACGATGCATAGGTCCCTCCTCGGTGGCGGCGCCAGCCCTCGACCCCATGTCATCCCCAGATCCCGCGAAGGGCTGGGACGGTTGGGTCGCGACTCCGTCCGGGGACGAGTACATGGTTGCGGTATCGAAGGCTCGCGACTATATTCTCGCCGGCGATATCTTTCAGGTCGTGCTGTCCCGCCGCTGGCGCAAGATGCCGCGCTGCACCGCGGCCGAAATCTATCGCATGCTGCGGCTGACGAACCCGTCGCCCTACATGTTCCTCTTCGATACCGGCCAGGCGCGGATCCTCGGGTCGAGCCCCGAGATGCTGGTTCGGGTGAGCGGAGACACGGTCGCGACCTGCCCGATCGCGGGCACCCGCCGGCGGGGTCTTGACCGCGAGGAAGACCTGCGGCTCGAGGAAGAGCTGAAGGCCGATCCAAAGGAACGTGCGGAGCACGTCATGCTGGTGGACCTCGGGCGAAACGATATCGGTCGGGTCTCGGACGCGGGGTCGGTGAGAGTGTCGCGCGAGATGGAAGTCGAGCGCTACAGCCACGTCATGCATCTCGTCAGCGAGGTCGAAGGTCGTCTTCGCGACGGACTCGATGCGTGGGACGCCCTCTTCGCCTGTTTTCCGGCCGGAACTCTCAGCGGTGCGCCCAAGGTGCGCGCGATGGAGATCATCGACGAGTTCGAAGAGGTCAAGAGGGGGGTCTACGGTGGCGCGGTCGGTTATCGCAACCTCAACGGCGACCTCGACTCGTGCATTGCGATCCGCACCCTGGTCGAGCGCGGCGGCAGTGTCCAGATTCAGGCCGGGGCCGGGATCGTCTATGACTCGGTGCCGGAGACCGAGCTCGCCGAGTGCGCCGCCAAAGCGGGGGCGCTGGTCGAAGCGGTGGCCATGGCTGAATCCGCTGCCGCCTCAGGCACGCACGAGGAATGAGCGAATGAGGAATGAGGAATTAGGAATTAGGAATGCCACCCACCCTCCCATGGCGACGTTTTACGCGGGAGGTTGGGTGAGATTTCCGAAATCCGAAATCCGAAATCCGAAATCGGGTGGTGGGGGTGGGTCGTGATCTTGATGATCGACAACTACGACTCCTTCACCTACAACCTGGTACAGGAGCTGTCGGAGGTTGGCGACGTCGAGATCGATGTGGTCCGCAACGACGCCGCGAGCGTCGATGAGCTGATGGCCAAAGGGCCGCGTGCGGTGGTGATCTCTCCCGGCCCCGGAATTCCCGAGGACTCCGGTGTCACCATGGAGATCGTCCGCGCGGCGGCCGATCTCCCGTTGCTCGGGATCTGCCTCGGTCATCAGGCGATTGCCGCGGTTCACGGCGGCCGGGTGGTGAGGGCCTCTGAACCGGTCCACGGCAAGACCTCCGAGGTGCGCCACAACGGAGACGGGCTCTTTGAAGGACTGCCCGATGGCTTCGACGCGACCCGTTACCACTCTCTGATTGTCGATCGCGACAACATGCCGGCCGATCTCGAGATCACCGCCTGGACCGACGACGGCGTCATCATGGGTTTGCGCGATCAGAACCGTCCTCATTTCGGTGTCCAGTTCCACCCCGAGTCGTACCTCTGCCACGAGGGCAAGAAATTTTTGGCGCGATTCCTCGATATCGCCGGTATTGGCGTTCGTCCCGAGTGGAAGACAGGGGCCGAGTTTTGAGTTTTGAGTTTTCAGTTTTGAGTTTTGAAACTTTCCATTTCGAGGTGCGGAAGGAGAAATTCCGAATTCCGAATTCCGAATTCCGAATTCGAACAGAATCATGATCACCGTCGATCATAAATCCATCCTCAACGGATTGCTTTCCGGCCAAGACCTCGAACCGCAGGTGATGGAGACCTTCATCGGTGCCGTCATGGATGGAGGCGTCGATGATGTGGTGGTGGCAGCGGTGTTGGCCGCGCTGCGGGCAAAGGGCGAGACCGGCGCCGAGGTTGCGGCGGCCGCGCGCGCGATGCGAGCCCGGGCGGTGGCCGTCACGGTCAAAGAGCCGGAGAGATCAGTCGACACCTGCGGCACCGGTGGCGACGGCGCCGAGACCATCAATATCTCGACGGCGGCGGCCCTTCTGGTTGCTGCAGCGGGTGTGCCGGTGGCCAAACACGGCAACCGGTCGGTTTCCTCACGTTGCGGGTCGGCTGACGTTCTCGAAGCGGCCGGTGTGCTTCTCGATGTAACCCCGGAGATGATGGCGACGTTGCACGACGAGGTCGGCATCGCCTTTCTCTTCGCACCCCGTCTCCATCCCGCGATGAAGGCGGTCATGCCGGTGCGGCGGGCGCTCGGTGTGCGCACGGTCTTCAACCTCCTCGGCCCCTTGACCAACCCGGCCGGGGTGGAGCGGCAGGTGATTGGCGTCTGGGGCTCCGACGTGCAGGCGCTGATGGCGGCGGCCCTGGCCGACCTCGGTGCGCGAAGCGCTCTGGTGGTGCACTCCGACGACGGGCTCGACGAAATCTCGGTCTGCGCCCCGACCTCGGTGATCGAAATCCGGGATGGTGAGGTGGCCGGTACCTGGACGGTCGACCCGACGGCCTTTGGAATCGAAGTCAAAGATCCGACATCCCTCAAGGGCGGTGATGTTGGCGAAAACCTGCGCCGGATGCGGGCTATTCTCGGCGGTGAAGAGGAGACTCCCGCCGCGGACGCCGTGGCGCTTAACGCGGGTGCCGCTCTCTACGTGGCCGGCATTGCCACGAATCTCGAGGAGGGCTTCCGTCACGCTACCGAGGTTCGCCGATCGGGGTCCGCACTCGGACGGCTCGAGGAGTGGGCCAATCGATCACAGGAGCTTTCGGCCAATGGGTGAGACCGCGCTCGACCGTATTGTCGCCGATGTGCGCCGGCGCCTCGAAACCTCCACCGAGGCGCCCGGACTCGAAGAGGCCGCCCACGAGGCGGTCGAGGCGCGACGCAGAGAAGGCCTTCGATCTCTCGGTGGGGCGCTGTCGAACCCCGGCCCGGCGCTGATTGCCGAATGCAAGAAGGCGTCGCCGTCGGCGGGGCTGATCCGCGAGGACTTCGATGCGACGTTGCTCGCCGGCGCATATTCCGCGGGTGGTGCAGCGGCGATCTCGGTCGTCACCGAGCCTGACCACTTCAAGGGCGACACCCGTTGGCTGATCGACGTCCGCAAAACAGTAGGTTTACCGGTGTTGCGCAAGGACTTCATCGTCTCCCGCCGACAGCTCTTCGAAACGGCCGTTCTCGGCGTCGACGCGGTGCTCTTGATTGCGCGCATTCTCGACGAGGAGACCCTCACCTCCTTGTTGAACACGGCCGCCGAACTGGAGCTCGAGGTGTTGCTGGAGATCTTTTCCGACGAGGATCCGGCAACCGCGGTGGCATCCGGAACGCCAATCGTTGGTGTCAACGCCCGCGACCTCGCGACCTTCGAAGTTCGGCTCGATAGGGTGGAATCGATTGCTGCCGAGCTTCCTGCCGACCGGGTCCGGGTTGCCGAGAGCGGGATCCGAGGATTCGGTGATCTCGACCGCCTGCGCCGGGCCGGGTACGACGGTTTCCTGGTCGGGGAACACCTCGTGCGATCGGAGGATCCGGAAACGGCAGTGCGCAATCTCCTCGGGAAACCAGCGCATTGACCGGAGGTGCCTGGCATCCCGATTCGGGGCATCGCGTGTCAGAACAGCGGGTGCGTTGCAGCGAATCGGCGTGCCTGGCATCCTCTCGGGAAGCGCAATGAGAGAAGACCGCGTCAAAAAACGTGCCGTCTCTGACGATTTTGGGAATGAGTGCCCCTCCTCCCAAGAGGGCGTGGTGGCCCAAATATCGTCAGAGGGGGCACTCCTCGAAAGCGCGCCGGGAGAAGCGGGCCTCGACGCCGCGAGCGGCTTGCCGGTGCACGGAGACTTACACGCATGAAGATTAAGATCTGCGGAATTACGAATCCTGGCGACGCCGAAGCGGCAGTCGCCGCCGGCGCCGATATGCTCGGTTTTGTCTTCCGATCGGGAACGCCCCGTGCCCTCGATCCCGCCACCTCGGGTTGGATTCGCGACGTCAGCGGGGCGGAGAGAGTTGGTGTTTTTCTCGACTCGCCGTTGGAAGAGGTCAAGCGAGTCCGCGATCTTCTGGCCCTTGACTGGGTCCAGCTCCACGGTGATGAGCCGGATTCCTACCTCGAGGCCCTCGGCGAACGGGTGATCCGTCGGGTCCGGGTCGGTTCCGAGATCGACTGGAATCGTGTGATCAACCTGGCCGAGCGATGTCTGCCGCTATTCGATCCGGGTGCCGGCGATGGAGTTGCCTGGGCGTGGGAGGCTTTGGAGCAACGTCCACGGGGATTTCGTTTTGGCCTGGCCGGTGGCCTGACGCCCGACAACGTCGCAGACGCCGTCCGTACCGTGCAGCCATACCTGGTCGATGTTTCGTCCGGCGTCGAGGCCGCTCCCGCCATCAAGGATCACGCCAAGATCCGCGACTTCATCTCCGCCGCTCGTAAAGCCATCGGTTGATGGTTGCATCCGAATAACCACAGAGGCGCAGAGGACACACAGTGATTCCTTGGTGTGTTCGTGTCTTGGTGGTTGTGATGGAATCAAAAATTATCTCCGTGCGAACTCTGGACCTGCCCCGTTTTGGTGGTTCTTCGGGTGAACGAGTGGGTTTTGCGCTAGATTTGGATCGTTCCGGAAACACTCGACGGTTGCTTTCGTACGGCTTTGAAGGAGGAGTCCATGAAGGTTGTGCACCTGCTTGCGTGTCTGCTGAGTCTTGCCGTCGTCGCCTGTTCGCCGAATTGCAGTGATGATCCGGAGTTCGAGTCCGCATCGAAATTCCCAGCGCTTCACGGTCCCTACCTCGGACAGGAACTGCCTGGGTTGGAGCCCGAGATCTTCGCCCCGGGCATCATCTCGACCGGTCTCGCCACCCGCGATGTCGCCATGACCCCCGACGGCACAGAGCTTTACTTCGCGGTCACTCTCGGCGGCCGCACGATGATTATGGAGACCCATCAGCAAGACGGCGTCTGGACTGAACCCGCGGTGGCTCCTTTCTCCGGGCGCTACCTGGATATCGAGCCCACCATTTCGCCAGATGGACAGCGATTTTTCTTTCTCTCAACCCGACCGCAGGCTGGACAGGAGGAAAAGCCTGGCTGGGTCTATCAGGACATCTGGGTCATGGACCGCGACGGCGACGCCTGGAGTGAGCCATATAACCTCGGCCCACCGATCAATTCCGACGCCCCCGAGTACTTCCCTTCGGTCACGACCGATGGCACGGTCTACTTCACTCGTGAGGGCGAAGACCGGGTTTCCTCCACATGGCGTTCGCGCCTGGTCGACGGCGCCTACACGGAGCCTGAAAGACTAGGTCCTGAGGTCAACTGCGGCAGCAACAGGTTCAACGTCTTTGTAGCGCCGGATGAGAGCTTTGCGATCGTGCCGAACCTCGGAAGAGAGGACGCCACCGGCGGGGTCGACTACTACGTGGTCTTCCGCTCCACCGATGACACCTGGTCCGAGCCGATCAACATGGGCCCGGTGATCAACCAGCCGGAGGGCCGGGAGTGGTCGGCGTCGCTTTCTCCCGACGGCAAGTACCTTTTCTTCATGTCGTCACGAGCTTACGGCGAAACGGATGTCCCTCTCACTTCGAGGTCAATCACCGAGCTCCTCACACTTTCGAGCCAGCCGGGTTGGGGGAGCTCCGATATTTGGTGGGTGAGTGCGGAAGTCATCGAGCAGTTGCGACCCTGACCGGTACTTCGGTCCGCCGCACAGAATGAGTCCGTTTTTGGATACTCGATACTCGATCACTCTTGTCCAAGACAGCGTTTCGGGAAGCCGACTCAGATTTGACTGGCGGAGGCATTGCAGCGGCAGGTGCAGTGGCAGCCACCAGCGACAGCAATCAGCATCAGCGATCAGAGGCCGCGGCAGCGACAGCATCCAGTCTGACTGGGATAAATAACTGAAATCATGACCTTGGGTTGAGCAATCGCCAGGTCGCATCGCACGGACCTGATCGAAGGCTTTCTTTGCGACATGGGCGGCTCTCCGATTGATCGCCCCGGCGTGCGCGAGGAGCTTCAGGTAGCTGTCGACCTCTTTGGCCGAGGCGTAGGCGATTCTCCAGTGGTTCGACCGGTCCCTTCCGACCCGGCCGTGCCCTTCTGCGAGGTTAGCTGGAACCGAGCTTGCCGACCGGATCACTTGATCGGCAATCGGCTTCAGAGGAGCGGGAACCCTCATCACCAGCTTGATCGCGATTCCTGCTGCTTCGAGGGCTTTCGTATGGGCAATGAGGTTTGGGTTCGTGGCGGCGTTGGACATGGTCACCTCCGGGTCGTTCATGCCTTCCCCAAAGCTGGCGAGTCGGCCGGTGTCAAGGGTTGCAAAGCAACCGGCCCAGGGCCGGCCCGCCCTTGACACCGGCCGACACGGCAGCTATCTCGCCCGTTGAACGACCCGGAGGTGATCATGCCGGCGTCACGGGACCCTGCCCTCTGCCCCTGCCCTCTGACGCCGCCGCTGCTCCCTGTCGCTGCCGCTGAATACTGCCGCTGTTACCTGTCGCGGTCGCCCGCGCCTTGGACAGCATCAGTTGGTTGAAGGGAACCTCGCCTTGGAAAGGCCGAAAACCGACCCGTAACCCTTGTGTTATCAGATGGGCAACGTCACCTGTGGATTTGTTTTGGACAGCAGTGATACTCGATACTCGTCACTCGATACTCGATACTCGATACTCGATACCACCCGCCCACCCAATGACGGGGGTATGGGTTTGGAGGATAGAGAATCGAGAATCGAGCATCGAGTATCCGCTGACAACTCCCATCGCGGTCCCACACACGAATACGATCCGGTAGAATCGTTGCCTTGATGAAAAAGCTACCTGACGACCGTGGCTACTTTGGCGCCTTTGGCGGCCGGTTTGTTCCAGAAACCTTGATGGCGCCACTGGCCGAACTTGAGGAGGCTTACCACAAGGCGGGTCGCGACCGAGGGTTCCAGGCGCGGCTCGACGAGCTGCTGGAGCACTACGTCGGTCGGCCGACGCCGTTGTATTCGGCCCGGCGGTTGTCAGCCCGTCTCGGCGGCGCCCGCATCTGGCTCAAGCGCGAGGACCTGTGCCACACCGGTGCGCACAAGATCAACAACGCCCTCGGCCAGGCGCTGCTCGCCTGCGAGATGGGCAAGGGCCGGGTGATCGCCGAAACCGGCGCCGGGCAGCACGGAGTCGCGGTAGCGACGGCGGCGGCCCTTCTTGGTCTCGAGTGCCGGATCTACATGGGTTCGGAAGACATCAGGCGGCAGGAGCTCAACGTCGTCCGGATGCGCCTGATGGGCGCCGAGGTCACGGCCGTGGACGCCGGATCGCAGACCCTCAAGGACGCGATCAACGAGGCCCTGCGCGATTGGGTCACCAATGTTCGTTCGACGCACTATATTCTCGGATCGGTCCTCGGCCCCCATCCCTACCCGATGATGGTCCGCGATTTTCAGACGGTTATCGGTCGCGAGGCGGTGGTGCAGATCAAAAAGGCCGCGCGCGGGATGCCCGATCTGGTGGTTGCCTGCGTCGGTGGCGGATCCAACGCCGCCGGGATCTTTTCCGCATTTGTCTCCTATCCCGCGGTCGGATTGGTCGGGGTCGAGGCCGGGGGGCGTGGTATCAAACCGGGAGAGCATGCCGCGCGTTTCTCGGAGGCCGGTGCTCCCGGGGTGCTCCACGGCACGCGCACCTTTGTCCTCCAGGACGATGACGGCCAGATTCTCGGCACCCACTCGATATCGGCGGGTCTCGACTACCCCGCGGTCGGTCCCGAACACGCGCAATGGAGAGAAAACGCAAGGGTCAGCTACACCCACATTGGTGACAAAGAGGCGATTGCGGCCTTTCATCTCCTGGCCGAATGCGAGGGCATCGTGCCGGCCCTGGAGTCTGCGCACGCGGTTGCCTTTGCCACCCGCGTCGCGCCTTCGATGCCCCTCAGCAGCAATATTCTGGTCAATCTCTCGGGCCGCGGCGACAAGGATCTTGCCGAGGTGAGCAGGGCGGATGGGGACGCGCCGTGAAGAGATTGGAAGGAGCCTTTCGCGCGGCGAAGAAGAAGGGCCGGGCCGCCTTCATTCCCTACATCACGGCGGGCGATCCAAATCTCGAAGTCACGGTCGATCTGGTGCAAGCCCTGGCACGGGCCGGCGCCGATGTCATCGAACTCGGAATTCCGTTTTCAGACCCCATCGCGGACGGACCGACGAATCAAAGGGCGGCGGAACGCGCCCTGGCTGCCGGCACAACGCTCACCGGAGTCCTCGCGGCGGTGGAGGTCATCAGGCTTGACCTGGAAATACCCATCGTCCTCTTTACTTACGCCAACCCGGTCTTGCGCTACGGAATCGAGACTTTTGCTGAAGATGCGGCGGCGGCCGGGATCGACGGAGTGCTCTTCACCGATGTTCCGGCGGAGGAGATGGCGGCCTTCGAGGAGAAGCTCGGCGCAAACGGCCTCGACCTCATCATGCTCGTGACCCCGACCTCGGATCGGCGGCGCATGAAGGCGGCGGCGCGTTTCGGTGGTGGATTTCTCTACCTGGTGTCACGAACAGGCGTCACCGGCGCCCGCCAGGACCTCGACGCCGAGCTTGCCGGCAATGTTCGCGCCGCCCACAAGGCATCGAAATTGCCGGTCGCCGTGGGCTTCGGTATCTCGTCACGGGAACAGGTTGCGCGCGTCGCGGCTCTTGCCGATGGCGTGGTCGTGGGATCGGCGATCGTCAGCCGCATCGGAGCGCTCGGTAACTGTGAGGAACTGGTCGGCGAAGTCGAGTCCTTTGCCGCCAAGCTGAGCGATGCTTGCAAGAAGTAATGTTGAATTTTGAATTATGGATTTTGAATTACTCCCACCCGCCCAGATCTCGCGGGGGGAGGGTCGGGAATTCAGAATTCAGAATTCAGAATTCATAATTTGTCGTCATGGGTAGGCCCAAGCGTCGTCGGCTCGGTCAGAATTTTCTGGTTGATGAAACGATCGCCGAAAAAATTGCGGCGGCGCTGGCGGAAGAGCCGGCAAGGGTTCTCGAGATCGGACCGGGACGCGGTGCACTGACCGAAGTCTTGCTCGAGCGTTTTGGCCGCGTTCTCGCCCTCGAGCTCGACGAGCAGCTGGTGCCTGCCCTTGTTCAGCGATTCGGCGGCTACGGCCTCGATGTACGGCATTCTGATGCTTTGAGCGATGATCTCGATTCCATTTTGGCCGCCGAATCGCCGTGGCAGGTCGCCTCGAATCTTCCCTACTCGGTCGGGACAGCCATTCTCCGAAGGTTGTTGCGCCGAAACGACCTCTTCACCCGAATGGTCGTCATGCTGCAACGGGAGGTGGCGCTCCGGGTGGTGGCCGAACCGGGCGGCAAGGGTCACGGTTTGATCGCCCTCGAACGTGCCGCCTGGGCCAATGCAAGGCTCCTCTTCGATGTCGGCCCCCGGGCCTTCCGTCCTCGCCCGAAGGTCGTATCGTCGGTCGTGGTGCTGGACCTCAAGCCGTGCGATCACAATCCGAAGATATTGGATCAGGCCCTGAAGTTGGCGTCGCAAGCGCTCACCCTGCCACGCAAGATGCTCAGTAACGCGCTGCCACGCGAGATCGAAAACTCGATGATCGAGGCGGCCGGCCTCGAACCGACTCAGCGGCCCGGAACAGTGTCGCTCGAGGGCTGGATGAGGCTGGCAGATCGTTCATAAGTCTGCCGTTGGCAATGACTTGCCTGGAAGTGGTACCATTCAGTAAGCATGGGTGCATACCGTGGACATCATGACCCGACCCGACCCACCGGGGTCTGGGGATGACGCTGTGGCAAGCTGCCCTTTTGGGTGTTCTTCAGGGACTGACAGAGTTCCTGCCGGTCTCCTCGTCGGGGCATCTCGCGCTGGCCCAGATGTTGATTCCGGGTTTCGAGCAACCGGGCGTCGTTTTCGATGCCACGCTCCACGTTGGTACCGCAGGCGCCGTGGTGTGGTTCGAGCGGCGGAGAATCCTGAACTGGTTCGGCTCCAGCCCGGGACGCCATCTTCTCGCGCTGCTGATACTCGGTACCATCGCCACCGTCGTTGTCGCCTTTCCTTTGCGGAGCATCGCAGTGGCGGCATTTTCGGAACCCCTGTGGGTGGGCTTTGGACTGGTCCTCACCGGCGTGATCGTCGCCACCACCAGGTTTTTGCCGGGAGGGTCCGGCGACGAATCCACGATGACCTGGCGACAAGCTCTAGCTATCGGTCTGGCACAGGGCCTTGCGGTCTTTCCGGGGCTTTCGCGATCCGGCGTTACGATAGCAGCCAGCCTGGGTGCAGGGCTCGACCGTGCCTGGGCCGCGCGATTCTCGTTCCTCCTCAGTGTGCCGATCATTGCGACGGTGGCCCTCGGACAGGTCTTCGAAAGCAGGGCCGAGCTGATGATTGCCGGTAGCGGGTTCTTGGTCGCGTGTGCGGTCGGTGCCCTGGCGGCCGGCATCACTGGCTACTTTGCACTCCAAATCGTCATAAAAACTGTGTCGAGCCGTATCTTTCACCGTTTCGCGTGGTACTGCATCCCACTCGGGCTCGTGGTGCTTATCCTGACGTGGGTGGGCCGATGATGAGAGAGCGGGTGGTCCGGGAAGCGATTGCGGTGGCGCTCCTGCTCGGGGCACTATTGGTTGCGGTGGCTTTGTTGTCCCATTCGCCTGTCGATCCGAGCCCATTCCACGCCTCGACCTTGCGTGAGTCTCCCCAGAACCTCGCCGGCTGGCTTGGCGCTACACTTTCAGCTGCTCTCTTCAGTTTCATCGGTGTGACCGCATTCGTTCTGCCGGTGGCAGCCGCGGTTCTCGGCTGGCGTCTGCTGCGACAGTCTCCGATGGCAAATCCGCGGTTGGCGGCGGTGGGTTGGGGAATGCTCCTGATTGCCATGCCGGGTTTTGCTAGCCTGCTCACACGCGATGTACCGTTCCGCGATGGGAGGATTTCCTCGGGCGGCTACCTGGGGCTCTCTGAGACCGAGCTTCTGCGTGGCTTTGCTGGACCGGTGGGGGGCATCGTGGTGCTGGTCTTTCTGCTGGTCGTCGGACTCCTGCTTTTGTCGGGAGCGTCGGCGGGCGCATTCGCCGACCGACTGACTGAACGGATTCGCGATCGTTGGTTCGCCCGGCGGCGCGAGGTGCACGAACGACGGCGGGAAAAGGAAGAGGACAGGGCAAGGCAGCGGGTCATCGATCGTCAAGTGCGTCGCCTGGAAAAGAGTGGTGAGTATCGAGGCTCGCTAACAGTCAAAGAAGTGGAGGGACGGGGGCGCTTCCGTATTATCCGCAAGCATGCGGAGGAGGCGATGGTCGAGGAGGTCGCGGGCGAGGTTGATGTGACGGGTAGCGCCAAGACCAGTAGTCGAAAACCGAAAAAAACCGCCCCAAAGAAGCAAGCTCCGAAGTCAAAAAGTCGCAAGCTTCAGGAGGAGTTTGACTTCGTAGATGATCTTGATTCATACGATCTGCCAAAGGAGACCTTCCTCGAACTCGCGGACGAGCCGCCCGAAAGGGATTCGGCGGCGCTCATCGAAATGTCCAAGCTGATCACCGCCAAGTGTCAGGAGTTCAAGGTTCGTGGCGAAGTCGTCAATATCCGCACTGGGCCGGTGATTACCACTTACGAATTCAGGCTCGACTCGGGGGTCAAAATATCGGCAGTACAGAATCTGTCCGAGGACCTCGCGCTCGCATTGCGTACCGACTCGGTGCGCATCGAAAGAATCCCGGGGCGCGCCACCGTCGGTATCGAAGTGCCGAACCCTGATCCCGAGGTCATTCGTCTGCGGCAGCTGATCACGGTGCCCGAGTTTGACCGTGCACAGTCGTTACTGACGCTCAGCCTTGGGGTCGATATTCGAGGCAAGCCGTTCTTTTCCGATCTCAGTCGGATGCCGCATCTCCTGATGGGCGGGTTCACGGGTGCCGGTAAGTCGGTCGGCCTCAACGCCATGATCATGTCGATCCTCTACAAGGCTCGCCCCGACGAGGTGAAGTTCATCCTGGTCGACCCGAAGATGGTCGAACTCGGTGTCTATGCCGACATCCCCCACCTTTTGACGCCGATCATTTCCAACCCCAAGAAGGCGGCCAACGCCCTCGGGTGGGCGGTGTCGGAGATGGATGACCGCTACCGCATCCTGGCTGGCCTCGGGGTGCGCAACCTCCAGCAGTACAACCAGCTGCTCAAAGACCCGGTGGCACTCCGGCGAGCCACGAAAAAATTGACCGAGGAGGCCAACGGCGAGCCGCCGGTACTCGCACCGATGCCTTACATCGTAATCATTATCGACGAGCTGGCCGACCTCATGATCACTTCCTCGAGGGCAGTGGAGGAATCCATTACCCGTCTCGCGCAGAAAGCGCGCGCCGTTGGCGTGCACCTCGTTTGTGCTACCCAACGGCCATCGGTGGACATCCTGACAGGCATCATCAAGGCGAACTTCCCGTGCCGGATCGCCTACAAGGTCCGTTCACGATTCGACTCACGCACGATCCTCGATTCAATGGGAGCAGAACACCTTCTGGGCCGCGGCGACATGCTCTTCCTGCCCCCGGGCAGCGCCAATCTCATGCGGCTGCACGGACCGCTGGTGACCGAGAAGGAGATCGCCAGCGTGGTTCGCTATGTCAAGCGCTTTGGTAAACCCGAATACCAGCGTGAGGTGCTGTCCCACGCTCCGCTCGGCCCGCCCGATCGCGGTGGCAAACGCAACACGCTGGAAGAAGCCGAAGACATCGAGGACCCGATGTACGACGCCGCAGCGCGGATGGTCGTCAAGACCCGCAAGGCCTCCGCCTCGTATATCCAGCGTCGATTGCGGCTCGGTTACACCCGTTCGGCGCGACTCTTAGATATGATGGAAAAGGAAGGTCTGGTGGGACCGCCTGCGGGTTCGAAGGGGCGGGAGCTGCTGGTTTCCGAAAACTATTTCGGCGATGTCGACGAGACGCACGAACTCAACGACGGCTAGCCGAGGGGCGACGGAAGGTAAATATGGGTTTTGGATTTCTCGAACTTTCGCCGGTCACCCTCTATCAGCTGGGATCTGTGGCAGTGGTTTCAGTGTTGTTGTTGCTCTTGCTCGCATCTTTCATGTCGCGGTCGAGGGTCTTCTGCCAGTATCTCAATCACATGACTGGCATCGAGTTGCGGCCAGGTACTGTTCGCGGCCTTTTCAAGCGGCGCGGGCGTGCGGGCGTCCGTGACTACCTCATCGACCTCCTGATCCGCGAGGACCTCGCAGATCCGAATCGGGTCGTCACGCCGGACTCCAAACCGGACACTTCTATTTTCGAGAACAAGTGACTCTCTAGAAGTCATCTGCCCCCTATCCTCGCCAGATTCTCGATTCTCGATTCTCAATCCACTTGCCCACCCGATAATCGATTCTCGATACTCGATCACTCTTGTCCAAGACAGCGTTTCGGGAAGCCGACTCAGATTTGACTGGCGGAGGCATTGCAGCGGCAGGTGCAGTGGCAGCCACCAGCGACAGCAATCAGCGTCAGCGATCAGAGGCCGCGGCAGCGACAGCATCCAGTCTGACTGGGATAAATAACTGAAATCATGACCTTGGGTTGAGCAATCGCCAGGTCATGGCACGGACCTGATCGAAGGCCTTCATGACGTCACGGGCGGCTGTCTGACTGATCGCCCCGGCGTGCGCGAGGAGCTTCAAGTGGCTGTCGACCTCTTTGGCCGAGGCGTAGGCGATTCTCCAGTGGTTCGACCGGTCCCGTCCGACCCGGCCGTGCCCTTCTGCGAGGTTAGCTGGAACCGAGCTTGCCGACCGGATCACCTGATCGGCAATCGGCTTCAGAGGAGCGGGAACCCTCATCACCAGCTTGATCGCGATTCCTGCTGCTTCGAGGGCTATCGTATGGGCAATGAGGTTTGGGTTCGTGGCGGCGTTGGACATGGTCACCTCCGGGTCGTTACTGGCGCGCAGGGCGCGCCGTGACTCACCCTCACCAGCCAGTGGCCGTAAGCCAACCACCCTCACTCTCGAAGACCCCCATCGCAACGGCCACGGATGGCTGCTGAGGGCGAGTTCATCCCCTATTTGTCGACCCGGAGGTGATCATGCCGGCGTCACGGAAACCGACCACTGCCGCTGAAGAAACGCAAGATCCGGGGCTTACGCCCCGGGCTATCCATCTGTCGCCGCTCCGCGGCTGTGCTGCCCCCGACGCGGTCGCTGATGGCTGGCGCTGTTTCCTGACGCTGCTTTCTGACGCTGCCCACTGATTGCTGCCGCTGCTACCTGTCGCGGTCGCCGGCGCCTTGGACAGCATCAGTTGGTTGAAGGGAACCTCGCCTCGGAAAGGCCGAAAACCGACCCGTAACCCTTGTGTTATCAAATGGGCAACGTCACCTGTGGATTTGTTTTGGACAGCAGTGATACTGGATGCTCGATCCGCCCACCCACCCCTTGACAAATCAGCAGGGTGACTTATGGATTTGTCGAGCATCGAGCATCGAGCATCGAGCATCGAGCATCGAGCATCGAGCATCGAGCATCGAGCATCGAGCATCGAGCATCGAGCATCGAGCATCGAGCATCGAGCATCGAGCATCGAGCATCGAGCATCGAGCATCGAGCATCGGGTGGGTGGCATGTCCCTCGTGCCTACGATCCATGTTTTGTCCGACGCTCTCGTCAATCGCATCGCTGCGGGTGAGGTGGTCGAGCGTCCCGCCTCGGTGGTCAAGGAGTTGGTGGAGAACAGCCTCGACGCCGATGCCCGCCGCATCGAGGTCGAGCTCATCGCCGGGGGCCGCAGCCTGGTCAGAGTGACGGATGATGGATGCGGGATGGACCCGGACGATGCCCTATTAGCACTCGAACGCCACGCGACGTCCAAGATCGGGACCGACGAAGATCTTCTGCACATCGGCACCCTCGGTTTTCGCGGCGAGGCACTGCCATCGATCGCAGCGGTATCGCGATTTCAAATCCTCACGGCCGAGGACCCGGCGAAGAGGTGGGGTCCGGGTGACGGTCGAGGGGGGCCGGATCCTCGGCGCAGAGGCTGCGGCCCGGGCGCGAGGTACGACAGTCGAGGTACGAGATCTATTTTTCAATGTGCCGGCCCGCCGCAAGTTTCTGAGGGCTCCCGAGACCGAACTTCGGCACGCCCAGGAAACCCTGTGGGGAGCGGCGCTCGCCCGACCCGATGTGGCCTTTGTCCTCCGCCACGGTGATCGGACCCTGATCGATGCGCCGGTGGCTGCCGATGCCTCCCGCCGACTTAAAGACCTGTGGCGGCGGGCCGACCAGGTCACCCGTTTTGAAGCGAAAGGAGCCGGTGGCGAGGTGGAAGGCCTGGTCGCCCCGGGCGGCGGGCGGGGACGACCAGCTCTGACCCTGCTGGTTAACGGCCGGCCAGTTCGAGACCGACTGCTGGTGGGAGCGGTGCTGCGGGTTTTGCGCGGCGTTGGCAGCGGATTTGGCGGGGCGCGGGTGGTGATCGATTTGAGGTTGCCGCCAGACAGTGTCGATGTCAATGTCCACCCGGCCAAGGCCGAGGTCCGGTTCGCGCATGCGGGAGCGGTTTTCGCCCTCGTCGAAAGGGCTCTGCGCCAGGGTGTGGCCGCTTCCCAGGGCAGGGTCGCGGTGAGCCGGCTCGATGAGGGGGAACCGGATGGAGCAGGCGTGGCCGAGCACAGGGGTGGGGGATACGGAGAGCTCGTGCGGGGCCGCCTCGCCGGGGAAGCGCCGCTCTTTGCCCATCCTGCTTATGATCAGGTCCCCACGGTAGTGGGCGATGATGTGTCCGAAGCATTTGAACCGTCAATTTCCGGCCACCATCCGGCGGCGCGATCCGGAGCCAAGGCGGGGCCTGCCGATACTCCCTTTGGCCGCCTCATCGGCCAGTATCGGGATTCCTTCCTCCTCCTGGAAGACGGTCACGGGCTCGCAATCGTCGATCAACACGTGGCTCACGAACGAGTCCTCTACGATCGAATCCTTCGTCGGCTCGCCGAAGGCGAGTCCCCGTCGCAACGCCTTCTGACTCCCCGGCTGCTCGAACTCGGAGAAGCGATGACGGCCGCCGTGCCGATGGTCGAGGACCTCCTGCGGCGGGTGGGCATCGATGCCGAGGTCTTCGGCCCTGACACCGTTAAGATTTCCTCGGTACCTCCTGAGCTCGAACACGAGGCGATCGACCAGGTGGTGGAGGATATCCTCGACCGCGCGACCGCTCTCGACGGCGTCCCCGAGCGCGCGGCCGAAGAGCTCTCGGAAGAGATCGCAGCTTCGCTCTCGTGCCGCGGTGCCATCAAGGTCAATCACCAGCTGTCTCGACAGGAGCAACAGGCATTGCTCGAGGATCTGGTGAGGACCGACAATCCTTATCGCTGTCCGCACGGGCGGCCGATCATCCTCCGGCTGAGCCAGGAGGAAATGGAACGACGTCTGGGGAGACGCTGATGCAGCGTGAGCACTGGCACCTGACCGAGGGCCTCATCTTTGCCCATTTCGCGGTTTTCATCCTGAGTGCGACCATGTCCGGAGGACAGCAGGCCCTGGCCCTCATTCCAGGTCTTATCAGCACCCGGCCCTGGACCCTGGTGACCTACCAGTTCGTCCACGGCAGCAGCATGTTCTGGTTTTTCATTTCGATGCTGGTGCTCTGGATCATGGCCCGACCGATCGAGGAGAATTGGGGCTCGCCGCGCTTCATGGTGTTCTGGCTCATCTCTACCTTTGGCGCATCGCTGACTTCCGCCGCTCTCGGTCAGCCGCTGTTTGGAGATGTTGGATTCAGCACCTGCCTGCTATTCACCTTCGCCACCCTTTACCCCGAGGTGGAGTTTCGACTTTTCTTTATCATCCCGGTCAAGGTCAAGTATCTGGCGGTTTTCGCCGCCGCGATCCTCGTGTACTCGAGTCTTTCGCTGGGGATTGTCGGCGGCCTCGCCAATATCGTCGGAGTTTCGTCAGGATATCTGTTCTTCCTCACCATCAGGCGGATGCCAAGCCGTCGCAAGATTGCTTTCGAGTTCAAGAAACGTCGGGCCGAGGCGGTGGTCCAGTCGGAAGATGCACAGACTGAGGAGCGGAACCGCGGCTGGGACGCCAGTGTACGGGCGGCCGAGGAACGTGCCCGCGCCGGTGGAGCGATTGCAGATGAGGATTCAGACCTCCTGGCTGAGCTCGACGGTGCCAAGGACCCTGCGATCACCGTTTGCGCGCCGACCGAGTTCGGTTTCATCGACGACGACGTCTGCCGCACGCTGCGCCGGTTACGCCGAGTGCGCCGCCCGCCGCATCCGCATGGCCGCCGAGGAAAAAGAACAGGAGTAGTGCCCTCCTGCTGGACCTTTTCAACGCAGAGACGCAGAGAGGCAGAGGCGCAGAGAAGAAAATAGACCCTGTAACCGACCGACCATATTCGACGACTCACAGAGACCCGTCGCTCATCAAGCAGGATTCTCACATTCAAAAAATACTCTCTGCGTCTCTGCGCCTTCGCGCCTCCGCGTTTTTTTCCGGAAATGGGCGGGACACGTCACAATGGGAGCGATGGATTCAGAGGCGGGTGAAACTTCGACGGGCAAGCGCATCGACCGATCGACGCTGATCGTTGTCGCACTTCTCGCGGTCGCCCTCCTATGGCGGCTCGTTTTTTTCTTCGAGATGTACGCCAGTCCGTATGGCAATAACCTCAGCCTCGATTCACAGGTCTATCACGAGGTCGCGCTGGCGGCGGCGGCGGGGGAGTGGTCTCACGGCGAGACCTTCTTCCAGGCCCCTCTCTACCCCTGGGCCCTTGGGGTCCTCTATTCGTTGATCGGCCCCAGCCAGACGTTTGTCAAGCTGCTCCAGATTCTGTTCAGCGTAGCCAGCTGCTGGTTGATCTTCCGCATCGCGAACCGGGTATTTGACCGGGGAGTGGCACTCGTCGCCCTCGCGATCAGCGCCGTATATGGAATGTCTCTCTACTTCGCCAACGAACTTCTTGTTGTCACCCTCATCGTCTTTCTGGATCTCCTCGGCCTCGACCTTCTCATCAGCGCCGCCTCTGACGGCCGCAAGTTCCTACGGCCTGCAGCGGGTGTGGTCTTCGGTCTGTCCGCTATCGCTCGGCCAACGATCTTGCCCTTCGTGGCGGCTGCCGGGGTATGGATTGTGGTCACCAGATGGCGTTCGGGAGGGATACGGACAGCGTTACGCGAGGCGGTCCTCTTCGGTGTCGGCGTCGCCCTGCCCATCGCGCCGGTGACCCTCCACAACTACCTGGCGGATGGTGATCTGGTCCTGGTAGCGTCCAACGGTGGGGTCAATTTCTACATCGGCAACAACCCTGAGTCAGACGGCGTCTCGGCCGTTGTCCCGGGTACGCGCGCCGACCGGTGGGGTGGCCAGGAAGACCAGGTTCGGATGGCCCGTGAGGCCCTTGGAGATGACGGTGCGACCCCGCGCCAGATTTCGGACTATTGGTACGATCGCGGTTGGCAGTACATTTGGAGCGATCCAAAAAGGGCAGTGCGACACACGGCATACAAGGCCTTTATCCTGATCAACGCCCACGAGGTTTCCAACAACCGGGTCATCGAGTTTGTCACCCGACACTCCTCGATATTCTCCTGGGCAACTGTCAAGATCTGGCTGATCCTGCCTCTGGCATTGTCAGGTCTGGTGATCGGCGGTGGTCGGCGCCAACCGAAGTCCCTGTTGTTGATCTTCGTAGTCGTGTATTCGGCAACCGTCATCCCATTCTTCATCAACGCCCGCTTCCGAATGCCGCTGGCACCCGTTCTCATCGTTTTTGCCGCCTCGGCGGTTGTCGCCTGGAGCAAATGGTTGGGTGCGCGGCCGTTCGACCTGCGGCTCAGAAAACTCGTAGGCGTGTCCGTAGCCGTTGCCCTCGTGGGGGCGTGGTGATACGACCCCTCCCAGCCCTCCGGGTGACCGACGCCCAGGCCTTCTTCAACGAGGCCGAGGCCTGCCGTGCGCACGGCGATTTTGCCGCTGCTATCGATTGGTACCAGGCGGCCCTCGACGAGCACCCCGGCTTCTGTGACGCAGCCTTCAACCTGGCACAGATCCACGCGAGGGTCTTCCCCGACCCGAACAAGGTCGTCGAGGTCCTTGAACCGGTCGAAGGAAGCTGTGCAGAGGACATCGATCTCAGACGTCTCCTTGGGCTCTCCCTCTGTTCCGTCGGGCGTCGTGACGAGGGCGTCGAGCACCTTCGATTCGTTGTGATCCGGAGCCCGGGTTCGGAGGAGGCGCGACGCGAGTTCAAGAAGGCATTGAGTCAGAACTGAACAAGCCCCCTGTGGTGATCTCTATATTGCGCTGTAACTGCGTCTCAATACTGGACTTGCGTACGTGAAGAATTTCACATACCTTGTCGAAGAGGCGCCGGCCGGGTTATTCTGATCCCCCGGATTCTCGAATTTCCTTGGGTAGGAGAAGGGCTTGTATCGGAAACGGGTGACACTACTCGTCGGCCACTTCGGCAGCGGCAAGACCGAGATCGCGCTCAACGGCGCGCTCGATCTGGCGGCTGCCGGAGAGCGGATTACCCTCGCGGACCTTGATGTCGTCAAACCCTACTTTCGGTCGCGCTCGGCCCGCGCCATACTGTCGGACGCCGGCATCGAGCTGCTGGCGCCGACCGGCGCCAACGTCCATGCTGATCTACCGATCATCGTTCCACAGATCCGCAGCCACCTCCGCGATCCCAATCGCCGGCTGATTATGGACGTCGGCGGTGATGACGTCGGTGCGCGCGTCATCGGATCGCTTTCGGATGTGGTGCCGTTCGACGACACCGACTGTCTGCTGGTTCTCAACTTCCGTCGTCCATCGACGCCTGACCCCGAATGCGCGCTTCAAATGATCCGGGAAATCGAGGCGGTGGGCCGGGTGCCCGTCTCCGGTCTGATCTCCAATACCCATCTGATGGAGGAGACCACTCCGGCGGTGGTCGTTGACGGCTACCGCCAGGCGGTCGAGACGGCTCGTTTGGCCGATGTGCCTCTGGTAGCGGTGACTGTGGCCGAGGACCTGATGGCGGACCTTCGACAGGAGGAGTTCGAGTGTCCCGTGATCGCGATGCGACGCGTTGTGATGCCGCCATTTGCGCAGAGTCAGCGATTACGGACGACCGGGCCGCTCTTCGTGGTCAACTGAGAAAGGAGCGCCGATGCCGCAGATCATTATCAGCCCCGACAGCTGCAAGGGGTGTGAGCTCTGCGTTCACGCGTGCCCACAGCAGATCCTGGGTATGGGGAAGAAGATCAACAACAAGGGCTACTTCTATGCCGAGATGGTCGAACAGATGCGCTGCATCGGCTGTCGGCTGTGCTGCATCACCTGCCCCGATATGGCCATTGAAATGAAGGTCAACGGGGCGATGTACCACTACTTTTCATATTGATGGGGGCGTCGACGATGATTCCCGTTCCCGTTCCCGTTCCGTCCCCGATTCCGCGGGCGCAACGAGGGTCGGACCGTCGGGAACGGGAACGGGTACGGGTCAGGGACGAAGGCTGATCGATCGGAGACCCGCATGACCAAGAAACTCATGAAAGGATCGGAGGCCATCGGCGAGGCGGCCGTGCAGGCAGGCTGCAAGCTCTTCTTCGGTTATCCGATCACCCCTCAGAACGAAATTCCAGAGTACATGTCGATGCGTCTGCCACAGATCGGCGGCGCCTTTGTGCAGGCCGAGTCAGAGGTCGCGGCTTCGAACATGATCTATGGCGCCGCGGGTACGGGGGAGCGGGTAATGACCTCGTCGTCCTCACCAGGGGTGTCGCTGATGGCGGAGGGAATCTCGTATCTGGCGGGATCAGAGCTGCCGGTGGTGATCGTCAATATCATGCGCGCGGGACCCGGCCTCGGCGGTATCCTCCCGAGCCAGGGTGACTACTTCCAAGCCACCAAGGGACTGGCTCACGGCGACTTCCGGGTGCTGGTGCTGGCGCCGTGGTCGATCCAGGAGGCGGCCGACCTGGTGCAAGACGCCTTCGATCTCGCGGACTACTACCGCAACCCAGTGATGATCGTCGGTGACGGCCTCATCGGCCAGATGATGGAGCCGGTCGAGTTTCGCGAGGGCCGACAGCCGATCAAGGAGCTCGAGCCCAAGACCTGGGCGACCACCGGCTGTGACGGCAGCCGGCCGACCAACGTCATCAACTCGCTCTTCCTCGATCCCGCGGAGCTCGAACAACACAATATTCGCCTCAAAGCAAAATACGATCTCATCGTCGCTGATGAGGTGCGTTTCGCCGAGTACCGTACAGACGAAGACTACGATGTCCTCATCGTCGCCTACGGGACCGTCGCCCGGGTGTGCTCCACCGCCATCGACGAGCTCCGCAGCGAGGGCATCGACGTCGCGATGATACGCCCCATCACCCTTTTCCCGTACCCCTACGAGGCGATGCGCGAAGCCGCGCTGAAGGCGAGCGCGGTGCTCGTCGTCGAGCTCTCGGCCGGTCAGATGATCGAGGACGTCGAACTCGCCCTGGCTCGCAGCCGCCCGATCCACTTTCTCAACCGCATGGGCGGCATGCTGGTGTCCCCTGACGAGGTGGTCGCCAAGGTCAAGGCAATGATCGAGGGCAGCTCGGAGGAGGTGCACATTGGCTGAGACAGTCTTTGCCCGGCCCGAATCCCTGGCCGATGTCACGACTCACTACTGCCCCGGCTGCACCCACGGCCTCATTCACCGGCTGGTGGCCGAGGTGCTTGACGAGCTGGGTGTGCGCGAGCGGACCGTCGGCATTGCCCCGGTCGGTTGCTCGGTGCTCGCCTATGAATACTTCAACGTCGATTTTCACGAAGCGGCCCACGGACGTGCGCCGGCGGTGGCCACCGGCGTCAAACGGGCGCGGCCGGATCTCATCGTTTTCTCCTACCAGGGCGACGGAGACCTCGCCTCGATCGGCATGGCCGAGATCATCCACTGCGCCAACCGCGGCGAAAAGATCACGGTCGTCTTTGTCAACAACGCGATCTATGGAATGACCGGCGGCCAGATGGCGCCGACCACGATGCCCGGCCAGGTGGCGACGACCTGCCAGCTCGGGCGCGATGTCGAGTCTGCAGGCCACCCGATCCGGGTCGCCGAGCTGATGTCGACCCTGCGGACGCCCGCATTTGTCGCCCGCGCCACGGTCCACAATCCGCTGGTGTCGGTCCACGCCAAGGAGATGCTGCGCCGCGCCTTCACCTACCAGGTCGAAGGAAGGTGTTTTTCGCTGGTCGAGGTGCTGTCGACCTGCCCCACGAACTGGGGGATTCCGCCGGTGGAAGCGATGGGCTGGCTCGAAAAGAACATGCTGCCCTATTACCCGGTGGGTGTTTTCAAAACTCCGGAAGGCGGCAGCCGCGAACCGAAACCGCTGGTCGATTGAATGGAGGGGTCATGCAGCGCGATGTGATCATGGCCGGATTCGGAGGACAGGGGATCCTCCTGATCGGCAAGATGCTGGCCTACGCGGGCATGCACGAGGGCATGGAGGTCTCGTGGTTGCCCTCCTACGGGCCCGAGATGCGCGGCGGCACGGCCAACTGCACGGTGGTGATTTCCGACAAACCGGTGGGTTCTCCGGTGATCCGCTCGCCGCGCGCAGTCGTTGCGATGAACCTGCCGTCTCTGGAGAAGTTCGAGCCCGACGTTCGTGAAGGCGGATTGCTGCTCATCAACTCATCCCTGATCAACCGTGGCGTCGAACGCGACGACCTGACGGTCATCGAGATCCCAGCTAACGAGGTAGCGTCCGAGCTCGGCAACCCCCGCGGCGCCAATATGGTCGCGCTCGGCGCCTATCTCGGTGCCACCGATGCGGTATCTGTAGAGAGTGTAATCGAGGTGATCCGCGAGACATTTGCCGCCAAGCCGGCGGTGATCGACGTCAATATCGAGGCGCTGCGCAAGGGTTACGAGCTCGGCGCCGCCGCAAAGCAACCAGAACCGGTAGAGGTGTAGGGAGGGTGAATGGCTGAGACCCCGTGCTCCGACCTCCGCAAGGCCGAGGAGATCCTCGAGCGTTATCCGCAGGAGGAACCGGCTCTGATCCAGGTCCTTCAGGACGTACATCGTGCGTACAACTACCTGCCGTGCGACGTGCTCGAACGGGTGGCTGAGGCTCTCGATGTGCCATTGGCCAAGGTCTTTTCGGTTTCGACCTTCTACAAGGCCTTCTCACTCGAGCCCCAGGGCGACACCATTATCAAGGTGTGCCTGGGCACCGCCTGCCACATCCGCGGTGCCGGCCAGCTGGTCGAGGAGATCGAAAGGCAGCTCGGCGTCGGTCCCGACGAGACCACCGAAGATTTCAAGTTCACCGTCAAGACCGTCAACTGCGTTGGAGCGTGCGCGATGGCGCCGTTGGTGATCGTCGGCGAGAAGTATTTTGGGAGCGCCAAACCGGCACGGGTTTCCAAGTACCTGGCCGAGGGAGGCGCCGATGAGAATTGAATCCAAGGACCAGTTCGAGTCGCTCAAGGCGCAGTCCCTCGAGATCGAGGCCAACCGCAAACAACAGGTACTGGTGTGCTGCGGCACCGGCTGCCTCGCCTCCGGTTCCAAGGAGGTGGCGGAGGCCTTCGCGGACGAGATCGCCAAACGCAGTATGGATGCGACAGTCGATCTCTTCGTCAAATCCACCGGCTGCCACGGCTTCTGCGAACGAGGCCCGCTGGTCGTCCTCAATCCCCAGGGCATCCTCTACACCAAGGTCAAACCTGGCCGGGTGGAGGAGATCGTCGAAAAGACCCTGGTCGGTGGCGAAGTCATTCCCGGGCTGCTCTACAAGGATCCGGTTTCCGGCGAGCGCGTCGAGCAGTATGAGGAAGTGCCCTTTTACAAGAATCAGGTTCGTGTCGCGATGCGCAACATCGGTCGTGTTGATCCCACCGACATTCTCGACGCGATATCCCATGGCGCATACTCGGGCGTTGCCAAGGCTCTCTTCGAGATGACTTCGCATGAAGTGATCGGCGAGGTGGCAACCTCGGGCCAGCGCGGTCGCGGCGGCGCCGGCTTCAACACCGCCCGAAAATGGCAGGCGTGCAAGGACGCGCCCGGCGAGCGGTGTTATGTGCTGTGCAACGGCGACGAGGGAGATCCGGGCGCCTTCAAGGACCGCTCGATCATGGAGGGCGACCCGCACTCGATCATCGAAGGCATGATCATCGGCGCCTATGCTGTCCAAGCCAATGAAGGATGGATCTATGTTCGAGACGAGTACCCGCTGGCGGTGGTCAACCTGACGATTGCCATTCTCGAAGCTGAAAAGTACGGTCTGCTCGGCAAAGACATCATGGGTTCTGGTTTCGATTTCGACATCAAGATCTCGCGCGGTGGCGGCGCCTTCGTCTGTGGCGAGTCCTCGGCCCTGATGCGCTCTCTCGAGGGCAAGACCGGCGAGCCGCGCGCCAAGTACGTGCACTCGACGGACAAGGGGCTCTTTGACCTGCCGACGGTTCTCAACAACGTCGAGACCTGGGCAGGGATTGGCGCCATCATCGATCGCGGCGGTGCGTGGTTCGCGTCCATGGGGACCGAGAGATCGAAGGGGACCAAGGCATTCTCGCTGGTCGGCAAGGTCAAGAACACCGGCCTCATCGAGCTGCCGATGGGCACCACTCTGCGTCACATCATCTACGACATTGGTGGCGGGATACTGAAGGACCGGCCCTTCAAGGCGGTGCAAACCGGCGGCCCCTCTGGTGGCTGCGTCCCGGAGGAACTGCTCGACCTGCCGGTCGACTATGAGGAGCTGACCGAGGCCGGTTCGATGATGGGTTCGGGCGGCATGATCGTCATGGACGATCGCACCTGCATGGTCGACGTGTCGCGCTTCTTCCTCGCCTTCCTCGAAGAGGAGAGCTGTGGCAAGTGCACGCCGTGCCGCGAGGGCCTCAAGCAGATGCTCCATGTCTATGACCGGATCATCGCCGGCAAAGGTATGGATGGCGATATCGAGCTGATCGAAAGACTGGCCGCCGGCATGCAGCTTGGCAGCCTGTGCGAGCTTGGGAAGTCCGCGCCCAACCCGGTGCTGTCGACCCTGCGCTATTTTCGCTCGGAGTACGAGGCCCACATCACGGATCACGCTTGTCCGGCCGGTACCTGTCGCGAACTCACGGCGTTTGAGATCATGGACGACTGCGATGGCTGCCACCTGTGCTTCAAGGCCTGCCCGGTGGACGCCATTGCCGTGGTCGTGAAGGAGCTGCACGTGATCGACCACGAGGCCTGCATTTCGTGCGGCGCCTGCCTCGATGTCTGTCCGACGGATTCGATCCGGACATTCCCGAAGCATGAGCTCGAGAAGGCGGAGGTGGAGTGATGCCGACGCTGACGGTCAATGGACGGCGGGTCAAGGTGGACTCTGACGCCACCCTTCTCGATGCTGCGCGCGCGGCCGGGGTCGAGGTTCCGACCCTTTGCCAGTTCGACGGTCTCGAACCGTGGGGCGGTTGCCGCCTGTGCGTCGTCGACATGTCGCAGGCTAACTGGGACGACGACTGGTTCAAGGTCGTCACTGCCTGCAACCATCCAGTAGCTGAGGGAATGACGGTCGTGACCGACTCCGAGCGGATCGTCGAAACCCGCCGGGTGGTCCTCGACCTCCTGCTGGCCCGCTGCCCGGACACGCCGTTGATCCAGCAACGGGCTCTCGAGTACGGCATCGAGCAGACCTCCTATACGCCCAACCCCGACCCCGATGACTGCATCCTCTGCGGTCTCTGCACCCGGGTCTGCGACCACATCGGGGTCTCCGCCATCTCTTCGATCAACCGCGGCTGGGGCCGCGAGATCGCGCCACCATTCAATGAACCGCCGCCGGACTGCATCGGTTGCCTGGCCTGCGCCGAGATCTGTCCGACCGATTGCATCCCGTTCGAGACTTCGAATGCTCGTCGCAAGATCTGGGGCAAAGAGTTCGAGATGCTGCGTGATCCCGAGACCGGAGAGTCAGTGATCACGAAGGAGCAGGCGAAGCATTTTGCCGAGCGAAGTGGTGTGCCGATGACCTACTTTGAGACATCGGACAGGAGCAAACGAAAGGTGATGGCGAAAACATTCGAAAAGCTGCAGGTGGTGAAATGACGATCTTCGACGGAAGCGGTGCCTGGCTTTCGGTGCCTGGCTTCAGCCTGGCACCGTGGGAGGGAGCCGACGCATGCGCATGATCTACAAAGTGTCCGTCGAACGGTGCATTGCCTGTGGAAAATGTGAGCTGGCCTGCGCCTTTGCGCACGGTTCGGAAGGCCGGCCGGCCAAGACCCGCATCAACATCCACCGCCGAGGTCCCGAACTGGGCACGCAAATCGTCTGCTTCCAGTGCGACGACGCTGCCTGCGTGGCCGTCTGCCCGACACAGGCGTTGGTCCGCAACGGTGAAACCGGCGCCATCGAGATGGTGCGATCGCGCTGCATTTCCTGCCGGATGTGTGTTGCAGGCTGTCCCTTTGGCAATATGCTGTGGGACGAGACCTATCATTGCGTCCAGAAGTGCGACCTCTGCGGCGGCGATCCTCGCTGCGTGCCCTTCTGTCCGACCGGCGCGATTGCATGGGTTCCGATCGAGGAAGCCGCTATTCCGCCTGAGCCTCTGGATAGGGAAACGCTCGTTTTTGAGGGTGGCGCGTAATTGGGCGCGGAGACGGAGACGGAGACAGGATGATGACGCAGCCAAACGATGATATTCGTGAGATTCTGAAAAAGGCGTATCAAATCGAGGTCGACGGTTACACCTTTTACACGATGGCGGCCGACCGGGCCTCGAAGCCCGCCGTGCAGGAGCTCTTCGACAAGCTCGCCCGTGACGAGGTCCAACACAAGTCCTATCTGCAATCCGTGATCGGTTCGTACGAAGAAAAGGGCCTCCGAGCGTTCAACGTCAATCTCCGCGATCCGGACCTCAAGGCCTTCACCGGCACCATCTTCACCGATGAGTTCAAACAACAGGCCCACGGCGCCGACTTCGAGCTCGGGGTTCTGTCGATCGGGATGACGTTGGAGACCAACGCCATTAAATATTTTTCGGACGCGGCCGAGAACACCTCCGAGCAGGAGGTGCGCGAGTTCTACCAGTTCCTCGCCGACTGGGAGAAGGAGCACCTCGAGACCCTGCGATCGCTCTACAACGGCGTCCGCCAGGACTTCTGGTCCGACGGCGGCTTCGCTCCATTTTGACGCGCGTTGGAGCTTCGTCGACACCAAATTGGCGCGCAGCGACAGGTGGTCGCCGGCCGATTGACAAGACTATAAAATCGACCTATATTATGGTCAGGAGCAATCATGAACACGGTGACTCTTTCTGATGCCAAAACCCATCTCGCACGCCTGCTTTCGGAGGTGACCGAGCTGGGTGAGCGGGTGGTCATCACCCGTTCGGGCCGGCCGGCCGGGATGCTTCTCTCGGTCGACGAGTACGAAGGACTGTTGGAGACCCTGGAGATCCTCGCCGACGCCGACATGGCGGACGCCGTGCGTCGAGGCCTCGAGGAGGCCGAGCGCGGCGACACGTTGTCGCATGACGAGGTCTGGGGTGCTCTGGAAGATTAGCTACACGAAGTCGGCCGCGAAGGCCCTTCGCGGTCTCGATCCCCAGGTCAGAGCCAAGGTCCGGGCAGCGATCGAGAAGCTGACCGAGGACCCGACCCGCGGCAAGCCGCTCCGACTCACACTCCGCGGCCTCCGCTCGTGGAGGACGGGGGACTGGCGCATCGTCTATCGGGCCACGCAGGAAAAACTCGAGATCCTCGTCATTGCGGTGGGCCACCGGCGCGAGGTCTACGACGCCATACGGGACAAGCTGAAGTAGTTTCGCCTTTGCGCTCTTGGCGGTTCAAATGGGTGGGTGGATGGTGCCCGACATCTGCGTCCATCTGCGTGATCTGCGGTTTCTTGGACGCCTGCAACGAGAAATGCGGAGGGGCATCGACGACACAGGTACCACCTTCACACTTGTTGCACTCGTGGCGCTTGTTGCTTGAGCACGGTATGAATGCAACAGGTGTGAAGGTGGTACCTTGCACAACGAAGCGAGAAGCGCTGCCCGGGTGGACTCTTCGAAGCGGAAAGCGCTGACCAGTTACAATGCTCCGACCGAAGGAGGACTCATGGACCTGAAGGAACAGTTCGACGCGGCGATCGCGAAGGCGGGGGGTCTTCCCAATCAGTCCAACGAAAAGCTCCTCGAGCTCTACAGTCTCTTCAAGCAGGCGACGGTTGGTGACGTCGAGGGCGATCGCCCGAGTGGGTTCGATTTCCGTGGCGCGGCCAAGTACGACGCGTGGGAGAAACGACGCGGTATGTCATCCGACGAGGCCAAACAAGCTTACGTCGATCTCGTCGATCAGCTCGCCGCGGGGTGAGGTCGAACTGGAATGACGGATCCGGTCACAGTTGACGGACGCACCCTTGGTATTGCCGGGGTGGAGGCGGTGGCGCGCCGCGGCGCGGGCGTTACGCTCGATTCCGAGGCGCGCGAAAAGGTGGCCCAGGCGCGTGGGGTGGTCGAGGACATCCTCGACTCGGGCGAGGTTGTCTACGGCATCAACACCGGGTTCGGCAAGCTCGCCGAAGTCCGAATTTCATCGGATCAGTTGGAACAGTTGCAGCTCAATCTCCTGCGATCGCACGCGTGTGGAGTAGGCGAACCGTTTGCCGAGGACGTGGTGCGGGCGATGCTGTTGCTGCGCGCCAATGTCCTGGCCACCGGCCACGCCGGCTGTCGGCCGCTGGTGGTCGAACGGATCCTCGAGCTCCTCGAAGCCGGTGTCCATCCGGTGGTGCCGAGCCAGGGCTCGGTCGGCGCATCCGGTGACCTCGCGCCACTCGCGCATCTGGCGCTGGTTCTGGTGGGCGAGGGTGAGGCGATCGTCAGCGGTGAGCGCCTTTCCGGTGGTGAGGCGCTGGTGGAAGCAGGTTTTGAACCTCTCCACCTCGAAGCCAAAGAAGGTCTCGCGCTGATCAACGGTACTCAGGCGTCGGCCGCAGTCGGTGCGCTGGCCATCGCCGACGCTCGCCGCCTGCTCGATGCTGTTGACGTGATCTGTGCCCTGACCCTCGACGCCATGGCCGGGACCGACGCCGCTTTCGATCCTGCGGTGCATGCGGCGCGACCCCACCCCGGACAGGGCGTCAGCGCGGCCCGGCTGCTCGATTTGCTGGTAGGCTCGGAAATTCGCGAGTCACATCGCGAGTGCGGAAGGGTGCAGGACGCATATTCCCTTCGCTGTTCACCACAGGTGCATGGCGCCGGCCGCGATGCCCTCGAGCACGCCCATCGGGTTTTGGAGATCGAACTCAATTCGGCCACTGACAACCCCATGGTCTTTGCCGAGGGCCGGCTGATCTCCGGCGGCAACTTCCACGGTGCACCCATCGCAGCGGTCTTCGATTATCTGGCGGCGACGCTCACCGATGTTGCTTCGATCTCCGAACGCCGGCTTGCGCGGATGGTCGACACAGCCCTTTCGGGTCTGCCCCGTTTTCTCTCGCCAGACGCCGGTCTCAACTCGGGTTTCATGATGGTCCAGGTCTCGGCGGCGGCGCTGGTGTCGGAGTGCAAGACCCTTGCACACCCGGCCTCGGTCGACTCAATCCCGACATCAGCCGGCCAGGAAGACCATGTCTCGATGTCCACGTGGGCGGCCCGGAAACTTGCACGGGTCGTGGAGCTGACCCAGCAGGTTCTGGGAATGGAGTATCTGGCGGCGGTCCAGGCGCTCGAGTTCCAGCGCCCGCTACAGACCTCGCCGGCGCTCGAAATCGCTGCCTCCATGTTGCGTAAAAAGGTGCCGCGGCTCGAAGATGACCGCTTCATGGCGTCGGATATCGAAGCCGCGGCGAACCTCGTCCCAACGCTCGGCCCCCTCGCCGACCAGTGAGAAGCGCGTAGAGGCGTCGAGGGGGACGCCTCGGGGCAAACAATGCGAAGGGGGCCTGCACGTCGAAGCGGGAGCGCTGCCAAGAAGCGCGTTCCAAGAAAAATTCCCGTCCACCCGCAACCTCGCCCACTCCAAGCTCGTCTAAAGAACTGAACGAAGGGTCGCCGGAAAGGAGCGAGCGATGGAGTTTCTCGGATTCACGATACTGGTGCTCGGGCTGATCGGCGCCAGCATGCTCAGGAGGCATCTGCGCGAGGCCAAACAGCTCAAGCTGCGCCAGATCATCCACGAAGAAAGGTTGAAGGCGATGGAACACAACACACCGCTACCGGAGGTGGACGATGTCGCGCTGGGCGGGCAGTTCTTTGATAATCCCAATGATGGCGCCAGAAACGAGGGACACACATTGGCGCTGTCCATCCTGTGGGTTCGTATGACCGCCCTTTGCATCGGGTTGGCGTCCTTTTTCGGCGGGATAGCGACCTGCGCCGGGTTTTACCTGGCCAAGGACCCCGAGTTCTCGAACTACTGGGCCATGGGATTGATACCGACACTCGTCGGGCTGGGATTGCTGATCTTTTATATGATGTCACGGTCATTTGCAGGACAGGCTGCGAAGAAAGTGTAGGGCAGAGTTGGGTGTGAACGCCGTTCTGAGCGACAGCCTCGGCTGGTTCTTCGCCATGGCCGGCAGAAGGTTGGAATCGCCCTCCGCCATGGACAACGCCTCGCTGGTGCGTGAATTGGTTCGGACCGGTGATGATGACCTCTTCCAGGCCCTGGTCGAGAGATACAGGGACAGGGTCTTCAGGCTGGCGGTGTCCATGCTTGGCCCGGGCAACGAGGCGGAGGCCGAGGATGTCGCCCAGGAGGTTTTCGTCCTGGTCTACCGCAAGCTCGACTCCTTCCGTCATGACAGCGACTTCTCGACCTGGCTGTTCAGGATGACCAGGAACAGGGCGATCGACCGATTGCGCAAGGCCAGGATGCGCCACCGTCATGTGGGAGACGAGGAACTGCGGTCGATGCCGTCGCTCGAGACCTCGGCCGATCCAGAGATGGTTGCGGCAGCCGGTGAGCGGCGCTCCGCTGTACTGCAGCATGTCCAAGGTTTACCCGATCTGCAACGCACCGTGGTGTATCTCTATTACTGGATGGGTAGCAGCGTGGCGGAAATCGGAGAAATGCTGAACACGAATGTCCAGACGGTCAAATCGCACCTGCACCGGGCCAGGCGCCGACTGGCCCTGGAGTTCGAAGCCGAAGGGTGGCGTGATGCCTGACAAAAAGGACGAAGGTGCCGACCGGATGATCCGCGATGCTTTCGCGGCGACGACGCGGCCGTCCCCCTCGCTCTATTTCAACAGCAGATTACGGGTCGCCCTGGCCGAGGAGAAACGCCGCAAGCGTGCCGCCAAAACGAGGATGCGGATCATGCAGGCGTACTGGGTACTTTCCGGACTGGCCGCGGTTTCCATTGTGTCGATGCTGCCGTGGTCGGAAACACCGGGCGGCGCTTGGCTGCCGCTACTGGTCGTGACGGCGGTGGTGGCCCTGCCGATGGCGCTGGTTCGTGTCGACCTCGTCGACCTCATCCTCGGATCGGTGGAGAAGATGCGGGATCACGCCTGATCGGCTTCGCCCTAAACAACAAAAAATGGAGGCAAGAAAATGAGCTTTCGAATCGCGACGGCCGTGGTGACTCTGATTGGAGCGTTTGTTTTCGGTATTGGCGGTGGGACATCGACCGCTTGCTCCGTATTTCAAATCGTGGATGGTGAAATTGTAGTCACCGGCTATAACTTTGATTGGTTCAAACCGCTCAATGCCACCGCGTATGTCAATCCGCGTGGTGCCAAAAAGGTGGCGCTGGCGCCCGGCGGCGACAAGGCTGCCGAGTGGACCGCGCGCTTTGGCAGCATCACCTTTACTGGATTCGGACGAGAGTTTCCCTTTGGCGGGATGAATGAAACCGGGCTGGTTGTGGTCCAGGCGTGGCTGGGTGCGACAACCTATCCAGAAATCGACAAACGCGCTTCTCTCAGCGAGCTCCAGTGGATTCAGTATCAGCTCGATACGGCGGAGACGATTGACGATGTCATCGCCAGCGACAATGATGTTCGGATTTCAAAATTCTCGGTGGCGCCGCTCCATTTTTTTGTCAGCGACCGATCCGGCAAGACGGCGATTATCGAGTTTCTTGATGGGAAGTTGTCGGCATCTTCAGGAGAGCGGATGCCGGTCAATATGATGGTCAACACGCCTTACCAACAGTGCCTGAGCGAGTATGATGAGAATGCGCCACTCGATGCGGAAAATCGATTCGCCGTAGGCGCTCGGATGGTCCAGGATTGGCGTCCCGGATCACAACCGCTGGAGCATTATGCCTTCACGACGCTCGACAAACTGACTCGAGCTGGTACGCGATGGTCAGTGGCCTTTAATTCGGCGACAAACGAAGTCCACTATCGTGTTACGGGTGCCGAAGATTTCGAGCAATTCGATGCGGATGATTTGAAATTTTCCTGTGGAGAGACGGATCTTCAGCTTCTGCTGGCTGATGGTGCCGAGAGTGCCGGTTCGGGTTTCACGGCCTATGATGCAGTGGCAGATCGGGAGCAGATTCTGGCCAATGGGGCGACTATTCCCAATTCTGATATTCAGGTCTGGGAGGCGATGGCTGAATACTCGCGATTGGCCGGGTGTCAGTAGCGGGTGATGATCCTAATCAGTGAGAAGCGCTTAGAGGCATCGACGACACCGGTGCCACCCTTCGCATAGTTTGACTCGAGAACCGTGAAGCTTGTGACGCCTTGGGGCAAACAATGCGAAGAGTGGCACCTGGCACGTCGAAGCGGGAAGCGGTCACCGGGTTGTCGCCGAAGCGAGAAGCGCTTCTACGAACAGCCGGTGGTCCCCCCACACGAGTCACACTTCAAGCACGTGCCATTCCGCACCAAGGTGAGCGCGCCGCACTCGGGACACGGATCGCCCTCGTAGCCCATGTAACGTGCCTTCTGGGATGCGGCCTGATCCTGGCTGAGCGAGGTGCGGCCGGTGGCGACCGGGGCCGACGCGGCGGCAATATCGCCGCCACTCTGATTCACCGCGATGGCGTGGACCTCCGCCAGATCATTCGGGTCGGGTGGAATCTTGTGTTGGTCGGAGCCCGTGCCGACGGCGTCGTGGCGCAGGTCTTCGAGCGAGACCTGCGCGAGGTCGTCGCGGTCGAGATAGGTGATGGCGAGTTCGCGGAAGATGTAGTCGATGACCGAGGTCGCCATCTTGATCCGATCGTGGCCACCCACCATGCCCGAGGGCTCGAAACGGGTGAAGACGAAGGCGTCGACGTATTCTTCGAGGGGAACTCCGTATTGGAGACCGAGCGACACCGCGATCGCAAAGCAATTCATCAGAGAGCGGAAGGCGGCGCCTTCACGGTGCATGTCGAGGAAAATCTCGCCGACTGCGCCGGTTTCGTACTCGCCGGTACGGATATAGACCTTGTGGCCGCCAACCGAGGCTTTTTGGGTGAAGCCGGAGCGCCGGCCGGGAAGGCGATTACGGCGAGCCTGGTAACGGATGACGACCCGTTCGGCCATAGATTCGGCGACCCTGGCTGGATCGCCCGAGGCCACCGCTTCGCTCAGAGCTTCCTCCTCTTCGACATCCATCGCGATGCTCAGAGGCTGGCTCAGCTTGGATCCGTCGCGATAGAGCGCGACCGCTTTGAGCATTTTCTGCCACGCCAGATAGAATGCGCGTTTTATGTCATCGAGAGTCGCCTCGGCAGGCATATTGATGGTCTTGGAGATGGCGCCCGAGATAAAAGGCTGGGCCGCTGCCATCATCAAAATATGGCCGTCGTAGCGGATCGAGCGGGTGCCGCGCTTTCCGCAACGGTTGGCGCAGTCGAAGACCGGCAGGTGCTTGGCCGCGAGGTGGGGGGCGCCCTCGACGGTCATGGTTCCGCAAGCCCAGGTGTTGGCGGTTTCGATCTCCTCAGCGTTAAACCCGAGACGGGCGAGGACATCGAGGGACCAATCGCCGATCTCCTCATCAGAAAGACCGAGCGCGCGGAGAGTCTCTTCGCCGACCACATGCGGCGCGAATGCGTTGGATATTTCGAAGGAGGTCGGCAGGGCCTTTTCAATCTGGGCGATCACCTCATCACTGAACCCCTTGGCTTTGAGGGCCTCGTGATCGATCGTCGGGCAGCCCTCGAGGGTGCCATGGCCAATCGTGTGGGCGACGATGTCGTCGATCTGTCCGTTTGTGTAGCCGAGGGTTGTCAGCGCCGCCGGGATGCCCTGATTGGCGATCTTGAAATAGCCTCCACCGGCGAGCTTTTTGAACTTGACGAGGGCGAAATCAGGTTCGATGCCGGTGGTGTCGCAATCCATCACAAGACCAATGGTGCCGGTCGGGGCCAGTACGGTCGCCTGTGCGTTGCGGAAGCCGTGTTCGGTGCCGAGCTCGACGGCCCGGTTCCAAACGTCTCGGGCGGCTGCGAGGAGATCGGGCGGTGTTGTTTCGGCGGCAAGTCCAATCGGCTTGATCGTCAGGCCCTCGTACATCTCGGGCGGTGCATCATATGCCGCCCGGCGATGGTTGCCGATGACCCTCAGCATGTGCTCGCGGTTTTCCTCGAAACCGGCGAAGGGACCGATCTCCTTGGCCATTTCGGCCGAGGTTGTGTAGGACTCGCCGGTCATGATCGAGGTAATGGCCCCACAGATCGAACGACCCTTGTCCGAGTCGTAGGGGATACCCATCCGCATCAACAACGAACCGATGTTGGCGAATCCAAGACCCAGTGTCCGGTAGCGGTAGCTGAGCTCGGCGATGCTGCGCGACGGGAACGAAGCCATCAGCACCGAAATCTCGAGCACGATGGTCCACAGACGCACGGCGTGACGGAAGGTTTCGATGTCGAATTGTCCGTCCTCACCGAGGAACCTGACGAGGTTCAATGACGCCAGATTGCAGGCGGTGTCGTCAAGGAACATGTACTCGGAACAGGGGTTGGAGGCGTTGATGCGGCCGCTCGCCGGGCAGGTATGCCACTCGTTGATGGTGTCGTCGTACTGGAGGCCGGGATCGGCGCACTCCCAGGCGGCGAGGGTGACATCGTTCCAGAGTTTTGCCGCCGGGACCTTTCGCGCCACCTCACCGTCAGTGCGGTTGACCAGCGTCCAGTTTCGGTTGACCTCCAGGGCGCCAAAGAAGGCATTGGGGACGCGAACGCTGTTGTTGGCGTTCTGGCCCGACACGGTGTAGTAGGCGTCCGAATCCCAGTCCGTGTCGTACTCTTCAACCGGATAGGATCGGATGTCTTGCGCTGCAAGCTGCAGAACGCGCTGGATCGAGCCGTCGGGTACCCCCTGGCGGCGAGCGGAGACAATCCGGACGCGGAGCTCGGTGTTCTCCGAGAGATCCATGACCGGGCTCGCCGAGTCTTCCGGAAAACACGCGTCGAGGATTGATTGCAGCTGCCGCCGCAGAAGACGCGAACCGGTCACGATGGCCGCCACCTTGCGCTCTTCGACAGCCTTCCAGGAGATGAATTCTTCGACGTCAGGATGGTCGAGGTCCAGACAGACCATTTTGGCGGCGCGACGGGTGGTGCCGCCCGACTTGATCGCTCCGGCCGCCCGGTCGCCGATCTTCAGAAATGACATCAGCCCTGATGAGCGGCCACCGCCCGACAGCGGTTCGCCGAAGCCGCGCAGCCTGGAGAAGTTGGTACCGGTGCCCGAACCGTATTTGAAGAGGCGTGCTTCGCGCACCCACAGGTTCATGATGCCGCCGTCGTTGACCAGATCGTCACTCACCGATTGGATGAAGCATGCGTGCGGCTGGGGGTGCTCATACGCGCTGGATGAAGTTTTGAGCTTGCCGGTTTTGGGATCCGCGTACCAATGGCCCTGGGCCGGCCCGGTTATGCCGTACGCCCAGTGCAAACCGGTATTGAACCACTGTGGAGAGTTCGGCGCGGCCAACTGGCCGGCGAGCATGTATCGAAGCTCGTCGTGGAACGCTTCAGCGTCCTCTTCCGAATCGAAGTAATCGTGCTCTTTGCCCCAATGGGCCCAGCACCCGGCGAGTCGATCAAAGACCTGGCGCGCGTCGCGTTCGGGCCCGGTGACCGGTTCGCCGCTCTCTGAGACCTCCGGTGTGCCGTCCTCACCGACTTGAGGCACTCCCGCTTTGCGGAAATATTTCTGGACCAGCACATCAACCGCGACCTGGGACCAGCTCTTGGGGACTTTCACCGCGTCCATGGAAAAGACCAGGGTACCGTCGGGATTTCGTATCTCCGACGCGCGCTCTTCGAACTCGATTTTCTCGTAAGGGTCTTTACCGGCGCAGGTAAAGCGACGCGTGACCTTCATTATTTACTCTCGTCCTCCCTGAACTGGCCGCTTTCTGGCGCAGAAACTCCCCCTAAAATACCCCTCTGTAGCACCGGCATGTGGAATCTATGCGCTCGACTCCGACCACTATATCTTGGGCCCCCAACCGTTGTCAACACTACATCTTGCGGTCTTGGAGGGAAATTTTCGGCGTGGAAGTGTTGATTCATGAGGCACTTCTGGATCCCCCTTTCGACCCATATTGTTGGACCGGCCATTGTCTCGAAAAACAACCTGAAGAGGAGACACTGACTCGAGGATTGAATAGGTCGTGGAAGACAACTCTGGCGACCGTCAGACATAAACCCAACCACGGCGGATCAGGGCCGATAGAGATCACGGATCCTGGGGATCAGGTAGTCCGCAAAACCGCTCTCGAGATCGTATTGTGGTGCCAACCCCCAGTCAGAGCGGGCTGCGGAGTCATCGACATCAGCTGGCCAGCTATCGACAATGGCCTGCCGTTTGAGATCCGGTTCAAAGGAAATGTCGGCCTCCGGAAAACCTCCCATCACCAACGAGCGAATCTCATCGGCCGAAGGATTGAAGGCAGTGATGTTGTATACGCTTCGACCGAGCGAAGATCTCTCCGCTTTTGCCAGCTTCACCAGGGCGTCGACGGCGTCGGGCATCACCATGAACGGAATTCTGGTGTCAGGGCGCACGAAGCAGGCGTACGCCCTGCCACTTGCCGCGGCGTGTACCATTTCCGGTGCGAAGTCGGAGGTTCCTCCCGAAGGAACCGTCACCGCAGAAATCAGACCCGGGAACCGAATTGCGCGAAAGTCGACCTTGCCTGAAAGAGATTCAGCGGCCAGTTGCTTGTAGTGGCGAGCGAAATAGCGCCCGAGGTGCTCACAATAGAGTTTGTTGCAGCCGTACATTGTTGTTGGATGGTTCCACTCGTACTCACGCACCGCACCTTCTGCGGTCTTGGTTTCGAGATCCGGGAGGCCGTAGGCTGCAATCGAGGAGGGATAGAGGAAGACCACGGCCCGCCCATGGGACTCCCCTTGAGCCTGGGCGAAATCGAGAAGTTTGAGGGTGCCCTCCACGTTGACCTGGTGGCCGGTGACCGGAGTGAACTCGGCGCGCGTCGAGAGGATCGCGGCGAGGTGGTAGATTCTCTCGACCTCGTATTCGGAGAGGATTCGCTCGAGGAGATGAGTTTCGAGGATCGAACCCTGATACTCCTTCTCTACAAGTGAGGCGAGCCTGGGCTCGAGGGGCTGGAGGTCGATGGTGATGATCGCGGAGTCGCCGTCCGCAGTGAGCCGCTCGATCAGGCCGTGACCGATTTCGCCGCCGGCACCGGTGATCAGGGTTACGTGCTTGCGCATGAATCGCTCCTCCGCGTGCCAGAGTCCTCGACGCGCCGGTTGCTGTCAAGAGCGCTTCACGCTTCGGCGACAACCCGGTCTGCACTTCTCGCTTCGTCGTGCAAGGTGCCACCCTTCGCATTGTTTGACTCAAGGGCGTTGAAGCTGGTAACGAGATCGGGGCAAACAATGCGAAGAGTGGCACCAGAGTCGTCGAAGCATCTGCGCGCGTCCCGTAGCCCGAACGGTGGCACCTGTGTCGTCGAAGCCTCAGCGCGCTTCTCATTGCCAAGTGGCCGGTCTGCCCGATTCAAACCCCTCCACCGCCCGGCGCATCAAATAAAAGAGGCAACGAAACGGGAAAGAAATGCCTTCAGACGACACTGAACTTCTTCGCTCGAAATTACGTACTTGCATGCAGGGTCGGATGACTCACGGAGGACCAGGATGGCAAAAGTACTGAGACTGCTGTTGATTGTGATCGTGGTGGCAGGTGCTGCGGGCGGCATCTACGCGTGGGTTGGATCTCACGGCACCGACGAAAACGGAAACACTCTTGTCGAAGCCGAGATCGGCTCGATCACCGAGAAGGCGCTTGCGGTGGGTCAGATCGAGCCGCGCGAACGCTTTCAGATCAAGTCGAAGATCTCGGGCATCGTTGCTCGCTGCTATGTGGAGATCGGTGATACGGTCGAAGCAGGCGACGCTCTCTTCGAAATTGCACCCGACCCTACACCGCAGGAGCTCCTCAACGTGAGCCACCGAGTGCATTCGTCGGAGGCCAGCTTCCTCAAGGCCAAGGCTGACTTCGAACGTGGCGAAGAGCTCCACCAGGAGGGACTGATGTCGAAGGGTGATCTCGACGCCCTGCGCGAGATTTACGAGCTGGGGCGCATCGCCCGACAGCAAGCCTTCGACAACCGCGACCTGACCCGCAGTGGTCGGGTGACCGGGGGCGACACCGAGGTCGAGGCAATCATCCGAACCACCGCCAGCGGCACCGTGCTCTCGCGAGCCGTCAACGTCGGTGACCCGGTGGTCCCGCTGACCTCCTACCAGCCCGGAACCGAACTTGCCTCGGTGGCTGATATGGGAGATCTGATCTTCAAGGGTACGGTCGACGAGATCGACGTCGGCAAGATCACGGTCGACATGCCGTGCCGTATCAAGGTCGGCGCCCTCCCGGACGACATCGTCACGGGACGCTTGTCACGGATCGCACCACAGGCTCAGAAGAGCGAGGGCGCGACCCTCTTCGATGTCGAGATCGAGCTCGATCCGGATCAACAGGTGACCCTCCGCGCCGGTTACTCGGCCAACGCCGATGTCGTGATCCGCGAGAAAAATGACATTGTCCTCATCCCGGAGCGCCTCGTGCTCTTCGAAGACGAGAAGACATTTGTTGAAGTCCCCGGCGTCGGCCCCGAGGCCGAGCCGAGCAAGATCGAGGTCGAGTTGGGCCTCTCCGATGGCCTCAATGTCGAGATCGTCTCGGGCGTCGCCGAGGGTGAGCAGATCGTCCAAAGGCCGCCGAAAGAAATTACGTAGTTGAATTAGGAATTAGGAATTAGGAATTAGGAATGACTGGATTCGGTTCTTTCTTCCGGCAATTGGCCCGCGATCTGTGGAGCCAGAAGCTGCGCACCTTCCTCACCACTTTCGGCATCATCTGGGGAACGGTGGCGGTGAGCCTCCTGCTCGCCTTCGGTCACGGCCTTCACCGGCAGATGATCAAAAGTGTCGCCGGTCTCGGTGACCGCATCGTCATCGCCTGGCCGATGCGGACCTCGATGACCTATGAGGGTCTCGGCAAGGGACGCCGGATGCGGATGATGGAGGAGGACATCCGATACCTGAAGGCGCAGGTCGAACTCATCGACGGCATCTCCGGCGAGTACTCCGACAGTTTGATTGCCCGTTACGGCGACCGGCAGCGGTCGGTCTCGGTGTCCGGGGTGTCTCCGGCCTACGGAACGATGCGCAACATGATCCCGGCCGCGGGTGGGCGCTTCATCAACGACCTCGATGTCGACCAGAGGAGACGCGTAGCGTTTGTCGGCAATGAGCTTGCGGAGGATCTCTTTGGCACCCAGGAGGCGGTTGGGGAAACGGTCATGATCCACGGCTCGCCGTTCCTGGTGGTCGGAACCCTCCAGCCCAAGGAGCAGGATTCCTCCTACTCGGGCCGCGACCACTCCAAGGTGATCGTTCCGGAATCGACCTTCCGCGCCATCACCGGCCAGAAGTACGTCGACAATTTCATTTACAAGGCGCCGACACCCGAGCTCAATGAAGCCTTGAACCTTCAGGTCCGGGCGGCTCTGAGCAGCCGGCTGCGGTTCCATCCCGAAGACGACCAGGCGGTCCAGCTCTGGGACACGACCGATATGTTCGTCTTCATGGACGCCTTCATGCTCGGCTTTCAGATCTTCCTCGGCATTATGGGGGTGCTGACCCTGATCGTCGGCGGCATCGGTGTCTCCAACATCATGAACGTGGTGGTCGAGGAGCGGACCCGCGAGATCGGTATCAAAATGGCGCTTGGCGCACGCGGTAAAGCTGTTCTGAGCCAGTTCATGCTCGAAACCATGATTCTGACCGCGATCGGCGGTGGCATCGGGCTCGCCATCTCTTTCGCGATCTGTTCGGCCTTCCCCACCAACCTCGAGGAGTACGTCGGGCTCCCAACGCTGTCGCCCGGTCTGGCGGTTCTTACCGCCTCGATCCTCGGTCTGGTCGGTCTGATCGCCGGCTATTTTCCGGCCCGCGCCGCATCCCGCCTCGACCCCGTCGTGGCGATGAAACTATGAACGCGAATTAGGAATTAGGAATGAGGAATTAGGAATGGCCACCCACCCACCCCGGGTTTTGAACTCGCAAGGAATTGAGGTGCGGGCTACAAGCTTGGATCCTCGATCAGGGTCGGACAGGGAGCGGTATGGCGTCGATATCGTCGGGCGGTTGGAGCGGAATTCAGAATTCCTCATTCCTAATTCGTCATTGACGACCCGCCAATCCAAAGCTCGGATGTTGAGAGGTGTGAGATGAGACTGCTGGATTGGCGGGTCGTCGGTCAGCTTTTTGTTAGAGCCTCGTCTCTGCAGCGAAAGCGCGCGACGCTGACCGTGGCGGCAATCGCCTGGGGGACCGTTGCCATCATCATGCTGCTTTCCTTCGGCGAGGGGCTCAAGATCCAGCTCATGAAGGGTCGCCGCGGGATGGGAGAGAACATCGCGGTATGGTGGCCCGACGAGACGTCGAAGGTCTGGCAGGGACTCCCCGAAGGCCGCCCCATCCGCCCGAGAATGGATGACATCGAATACCTGCGGGGGCGCATGACCGCCGCCTCCGGAGTCATCGGTGAATTGACCAGCTGGTCGTCCTCGTTGACTTACGGCCAGACCACGATCACCGGGCGCGTGACCGGCTCCAACTGGGAGTATGGAGAGATCCGCCACCACTTTCCGCAGGCCGGTGGTCGCTTCATCAATGCCAACGACGAGCGCGACAAGCGGCGGGTGATCTTCCTCGGCGACGCGCTCGCCGAGGACATCTTCGGTGAGGTGGATCCGGTTGGGAAAACCATGTTTGTCGATCGGGTGCCCTACCTGGTGATCGGTGTCCTCCAGCACAAAATGCAGATGGGGACCTACAAAGGGCCCGATGAAAATGGCTCGGTCATTCCGATCACGACCTTTGCCGCGCAGTTCGGCCAACAACGGCTGACCAATATCGTGTTCAAGGCGCGCACTGCCGAGGACATGCCACTGGCTCGGCAGCAATTCAATGAGTCGCTGGCAGCTAAATATCGATTTGATCCGACGGACGAGCAGGTGACCGGCCTGTGGGATACCGTCGAGGGCGCCAAGGTGATGGGCAACATCATGATCGGTCTGCAGGGCTTCCTCGGCATCATCGGCGCGCTCACCCTGTTCATCGGTGGCATCGGGGTTGCCAACATCATGTATGCGGTGGTCAAGGAGAAGACCCGCGAGATCGGTGTGCAGATGGCCCTCGGCGCACGCCGGGGATGGGTCACCGGGCCGTTCGTGCTACAGGGGCTCTCCTACACCCTGGTTGGTGGAGCCCTCGGGCTGGTGATCGCGACGATCCTGATCATTCTCCTCGGCCTCATGCCGGTCGAGGGCAACCAGGCCCTCGAATTTCTCGGCAAACCGACCCTGTCGTGGCAGATCGCGGTCGCCACGGCCGGGATTCTCGGTGGCATCGGCATTCTTGCCGGTTATTTCCCGGCGAGGAGAGCGGCAACGGTAGACCCTGCAGAAACATTGAGGTACGAGTGACGATATGACTGGTATTCAACTTCAAATTTCGGCCCGCGTTTTCGAAGGTGGCAATCGCGACTCGTTGATCGCTGGCGCACGAAACAGCGGGCCGAAATTTGACAGTGAGGACCGGCGGTCAGTGGACCATTGACGAAGCGTGGGAGTTGAAAATGAATTGGTCGTTCAATAGGGAAAAACGCCAGGGCGCCGGTCCGAACGGGCACATCATCGACATGCGGGAGATCACCAAGGTCTACGACACCGGCAAGATCCAGGTGGAGGCCTTGCGCGGCATCGACATCAAGGTCCCCAAGGGCGAGTTCGTGGCGATCGTTGGACCGTCAGGCTCCGGAAAATCGACGCTTCTGAATCTGCTGGGGTGTCTCGATACCCCGACTGACGGCGACTACCGTCTGAGTGGTGAATCGGTGGCCGGTCTTGACCGTGACCAACTCGCCGATATCCGCAACCGCCGCGTCGGTTTTGTCTTCCAGAATTTCAACTTGCTGCCTCAACTCTCCGCCCTCGAAAACGTCGAGATGCCGATGCTGTTTGGCGGTATCGGTCGCAAGGAGAGGAAGCGGCGCGCGCAGCAGCGACTGGAAGCGGTCGGTCTCGCGGACCGCGTCGAGCACAAACCGACCGAGCTCTCCGGCGGTCAGATGCAGCGGGTCGCGATAGCCCGTGCCCTCGCAATGGAGCCGGACATCGTCCTCGCAGACGAACCGACCGGCAACCTCGATACCGGCTCGGGGACCGACGTGATGGGCGCCCTCCAGGAGCTGTGGCATGGGGGCAGCACCCTGGTGGTGGTGACCCATGACAAGGCCCTCGCGAAACGTGCCAACCGCGTGATCGAGATCCGTGATGGAAAGGTGGTTCAAGATACCACCAACGGCTGAATGAGGAGCCACCTTTAGCATTGTTGGCCTCAGCGATGAAATGACTTCGTCGATGGGGCTCCAACAATGCAAAAGATGGCACCTGGCGCTGCTGGATTGAATGCGTTGTTCTCAGAGCGAGCCTTCCGGGTCACCGTTGCGGGGCAGTCGTCTCGGCTGCCGGCCTTGTATCTTGCATCCTGCATCTTGCATCTACCCTCCAGTGCGCCAAATCTGAGACGTTGGGCCGAATTCCCCTTGCTTGATTCCTTTCGGGGTACAATGGTTCGTGAGGTATCGAGCATGTTTGAGGACGAACTCACACCCACGAGGCGCCAGTTCCCCAGAATCCCGGCGGAGGATGTCGTACTGATCCACCGCATCGGCCCTGCGGAAGAGGTAGAAGAGACGACGGTACGGCAGATCGGCCTCGGAGGTCTCATGATCTCGAGCGTCGAGTCCCTCGGTGTGGATTCCTATCTACGCCTCAAGCTGACGATCGACGCCGAGGAGGTCGAGGCCACCGGCAGGGTCGTGTGGGAAAGACCGGCCGAGGACGGCACCTATGACGTTGGGGTTGCCTTCATCTCGATCGATGCCGCCCACTCGGAGACCATCATGGCTCGCCTCGTGGCCGCCGGAGCGAGCTAGTTTCTACCCGCCCCTCAGGGTAGACGGCCATACGGGTAGACGGCTATTCGGCACACGCTATTTACAACGCCGACGCCATGCTCATTCGTTTCGCCGTAAAGCCGTAAAGCCCTAGTAATCCAGTGTCAGGATTCGTCCCTCGGTGAAATTTAAGAAGGCGTCCTTCTCAGCGACCTGGATACCGTCGGCGAGATCGCCGGGCTCTTTGTTCGCAGCCTCGAGGCATCCCGGACACGCATAGAGCGGCACGCCGAGTTCGAGCAGCCGGGAGAGCTGAGTGTGCGATGACGGGAAATGGCTGTACTCGATGTCCGGAGCGTCGGCCAGCACGACTTCGATGCCATGGATGTCGAGATAGACCAGCACATCGCGGTCGGCGGCCATGAGCTCGGCCATTTTGAGGGCCATCAGGACACGATGAGCGTCTTCGGGGCCGTGCGAGATGTGGATGAAGACACCGTCTCGAGGTGGTTCGACCGGGCTCGGCTCAGTGGGTGGTGCGGCCTGACCGCAACCGACTGCAATGATGAGGGCGAGTACGAGAAGAATCGGAGGTGAAGGATCGGCTGGTCATCTTTTTCTCCTTTGATCAAGTTTGCAACTTCAATGTTTCAAATAATTTAACAACCGTCCGCTACGATACCATCTTCCCCACCCCTCCACCCACCCGATACTCGTTTCTCGATCCACCAAGGTCAGCACCATTTGACGCGCGTTGCAACTTCGGCGACACCGGTGCCACTTTCACAATTGTGATCGGCGCCCTGATGCCCCGAGCGCGCTGCTGACAATTGTGAAGGTGGCACCTGACACACCGAAGCGAGAAGCGCTTTGAATCGAGCATCCAGCATCCAGCATCCAGCATCCCTATCCCCAACACCTCTACAATGCATCCGGAGGCTTCCAATGACGGATGATGCGCTCTTGACCGGTGGCTGCTTGTGCGGGGCCGTTCGCTTCGAGGTGACACCTCCAACGAAGTGGTGCGCCCACTGCCACTGTTCGTTGTGTCGTCGCGCGCACGGAGCGGCCTTTGTGACCTGGTTCGGGGTCGAGCGGCCCGCCTTCGAGCTGGTGTCGGGGTCCGATGATCTGTCCTGGTACCAGTCGACGCCTGGCGCGCGGCGTGGTTTTTGCTCGCGCTGCGGTTCGACGCTCTTCTTCGAGAGCGAGCGATGGAAGGGTGAGGTGCACATCGCCCTGGCCCACATGGACGGGCCCATCGATCGCTCGCCCAAAGTGCACGTCTTCTACGACACACATGTCGATTGGATCGAGCTCGGCGATGAGCTGCGACAGCTCGGAGGCCCGACGGGGACGGAGCCGCTTGAACCCGGGCCATGACCTCGAACTCGAGCAGCCAGTGATCGAGATCAGGAGCCTCTCCGCGGGTGGGGATATGGTTCATCCAGGGTATGCGAGTATCCGCTCTTCGCCGGACACGAAGGGAACGAGGTCGGCGGAATTTCGGATTATGACGGTGGCGGCAACGAGGTCACCGCGACGCAGGATCCTCGAGCGAGGCTTGCGATGGGAATGGGGAGCACGGGCTTTCGTGGTGAGGAACACTTGGGGAACCTGCTCATAAGTTACTGGACCATTGATGGTTGGGGTAGCAGTGCCTTGCCTCGTGTCGAGTCTTTATCTCATTACAGAAACGGGTCTGCCGAAATACACGGTTCGTAGGAATGGTTTTTGCTTAAGTTTTACAGAACGATGACAATTTTTTTGACGCACCCGGCCGGAGGGACAGCCAGGCGTCGGGTTTCGTCTATGGATGGAAGGCTGCAAGAGGAAGGAGGCCGAAGGCAACACACGGCATTCGGAGGAGGGATTTTCATTGTTTTTTGAGGATATGGAGATGACCAAGGAGGAAGGAATATGAAACGGACGTTAATTACGACCCTTGTCCTGGTGGCGATGCTCGCAGTCGCCGCTCCGCTGCTGGCCCAGAACCCGACCGGTGTGCTCACCGGAAAGGTCACTTACGAAGGCCAGCCCCAGGCGGGAGTGACCGTGACCATCACCTCGCCCAACATGCAGGGCACGCGTATCGAAGTCACGGAATCCGCCGGCGACTACAACTTCCGCGGTCTGCCCGCGGGAGACTACAAGCTGACCTTTGCGTTGGCCGGCTTCAAGACCCTCGAATTCGAAGTCAAGATCTCGGCCGCGCAGAGCCGCCGGGTCGACGCCGAGATGTTCGATGAGAGCTACGCCGAGGAGATCATGGTGACCTCGGCCTTCGAAACGGTTTCGGACTCGACGGAGTCCCAGACCACCTACACCCTGGCGCTGGTCGAACAGCTGCCGATCCTGCGGACCATCGAATCGACCGTCCTGATGGTCCCGGGCGTCGCCAGCACCGGTCCCAGCGGCAACATCAACATCTCGGGCGCCATGTCCTTCGAGAACCTGTTCATGATCAACGGCGTGGTGGTCAACGAGAATATCCGCGGCCAACCGCTCGACCTCTACATCGAGGACGCGATCCAGGAGACCACGACCTCGACCTCGGGCGTGTCGGCCGAGTACGGCCGCTTCCAGGGCGGCGTGGTCAACATGCTAACGAAATCGGGCGGCAACCGCTTCTCGGGCTCGTTCCGGGCCAACCTCGGCAGCGACAGCTGGCAGTCGAGCAACGCGGGCGACCTCACACCCGAGCGTGATGACACCGTCAACACCACCTACGAGGCCACCTTCGGTGGTTTCATCCTCAGGGACAAGCTGTGGTTCTTCGGCGCCGGCCGTGACCTCTCGACGTCCGCGACCCAGACCACCTACCTCACCAACGTCGAGTTTCCGCAAACCACAGAGCAGACGCGGCTCGAAGGGAAGTTGACCTGGTCGATCACCCCGAATCACCGCCTGATCGGCTCCTACGCCGAGATCGAACAAGACCGGACAAATACCACCTTCGGAGACATCCTCGACTTCGCGAGTATCAACCCCGTACGTTCGGACCCGCAGGACATCATGTCCTTCAACTACACGGGTGTGCTCAGCGACAACTTCTTCCTCGAAGGCCAGTACTCCGAGCGCCACTACACCATCGGCATCGGCTCGGGCGGAACCGACACGTCTCTGCTCGGCGGCACCCTGCTGCGCGACCGCGCGAACAACAGCGCGCGCTTCCACACGCCGACCTTCTGTTCCGCGCCCGAGTGTGGCGATGAGGAACGGGACAACGAGAACGGCCTGATCAAGGCCTCGTACTTCCTTTCGACCTCGGCGACCGGGACCCACGACATCGTCTTTGGTTTTGATACCTTCAACGACATCCGCAAGGTCGACAATTACCAGCAGGCGGGTGATTACCGGCTCTACGTCTCGGACACGATCATTCTTCCCGACTCCAGCTCGCCGGACGGCATCGCCATCTACCCGGTCCTGGCCTCCTACTACAGCGCCAACCGTCCGAGCGGGATCAGCAGGGGCGGTTACGCCTACCTCTACGATATGGCCGCCACCTCGCAGGGCACGAACTTCAGGACCAACTCGCTCTTCGTCAACGACACCTGGCGCTTCAACGACAAGTGGACCTTCAACGTCGGTCTGCGCTACGACGCCAACGACGGTGTCGACAGCAACGGCGCCAAGGTCTCCGACGACAGCCGGGTGAGCCCGCGGGTCGGCGCGGCGTTTGACCTCAAGGGCAACGGCGACCTGATCTTCAACGCCTCCTACTCCCACTATGTCGGCGCCCTCGCAAACGCGATCGTGAACGACGCCTCGCCCGCCGGCAACGCGAACAATCAGAACTCGCGCTACGACGGGCCGTCGCCTCAACCGCGACCAGTACCTCATTCGGTGACTACACCGACCTCATGACCCAGGACGAGGTGATCCAGGCCTGGTACGACTGGTTGGTCGCCAACGGTGGGCCCGAGAATCCACCGAACAACACCTCCACTACGATCCGCGGTGTGTCGCCGCAGATCCCGGGGTCCATGGCCTCGCCCTACACCGAAGAGTTTGTCATCGGTCTCACCAAGCGCATCGGCACCAGGGGCGTTTTCCGTGCCGACGTCGTCAGCCGTCAGGGCGACTCGTTCTACATTGAGAGAAATATGCCCAACCGAATCGTCGAGGCGGGCTCGAGCACCCTCGACCTGACCACGATCGAGAACGACGATGGATTCTACAAGCGTGACTACATCGGACTGCACACCAACTTCCAATACCGCGTCGGCGACCGTTGGAACCTCGGCGTTTCCTACACCCTGTCGAAATCCGAAGGTAACTTCGACGGCGAGACCTCGAGTTCAGGCCCGGTCCAGGGCAGCTGGCACGAGTACACCGAGTATCGTTCGGCGGAATGGAACCAGCCGACGGGTTACCTCGACGCCGACCAGCGCCACAAGCTGCGCGCCTTTGCGGTGTGGGACGCGATCTCGACCTCGCGCCACAACCTCAGCCTCAGCTGGCTGGAAAACTTCTGGTCCGGAAACCCCTACTCGCTCTCCGCATCGATCGAAATCGACGACGACTGGGTGACCAACCCGGGCTACGAAAATCCGCCCGACACACTGACCTACTACTTCAGCGGCCGTAACGCGTTGCACTGGGACAACGTTCACCGCTCGGACCTTTCGGTCAACTATGGCTTCTTCATCAAGAGCGTCGAGCTCTTCTTCCAGGGGGACCTGCTGAACGTTTTTAACGAGGGTGCTCGGGACGGTGGCATCACTACGGTCAATATCCTCAACGACTTCAACCCCTACACCACGACTCCTGTCGAGGGCGTGGATTGGGAGAAGGACGAGGACTTCGGCGAGCCATCCACCGACGGCAGCTACCAGAACCCGCGCTCCTACCGCTTCTCGGTCGGAATCCGTTTCTGATAACTGTCACATAGTGACTTACAAGCCCCGGCCGCAAGGCCGGGGCTTTTTCGTGAATTTTGAATTCTGAATTCTGAATTAGGAATTTCCGCTCCACCACTCTCAGGCCGCCCCGGGTGGATGGGCGGCATTCCTAATTCCTAATTCCTAACTCTTCACTCGGCTTCTGCTACCACGTCAGTCCGCCCGTGCTTCTCGCGCGAACCGCGAATCCAACTCCCGAAGCGATCCATGTAGGCGTAGACCACCGGCACCAGGAAGAGGGTGAGCAGGGTCGAGGTGGTCATGCCGCCGGCGGTGGCCACCGCCATCGGCGCGCGCGCCTCGGCGCCTTCACCGATCGCCAGAGCGACCGGCAGCACGCCAAAGATCATCGACACTGCGGTCATCAGAATCGGCCGCAGCCGGATCGGACACGCTGCGCGCAGCGCCGCTTCGCGGTCGAGCCCTGTCTCTTGCTTCTGGATCGTCAGATCGACCAGCAGGATCGAGTTCTTCGTCACCAGCCCGAAGAGCAGGATCACCCCGATCACCGACATGATGTTGATGGTGTAGCCGGTGACGAAGAGAGCGAGCAGGGCGCCGGTCATCGCCGGCGGCAACGCGAACATGATGGTGAAGGGGTGGAGCAGCGAGTCGAACTGGCTCGCCAGCAGCATGTAGACGATCAGGATCGCGAGGCCGAGGGCGAAGAGCAGCGAGTTCATCGACTCCGCGAACTCCTCGGCCTGACCGGTGGCCTTGGCGTAGTAGCCGTCGGGCAGCTCCTCGGCGAAGATGCGGTCGACGGTTTCGAGGGCGCGGTTGAGGACGACTCCCTCGAGGTTGGCGGTCAGGAGCACGCTGCGCTCGCGGTTGGTGCGGTTGATGTTGATCGGACCGACGCCATGGGTGATCTCCACGACCGAGTCGAGGCGCACCATCTGGCCGGTCCTGGTCCGCACCTGCAACCGGCCGATGTCCTCGGGGGTCAGGGCTTGCGATGGGTGGACCTTGATCCGCACGTCGTAGCGTTTGCCCTCGTCGGTGAAGGAGCCGACCTCGCGGCCGGCGATCAGGGCGTAGACGGTCTCGAAGATGGTTGCGGCGTCGAGCCCGAGATCGGCCGCCCGTTCGCGATCCACGTTGACGTAGAGCTGCGGCTGTTCGAGATCGAGGTTGGTGTCGAGGTCGACGAACCCGGGCTCGGCCGAAAGACGTTCGATGACGCGATTGCCGATCCGGTCGAGCTCGCTGAGGCTTGGACCGCGGATCGAGTAGGCCAGGGCCTTCTCGCCGCCTTCGCCGCCGACGTTGTAGAAGCTGAACTCGATGACCGAGGCCTGGAGCCCCTCAATCTTGGCCAGCTCGCGCCGCAGCCGCTTCACGACCTCGGCTTGTGGCGCTTCGCGCTGCGAGGGCTTATACATCCGCATGAACATGATGCCCGAGTTGACCTGACCGCGTTCTTCGATATCGAGCGCGGCGAAGCCCGAGCGGATCTCGGGTTGTTCGAGTACGATCCGTTCCATCTCCTGCATTTTGCGGTCCATGGCTGCGAGCGAAATGCCAACCGGCGCCTCGGCCATGATCATGAATGCAGACATGTCCTCGGCGGGCGCAAACTCGGCGCCGATGAAGGGCGTCAGCCCGAGGCTCGCGATAACTACTGCCGATGACACCACGAGCGTGATGATCTTGTGGCGCAGGACCCAGTCGAGGGCTCGGGAATAGGAGGCTTCGAGCTGCTTGAATCCATTTTCGAGAATGTCGTAGAGCCGCCCATGCTTGGGCTTCACTTTCAGGATCCGCGAGCTCAGCATCGGGGTCAGGGTCAGGGCGACAAAGAGGGAAATGAGAATCGCCGCCGCCACCGAAATGCCGAACTCGAAGAGGAACTGGCCGATCATCCCCTTCATGTAGGCGACCGGAATGAAGACCGCGGCAATGGCAAAGGTCGCGGCCATCGCAGCGAGGGCGATCTCTTTTGTTCCCTTGAGGGCGGCGGTGAAGGGATCCTCGCCCTCTTCCTGGTGGCGGAAGATGTTTTCGAGGACGACGATGGCGTCGTCGATGACGACACCCACTGAAAGCGCCAGTGCCAGGGTCGTGAGGTTGTTGAGGGAAAATCCGAAAAGCCGCATGAAGCCGAAGGTGGCGATGAGTGAGGTCGGGATTGCGAGCGAGACGATGAAGGTGGAGCGCCACGAACGGAGGAAGACGAAGACCACGAGGATCGCCAGGACGGCGCCATAGACGATGTCTACCTGGACGTTCTCGATTGACTTTTCGACATATTCGGCGCCGTCGAATGCGACGTCGTAGAAAAGGCCAGGGGGGAAGTCCTTGGCCAGCTCGTCCATCTTTTCGCGTGCGGCCCGATTGACGTCGACAAGATTGGCGCCGGAGCGCGGCGCGACCCCGAGACCGAGGGTTGGGGTCAGGTTGTATCGGGCCATCCCGCGTTCGTCACCGACACCGCGCTGGGTGAAGCCGACATCCGAGAGCCGAATTGGACGACCGTCGACGGTGGCGACGATCATGGTGTCGAAGTCCTCGACTGTTTCGAAGAGGCCGAGGTTGCGAACCGCGAGTTCGGTCAGGGGACCTTCGATAAAGCCGCCCGGCAGCTCGAGGTTCTCGCGGCCGAGCGCCATGATGACGTCGGAGACCGCGAGACGGTGGGCGGCGAGCTTGTCGCGGTCGACCCAGATGCGGATCATCGGCTCGCGGAAGCCCGGGACGATCACGTTGCCGATTCCGGGCACCGACTGCAGCGCCGGTTTGACGACCTGGTCGGCGTAGTCCGAGAGCTCCCGCGCGTCGAGACCGGCCAACGCCATCCACAGCATGGGCTGGGAGTTGACGTCAAATTTCTGGACGATCGGCGGTTCGGCGTCGAGCGGCAGCTGGCCGACCGCTCCCGAAACTTTGTCGCGCACGTCCTGGGCTGCGATGTCGACATCCCGTTCGGTGGTGAACATTACCGTCACCTGAGACACACCCTGCCCGGAGTACGAGGTGAGCTGATCGATGCCCTCGATGGTGTTGACAGCGGCCTCGATGACGTCGGTGACGTCGGACTCCATGACCTCGGGCGAGGCGCCGGGAAGAATGGTGATCACGGTGACCATCGGGAATTCGATCGACGGCAGCAGGTTGATGGGGAGAGCCTGATACCCGAGGATACCGAAAACCACCAACGCCAGCATCAACATGAAGGTGAAGACCGGGCGGCGAATAGCGATGTCGTAGAGATTCATCGTCGTTCCTTCGCAGGCGAATTCGGAATTCGGAATTCGGAATTCGGATTTGTCCAATTTGTTCTGCCGTGACACGTTGCATGCCAGCAGCCTTCAATTGAGAATTGAGACTTGAGAATTGAGAATTCGGGCTCCAACGTAACCTCCGCTACTCGATCACTGTGACGGGGATGCCGCGGGAGAGGCCGGAGACATCGGCGACGACCGCCTCATCAGGCGATAGACCGTCGATGATCTCGACCAGACCGTCGGTGCGACGTCCGATGCGAACCTTTCGGTAGGCGATGGCGCCCTCTTCGACCAACAACACCTGAGACAGATCGGAGGTCGCGATGGCGGCCGCCGGCAGCCAAAGACTCTGCCGGGAGGATGGCGCCTCGAGAACCACGTTGGCGAACATTCCGGGCTTGATCGAGCCATCGTTGGCGGCGGTGCCTACGATCTCGAACGAACGGCTGGCATGTTCGACCACGGGCTGGACGCTGTAAAGCTTTGCCGTGTGGATTTGGCCGGAGACCCCGACCGTGAAGGTGAAGCCCTCGAGACCGGCGAGCTCCGGCGCCCACGCTTCGGGCACCCGAGCCGACACTTTGATCGTGTTGCCGATGGCGAGTTCGAGGAGGCCGGCGCCGACATCTGCCCACTGACCGGCCACAACCATCCGTTGGGTGATGGCGCCTGCGGCCGGTGCGCGGATAGCGCTGCGGTCGAAATTACGCTGGGCGAGATCCCGGGCCGCGGTTGCGGCCGCGACGCGGGCGGTAGCAAGGTCGTTGCCTGCCTGCGCCTGGTCGAAGGCGGATTGTGGAATTGTCTCATCCGACCGCAGGTCCCGCTTGCGCTCGAGGTCCTTTTCGGCCAGCACCAGGTCGGCATTCGAAGCGGCCAGGTTGGCCTCTGCCTGGTGAAGGTAGATTCGAAATGTCTCGCGATCGACCTCTACGAGTGGAGTGCCGGCGGCGACGCGGTCTCCCACTTCCACCAGAACGCGATCGACTCTGCCGCCAACCTCGGAGGAGATGGTGACGGTGTCAAAAGCGCGGATTTCACCCACGAGTTGCACCGATGGGCGTTCTTCTCGCACCTCAGCGGTCACGAGCTGGACCTCGCGCGGGGCCAGGGCCTGCTCGAGAACCTCGGCGGCGGCGGCGGGGTCGTCGTTATCCGAACCGTGGCAGCCGGTAAGCGCCGTCACGAGAAGGATTACGAAGAAAATGAACGGGGAGTTGTGTCGGGAGGTTTTCATCTCAATTCTCCTGGGGGTCCGCCTGGCTCATCTGGCGGAAATCGAGGTCGGGTAGGAGCGGAAGACCCACCGCATAGCGGAGGGAAAGTGCTTGATACTCACGTTGGACGCGGGCGACGATCTGCGAGGTCTCGGCGTCGGTCGCCTCGGTTGTGGCGTTCAGGAGATCGGTGGTCGAGGCCTCGCCGACGCGGTAGGCGCGCTCGACCTGGCGATATGCGAGACGAGACGCCTCGGTCCTCTCGCGGGCAGCGTCATAGACGGCGCTGGCAGCCTCGTAACCGATGTATGCCGAATCGACCTGGTCCTCAATCGTGCGCCGAAGAGTCTGATCGAGCAGCTCCACCTGGCGGAGGTCTTCCTTGGCCTTCGCGACGTTCGCCTTTGTGATCCCGCCGTTATAGATGGGCACCTTGAGGATCAGGGTCAGCGACATCCAGTCGCTGGCCGGGAAGCCGGACTTCTGCTGGAAATACTGACCGGCGGCCTCGAGCTGTGGGTACCAATTCCCTTTCTCCAACTTGACCCAGAGACCCGCAGCGTCGATCTGGTGAATCAGGGTTCTCATCTCGGGACGTTGGCCGAAGGCCTCGATGAAGAGGTCGTCCTCCGTGCCGGCCGGGACCGGGATCGGACCGGGGGACTTCAGGTCGCCGAAGTCTTTCGTGCCCACGAGACGCTCGAGCCTGTTACGGGCGAGATTGGCGTCGCCGACGGCCACAGTCAGGGCCTGCTTTGCGGCGGCCACCTGGGCCTTCCAGCGGGCGACATCGGCGACCGAGTTCTCGCCAACCTCGAAGAGGCGCTCGGCGACCTTGAGCTGGTTTTCATTTTCTTCGAGGACGATCTCGCGCACCTCGACCCACTCGGCCAGCGCGACGGCGTCATAGAACGCTCCCGCCACCTCGAGAGTGAGGTTGTTGATGGTCGTCCAGCGATCGAGATCGGCGATGTCGCGGTTGAGCCTGGCGATGTCCCGCGCCCGCCATGCACGGAGGCCGGTGAAGAGGTTCTGGCGAAGATCGAGGCTCGCCGTAAAGTCCTGTGAGGGGCGAATTACGAAGCTCTCGCCGGGCGACAGCTCGATCGAGAGATCGTCGTCGTAGAAGGTATAGGAGCCGTTGAGTCGAGCCTGGGCATCAGCGCCGATTTCGCCAGTCCGACGTCGGCCTGGGCGCGTCGAATCTCGCTGTCCGCGATCTGGACCGCCTCGTGGGTCTCGATCGCCTGCAAGACCAGTTCCGCGAGGGTGGCGCCCTGAATCTCCTGTGCATCCGCCACCATTGGTGGGGCGACAAGGCACCCAGCAACCAGCACGCAAACTGTTTTCAGATTTATCCAACGCATGGGCGCCCTCCTGTGGGCAACTGATACGGCGATCTTTGTTCTGAGGTTTCGATTCTCATGAGGACTCCGTTGTCAGGCTTTCGTAGAGCAGGCGGCCAAAGGCCTCCGTGATGGTGTGGGGATCAATCGAGCGATCGAAAGAGAGCTGGATGCCGAGGCCGTCCACTGTGGCCACAACCACGGCGGCCAGCGCCTCCGCATCGACCGAGGTCTTGAACTCGCCCCGTTTCTGTCCTTCGCGGATGAAATCCGAAATCAGATTCCTGAAGAAGGTGTAGCTGGCGACCACGGCGCGGCGGTAGGTCTCCTCGAAGTCCTTGCCCCTCGAGGCTGCCCAGAAGTCGAGGATCACCGGTTGCAGGTCGACCTGCTCCGAGATCACCTCGGCACCGAGGTGCAATAAATTATGGAGCTGCTCCTCGGTTGAGCCACCCGCTGCGAGGGCGTCATTCATACGAGACGAGATGGCGGCGTTGATCGACTCGAAGACCGCGAAGAGCAGCTCCTCCTTGGATGAGAAGTACTCGTAGACGGTCCCTTTGCCGACCCCGGCACGCTCCGCGATTTCTGCCACCCGGGTCGAGGCGTAGCCCCTTTCGGCAAAGACTGCGCAGGCTGCCCCGACGAGTCGAAGCCGCTTGTCACTCGGGGTTTTGATAGCCGTTACCACGATGGACTCCTGATTCTGACTGACCGGTCGGTCAGTAATCGGGAAAAGATATGCCGTGGTGCGGAAGATGTCAACCCCGCCCACCCACCCGCCCGATCGCCCGATACTCGATGCTCGATACTGCGAGTCGCCCGACTTGGACAGCATAGGGCGATCCGATCCACCCACCCCTTGACAGGGTGGAGGGAGCATCGAGCATCGAGCATGGATCGAGCATCGAGCATTCGAGCATCGAGTATCGAGCATCGAGCATCGAGCATCGAGCATCTGGAGGGGTGGGGCGCGTCAGACTTCCCGCAGCTTCCACTTGCCGCGGCGGAAGACGAGGACGGCGACGATCGCAATCAACGACTCGGCTGCGGTGATGGCAATGAAGATGCCGGTCGGCCCGAGGCCCGTTTGGTAGGCCAGAAGATAGGCGAGCGGGAGCTGGAAAATCCAGTAACAGAATATGTTGATGACGGTCGGCGTATAGGTGTCGCCGGCGCCGTTGAAGGCCTGCTCCATGACCATCCCCCAGGCGTAGAACGGGTAGCCGATAGAGACCCACCGCAGACAGGCGACGCCGTACCCTACGACTTCCGGTTCGACCGAGAAGATGCGGATCAGAGGCTCGGCAGCGGCGATGAATACGACTGCGACCACGAGGAGGAAGCCCATGTTGTAGATGCCGGCTCGCCATACCGAGGTCTCGGCACGATCGGGCTGGCCTGCGCCGAGGTTTTGGCCGACGAGGGTTGCTGCTGCGTTGGCGAGACCCCACGACGGCAAGATCGCAAACATGATGAGCCGGATGGCGAGGGTATATCCGGCCACCGCAGCCGGACCGAATCCGCCGATGATTGCGACCAGCACCACCCAGCTCGAGGTGCCGATGAGGATCTGCAGGATTCCGCCCACCGACAGACGGAAGAGTCGCAGGATGATTCTCGGGCGGGGCACGAAGTGCGGCCAGCTTACGTGGATTCGACTGCTGCCCCGAAAGAGGACCCAGAACTGGATGACGACGCCAACGCCACGGCCGATGGTCGTGGCGATGGCCGCTCCAGTGACCCCGAGTTCGGGGAAAGGCCCGAGACCGAAGATCAGGCAGGGGTCGAGGACGATGTTGACGGCGTTGGCGATCCACAGCACGCGCATGGCGATGGCGGCGTCTCCCGCACCTCTGAAGACCGCGTTGAGCATGAAGAGCAGCATGATGGTCGCCGAACCGCCGAAGAGGACCCGCGTGTAGCCGTGACCGGAGGCGATCAATTCGGGGGTGCCGCCCATCAAGCGAAGCAGGTCTTTGGCGAACAGGACACCAGGCAGAGCGACCACCACGGTCAGCATCAATCCGAGCAGAATCGACTGAGCGGCCGCGACTCGGGCGCCTGCCGTATCTTTTTCGCCGATGCGGCGCGCGACCATCGCTGTCGTCGCCATTCCGGAACCGATGGCAACCGCGAAGAGGATGCTGATCATGGCCTCCGTCAGTCCGACGGTTGCGACCGCGTCGGTGCCGAGACGCGAGACAAAGAATGCATCGGTGAGGGCAAAGACCGACTCCATCACCATCTCGAGAACCATCGGGATCGCGAGCAGGACAATCGCCCGGCCGATCGGACCCGATGTGAACTCGAGCTCCTTGCCGGTCAGAGCGAGCTTGATCGTCGCCCAGGCGCCGGTGTCGGACGCGTTTCGCACGCTCTGGGTTGAGGTTGGTTCTTTGTTCACCTTGGGAGTTACCATACGTCATCGGAGAACGGAGGTTCATTCCTGAGCGTGCGAAGAGTAACCAGTAATCAGTTACCAGTAACCAGTAGGGTGTGCGGGGTCTGGATTACTGGATACTGGTCACTGGTTACTTGGCCGCGGAACGGCTGGAACATCGGGAACATCTGAGGGACAATCCGCGTAATGAGAGATAGAAGTAGGGATCGCTGGAGGAGAAATGGCTGAGACTTCGAAAGCAACCGTCGCTGGCGTCTGCGATATCGTTGCCGGCATCTGTGGGCTTGTGGGTGGCATCCCGCTGTTGGTGTTGGCGTTGGTCGGGAGCGGGGTGCTGGCGGCGCTGCCCGAGGCCGAGGTGCGGCCGCTCGCTATTATCCCCCTCGCGCTGTTCCTTCCACTGGCGATCCTCTGTTTCTTGTCGGGCGTGGTCGCCATCGCCGGCGGTGTCGCCGCCTTCAACCGGCGCCGCTGGGGCCTGGCCCTGGCCGGATCGATCGCTGCTGTCTTTGGGTTCTTTCCGGTTGGGATTGCAGCGGTGGTTTTCACGATCCTTGCGGAGCCCGAGTTTCGGGCTGCTGGTTGAGGGAGAACGGAAATGAGTAGTACGGCGACAAAGGTCCTTGCCGGCTGCGCCGTTGGCTGTCTCCTGATGGTACTGGCGCTCGGAGGTCTCGCGTGGATGGGCTACCGGTGGGCTCAGACTGCCGCCGAGGTCATCGAGGCCGCGGAGCGGGCTGAAGACCAGCTCGAGGCGGACTACGGCCCGGTCCGGGACTTCACGCCACCGGCCGGCCGGATCGCCGAAGGCCGCGTCGAGGCATTCCTGGCTGTGCGCGAGTTGATGGCGCCGCAGCGCACGGCCCTGACGGAGTCCGTCGAGGCTCTTGCGCCGGCCGCCGGCAAAAGTGGAGCGGTCGGTGGGCTGCGCGCGGCAAGGGCTGGAATCGGCATGGCGCCCCGGATTCTCGAGTTTGCCAGGGCGCGTAACGAGGCGCTGCTCGAAGTCGGAATGGGGCCCGGCGAGTACACATGGATGTATTGGCTCACATATTTTGCCTGGCTCGGCCACCCGGTCGATGAGTCGCTGCTCAACGACATCATGGAGGCGCGATCCGAGTCTGATGGCTCGATACAGATGCACATCGATGGAATGGACTTCGAGCATGTGGAGCAGCTGTTGCGTCGTGACCTCGAAGCGATGCTGCGAAACCTCGAAGTCGAACTTGCGGCCCATCCTGAACAGGCTGATCTGAAGGAGTTGGTGGCGACCGAGCTCGCGGCCATCGATGCCGATTCGAGTCGAATGCCGTGGGAAGAGGGACTGCCTGAGGCTTTTGTGGTCGGGCTCGATCCTTACCGTGCCCGTTTTGAGGAGAACTACTCTCCAGCCACAAATCCGTTCGAGCTGCTCGAACTGGATTCAGGCCCTCATGGAGTAACGATCGAGTAAAGCGTATAGAGTTGAGGATCTTCACAGCCTGAATACGGAGGATTCGACTGACGCCTGCCTGTTTCCAGGCATCCTGGACACAACCCGTATAATCGGAAGCATGAACGGATCCGGCGCCGTCGCAAACCAAGACGAAGCCATCGAAGACGAGCAGATAGTGTTTGTCGGGTACCGCCTTTTGTGGTGGCCTGGGTTGTCTCTGGCCCTCTTGGTCCACATTGTGGCGTTCACCGCACTGATCCGATATCAGGGTCTCCTGGTCACCCCATTCTTTGGCCTTACCAAGACGTTTGGTTTCGCGGGCTCATTTTTGACGTGTGCATTGGCGGTTCGGCTCGCCATGTATTGGCGGATGCGGAAAGGCGCTTCGCCGACCTGGTCCTTCAGTTCTCGCGCGACAAAGGTGGCCGTCGGCGAGTTTTGTCTGATCGTCCTGACGATGACTCTTCTGACAATCGCGTACTCGTGGCCAAAATTGATGGTGCAGGTGCTGAACCCGAGGCTCTGGGATCTGCAGCTCGCAAGGTTTGACCGGATTCTGTGTTTCGGATTGGACCCCAACGAATTCCTTCTCACCGTTTTCGAGGGTTCCCCCGGATTCGTCAGTTACCTTCTCGACCGATACTACGGACTCTTCGTATTTTCGCAGTCGATCGGAACGGCCTGGTTTCTTTGCGATCCGAGGGCGCGCTTTCGGTCGGCGTTTGGAGCCGGGGTCATATCTCTCTGGATGATTGGGACGTGGTGGTACGTCGCCATGCCCGCGCTTGGCCCAGCTTATTTTTTTGAGGATTTGCCACAAAGGCTCTGGGCGGTCTTCCCCGCCGCCGCGCAGGTCCAGACCGTGTTGTACACGAACTACATGGCTGTGAAGGGCCTCGCGGGCGGCGAACCAACACTCATCGTTCCGCATCTTGGCATTGCTGCAATGCCGAGCCTGCATGTCGCCGTTCACCTTTTTCTCTATCTGTGGGCAGTTTTCGCGAGATCGTGGTTGCGCCCGGTATTCCTCGCGATGACAATCTTGACGTTTGTCGGATCAGTGGCCACGGGTTGGCACTACGTGGTGGACGGTTTGGCGGGAGCGATCGTTGCTGCGGTTGCGTTCTGCCTGGCAGTCATGACCGCAAAACTCCTTGGCGGAAGTCGAGCACCTTCAGAATACTCAGCAATTGTATAATCCCTGACTGCGGACCGGGGACGAACGACACGGTCCCGGGGGGCCTTATGGTCGATTCTGAAGGAAGCATTCATCTCAACCCTGACATCGATAAGATTGTCTGCTCGGTGACCGGCAAGGCCTATGATCCACATGGGTTCACCCGGCCGATCGGTCTTTGTTCCTGCTGCCCGGCGCCAGGCAAACCACTGGTGGTTGTTTACAAGCTGGAGGAGATTCGCAAGCGAATCGAAAAGGAGGGCTGGGGCGATGGCCCGGGCATCTGGCGTTACGGCGCGGTCCTGCCCGTGCTCGGCATGCCGTGGCGATATGCCCCTGACGTCGGTCTGACACGGGCGGTTCGACACGAGGCCCTCGGTGGGATGAACGGTGTCGATCTCTACCTCAAGAACGAGGGCTCCAATCCGTCAGGAAGCTTCAAGGACCGAGGTCTCGCGGTCGGCATCGCTCTCGGTGTCGCCTGCGGCGCAAAACGCTTCTGTCTCCCCACCCAGGGCAATGCGGGGGTCGCATCGAGCTTGTTCTCGACCCGGCTGAACCTTCCAGGGTGCCTGGTCTACATGCCCGAGGGCTATCAGGGCAACATCTACCACCGAGAGGCTGAATTCTTTGGCGCCGAGGTCCGCTTTGCCGGTGACAACATTGCCGCCTCTGGAAAAATCATGCGCGACGCGTTCGCCGACGAACTCGCGAGCGGCGAACTTGTGGATATGTCGACCTTCTTTGAGCCCGGGCGGCTCGAGGGCAAGAAGACCATGGGATTCGAGATCGTCGAGGACTTTGGCCCAGATGCCCTGCCCGACTGGATCCTCTATCCGACAGGCGGTGGCACGGGGCTGGTGGGCATCTGGAAGGCCTTCCAGGAGCTGGCTGCTCTCGGTGGCCTCGATCCCGCCAAGCATCGCCTGCCGCGCATGGTGGCCGTGCAATCGGAAAACTGTGCGCCGGTGGTGGAGTCGTTCAAACGCGGCCTCGACTACGTAGAACCGGTACAGTCCAAAGGCACGATCGCGGACGGCCTGGATGTCCCTGGAGCCATCATGGGTCACGGCATTCTGGCCACAATCCGAGAGTCGGATGGCACCGCCGTGGCGGTGAGCGAACCGTCGATCGTCGAAGCGTTCAAGGTCCTCGGTGCGCACGGCCAGGCCGCAAGCTACGAGAGTGCGGCGGTCTTTGCCGCCCTGCGTCGCTTGCGTACAGACGGAGTGATCGGCGTCGGCGCCAAGGTGCTACTGTTGATGACCGCGAGCCATCTCATCTCTCTCGCACAGCAGCCCAAATAGGGCACCGGAGAGAATTATCTTCGTCCGCCCGCGTGGCCGAGGCTGCAGGCGGCTGCGCTGTTTTTCTCGAGGTAGCGCTGGTGGTATTCCTCGGCGCGCCAGAAGGCGGGGGCTTCTTCGATCAGGGTGGCGACCGGGCGCGGCAACTCGCCGCTGGCGTCGAGTCGCTCCTTCGAGACGCGCGCTTCTTCCGCCTGTTTGGGCGAATGGAAGAAGATCACGGATCGGTACTGGTCGCCGACGTCCGGTCCCTGGCGATTGAACTGGGTCGGATCGTGCATCTCCCAAAATGTATCGAGGAGAGTCTGGTAGGAAACCTGTGCCGAGTCGTACTCGATCTCCACGACTTCGGCGTGACCGGTGCCGCCCGAACAGACGTCCCGGTAACTCGGATTTTCTTTGTGGCCGCCGGCGTACCCGACCGCTGCGTCGGTCACTCCTTCGATTCTCCGAAACGCAGCCTCCACTCCCCAGAAGCATCCCGCACCGAATGTTGCTTTCGCCATGCCGATTCCTCCCATTTGCATAACACTTCCCTTTGGTTCTCTCTTCCAGACCCGTGCCCGTGCCCGTTTCCGTCTCCGTGCCCGGATGATTGCCCGCCGCGTCCGGAAAAATTCACCACCAAGACGCCAAGGACACCAAGGTTCTTCCTGTGTTTGCCTCGCTCATCGGAAAGCCTGGCTGTATTTGCATCATTTTGGCTATGTTGTCCGGGCACCACATTCTGATAACAAGGGATTCTCTTGGCGTTCTTGGTGCCTTGGTGGTGAAACGGGTCGGTGGGTGGTTTTCCGAAATCCGAACCCGCAGGCGACGGTGCGACGCGTCGGCCTGAGGCCGACAGCCAATCCGAAATCCGAAATTCAAAAAAGCCCCCCGGCCTCGAAAGACCGGGGGGTGGTTGAAGTTCCTAATTCCTAATTCAGAATTCAGAATTCAGAATTCAAGACTATTTCGTCCAGTTCGGCAAGCGTCCCGGTGTCCACGGGGCGCCGGCGGCTTCGAGTTGGCTTTCAAAGGCCTCGAGGTCGGAGGCGAGCGCCTGCAACCGGCCGAGCTCCTTCTCGAACGCATCCGCAGCCCACTCATAGCCGTCCTTCTTGGTCTGGGTCGGCGCCGAGGTGGTGTCCCACTGCGACCGGACGATGCGGTTGACCCGCTCCGAAATCGAAGGAGGCGTGAAGACGTTGCGGTTCTCCCTCGTCTCGTCGCCGTTGAGCTCGACCAGGATGTCGTTGAGCTCGGTCTGAAGACGTTGTGATTCGGCAAGCAGCGCGGTGTCGGCGTTGGGCGTTTCGTAGAGCGCTTTGCGGGTGTGGGCGAGACGGCTCTCGGCCTCGGCTGCCCACTTGGTGGCGCCACGGAATGCACGCTCGAGGTCCCACGCCTTCTGTTGGAATTCCTCGACCGCTTCGAGATCGTCGGTCTTGAAGGTGTTGATTCCCAATTCGACCACTTCGAATTCCTGCGGTTCTCCGAGGTCGCTGGTCACGCCGTCGACCACACTCGACATCGTCACCTTGTAGGTGCCGGGAAGGGCGAGCGGGCCGACCGGGGGTCTACCCCAGATTGGGCGCTCGCCGGCCTTGATCGAGACCGGCCGTGCGCTCGGATAACGGAGGTCCCAGGTCACGCGGTGAATGCCCTTCTTGGTCTTGCCGTCGATGCGGCGGACGACCTTGCCGTCACTGTTGCTGATGGTGAAGAAAACCTTGGGTTTGAGCTGCTCTTCCTCGGCGCGAAGCTCGTCGTAGGTCGGGATCTTCGGATCCTCACCAGCCTTGATGGCCTCTTTCTCGGCCTCGATGCGCTGATCCTCGAGGGTCTTGTAGCCATCTTTCAGATAGTAGGTAAAGGTGGCCCCGAACGGCGGGTTGTCCGCGGTGAAGAAGGTGGCCCCTCGTGAGCCGATCCGTTCCTCCTTCTCGACGTAACGCAGGGCGTCCTTGGCCGGGAAGAGAATCGCCTCCTGTTCGAGGGCCTGCTCGGAGACCTCGCGGAGTGCCGTGTAATCGTCGAGGATGTAGAAGCCCCGCCCAAAGGTGCCGAGAGCGAGATCGTTCTCGGTGCGATGAATGTCGATATCGCGTACCTGAATAGTGGGCAGCCCGCCCTTGAGACGGATCCAGTGAGTGCCCTCATCGACCGTGAAGTACAGACCGAACTCGGTGCCCACAAAGAGCAACCCGGGTTTGACGTGGTCCTGCATCAGCGAGTAAACGATCTCGCGATCCGGCAGGTCGCCGGTGATCGAGCTCCAGGTCTGGCCGCGATCGCGGCTGACGAAGACATAGGGCTTGAAGTCGGCCTGCTTTTTGTTGTTAAAGGTCGCGTAAACGGTGTCGGCGTCATGAACCGAAGCCTCGAGACGGCTGACGTAGGTCATCTTTGGCACGCCGGTGACCTGGTCGATCGCTCGCCAGTTGGTCCCGCCGTCCTCGGTCACCTGGATCAGGCCATCGTCGGTGCCGACATAAATCAAGCCCTCGACGATCGGTGACTCGGTCAGTGAGACGATGTTGCCGTAGTTCGAGGTCGACATGTTCTTGGCGACCGCATCGATGCTCTGGATCTTGCCGAAGACCGGCAGCGTGTTGGGGTCGATCTGGCGACTGAGATCCGGGCTGACCGCGGTCCACTTGTTGCCTTGATCGTCGGAGCGGTAGAGCCGCTGGCAGGCGTAGTAAAGCCGTGACGGAGAGTGCGGGCTGATGATGATCGGCGAATCCCAGTTCCAGCGGTGGGCGGCCTCGCCGGGCTCCTCCTGGGGCTGGATGTCGATCTGCTCGCCGCTCACCCGGTCAAAGCGGACCAGGCCGCCGTACTGCCACTGGCTGTAGACGATGTTGGGGTTGGTCGGATCGACGACAGTCTCGTAGCCGTCTCCTCCAACAGTGATGAAGTAGTCCTCGACCGAAATACCCGAGCTATAGAGCGTGCGCGACGGACCGCCCATCGAGTTGTTGTCCTGGGTGCCTCCGTAGACATAGTAGAAGGGCTTCGAGTTGTCCACGGAAACCCGGTAGAACTGGGTGATCGGGAAGTTCTCGAAGAACCGGTAGTTCTGGCCGAGGTCGAAGGTTTCGTAAATGCCTCCGTCGCAGCCGACGATGAAGTGGTCGGTGTTGTCGGGATCGATCCACAGGGCGTGGTTGTCGACGTGCTTGTTCCTTTTGAAGAGGCGCTTGAATGTCTTACCGCCGTCGAAGGTCACCTGCAGCAGGGTGTCCATCGAGTAGACCCTGTTCGGGTCCTTGGGATCGGCAATGAACTCGTTGTAGTACTGCGGGCTGCCGGAGACGTAGTCCGACATCTTCGTCCAGCTCTCGCCACGGTCGGTGGAGCGGAAAGTGCCGCCCTTGTCGCGTTGCGCTTCGATGATCGCGTAGATGTAATCGGGGTTGGCTGGCGATACGGCCATGCCGATCTTGCCCATATCCACCTTTGGCAGGCCCTCGGTCAGCTTCCGCCAGGTGGCGCCGGCATCAGTTGTTTTATAAATCGCCGACTCTGGTCCGCCGTCGACCAGAGTGTAGACGTGGCGCCGGCGCTGATAGGACGACGCGTAGAGCACGTCGGGATCGCGCGGATCCATGTGGACCTCGTTGACCCCGGTATCATCGGAGATGTGGAGGACGCGTTCCCAGGTGGCGCCGCCGTCGGTGGTCTTGTAGACCCCACGCTCTCCGCCGGACCGCCACAGTGGTCCCTGCGAAGCCACGTAGACCACGTTCGGGTCGCGCGGATCGATGGTGATCATGCCGATGTGCTCGGAATCCTCGAGGCCCACGTTTTCCCAATTCTGGCCGCCGTCGAGGCTCTTGTAAACGCCGTCGCCAAAGGCCACCGAGCGCTGGCTGTTGTTCTCGCCCGTGCCCACCCACACCACGTTGGGGTTGTTCGGATCGAGAGTCACACAGCCGATCGAATAGGACTTCTCCTTGTCGAAAATTGGCTCCCAGGTGGTTCCGGCATTTATGGTTTTCCAGAGGCCACCTGAGGCGGTCGCCACGTAGATGATGTGGTGGGCGTCGGGTTGGACCGCGAAGTCGCTCACCCGGCCCGAGTTGATGGTCGGTCCGATGTTTCGCATCTTGAGGCCGGAAAAGGTCGCCGCCGACATCGGCGCGTCGTCTTTCTTCTCCGGTTCTTCAACAGCCTTTTTCTTGGCCATGGCCGGTGTCGCCACCAGCGCAAGGACGATCATCAGGATCCAGAATCTTTTCATCGACTTTCCTCCCTCGTCGGATTGATTTGTGTCGTGTTTGAAGACGGTCTCATGACGATAGCAGCGCCCCCCGCAGCGCTCGCGAATGTAACATGAATGAACGACGGACGCGAAGCCCGTCCAGTAACAAATTGTTATGCTTGAGAGGGGTTTCTATTGAGCAAACGTCGCTTCGAACACGCCAACAATCCGTCGTTCGAATGCTCAGACTCTGTGTTGCTGCTTCCCTTCGGCCGGCGCTCCTTTCTGCCGGCGATCGTCAATGCGTGTGGCGGTGAAGCTGTGATGCTGGACGAGACCACCGATCGTGAGGTCTTTCAGCTGAGAGCAACGCCTTCCGACATCACGCTCGTCTTCTCGGGGATGGGTTCGCCGGCGGCGGCCAATGCTCTCGAGATGGTCGCAGCCGCTGGAGCGAAGAGGGTGGTTGTCTTCGGCGCTTGCGGCGGGGTCGTGGAGGAGGTCGGCGTCGGTGAGCTGGTGATCGCCACCGGAGCGGTCCGGGGCGAAGGCACGTCGGCCTACTACGCGCCCATCCGGTTTTCCCCGCCGCATTCGATCCCTTGATCACGTCCAGACTCTGGGAAACGTCTTTGGATTCTGATGCCCGGGTTCATCGTGGCGTGGTTTTCACGACCGATGCCGGCTATCGCCAGGGCCCGGAGATCTATGAAGACTGTAGGGGGTTGGTGATCGGGGTCGAGTCCGAGTGTGCCGCGGTTGCCGTCGTCAGCGCCTCGCTGGGCCTGCGGGCGGCCGCGCTTCTCTTTTGCACTGACAACGTGACTCTGCCTCGAACGAGGACCGATCAAGGGTACCGGGGACTCAAAGACCCGCGCGTCAAGCGGGGCTTTGACGCTGGCCTCGAAACGGCGATCGCGGTCCTTTCAGCGCCGACTGAGTAATGCAAAGGCAGTAGTCATCTCATCAGTTTGCAGTAGTCAGCTCCCGCCCAGCCACCGAGCCACCAGTATCGGCCGGTTGTCGGCTGAGGGACCGAGAGGCTGGGTGGTGAATCCGGTCACTGGTTTCGGATACTGTCGGACCGCCTCTCGTAACCACATCAGTGTGGTCTTGCGTAACTCATACTGAATGGACTACTTCGACACCCTGCGCAGCAACAGCTGGCTCGCCGATCCTGGTGAGCGGGTGCGGGTGGTGGCGATCCATGCCGATGGCTGCCTCAGCAATTGGGGAAGGCCCTGTTCTTGCGATCCACGTCTCGTGCTGGCGGCCGATCCCCTCCCGCGGGAGACAGGGGAGCGGCGACACGACCACATTCGTCCCGTTGCTTGAGCCCCAGGATCGCGTCGGGAATACCAGTAAGCCTCGCAGCCACCCCAGATACAGGATTCGCCGAAACCATCACCCCATTTTGCGCCGCAGATGACGCTGATAACGCAGATAAGACCCGAACCAGGGGCTTCGTGATGTATCTGCGTCGCTACCCTGCGTGATCTGCCCCAGGCTAAGAATGTACCTACAGGTCCCCAGATCGCCTACTGAGAGATGTCGACCCGTCGACCGGCGACATCGAGAATCGAGTATCTCCAGGGGCGTGAGGCGGCTGGTGTAGCATGTGCGAACCGAAATCGGGGGTTTAGACATGCGCTGGAAAGGCGGTCGCAGAAGCCAAAACGTCGAGGATCGGCGGGGAACGCGGATGCGACGTGGGGCGGCAGTCGGCGGTGTTGGCGGGCTGGGATTCCTGATCATCGTTGTTCTTTACATGCTCCTTGGAGGAGATCCGGCCCAGCTCGTAGAGCAGTTGCCACAGCCCGGTGGGCCGTCAGCTTCGACCACGACCGGTCCGCCACCAGCCAGACAGGAAGAGCTCGCGGACTTCGTGTCGGTGGTGCTGGCCGACACCGAGGACACCTGGAGTGACCCGATCTTCGCCGCCATCGGACGCCAGTACGGGAACCGAAGCTGGTGCTGTTCACCGACCGGTGCAGTCCGGCGTGCGGCACGGCGGGCGCCGCGATGGGCCCGTTCTACTGTCCCGCGGACGGCAAGCTCTATATCGATCCCAGCTTCTACGACGAACTCCGCACGCCGGTTCGGTGCCCCGGGCGATTTCGCGCAGGCCTACGTGATCGCGCACGAGGTCGGTCACCACGTACAGAACCTGCTCGGCATCAACGACGGGGTCCAGGCGATGCAGCGGCGCGTGAGCAAGGATACCCGAAGGCCAATGAACTGTCGGTGCGCCTCGAACTCCAGGCGGATTGTTTCGCCGGGGGTCTGGGGCTACTATGCGGATCGTTCGCGCCGGCATGCTCGAGGGCGGGCGATCTCGAGCAGGCCCTGCGCGCCGCGAGCGCGACGGTGACGATCGCATCCAGCGCGAGTCACGCGGCCGGGTGGTTCCTGATAGCTTCACCCACGGCAGTTCGGAGCAACGGGTAAGTGGTTCGGATCGGATTCGAGTCCGGTGACGTTGCGGCATGTGACACATTCAGGGTGGCGCAGCCGTAGCGATCAGCTATCAGCCATCAGCCCATCGTCCCAGGCGGGTGGGGGAGCTGACGGCTGACGGCTTTATTTCCTCGAAATCTCCGCTAGGAGATAGCGGCAATTCATTCAGCTCTCTTTTATAGGCGGGTCCTTCGGGGCCCTTAACGAGTCCATTCAAGTTTCTTCTGGATGGTATTTTGATGTGCCATTAGCGATAAGGCTTCGCAAGACGCTACGATCGAGGCGACGATGGCTTGTGAATGCAAGAATTTTGGTAGACAAGTCGGAAAATCGGGCATCGTTGGGGCAGATGAGGATGAACCAGTTTTACCCATCTACCGTCCGTAAGGACAGTGACGAATGCATCTCTAGAGCAGATTGGATCTGCTAGACGGTATATTCAGATGAACCTATTAAACCTGTGGAGTTCCAGTACGAGGGAATCCGGTTGAAAAATCCCAAGTCGCTCGCTTTGATGTAGTATCTATTTTTACTTCGGATCCGCTGGCGCAGGCGACCAAGCTATTACTCTTGCCAAAAGATGTAGTGTAACGCCTTTAAAATGTCTTTGTTGTGTGTATGGAACGAACGCTTGTCGTTTCCATTCCGACAGTATTACTGTTTGCTGTACAGCATACCTTGGATTTTAATAGGTGAGCAAGAAAGTATATTCTAAACATTACATGTATTAATCTAAGAATTCATACTCCTTTCGCTGGTGGTGGCACCTGGTGGTGGCAGAGCCGACAAGATTCACGAATGGTTACGATAAGAGAGAGCAACTGATTAGCTCTCTTTCTCTGTATCTATTTCTTATTCATACTCCTTGACATAGACCAACGAAGCAGTAGCAATGTAGAGATATACACAACAGTAACAGCTGCTGTGAACCGCAGTACCTTGTCGTCGACAAATTCCGAAAGCTTCTTGTATGTCCATCTATCATTATAATCGCCGAAAAGCCAATAAGTCTTTTCACTGGAGTATCGAAAGATGGTCGACGCTGTATCCCAATAATTCCAAGGAATCACATTTGTCTTTCCATGGAATAGACCAACGGAATGCCATGGACGCCATGGTTGCTCATTCATAGTTGTGAAATCATCAATCGTTTGTCCCCACATGTCTCGATTCAATGTCCAAAGGTTTCCAATCGGCAATTCTCTCTTATCATGACGAGATGTTCGTGAACCGGCGAGTGTGATAAATACTTGTGAACGCATGGGCGCGTCCGGGTCCGTATGAGCTCTTCCAGCATGAATCAAATCTGAACTATACAAAAAAGCGTCTCCCTGTTTCATGACTGCCGTCACGTTGCATGGCGACCGATGAAGCGACGTAAACTCCTCCAAGCTCCCAGCAAACTCTCCGGTACTATGAGCCTTTTCATATTCTGCCTCAGCTTCACTCGTTCTCATAGTTAACGGCCAGTAACAGTCATGAGTACCGGCGCATATACCCGTTGCACCCATTTCTCTCGTTGTGTCTTGCAAAGCAACCGAAACAGTCCACTCGGGAACAATCAACGAAGGATAGCCATGGTATGAGTATGCACTATCTGGATGAAAGGTCTGATCTTTTGCACCATATTCACTCGAAACAATGGATAAACTCATGAGACTTGAGCTAGGACCGAGGAGATTGTCGAGAACCGGACGAAGCAGTGGGTGCGACGCCACTTCTTTCAAGAGATCTTGCACGCATGGCTCTGTATGAGGTAACTGAATATGATGTCGATGTCTTCTGGAAATAACAAAGAGCTTTGTCAGTTCGTGATTTGCCTTTACAGCATAGTCCTTGAGCGCCTGTGCCGTCTCTTTGGTGACGATCGACTCAAATATGCCGGCGCCATGATCACGCACAAGATCCAAGGCTTCTTCTACGGAAAAGGTATCATTAATCAGTAGATCTTCTGAAGTATTTGTAGAAACTTCGCATAGTCCAAGATGGTACTTTCCCTCCTTTTCGAAAGGAGGAAACACATACTGGCCGGCCGGATACTGAAAATAGAGCGTGGGGCCATGGATTTTAACCAACCAAAATAGACCTGCGGTGGCGATCCATAGCAATGCAACCGCAGTGTGCAAGATAACCAAGATACAACTCGTCATGGCAGCGGTTTTAACTTTGTTGGTATCATTAATCAAGGGTCAATAGTCAATAAAAGTCTTGCATGATTTTTTGAGGCGCCTTCATGCATCACTGCTCCCGAGACATCGCCGAACAACCAATGACGGATCGTGACGAAACGGCTACGAGAGTTTGGCCTGGCTGATGAGCAGTGACGCTGGTGTGTGCCTGAGAGACCTCACAAGGCGAGGCACTGCTTGGTCCTTGCTGCCGGAGAGCAGGGGCTGCCTCGCGCCCTGAGGTCAGGCACTGGCGCTCCCCGGGGCCCGCGGCCGGCGGGGGCGGGGAGGGCCGCCCCGCGCGCGGGGCCTGCCCGCGCGTCCGGCCCTGCTCGCCGCCCGCCTGCCCGAGAAGAGAGGGGGGGGGGGGCGAGCCACCGCCTGGTCCCTGCCGCCCGGGGGCGGGGGCCGCCTCGCGCCCCGCGGCCCGCGGCCAGCCGCCCGCCCGCGGCCGGCGGGGGGGGGGGGGCGCCGCCGCCCCGCGCGCGCGAGGGTCCGCCCGCGCGTCAGCCCTGCCGTCGCCTGCCTGCCCGAGAGAGACAGGTCGCAGGGGGGGGGGCGCCGCCTCCCCCGGCGGCGGGGCGGCCGCGGGGCGGCACCTCGCGCGGGCGAGCGGGGGGCGGGGCGGGGCCGGCCTGGCGGGCGGCGGCCCGGCCTCCCCGGGCGCGCCCGAGGCGCGGCCCCGTCAGGCCGGCCGGCCACGAGCGCCATTCGAGGATCTCCTTGGCGTGGCCATCGTCGGGGGACGAGGCCGGCCTCCCTCGCGAGGTTGGCCACAAGGTTGGCCGGTGGCCCGGGGACGCGTTCCGGAGTCGCGTGGCTCGGAGTCGGGCCAAAATCGGACATTTTTTTGCATTTGTTCAAGCTGCCGACTTGCGACAGCCTCTCCTCAGACGGGATCTGTTCGTTGCGCCCAAAAATGGGGTGGCTGCGCTCACAAAGACCCTCTGGGCATAGCCACGCACAAGAAAAAGCACAGACCCGAATGTCCTTGGAGGAGCGAGGTGGTGTCGCAAGTCTGCGCCTCTCTGAAAAATGCAAAAATGTCACGAAAATTCGAACCTTTGCTGTGTTCACATCACATGTCTAACAACGACGTCACACACACAAGTTGCCTCATGTCCCCATAAGATTCGATGACGCCTTCTTGGTGTGTCCACGCAGGTTTCGATAAAAAATTGCTTTTGTTCGACCAATGCGACACGGCTGACCATGGCGAACGCGACGGCGCCCTGGCGGCACAGCATTGTCCCCATAAGCTGTCCCTGCGCGCAGACACGACGACAAGCGTCTCTTGGGACACACGCGGCTTGAGCTGCGCGCCTGGCGCCCGCGACCGCCGAGGCGGCCGTCGCCCGACCTCGCTGAGCGCCTTGTCACGTGTCGAGGCCTCGCATGGGGTCAGACAGCACTTCTCCCACAATGCAATGTCTCCGTCATGTTTTTGTCAGGCGCGTGACTGGTTGTCGCGGGTCGTGAGCGGAGAGGTCGCCGCCGCCAGGTGGGGGCCCCGGGCCGCGCCCCCGACCTGGCCCCAGGGCTGTCTCAGAGTCACACAGGGAGGCAGGGCACAGGATTTTCCGACAAGACCTGGCCCCCGTGGCGCCCCTCGCGGGCCGCCTGGCGGGCGCCCCCTCGCCGGCGGCCCGGGGGCCGCCGGCGCGCCCTCGTCGCCGCCGCCACCTGCAAACAGCGGGTGACCACCGCCCGACACGAGGCGTGGCGACCTCGACGACATCGGCGCCCCTTGCCGGGGCCTGGCGGGCGGGCGCCGCGCGAGGCGGCTCCGAGGCGGGCCTCCCCGCCGCCGCCGCCGCCCGCGGGCAAGGCGGCGCGGGTGGCCCCCTCACCCTCCGACCGCGCGCAGGGCGTGGGCGACGGAGGGGACAGACCTTCGACTCCGATGGCCCTGCCTCGGCGAGCCCGCCCCCCCGCGCCGGGGGCGCCGAGCCGCGCGCCGCCCCCGCAAGGCCGGGGGCCGCGCAGCTGGGTGGCACGTGCGGGACTGCTTGCGCGGGGGAGCTGGGCGGGAGTGGCCACCAGTGCTTGTGACTGGCCGCGTCATCGATGAACCTGAAGAATGCTTGCCATGCATGCGCGAACGAATCTAAATCGCGGCGAAAATGTGAGTCGAGCAGTAGTCGCGAGGCTGGATGATGACATCATGGGCGGATGCCGCTAAGGCCACTCTGCTGCTGCCGCCGTCAAAGCTTTGGTAAGAGATAAGAATGCTACCTGGAACACATTCTGGTATTGCTTACATATGACATTTGTCTTGACTCCACTTTCCACTTCTTAACAACTGCTTTTATCAGCTCTTCTCTCAATAAACAACAGAACCCAATTTCTCACCAAACCACTCGTGAACGCGCGGATGCTGCCATGGAGGCTGGAGAATGGCAAAAGGCTATTCAATTGTATTCGCAAGCCATTGGAGAGAATCCAGAGGATCATACCTGACTGGGAGATAGAGCCCGCGCGGCGCTCAACCTCGGACCGAGAATGGCCGGATTCGCATCCCAGGACGCCAAACACAGCTGCATGATGGAACCTACCTATATGGATGGATATCTTCTCTTTAGCAAGAGTATGTTCATGCATGGCGATCTTTGGAAAGCAGAAATCGGCGCCCGCAAAGGTCTACTCATTGATCCCGAGAATCAAGAACTGATTGAACAGCTAGAACGTGTCCAAGAGGCTAGGAACAATCCTTCTCCTACAGAAAGAATCAGGGTAGTTCCTATCTACGATCCTCCGGATACGCTTGGGTTCGTCCATACACATGGGCTTGTGTGGAAGGGTATTCCAGAGCTACTCATGATGGATGTTCCAAGTCGTATGCTGCCTCTGGCCATTGAGTTGGTTGGTACCGTCGCGACCAAATTGCAAGATGGCACTTTGGATCTCAGCCATGGCGACACTATCAATATTGACGGAGATCGTCTGCAGGCTCTCACAGTATGGGAAGATGCCAATCGCACTGCCATGATTAACATTTGCGGCTTGTTGAACGAGCACTGCGAACTCATCGTCTTGAAGCTTCTTGATCAAGACAATCCTCCCGAGTCACGAGACCGCGAAACGTCCAATCCAGCTGCTCCCGATGGAAACGAAAATCGCCTCAAGAGTATCCTTGAAAAGTGGCGTGACGTATCGTCCTTTATGTTTTTGGTCGACGGAGACGAGGAGAATGATAATGAATACAATCGTATGGAAGCGCCGCTCTCGTTTGTCTTGATGAAACAGACTACGCAGAGTAACTGGGATGAAACGTTTACGAGACAAGAAGGACAGTACGTTTGGGACAACTGGGAAGCCATTCGCCACCATGCAAGAGCCGATCTTCTTGGTGTAGGCTACGCTCTTGATGGCCAATACATTCGAAACATTGCTCGTCACTGCCAGAGTCCAACTATTGTTCAAAGTCGCTATCAACAGGGCGTTAAAATGGCGACTGAAGATTAGAACACTAGTTCATGAATGTCGAGAGAACACCGTGAGTCTTGATCGGCAATGGGGGAAAGAGGGGAACTGGGAATGCTTGTTGAGTACAGGGAGTATTCAGCTACTTATTATACAATAAACACAATATATCTAAACAGCTGTAGGCTAAGAAACGTTGGTTCATTCGTACAAGGATAAAGTACGGTCGTGGTGCACCTCTTGAACTTATGATTGGTGAACGAACGACATGCTTCATCAATCAGAGATGCGGTACCGGCATGAATAGCTATACAGTTAGGAATAAGGATTACCACTTTCTGCCTTAAATTCTTATAATCTAATCATTGGCAAAGAAGAATAAGCTCGAACTCTCTCTCATTATTATAGTTCTCAAGCACGATGATACAGGATCTAAAGAGCACTGAGTTTGTCCCACGCGACTTGTCCAATAGCGGCATCTTGAGCTCCCGTTCCTGTAAGATCGACGACAATAATTTCGTTTCCTTCTCGTCCCTTCTTTTTGCCAGAAACAATCTCTCCAAGTTCGGCGTAAACGTCCGCTTCCGTCATTTCTCCCGCTTGAATGGCTCCTCGCAATTCACCCACTTTGGCCGTTTGCTTGACCAAATCGGCAATATATTTCGATGACTTGAGTACGTCATTGGGAATTTCTTGTTTGGTAGGTTGATCACTGCCAGACGCAATAATGGTGACACCACTTGGTTTCAACCATGCCTTTTCCAACACTGTCGAAGCTCCCGGCGTTTGCGTGAAGATCACGTCACTTTTGGCACACAGTGCTTGCGCTGATTCAGCGACATGAAACTTCATTCCCAACTCGGTTTCCATTTCTTTAGCAAATTGCCCGGCACTATCCTTATCAGTGGCAAACGCCCAACCGGTAAAGGGACGAACCGCCGCCGCCGCTCGAGCCATGTTTCGGGCAATGGCACCACATCCAATAAAACCAATCATGTCTTGTTCGGGAGTAGAACAATGTTTGAGAGAGACGGCACCGGCCGCACCCGTTCGAAGATCCGTCATGAATCGATTTTCTTGAAAGACGCCAAGAGGTGCACCCGTGACGGCATTGACAACTATGAAAATCCCGGATCCCGGCGGCAATCCAATGTTGGCGTTTTTATAAAAGGAAACACACGCCAGCTTGACGGTAAAGGTGGGAGTCCCCGAAACGTATCCTCCCTTGATATGACAATCACCAGGACCCGCTACGGCACTCTCCTCGATTCCAATGTGCATGGGCATGGGAACCTAACATATATGAATGAATAAGAGCTTAAAGTGAGAGAGTCGCGATCAGTTATGGAGTTGGTGTTTTCTGAATCATTACAAACATCAGACGTACATCGACCTTGCCATCCGCCAGGGCAGCAAAGGCTTCTTCGACACTTTCAATGGCATCCGCCACAGTGAGATTGGAAGTCACCGTCTCATAATCAAAGAGACGAGGAGCCGGAAATCCTGGAACGTTGCTCGCAAAGGTTCGTGCTGGAGTAATAGAAGTACCGCTGACAAGAACTCGGCGAGCAGAGGTCCGCGCCAAGGAAGAAAACATGTTCCTTCAATACGAATGCTAAGATGTGAAATGCAATCTATTCCAAACGAAACAAATGATTTTTGCTTGTGGATCGATGAATGATATGATGATGAAGAGCCGCCGGTTGAAATGATGTTATTGGGGGTGTTGAACTTGAACTTTGGTGGCACGTGTGGGCATTTACTAGAAAAAACTGATGACGTTCGGATCATCAGTCCACCAAAGCATGCACTGTTGGCTATCCACGCATGTGGGCGGCAGAGGGCAGAGTGGAGTTGTGCCTAATAAAGCTCTCTGCATGCATGGCATAGTAGTCAGAGGCCAGGGGTTCAGCCTCTCCTCCTTCTTGACAAGCGAATTGTTGCTCTTGCCATGGCTCCTGGCTAGCCTAGCTGCCTGCGCACAGACCTGAACTTGAACTAGTGAGGGTTCTTTAAAATCATATCTTCACGTTCTTTGTTTATTTCTTATTTTCAGCATTCGTGAATAACTGTAACTTCTTAAAAGAATAATTTACATTCACCCTATAAAAATTTCGCGCCTTGGCATCACATCGGCGCGCCCCACTGCAAGATCATCTCACCTGCCAACACCAACCAGCAATGTTACAAATGAGTGGCAGTGGTGGTAATAGTAAATCGTCGTCACTATCACTTGCCTTGGCAGCATGGGGTGGCATTACCATTTCCACTTTCGCGATTCGTTGGCTGCAACGGAGGCGCCTGGCGATTCGCGAAGAGCGCGTTGCGACAGATGGCGGTCTCTTGCCGCAAGCGAGGAATGCTATACACGCGTTGGAGATTCGAGCACTGGCGACACCGGACAAGGTGGCCTTGACGGATGCAAATGGAGTCACGTCGTTTACCTGGAGCGAGTACTGTAATCAAGTCCAACAGTTTGGGCGTGCCTTGTTGAATAATACAAGTGTGTCCACATCATCATCAATAAGCGACGACGAGCAACAATACGGCGTGGCAGTGCACGCCTTTAACCAGCCGCGTTGGTTCTTTTCCGCTCTCGGAGCCTTGGCGGCCGGATGGACGGTATCGGGAATTTACTTGACCAACACGTACGACCAAGCAGCACATGTGCTACGAACATCCCAAGTCAAAGTCTTGGTGCTCGAAAGCCAGGAATTGCTCGATACTGTCTATAAGAATGTACTCAAGGACTTTTCCACTCTGACAGTGGTACTTCTGAAGGGAGGTGATGAGGATGCAACGTCTCGTACGCCATCCTATCAAGCATTCATTTCTCATTCGAAAAACTCAAGCGTTAACCTGCCATTGCCGGCGGAGCTACCCGACAATGCGGTTTCTTCTCTCGTATACACGTCGGGAACGACTGGAAATCCAAAGGCGGTGGAACTGACCCACCAAAACATTACATCTGTGTGTGCCATGATGCATGCCCGCATCCCTTTGGACGAGAATACAAGGGTCGTTTCCTATCTCCCACTTTCGCACATTGCCGCCATGGGCATTGACTTGTTTTCAAGTCTATTTTGTGGAGCACACGTGTATTTTGCCGACTCGAATGCCTTAAAGGGAAGTCTCAAGGATACATTGTTAAGCGTGCGGCCGACGCTCTTTTTTGGTGTGCCCAGGGTATGGCAAAAGATGGAGGTTGCCATGCAATCGGCGGCGGCGAAATCCTATTCCAAAAAGATGACGGGTCCGGTATTAAAAGCCATTGGTTCTTCAGCAAAGACGGTTGGAGGACTATGGTGGAATTTCAATACTCCCGAAGTGATTCGATGCAGTGTCCTTGCCATTCCGTTTGCCTTTTTCCGAGCGATTGCTTTCAAGAAGGTAAGGTGCGGCTGCGGACTGGATCAATGCAAACTCTTGTACGTAGGAGCAGCTCCATTGCCAGTCGATACCATGAACTATCTCCGTTCACTCGACATGCCGTTACTGGAAGTCTTTGGCATGTCGGAATCGACTGGTGCGATTGCCGTTTGTGGACCAAATGACCTCATTCGACCCCAAGGTACTTGCGGTAAGGCTTTGCCTCTTGGAACTTTGGAGATTGCCAGCGATGGTGAGATTATATGGAACGGCGACAACAATATGCTGGGATACAAGGGATTGCCGGCTGCAACGCAAGCGACACTTCCGTCAGCGACTGGCCAGCTGCATACAGGGGATATCGGAGTGATTGATGAGTCAGGTTACCTTTACATTACGGGTAGAAAAAAGGATTTGCTCATTACAGCTGGAGGAGAGAATGTTGCTCCGACTCCCATCGAAGAGCAACTTTTGTCTCTTATTGGAACGGAAAATGCCGGACATGTGGTGCTGATTGGTGACGCACGAAAGTTTCTCAGTATACTGGTGGCTCCTTGCGAAAATGGCACCATTCCTCCCGCTGCAGTCGTCGAAAAGGCAATGAACGAGTACAATACGTCATATGCAAAGTCTCGAGCTCAAAAAGTACAAAAAGCACACGTCTTGGAGCTTCCATTTCAAGTCAATACTGGAGAGCTGACTCCGACCATGAAGGTGAAGCGCGCAGCGATTGTGACAAAGTTTCGGAACGATATTGAAGCCATGTATTCGGATGATTCTGTCAAACTGGTTGGGTACTCGAGCATGAATATTGGAACTATGGAACCATCAATTGCATGAGTGTTGAGTTTGGTTCTTCTAGCAGTATGCATATTACTGTTAACAGTCGTCCCAGCAGCTAGGTTATTTCAATTAATCACAATGTGCATAGTAGTAAATGTATCTTTACATCACAGAGCCACTTTTTCTTTTACCGAGCGGTAGGCTGCTGGCAACGCGCGCGAGTGAAACGTGGCGGAACTTGCGATTTTGTTGAGAAAAGAAGCAAGTTCCCACCCCCTACCACTACTTTGAGTGTTCATGCCATCATCACCATCATGATGCCACCACTTCAATAACCGCGCCTTCGCTCCGGTTGTGATTGTTGATCCCTCTCTTTGGCTCCCCTCCGAACCCATCGCTCTTAAGAAGCCTTAAAAAATATGGCAGATCCTCCGTTTATGTGATTCCCTTTGGTGCGAGGTAGGAGGCCTGATGTTTCTGCTGATAGTGCCTTGACCTCGCACGACCCAAGCACACTACAGCCAGAAGAACAATGGCATCAACTTTGGGAGATTCTCGAGCCCCTATCGAAAACGATCGAGTCCAAGGAGACTTTCTCGAATCGAGTTGCATTTTCCGGTATTTTTCTATTGGCGTTTCTACTAGTGAGTGTCTTTTTGTGGGCGGTAATAAGTGCTGACGGCCTGCTGATGGTGGGAGTTCTGTTGATGGTGATATTCTGGTTGGTCTCTTATCCTATTTTTGTCTGGAGAGGATACGTCAAACAGTCCCACTTGGAAGAATACCAACGCTGCATTGAGCAGTTCAGTTTTTCGAATTACAAACTCGAGTGTCGTGTTGTCGGCGGAGAAGTGAACATCAACAATACGACGCGACCGGGCGGGTACATGCTTTATGTTATTCCGACAGTGGAGTTTGCTGATGCATATGTTTCCATAGAAGTTGCCAATGAGAGGCTGACTTGTGGAAAACAAGCCGACTTTTCGTTGTACTACGAGGACTATGTACCGTCGGGCCTCGAGACGATTGCGACGGATGACTGGCACGGGTTTTGGAACCAGCTGCAAGAAAATTCTACCAATTACACCAGCACCACACGCAAGCTAATTGCATGTGGGCTGTTGTTCTGGTCTATGTTTGTGTTGTCCAGATCGAATGCAGACGACGACGGTGCAAGCTTATTGTGGCAAGACATTCTGTTTCTGACCGTCTTTGTAGGCAGCTTTATTGGAGAGTGTTACTATCAAAGCCAAATTACTCGCGTGGAGCGAGAGTTCACGGAAATTATTGAAGAATATCAGGGCATCTTTGCCTCGCAACACGTGTACATGGAATATTGTCATCATGTCTTTAGCTTCCACTGGTTGGTGGGTGGGATTCCACGACGGTACTTGTTCTTTTATCCAGTGCGCAGCAGCAACGCAGGTGGTCCATTGTGACTTTACAAATCGCACCCGCTCGAGTAGAGCAAGTCGTGTTTGCATGAGTGATGAGCTTAGTTCTTTCTAGCAGTTTTACCGTTGTTTAAAGTCGTCCCAGCTAGAATGAGTTTCAATTTATTATAATCACAAAGTAATGATACTATTGAATGCTGCTTACATCATAGTACTGTTTTCCTGGGGGCACAAACATATCCATCATCATTGGCTCTTGAAGATAACGAAGCGACAACGAAATCGTGATACCAAGATGAGACGGAGTCCAGCACCAGTTCTGGAAACTGCGGGTGGATGCTCTACAACAACATCCAACCATGTGGTGTAGTGGTCGGCCACACAAGGAGTCTCTCCCGTGTAGGAAGCTGAGACAAGTTGGCTGCCCCCAGCGGCGGCCAGACGCCAAGCAGCACGGCAATGCCCCTTGCGTGCCTCAGCCACTCCAGAATTCTGCCGCTCGAATGTCCCAATGGAAATCTGGCATTGTCAATGCCTGACACCCAAGCAAGCATCTCCTTGCTTTGGCCAGCACCTTGTGTGATCGCGTGCGTCCGCCGCCCACCCACCTGGCCGGCCCGCCGCGAGTCGCGAGGCGGCGGCGAGGGCTGACAGGTCGCGGTTTTTGCCTTCGTTTTTGCGCCCGTGGCTGCCGCCTCGCCCTCCGCACCCGTGCCCGGTTCGGGCGCGGGGGCGGAGGCGGCCAAAGCCGCTGAGATGAGACAAGCGCTCGCCCGGCGCACGCCCGTCTCGCGCCTGCCCCCCCCCCATGGCGCGCGGGGCGGGGTCCCGGCCACTGGCCTCGCGCGCCCGACAAAGACAGCCAGCCACCGGGCAGGGTGTCGAGTGCGACCTTGGCGGCCCGGCGCCGACCCTCGACCCAGGCGCCCGCGTCCGCGGGGCCCCTTCGGGCCACCGGGCAGGGTGTCGGCTGCGACCCCGGCGGCCCGGCGCCGGCCCTCGACCCGGGCGCCCGCGTTGCGGGGCCCTTTGGCTGGGAGACGCGACGGACGCGCCAGTGATGGGGAGAGGTGCGAGACACCCGGTTTGGGTCACTAGGGGCAGGGCGGATGCAAGGCGAGCGGGCCCGACGGGGCCGAGAGCGCAGACCCCCCCCCCGCGTCGTCGCTCTCGCGGCAGAGGAGGCACCAGGGCTTGGGACACTGTCAAAGACATTTTAAAAGCTGTTACGCTACATCCCCCGACAAGAGCGACAGCTTGGTCACCCTGCGCCAGCGGGTCCGAAGTAAGATGCAAACACCACGTCAAAGCGAGCGACTTGGGATTTTTCAACTGGATTCCCTTGTGCCGGAACTCCACAGGTTTAATAGGTTCGTCTGAGTGCACCATCTAGCAGATCCAATCTGCTCCAGAGATGCATTCGTCACCGTCCCTGCGGGCGGCAGATGTGGGTAAAACTGGCTCATCGTCATCTGCCCCAACGATGCCCGGTTTTCCGACTTGTCTGCCAAAATTCTTGCATTCACAAGCCATTGTCGCCTCGATCGTAGCGTCTTGCAAAGTCTTGTCGCCAATGGCACGTCAAAGCACCATCGGTCTTCTGCTGAATAGGTGTCGACCTTTTCATGCGGCTTCGTAATCGCGTCACCTGCGTCAGCGTCCCTCACTCTCCTCGAGGATTCCAATTGCGTGTCATGCAACACTGAGTTTCGATGCTCCCACATTTCATGGGCAAAGTCCCACAGATGGGGCACTGTCTTTCGCACCCACCCGTCGCCCTCATCACTATCCTCCTTTAGGTATCGGTTAGCGGACACTGCTAACCCCCAATGCTTGCTGAGGTAACCTGGCATCGCCAGATGCCAACCAATTCGTTCTTGATCAGCAATTGCCTTTCGAAGCAACTCACGTTGCGACACATGTGCACTGCCCATGTCCGGCTTGATTGTCTCCGTTGCTTGGCCTTGCGAGTCCATTGTCTTCTTTTGGCGCCTCCTTGGCACCCTCCTCTGTCGGTTTGCTGACCACATCTGTCGACACTGGTGTCTCGCTCTGATTTGCATTATTTCCTTCCGCGTCCGGAGGCTTTTCTGGTGTTACCTCCTCTTTGTCGTTAGTTGCCTCCTTGGGTTTACCGGACTTGTCCGTCTCGCTCGTGACCACTTCTCGCGGAATTTGCACCGACTCATTTAGATTCACCTCGAAAGCCGCTTGCTTGCGTCTCATTTCCACAATCGAGTCGTTCACACTGGACAGTGTCCGAATCATCCCTAGATGATGCTGCTTTGGGAAAGTGTCTCCGTTGCGTCTGGCATCTCGTCCATCTGGCTGGACGTCTCTCTTGCACTTGGTGAGTCGTCGTGCCTGCAATGCCTCTGATCTGCGTTCTTTTCGCATAATGTCTTCCTTACTTCGATGCTCCTTTTCGGACTGTTCCAGGGCCTCTTGTTCGTCTGCAGCTGGCTTTTTGAGAGTTTTGGCTTCTCCTGGCATCGCTGACGTCATCGCCTTCGGCTCGCTCATCTCCGTCTGACGCGCAGCGTCATTTTGCATGCCTGAGGAAATTCCCGAAGTATAGCCTCACTACGGGACCTTGTTGGACTTGGCGCCGCGCTCGATGCGCGCTCGGCTCTTGCGGTTGCCCGCGCAGTCACTCGTGCTGACTCATTCGCCGTTTTCTCTTTAGCTTTTTTCTCCTTGGCACGTCGCCTCTTACCCAAACATGACCTTCTTCCTTTCTTCTGTTTTTGGCCCTTCTCACTCTCGGAGTCGCTGTCATCGCCCGCGCCGTCCGAGGCGCCCTCTTTCCGCTTTGACAGCTCCCCCAGGTCCGGGAATTCCTCGGCAGCAAACATCTGCTCAAGCTGCTCTGCATTTCCCTTGGTGTCGGAGCTCACCGCGGTGGCGTCGCCCTCCGTGAGATCAGCGCCCACACCGTGCCCATCCGAGCACCGCGCAAGCCCGCGGAGCTCCTCAAATGTTTTCTGAGCTGTCCCGCGGTGCCTTGGCAAACCCATGATCTTTGCCCCTCGGTCTTGTCGCCCGCCATGACCGGCGCCAATTGGCGCCGCCTCAGCTTGTCGGGTTGCTCACACGTGAGGTCGCGGAGAGACCGCCCCCCTGCCCACCCCAATCTCATGCGTTCGATCAATGGCGTTAAGACCTGGCACTGGGGTCACCTTGGCGTTCTTCGAGATCCAGTCGTCACGCTGGCGCGCCTCGTCCGACACCCTCGTCAGGGCTCTCGAAGCTCACGTGACATGCGCCTTCTGGGTGAGGAGGCAGTGGCCTGGCAAGGGCCTCATCGACTGCCTTTTCATCCTGCTCGCACACCCAAACTCCTGGCACGTTGGCCTTGACTGCGGCCTCAAGTCCTCCCGTCACTTTTGGATGGGTCCGCCCGAGCACGAAAGGCGGCGCGCCACTCGGTGGCTTTGTCTGAGGCACTTGCTCACGATGCTCAGTGTGGGTCACCGTGGGAACCTCACTGGTCAGGAAGCCAATGACGCGCGCATCGGCGGACCCAAGCTTGTGCTTTCCAACGCGCAATTTCACGTCCCGTGCTGCCTCGTCCTCGGAAGGTCTGTCTCTCCGCTCTGCGTGACTTAAGCCGGACTGAGCCCTGAATGCTGTCGAGGTGCCATTCTTGTTAGTCTTGTCCTTAATCGTCTGAAAATAAGGGTCCCTTCCTGCCTCCGCGTCAGGCGCCTCGTCAGGGCGCGTGATGGGAGCGCCCTCGGCATCCCGCGCGCGGCGTCGCACGCGGTGATGCCCATGACGCGAGGTCCGGGCATTGCATCAACCACTTTAATCAACGGTTTCATTGCATTTTTCTTGTAAGCAGACGGTCTCATCTGATGCCGCCTCACCCGCGCGACGCCCTCGCCATCGTCACTGGCTAAGGTCGTCGCCGCCTCACCCGTCCTCATCTCCGTCCTGTTTGGGCTCTTGCGTTAAGCTTTCCTCCATTGTCTGGTGACAAGGAGAAATTGCTTCCTCTGCAGCCTTTGCTAGTGAAGAGGTGGTGTTTCCGGGAACTGATGCCAACGACAGGTCATCGGTGGCGCCCTGGGATTTCTCGACGTCCGTCGGCTCCGCAGTCGCCGGATCTTGCATGTCCTCATCTTCATCTTCCTCATTCACTTCCTCAACTGGTGTCAGTCCGGTATCCGATGCTGGCAGAGATTTACTTCCATTCATGGTGCTCGACGCCGTCTGTGTGGCAGCGCCCAGATTCAGTTCTCCCTCGTTTCCTGGCGGGTTTGTGTCGGACAGAGCGCTTTCCGGGTCCCCATTAGATGGGGATTCCTCTGCTGCTGCTTCACCCGAAGGAGATGACGTGTCATCCCCTCCAAACAGAGCGTTTGTCATCGTAGGGGTTGGTTGGCGCCACGAGGCGCGTCGCGCAAACTCACGTGGAAAACCGGCGACGGACAGAGGCCAAGACGACAATCTGATTTTTTCAAATTGTGTGCACCAGGGCTTGGGTTATCCCAACCCCTCATTGCCCTCTGTTTCCGCGTGGACATGGTTGTCCAGGCGCGCGGGCGGCTGGCCAGCCCGCTCGCCGCTCGAAGCTCCCCCGAAGCGCAATCAGGTTGAAAATGGCGGGAAGACAACCGGGGCTCACCCTGCAATGACCACTCATTTTTGCGCGGCGCCGCGTGGCAAACTGCCGGCTTTTTCGAAAAGCCGGGCCGGCTTTCCAAAAAGCCGACTGATCGCCAAAAAGCCGGCCCAGCTTTTTGGCGGGAAAAATCGCCGAATGGTCGTGATCGAAAGTGGCGGCTCTGCGAGGGGAGACAATTAGGAGAAGAGCCACCTTGCCAGCCGCGACGGGGCCGCGCGCGGCACATGGCGCGTTGTGAGCGCCAGCAAGCAAGGCTGTCGGGAAACTGGCAAATGAAGCCAGACAGCCGGCTTTTCGCTTTTTGGCAAAAAGCCGCCTCTTTGGGCTCACGCGAAAGCAGCCTGACCTTGCCGGCATCCCGCCCCAGCAAGGCGGCGGCTGGGTGTTGGTCTCTGCTTTGGTTTGACACGCCCGAAAGTTGTGCCTCTCTTGTGGGTCGCATGCAACATTAGTTCAAAGTGCCGGCTTTTTCACATTTTGCCAGCTTTTTCACATTTTGCCAGCTTTTTGGAAAAAGCCGGGCCGGCTTTTTGAAAAGCCGGCATGTCGCCTAAAAAGTCATTGACATTTTATGACAGCACACAGCTGAATATTTTTCTATTTCTCTGAACGAGTCCCGCTTGAGTTTTCCCGCCATTTTTTGTTCCAGCGTCACAAACCCTTTATCACTCGGCTTTTCGGGGAGCTTCCTCGCGCCACACAGGCACTCACAAAAAAGACAGGACGGGCATGAAGCCGAGATCGCGGACCGCTGCGCCCGCTACCACCGCCCCTATCACGACGCGATGCGCGCCCAGATCGACCGGGTCAGGGCCAAGCACGGGTTTGCAATCCTCTACGACTGCCATTCGATCCGGTCGCGGATCCCGTTTCTCTTCGACGGCCCTCTGCCTGACTTCAACATCGGAACTAATGAGGGCCAAAGCTGCGCGGCCAGCATCGCACAGGCGGTCGCCGCGATCTGCGCGCGCGCCGACGGCCACAGCTCGGTCATCGACGGGCGCTTCAAGGGCGGCTGGACGACGCGCCATTACGGGCGACCTGCCGAAGGCGTGCACGCGATCCAGATGGAACTGGCGCAATGCACCTACATGCAGGAAGCTCCCCCTTGGCTTTACGAGCGCGCCAAGGCCGATCGCCTCCGCGAACATCTGCGGACCATCCTTCGAACCCTGTCAGACTGGAAACCGTCATGAGCGATCCGCGCAAGAACACCCGCGACATCTACCCGCCCACGGGGCCCGAACTTAATGCGAAAAGCTGGCAGACCGAGGCGCCCTTGCGGATGCTGATGAACAACCTGCATCCCGACGTGGCAGAGAACCCGCATGAACTGGTGGTCTATGGCGGCATCGGTCGAGCCGCACGGACATGGCAGGATTTCGACAGCATCGTCGCCAGCCTCAAGGATCTGGAAGCCGACGAGACGCTTGTCGTGCAATCGGGCAAGCCGATCGCCATCGTCAAGACCCATCCCGACGCCCCGCGGGTGCTGATCGCCAATTCCAACCTCGTGCCGCATTGGGCGACCTGGGACCATTTCAACGAACTCGACAGGAAAGGGCTGGCCATGTATGGCCAGATGACCGCCGGATCCTGGATCTACATCGGCAGCCAGGGCATCGTGCAGGGCACCTTCGAGACCTTCGCCGAAGCCGGCCGTCAGCATTATGACGGCAACCTGACCGGCAAATGGATCCTGACCGGCGGTCTGGGCGGCATGGGTGGCGCGCAGCCACTGGCCGCGGTGATGGCCGGGGCCTGCTGCCTCGCGGTCGAATGCAACCCCGAAAGCATCGATTTCCGCCTGCGCACCCGCTATGTCGACGAGAAGACCGACAGTCTTGATGAAGCGCTGGCGATGATCGAGCGCTGGACCAAGGCGGGCGAGGCCAAGTCGGTCGGGCTGCTGGGCAATGCGGCGGATGTGTTTCCCGAGCTCTACAAGCGCGGCGTGCGCCCCGATATCGTCACCGACCAGACCAGCGCGCATGATCCGATCAACGGCTACCTGCCGCAGGGCTGGAGCATGGCCGAGTGGCGGGCAAAGCGCGAATCCGACCCGAAAGCCGTCGAAAGGGCTGCCCGCGCCAGCATGAAGGTCCATGTCGCGGCGATGGTCGATTTCTGGAATGCCGGCGTGCCGACGCTGGATTACGGCAACAACATCCGCCAGGTCGCCAAGGAGGAAGATCTGGAGAACGCCTTCGCCTTCCCGGGCTTCGTTCCCGCCTATATCCGCCCGCTCTTCTGCCGCGGCATCGGGCCGTTCCGCTGGTGCGCGCTGTCCGGCGATCCCGAGGATATCTACAAGACCGACGCGAAGATGAAGGAGCTATTCCCGGAGAACGAGCACCTGCACAACTGGCTCGACATGGCGCGGGACCGGATCGCCTTCCAGGGCCTGCCCGCGCGGATCTGCTGGATCGGCCTTGGCGACCGGCACCGGGCGGGACTCGCTTTCAACGAGATGGTCGCCAGCGGTGAGTTGAAGGCCCCCGTCGTGATCGGCCGCGACCACCTCGATTCCGGCTCCGTCGCCTCGCCCAACCGCGAGACCGAGGCGATGAAGGACGGGTCTGACGCGGTCAGCGACTGGCCGCTGTTGAACGCGCTGGTGAACACCGCAAGCGGCGCCACCTGGGTCAGCATCCATCATGGCGGCGGCGTCGGCATGGGCTTTTCCCAGCATGCCGGCGTGGTGATCTGCGCCGACGGTACGCCCGAGGCCGCCAAGCGGCTCGAACGGGTTCTTTGGAACGATCCCGCCTCGGGTGTCTGGAGGCATGCCGATGCAGGCTATGAGGCCGCGCTGGATTGCGCACGCGAACATGGGCTCAGGCTGCCCCGCATCCTGGGGAACTGAACCGGCGGCCGCTTGCGGGTGCTGCCGTGGCGCTCAGGTCGGGCGAATTCCGCGCAGGCGTTCCGACCTGCGCCGCAACAGTTCCACGGTGGTCAGAAGCACGATCGAGAACGCCACGAGAACCGTCGCAGCGGCCAGGATCGTCGGACTGATCTGTTCGCGCAGACCGGTGAACATCTGCCAGGGCAGCGTCTTCTGTCCGGCGGAGCCGACGAACAGGACCACGACGACCTCATCGAACGATGTGATGAAGGCAAAGAGCCCGCCGGAAATGACTCCGGGCAGGATAAGCGGCATCTGCACCTTGAAGAAGGTGCGGACCGGCCCTGCCCCCATATTGGCGGCGGCCCGGGTCAGCGACCGGTCGAAGCCGACAAGCGTGGCCGTGACGGTGATGATCACGAAGGGAATGCCGAGAACGGCGTGCGCCAGGACGACTTTTATATAGCCGGACAGCGATCTGGAGATACCAAGCGTGTCCTCCATCCAGTTGCCGAGCGTCGAATAGAAGAAGAACATTCCCGTGGCCGAAATGATGAGCGGGACGATCATCGGCGAAATCAGGATCGCCATGATCGCACGGCGGCCCGGAACGTGGGACTGGCTGAGGCCGATCGCGGCAAGCGTCCCGAGCGATACCGAGATGATCGTCGCGATCGGCGCGATGATGAGGGAGTTCTTCATCGGCTGCGTCCAGTCGCTGTTGCCGAAGAAATCGCGATAATGCTTCAGCGAGTAGCCGTCCGGATCGAGCGCCAGCATCTCGGGTGTGAAGGTGAAGAAATTCTGCGCGTTGAAGCTGAGCGGAATGACGACGGCGATCGGGGCGATGAGAAAGAAGAATATCAGCCCGCAGATCAGCCGGAACGTGTTGTGCCAGAGCACGTCGCCCGCCGTCGCATAGACCGGGACGGCGCGGCGGTAGTCGCCCGATGACAGGTAGTAGGCGAACCAGCTCATCACCAGGCCGATGATCGCGCCGGCGATCAGGCCGGACACGCCCGCCAGCGCAAAGCCGGCCACTCCGGCCAGCGCGGCCGTCCCCAGACGGCCCGTCCGGCGGTCCGGCACGAATTCCGCCAGCACGTAACCGAGCATCGCCGAGGCGATGATCCCCGCCACCACGCCGAAGATCGGATTGCCGTTGGCCGTTCCGACAATATAGCCCGCGAAGGCCCCTGCGAGGGCCATGATCGGAACGGTGAAACCCATGACGCTCGGGGTCGGGACGAGGGGCGCTGCATTGCTCATCTGATTCATCCCAGCTTGACGTTGTCGATGCCGACGATCTTGTCGTAGACCCAGTAAAGCCCCAGCACGAGGACGAGCAGGATCGTCCCGAGCGCGGCCGCCAGTCCCCAGTTCAGCGAAGTGGATATGTGGTAGGCGATCCGGTTCGAGATGAAGACACCTTGGGTGCCGCCCACCAGTTCCGGCGTGATGTAGTAGCCGATGGAAAGGATGAACACGAGGATCGAACCCGCGCCGATGCCCGGCACCGATTGCGGAAAGTAGACCCGCCAGAAGGCCGTCCAGTTGGTCGCTCCAAGCGACTTGGCGGCGCGCACATAGCTGGGCGGGATCGTCTTCATCACCGAATAGAGGGGCAGAATCATGAACGGCAGCAGGATATGGGTCATCGCCACGATCGTGCCGAACTGGTTGTTGATCATCACCAGCCGGGCACTGTCGTTGACGAGTCCCAGCCGGACCAGAAGGTCGTTGATCACCCCCTGCTGCTGCAACATCACCTTCCATGCGGAGGTTCTGACAAGTAGCGATGTCCAGAACGGCAGAAGCACGAGGATCATCAGCACGTTCGCGGTCGAGGCACGCAGGTTGGCCAGAAGCCATGCCACAGGGTAGCCAAGCAGCAGGCAGCATCCGGTGATCGTCAGCGACATCCACATCGTCCGGATGAAGAGCGTCACGTAGATCCGCTGGGTCTCGGGGCGCGTCTGGATGCCCTCGGCGCGTTTTTCAAGGTCGACCGCGTTCAGGAAATACCCGTTCGTATAGCGCGGACTGTAGGTCTTGATCGCTTTCCAGACGGCCAGATTGCCCCAGTCGTCGTCGATCTCGATGAATTTCTCCTTGAACGGCGCATCCGCCGCCAGGTCCCATTTGCTGACCGTGCGGCCCGATTTTCGAAACAGCGAGGATATGCCAGGTCTTTCATAGTTCAGGCGCGAGCCGACCCTGGTATGTATCTTGGCCTCTGTCGCGACCTGCAGATCGGCTGCGAGCGCGGCGAAGACAGGCTCTCCCGGTATCTCGTCCGATGTCGAATCCCAATCGCTGAGCGCCTCGACCGTCTGCGGCAGCGTGTCCGAGACGATCTGGTTCTCGACCGACCGGAACAGCATGTCGGCGATCGGCGCGATGAATGTAACGAGTACGAAGATCAGCAGCGGCGCGATCAGCATCAGCGCGCGGATCTTCTGGCGCCGGAGCGCCCGAGCAAGGCTTTTCTTCAGCGGCGTGCCGTCGGCCGCCTGTACCGGGCCGGTATGGGTCGTGTCGGTCATGGGCCCCTCTCTCAAAGCTCTCCGGTCGCGAAACCTGCGCAGGAATGGTGGGGTGGAAGGGGCCGGCGGGCCCCTTCCGGTAGCGTTCGGCGCTTATTGCGCCAGCCAGGCCTGGAACTTCGCATCCAGATCGTCACGGTTGTCCGCCCACCAGCTGTAGTCATAGATGTGGGGGTTGCCCGCATTGGCCGGATCGGTCGGCATATGCGGCGCCATGTCGATGCCGAGGCTGGCATGCTGGCCAACGAGCGGCGCCGACGATGCGCGAGCCGGACCGTAGGAGATGTACTTCGCCTGATCGGCGAGGCGCTGGGTGTCGGTCGCGAACAGCAGGAAATGCTTCACCCGGTTCAGCGCTTCTTCGGACAGGCCCTCGGGAATGACCCAGCCGTCAAGGTCGAAGGACTGCATGTCCCAGAGCATCGCGATCGGCTGGTCCTGTTCGGCGATGGCCGAGAACAGACGTCCGTTGAAGGTGGAGCCCATGACGACTTCACCATCGGCGAGAAGCTGCGGCGTTTCGGCGCCCGCAGTCCACCAGACAACCTGATCCTTGATCGTGCCGAGCTTGGCAAGCGCCTGTTCGACGCCCTCATCGGTGCTGAGGACATCATAGATATCCTCCTTGGCGACGCCGTCGCAGTAGAGCGCCCATTCGAAGTTGTCGATCGGCCGCTTCTGCAGCGCGCGCTTGCCGGGATACTTCTCAAGGTCGAACACGTCGCAGACGGTGCTCGGCGGCGTGTCACCGACAAGATCGGTGCGGTAGCCGAAGGTCGTCGAATAGACGATCTGCGGGATGAAGCAGTCGTTCTGCAGCGTGTTGCCGAAATCCTCGGACGCCGGGGTGCCATCCGGTGCGGGGGCGAGCATCTCGTCGAAGTCGATCTCCATCGCCAGCCCTTCGTCGCAGAGCCGGATCGAGTCGGACACGGTGACATCAACCAGATCCCAGGTGATGTTGTTCGCCTCGTTCATCGCGCGGAGCTTTGCCACAGCCTCGGCCGAGCTTTCGTCCCAGGTGATCGAGACGTCCGGATTCGCGGCCATGTAAGGCTCGGCATAGGCCTTGACCTGGCTCTCCTGATAGGCGCCGCCCCAGGATACCAGTGTCATCGAGTCGGTGCAGTTTTCGCACGGCGGCATGTCCTGCGCCGCGGCTGCACCCGCGCTCAGCGCCAGCACGGCGCTGGCCATCAGAGTCGTTGTCAGTTTCATTGCATACTCCCTAATAGTTCCCGTTTCGTTTGGTTTGGCCCACACCCCGGGACAGGCAGCCGGACCAAATTCGGTAAATCGTGACGTTACGCGTCGAGCGCGCGGCAATCTTCCGGCAGCCAGCCGATTTCGATCTGCTCTCCGGGCTGCATCCGCTTCTGGTCGGGCGCGTTCCGGGTCTTGACGACGAAGTCATCGTTGCCGGCCACGCGCAGGCGGGTGCGGAAGATGTCGCCCATATAGATGAATTCCAGAACCTCGGCCTTGAGCGTGTGCACGCCCTCCTGAAGCCTGGCCTTGTTGAACTCGACGCGCTCCGGCCGGATCGAAACCCGGGTGCGGTCGCCCGGCTTGGAAACGTTGACCGGCTTGCAGTCGATCAGCTCGCCATCGTCCAACTCGACCAGCGCGATGCCGTTCTTGATCTCCTTCAGCGTGCCGAGAAGCGTGTTGTTCTCGCCGATGAACTGCGCCACGAAGCTGTTTTCGGGTTCTTCGTACAGCTTGTCCGGCGGCGCGAGCTGCTGGATCCGGCCGTCATCGAACACCGCGACATTGTCGGACATCGTCAACGCCTCGGTCTGGTCGTGGGTCACGTAGACGGTGGTGATTCCAAGCTCGTGGGCCAGGTGCGTGATCTCGAACTGCATATGTTCGCGCAGTTGCTTGTCGAGCGCGCCGAGCGGTTCGTCCATCAGGACCAGCTCCGGCTCGAAGACAAGCGCGCGGGCAAGCGCGATACGCTGCTGCTGCCCCCCCGACAACTGCGCCGGGCGGCGGCCCGCGAAGCTGCCCATCTGCACCATGTCGAGCGCGCGTTGCACCTTCTTCTCGCGCTCGCTCTTGCTCAGCTTGCGGACCTCCAGCGGAAAGGCGAGGTTTTCGGCAACCGTCATATGCGGAAACAGCGCGTAGTTCTGGAACACCATGCCGATACCGCGCTTGTGCGGCGGGATGTTGTTGATCTCGCGTCCGTCCAGCCGGATCTCGCCATGCGTGGCGGTCTCGAAACCGGCAAGCATCATCAGGCAGGTCGTCTTGCCCGAACCGGATGGGCCGAGCATCGTCAGGAATTCACCCTTGCCGACCGTAAGGTTCAGGTCTTTGACGACCAGCGTTTCCCCATCGTAACTTTTCTGGACATGGTCAAATTCAACAAATGCGGCGTTTCCGCCGGCTCTTGCATTGGTCAAATTCGGACTCCCCGTGTGTTTGCTTAGTTGGGCTTTTTGGCAGCATCTTAAGCATGTGCGGTATGGATTGGCCAGAAAATGCTGACCGCCGCCTGCCGCGCCTCGAAAATGCTGGTTGCCATTCTGGATTTGGCTCTCGTCAAACCACCGATACCGTCGGCAAGTCTGCCGTTGGGATTGACGAGGCGAAGGATTGGAGACGTGAAAACATGCACTTTGATCCAGTTCAGGTTCTTGTCGCGCATACGCAGGTCCGGCCAATCCGTCGTTCTTGTCACGCGAGGCTATTCCATCTGGCTATCGACTGGCAAGCATTTCAGCGTCGGGTGCCGCGGGGGCAGCCAAAACCTGAACTGCTGCATTCCGGCTGAGTCCTCGGGGTGACTGACACCATGCCATACAATTTGCCGACCGTTTGCAGACGCGACGCAGCCCCTCGGTCCTGAGGCAAGTGAAAGCGGCAAACATATTGACTGGTTCGCCGGGCCGGACCATTCTTGATCCAAGAATCGGTCCGTTACCGAATGGCATTCAGGCCCCGTCTCCAGTCCGCCGCCCGGCGCTCTGGGCCGGGGTTTTTTGGTTGGGGGGAACCACGTGAAGCGCCGCGTCGAGATAGGTCTCCTGTTTTCCCGCACGGGAAGCTACGCGCTTCTGTCGCAGGCTTGCCGCGACGGCGCGCTGGCCGCCATCGCGGCGGTCAATGCCGATCCTGCGTCGGACATCACCTTCGTCCCGGTCGAGCGCGATCCCGGCGGCAATATCGACCTCTACGGCCCCTATTGCGAAGAGATTCTGCGCGATACCACGGCGCGCCATGTCATTGGCTGCATCACCTCGTGGAGTCGCAAGGAGGTGATCCCGACGCTGGAAAAGGCGGGCGGAACCATGTGGTACCCCGCACCCTACGAAGGCTTCGAATCCTCCGATCACGTCGTCTACATGCATGCCTGCCCGAACCAGCATCTTCTGCCACTGCTGGACTGGGCGATGCCGCGCTTCGGCCGCCGCGCCTATCTGACCGGGTCGAACTATATCTGGGGGTGGGAGATCAACCGCCTAGCCCGCGAAACCGTCACGACGGCGGACGGCGCGGTGCTGGGCGAACGCTACCTGCCGATCGGCTCGCTCGACATTAGCCGGATGATCGAAGAGATCCGCGTCACTCGACCGGATTTCATCCTGAATTCGTTGATCGGCCCGTCGCAATACCGGTTCCTTTCCGCCTATCACGAACTTGGCCGGTCTGACCCGCATTTCCGCCCCGAAACCTGTCCGGTCCTGTCCTGCAACCTGACCGAATGTGAACTGCCTGCCATCGGCGATGCCGCCGAGGGTCTGATCGCGGCAGGGCCCTATTTTCGCAGTGAAACCAACGGCTTTGGAAGCTCCTTTGAAGCTGCCGCCTATGAAGCGGTGACCGAGCTTGCGCGGCTGCTGGCCTCCCGGCCCGGTGCCGAACGCAAGGGGCTGACCAATCTCCTGTGCGCGGCCCGCGCGCCCTTCTGCACCATCGACCCGCAGACCCATCACCGGACCTTGCCTGTCCTGATCGCCCAGGTGCGAGACGGCGTTTTCGAGGTGCTCGAACGGCGGCGCGAAGTCGCAGGCGATCCCTATCTGTCGCGCTCGGTCCCCGCCGGTCCGGCATCCGGCCTCCGGGTGGTGTCATGAAGCGGCGCATCCGGATCCAGAACCTTGGCGGCGCGCGGGCGCTGATCCTGCACCGGCCGCATCCCTCCGTGCAGAACCTCGCGCGGCAATTGACCGCCATCGGCCTTGCGGTCAGCACGGCCTGGCCTGATCCCGACCCCGATATCCTAGCCGCCGACTTTCTGTTCTTCGATGCCGATATGGGCCATGACGGGCAGTTCCCGTGGGAACCGGGTGCATCGCCGATGCCGATGATCGCGTTGATCGGATCCGAGGCGCCGGGTCGCGTTGAATGGGCCTTGGGGATGGGGGCACATGCGCAGATCCTCAAGCCGGTGGGCGATAGCGGCGTCTACAGTGCGCTTCTGATCGCGCGGGACGCCTTCGACGCGCGGCGTGAGCTTTCGGCGCGGATCGCGGACCTCCAGGTCCGGCTGGATGACCGGCAAAGCGTCGTGCAGGCAGTCACCCTGCTGGCCTCGCGCGGCCTGACCGAGGCCGGGGCATATGCGGAACTGCGCAAACTGGCGATGGGCTGGCGTATCACAGTCGAGGCAGCGGCGCACCGGATCATTGCCCGTTTCTCTGATGAAGGGGGCACGGATGGCCGACGCCGCAGCCGGTGAACCCATTCGGCGACCGGGCGGTGCACTGGCCCGGCTGATGCAGCGCAAGCTGGCGCTGTTCGGCATCGGGCTGATCGTGCTGGTGGTAGCGGGCGCGGTCTTCGCGCCCTGGATCGCGCCCTATTCGCCGAATGACCAGCATTTCGACGGGTTGACGATCGAGGGCGCGCCGCTGCCGCCGGGCGGCGCCTTTCCGCTGGGCACCGACCTGCTGGGGCGCGATCTGTTCAGCCGCATCCTTTACGGCGCGCGGACCTCGTTGATCATCGGGGTGGTGGCGAATGGCATGGCCCTGCTGATCGGCACGCTGATCGGGCTGACGGCGGGGTATTTCCGCGGCTGGATCGGTGCGGTGCTGATGCGGTTCACCGACCTGATGATGGCCTTCCCGGCACTCTTGCTGGCGATCTGCCTTGCCGCGATCTTTCAGCCCTCGCTCTGGATCGTGGCGATGGTCATCGCCCTGGTGAACTGGGTGCAGACCGCGCGGGTGATCTATACCGAGACGACATCGCTCGCCGAACGCGATTTCATCGCCGCCGAGCGCACGCTTGGTGCAGGCACCGGGCGCATCCTCTTTCGCCACGTCCTGCCGCACCTCGTGCCGATGATCATCGTCTGGGGCACGCTCGGTATCTCGACCACGGTGCTTCTGGAGGCGACGTTGAGCTATCTCGGCGTGGGTGTGCAACCGCCGACGCCAAGCTGGGGCAACATCATCTTCGAGAACCAGACCTATTTCCAGACCGCCCCCTGGCTGGTCTTCATCCCCGGTGCCGCGATCCTGTTGCTGGCGCTGGCCTTCAACCTTGTCGGCGACGCGCTACGCGATGTTCTCGACCCCACGCAGCGGGGGCGGGACTGATGGCGACCTACCTGATCCGTCGCCTGGTGCAATCCGCGCTGATCCTGCTGGGCGTCTCGTTCATCACGTTCTTCCTACTCTACGTCCTGCCCGCCGATCCTGTGCGCCAGATCGCCGGGCGGTCTGCGACGGCGCAGACGGTTGCCAATATCCGCGAACAGCTTGGCCTCGATCAGCCCTTTGTGGTGCAATACTTGCGCTACCTCGGCGGCCTCGTGCAGGGCGATCTCGGCCGCAGCTACCTGCAGAAGACCGAGGTCGCATCGCTTATCGCCTCTCGCCTGCCTGCTTCGCTGTTGCTGATGGCCGGCGGCATCGCCTGCGAACTGGTGCTGGGCCTGACGATGGGCGTCATTGCCGCGATAAGGCGCGGGCGGGCGCTGGATCAGTCGCTGATGATCACGTCTTTCGTGGCCGTCTCCGCCCCGCAATTCGTCGTCGCGCTTCTGCTGCTCTACGTCTTCGCCGTCCGCCTTGGCTGGTTCCCGATCGGCGGTTACGGCACCTGGGCGCATCTCGTATTGCCGGCGCTGACGCTAGGTGTTCTGGGATCGGGCTGGTATTCGCGGATGATGCGGTCGTCGATGGTCGAGGTGCTGCGCGCCGATTTCATCCGCACCGCGCGCGCCAAGGGCCTGACCCGCCGCCGCGTGATCCTGCGCCATGCGCTGCCCAACGCGATCCTGCCGATCATCGCCATGATCGGCATCGACATCGGCATCTTCATGGGCGGCATCGTCGTGGTGGAATCCGTCTTCGGCTGGCCCGGTATCGGCCAGCTGGCCTGGCAGGCGATCCAGCGCATCGACATCCCGATCATCATGGGCGTCACGCTGGTTTCGGCCTGCGCCATCGTGCTCGGCAACCTGCTGGCCGACCTCGTCACCCCGTTCATCGACCCGCGCATCCGCTTGCGCTGACATTTAAACCAACTGGAGGATAAAATGACAAATCTGCTCACCTCGACCGCGCTGATGATGGCGCTGGCGCTGCCCGCCATCGCGCAAGACTATCAGCCCGACCCGAACGCCAAACCCGGCGGCAGCATCGTGATCACCTACAAGGACGATGTGGCGACGCTCGACCCCGCGATCGGTTACGACTGGCAGAACTGGTCGATGATCAAGTCGATCTTCGACGGGCTGATGGATTACGTTCCCGGCACCACCGAGCTCCGCCCCGGTCTTGCCGAAAGCTACGAGATCTCGGACGACGGCATGACCTTCACCTTCAAGCTGCGGCCCGGAGTGAAATTCCACAATGGCCGGGAAATGACGGCCGAGGATGTAAAATATTCGCTGGACCGCGTGACCAACCCGGAAACGCAATCGCCCGGTGCCGGTTTCTTCGGCTCGATCAAGGGTTACGACGCGATGGCCGACGGGTCGGCCAGCGAGCTTGAGGGCGTCAAGGTCATCGACCCCGAAACGGTCGAGATCACCCTGTCGCGCCCGGATGCCACCTTCCTGCATGTCATGGCGCTGAACTTCGCCAGCGTGGTGCCGCAGGAGGCGGTCGAGGAGTTTGGCGACGATTTCGGCAAGAACCCGGTCGGCACCGGCGCGTTCAGCCTTGGCGAATGGACGATCGGCCAAAGGCTGGTCTTCGAGAAGAACGCGGACTACTGGCGCGACGGCGTGCCCTATCTCGACCAGATCATCTTCGAAGTTGGACAAGAGCCGATCGTCGCCCTGCTGCGCCTTCAGAACGGCGAGGTCGACGTGCCCGGCGACGGCATCCCGCCCGCCAAGTTCCAGGAGGTGATGGCAGACCCGGCGCAGGCCGAGCGCGTGGTCGAGGGTGGTCAGTTGCATACCGGTTACATAACGATGAACGTCAACACCCCGCCGCTGGACAATGCCGAGGTGCGCAAGGCGATCAACATGGCGATCAACAAGGACCGGATCGTGCAGATCATCAACGGCCGCGCCGTGCCCGCGACCCAGCCGCTGCCGCCGACGATGCCGGGTTATACCGAAGGCTATGAGGGTTACTCCTACGACCCCGACGCGGCCAAGCAGATGCTTGCCGATGCCGGTTTCCCGGACGGGTTCGAGACCGAGCTTTACGTGATGAACACCGACCCCAATCCGCGCATCGCACAGGCGATCCAGCAGGATCTTGCGGCCATCGGGGTGGATGCGTCGATCCAGTCGCTCGCCCAGGCCAACGTCATAGAGGCCGGCGGCCAGGGTACAGCACCGATGATCTGGTCGGGCGGCATGGCCTGGATCGCCGACTTCCCGGATCCGTCCAACTTCTACGGCCCGATCCTGGGCTGCGCCGGCGCGGTCGAGGGCGGCTGGAACTGGTCGTGGTATTGCAACGAGGAGCTGGACGCGATGGCGACCGAGGCGGACTCGATGGCCGATCCGGATATGGCGGATGAGCGGATGAAGATGTGGTCCGATGTCTATATGGGCGTGATGGAGGATGCGCCCTGGGCCCCGGTTTTCAACGAGCAGCGCTACACGATGAAGTCGCCGCGGATGGGCGGGGCCGATGCGCTTTATGTCGATCCGGTGTCGATTCCGGTCAATTACGACTATGTCTTCGTGACCGAGTAAGCGCATGTGCAAGACCTGCGATTACACGATCCACGGCAGGCAGCACCATTTCGGCTGGGACAATTCCATCGCCCCGGCCGAGAGGGTGGAGCCGGGATCGACGATCCTGTTTCACTGTCATGATTCCTCGGCGGGCCAGCTTGGCCCGTCGTCCACCATCGCCGATGTGACGGCGCTCGATTTCGGCAAGATCAACCCGGTTTCGGGGCCGATCCATGTCGAGGGCGCGGAACCGGGCGACGCGCTGAAGATCACCATCGACAGCTTCACGCCGCAGGCGCAGGACGGCAAGGGCTGGGGCTGGACGGCGAACATTCCGGGCTTCGGGCTGCTCGCCGACCAGTTCGCCGACCCTGCCCTGCATGTCTGGACCTATGATCCCGACAGCATGGAACCGGCGCTCTATGGCAAGGAAGGCCGGGTGCCGCTGAAACCCTTCGCCGGCACCATCGGCAATGCGCTGGCCGAGGCCGGGCAGCACTCCATCGTGCCGCCGCGACGGGTGGGCGGCAATCTCGACATCCGCGATCTGGCGGCGGGCACCACGCTTTACCTTCCCGTGGAAGTGGCGGGCGCCCTGTTCAGCGTTGGCGACACCCACGCCGCGCAGGGCGACGGAGAGGTGTGCGGAACCGCCATCGAAAGCCCGATGGACGTGGTGTTGACGCTGGATCTGGTGAAGGGCGCGAACCTCAAGACCCCGCGCTTCACCACGCCCGGACCGGTCACCCGGCATTTCGACGCCAAGGGCTACGAGGTGACGACCGGCATCGGCCCCGACCTGATGGCGGCGGCGCGCGATGCGGTTTCGGGCATGATCGACCTGCTCACTGCCACGCGCGACATGGCGGCTGTCGATGCCTACATGCTGGTCTCGACCTGCGGCGACCTTCGCATCTCGGAAGTCGTCGACATGCCGAACTGGGTCGTCAGCTTCTACTTCCCGCGCTGCGTCTTCGAATGAGCGCAGCCACCGACATGGCGACCGGGGCCGTCGCGGCCCCGGCATCCGACCCGGTCCTGTCCGTCGAAGGCCTTTGCGTGTCGGTAAAGACCGAAGCGGGACTGACGCCTCTGGTCAGCAACCTGACCTTCAAGCTGAAGCGTGGCGAGACACTGGCCATCGCCGGCGAAAGCGGATCGGGCAAGTCGATCACGGCGCTCGCCATCATGGGGCTGCTGCCGCCGCCTGCCGTGCGGGTCACCGGCGGGACGATCCGACTTGGACCGACCGACCTGCTCGACCTGCCAGAGGCGCAGATGCGCGCCCTGCGCGGCGACCGCATCGCGATGATCTTCCAGGAACCGATGACCTCGCTCAACCCGGTGATGACCATCGGCGCCCAGCTGACCGAGGCGATCCGCGCCCATGAACCCGTATCGCGCCGCAAGGCGCGCGAGGCGGCGCTTGCGGCGTTGCGGTCGGTGCGGATATCGCAGCCCGAACAGCGGCTCGATCAGTATCCGCACCAGCTTTCCGGCGGGATGCGCCAGCGTGTGATGATCGCGATGGCGCTGGTTCTGCGGCCCGAGGTGCTGATCGCCGACGAACCCACGACCGCGCTCGATGTCACCGTCCAGCGCGAGGTGCTGGACCTGCTGCGCGACCTGCAAAAGGACCTCGGTACCGCGATCATCCTGATCACCCATGACATGGGCGTGGTCGCGGAAATGGCCGACCGTGTGATCGTGATGCGCGGCGGAAAGATGGTCGAGGATGGCGCGGCTGCCGACATCTTCAGCCGGCCGGGCCATCGCTATACCCGCGATCTTCTAGCCGCCGTGCCGCGCATGGGCCAGGGCGCCCGCCGGGCCGCCGCCCCTGCCCCGGCTGCTGCTCCGGTCGCCGTGCTCGACGATGTCCGCGTCCGCTTCGACATCCATGGCGGGCTTCTGGGCCGTGTCACCCACCGGGTCCATGCCGTCGAATGCGTCAGTTTCGACATTCGGCAGGGCGAGACCTTCTCGCTCGTCGGAGAATCCGGTTGCGGCAAGTCCACCATCGCCCGCGCGCTTGTCGGCCTCGTGCGGCATGAGGGCCGGATCGAGATCGGCGGCCAGGCCCTGTCCGGGCTTGGCCCGGCGGCGATGAAGGCGCTGCGGCGTCGCGTGCAGATCGTGTTCCAGGACCCCATGGCCGCGCTCGACCCGAGAATGACGGTCGGCGATCTGATATCCGAACCACTGCTGATCCACGGCCTTGGCACTGCCACGGAAAGACGCGACGCGGCGGGCAACCTCATGGAGCGCGTCGGTCTGTCGCGTGACCAGCTTGACCGCTACCCGCATGAATTTTCGGGCGGCCAGCGGCAGCGCATCTGCATCGCCCGCGCCCTGACGTTGAAGCCCGACCTCATCATCGCCGATGAAAGCGTCTCGGCGTTGGACGTGTCGGTGCAGGCGCGGGTTCTTGATCTGCTGACGGCGCTGAAGCGGGAATTCGGCATCGCCTATCTCTTCATCAGCCACGACATGGCCGTGGTCGAGAACATCTCGGACCGCGTTGCGGTGATGTATCTGGGCCAGATCGTCGAGCTTGGCACGCGTGACCAGGTCTTCGGCAATCCGCGCCACCCCTATACCCGCCGCCTGATCGACGCGGTCCCGGTGCCAGACCCGGCCCATCAGCGCAAGCCTGCGCCGCGTCTGGCCGGCGAGGTGCCGAGCCCGGTCCATGCAGTTGGTCATGGGCCCGAGGCGGTGACGTTGACCGATGTCGGCGGCGGCCATCTTGTTGCAGAGACGGCTGGGTGACTCGGCGGTCCGCAATAGATGGCGGGTCTCGTCGTCGATCTTTACAAGGAATTCGTCCAGGGGCCACAGCTCAACGAACACCGGGCATAGCGCGATGCGCCGCCGCCCATCCAAGTCGGTCCTTTTCAGTACCAGGGGTGATATGTAGTCTGCACGGGAATGTAGGGCGCGCCCCAGATAGATTGATTTCTTCTATTCGGCCGTGAAGGCTAAGATCTGAGCGAACTGGATACCGGGTCGAAACAAGAAAGAGCAGGATTGCCGGTCATTCCTACCAACGATCCGTTGAAGGCTTTGCTGCGGGGGCCAATTGCGCGAGCCTCGTTGACCAGCCTTGCAATTCGTCTGACGACCCTGCTGGTCGGATTCTTCCAGGCGATGTTGACAGCACGTTTGCTGGGACCGGATGGCTATGGTGTCGTCGCGCTTACGGTTGCTCTGGCGATGCTGTTAGGCACGACTGCCGTCCTCGGGTTTGGTACGTTGGCGATCAGAGAGGTCCCGCGCATCAGCATCCGGAAGGACCACGCATTGCTCAGGGGGTTCCTCAGATATTCGCTGATCTTGACACTTATTGTATCGGTAGTGTTCGCGGCGGGACTTGGCGGAGTAACGATCTGGACAGGCCCGGCCAGCCCTGCCTTTCACTCGGCGCTCATCGTCGCGCCGTTACTGGTGCCGCTTTTCGCATTCCTGGCTTGGTCGAAGGGAGTCGCGCAAGGGTTCGGCCACGTGGTCGCGGCACAGGCACCGTTGGAACTGCTGCGCCCCACGATCATGAGCAGCCTTCTTGCACTCTGCATGATCGCCGCCTGGCCTCTCGGTGTGGCCGGCTATATCTGGCTGGCCATCGCGGCGGCCATTGTTGCAAGCGTGGTTGCGGCGGTCTTGACATGCAGGATCGTCCGAAGCCGGGTCCCGGCAGGAGAATACCTACTCGAACCAGGACATTGGTCGAAGGCTGCGTTTCCCTTCCTTCTGATCTCGCTTCTGGGAATGCTTCTGGCAGAGATAAACACATTGCTGCTTGGCTGGATCGCGGGGCCGAAAGAAACGGGGCTGTTCCAGCCCGTGGCACGTCTGGCACCGCTGGTGCTGATCGGGATGCAGGCTGTGGCCATGCGCTATTCCCCGAGGGTCTCCGAGCTTTGGGCGACTGGAGACCGAGTTCGACTGGTGCATCTCACCGACAGGGTGACGGTTGTGTCGACTCTGGTTGCGGGCACTGTCGCTCTTGGCATGCTGGCCGTCGCGCCTGTGCTGCTTGGGCTTTTCGGCCGCGAGTTCGTTTCCAGCACGCCGGCGCTTCTCTGGGCGGTGGCGGCACAGGTCTTCAACGCCGCTTGCGGCCCGGTGGGCATCATCCTGTCGATGTCACAAAAGACACGACTGGTGCTGGTGGCGCAGGTGGCCGGACTGATCACCAATATCGCGCTGGGTATTTGGTTGATCCCACAATCGGGAGCAGTTGGGGCCGCGCAGGCCTTTGCTGGCGGGATCGTCGTCTGGAACCTCTTGATGGTGGCGAGTGTCCGGCGTGAGCTTGGCTTTGATCCGTCGCTTGCTGCGTGTGCGCTGCGGATGCTTGCGCCGAAGCACAAGAACAGTGAATAAAAGCAAAGTGCCGGGCGCGGCTGGCGCAGGCAGATCAGGCAGGCCGGAACGACGTGAAGCGGTACCCGAATCTATATCTGGCGGGCGCGCCCAAATGCGGCACGACCTCGCTGGCCTATTACCTTGGGCAGCATCCCGACATTTATGCGCCGCTGGTCAAGGAGCCGCGGTTCTTCGGCAGCGACCTGACTGCATCGGAGCCCGGCATTGCCAAGGATGCCTATCTGGACCTCTACAGCGACTGGGGGGCAGAGAAATACGCGCTGGACGCTTCCACGGCGTATTTCTTTTCGCGATCCGCCCCGGCAGAAATTGCAGCGGCGGCTCCGGACGCACAGATACTTATGCTTGTGCGCAACCCGGTCGAAGCGATTCATTCGATGTATCACCAGAACCGGTTCAACGGAAATGAACCGCTGGAAGATTTCGAGGCATCACTTGATGCCGAGGCCGAACGGGTCCGGGCCAACATCGCGCCCAGATCTGGGCTGGCTGAGAACTTCCATTATACGCGCATCTACTCCTATGCCGAAAACATCGCGCGGTATCGGGCGGTATTCGGCACCCAGCGCGTGAAGGTCATTCTGCTGGATGATCTGAAAGCCGCACCGGAAGCGCTGTTTGCAGAGGTTGCGGTGCATCTGGGCATCGAGGCTGCGCCGAAAGCGGGCATCAGCTTTGCCGCAAGAAACACCAGCAAGCGGGCGCGGTCTCGTTGGTTGAACATGATGTCAGCCACCCCGCCGAAATGGGCGGGTCGGATTGCCAGACCCTTCCTATCGCGCTCCGCGCGGCTAAAGCTCCGAGCCCTGATAGGCAGGCTGAACACCGTCCCGCAGGCCAATCCGCCCATGGACAAGGCCACGCGGCTTCGGCTGTCGCGGCAATTCGAGCCCGAGATTCTTCGGCTGTCAAAGATTCTGGACCGGGATCTGACATACTGGATTGAAACTGATGACCACGGCTGACCGCCCGCTGCGCATTGCGCATCTGACTTTTTCGGCGCTGCCGAGTACGGTGGGCGGACTGGAAATCGTCGTTGACAACCTGATCAGACATCAGATGGAAGCCGGGCATCAACCCGTTCTGGTCACACGTTGGCGGCAGGCCAAGGCAACGCGCGCGGCCGCATTTCCTTATCAGGTTCTGGGTCTGCCGCCGAACCCGAACCGGGGCGTCGATCCTTTCCGCTTCGTCGGACCCCGCTGGCCCACGGCGCTGGGGGTCGCGTGGCAACAGCTGCGGCATCGTTTCGATGTCTGGCATGTACACTGGATTTTTCCGACCGGGTGGATGGCGCAGCGTGCCCTGGATTTGACCGGTGCACCGATGGTTCTGACCGCACACGGCGCGGACATAGAGACCGACCCCGAAAGCGGTCATGGCTTCCGCCTGCATGAGCAGAACGACGCGCGGGCGCGTCAGGTGATGGCGCGGGCAAGATACCTCACTGCGATCTCCGACGGAATCGAGCAGCGCTATCGCGAAGCTGGCGTAGCGAAGGACAAGATCGCCCGCATCGCGAATGGCGTCGACTTCGACAGATTCCAGTCTCTGGTCGTCAATCCGGCTGCTCTGCGTGCAAAGTACGGACTGCCCTCCACCGGGAGGATGATACTGACTGTCGGTTCCAATCGGCCTGCGAAAGGTCACAGGTTCGTTCCTGAAGCGCTGTCCCGACTGCGGGCCGCGGGACATGACGTTTATTGGGTCATTCTCGGCGGTAGCCCGTCGGCGATGGCGCCTCTGGCGGAAGCAGCGGGCGTCGCGGACCGCCTGTTCGTCATCTCAGCGGTTGGGAACGACGATCCGGAAAGCGGTCCCTTCCCCAGCGACGAGGTGGTCGCGTTTTACCGAGCTGCCGATCTGTTTTCGATGCCCTCGCTTAGCGAGGGGTTTGGGATGGCCGCACTGGAGGCGATGGCGGCGGGCCTGCCAGTGATCGCCAGCAATGTTGGCGGCCTGCCGAGTTTCGTCAAGGATGGTGAGAACGGGTTGCTGGTGCCACCCGCAGAGACCGAGGCGCTTGCCGCCGCTTTGGGTCGGGTTCTAGCCCTGCCCGATCGCGGTGCGAAACTGGGCGCGGCGGCGGCAGCCAGCGCCAAGGACTTTGATTGGAGACGGATTTCGGGCCAGTATCTGGATTTGTACCGGCGGGCGACAAGCGAGAGACGGGAATGAGCCCGCGCGTAGCTGTGGTCATGGCCGTTTACAACGGTGAACAGCATTTGCGCGAGGCGGTCGAGAGCATTCTGGGCCAGACACTGTCCGATTTCGAGTTCATCATCGTCGATGACGCCTCGACCGACGGGACAGCTGTGATCCTGAGCACATTTGCGGCGGAGGACGCCCGGATTCGCTTGGTGCGAAATGACAAGAACATGGGCCTGACCCGCAGCCTGAACCGCGGCCTTGCACAGAGCCGCGCACCGATCATCGCCCGGATGGATGCCGACGATAGCTGTCATCCCGACCGTCTAGCGCGACAGGTGGCGTTTCTTGACGCCAACCCCGATCATCTGCTTGTCGGATCTGGCTATCGCTCTGTCGATGGTGAGGGGCGGACGCGATACCTGAAGCTCAATCCACTCGACGATTTTGCTCTTCGCTGGATGGCACGGTTCCGTACGCCGATGGTTCATCCCAGTTTTTGCTTTCGTGCAACCTATCCCGATGGACAGCCAGTGCGCTATTGCGAGACGTTCCGGGTGGCGCAGGACTACGGGATCATTGGCGATTTGCTGAGGCATGGGAAGGCCGCGTCCATCGGCGACCCGCTGGTTGACTATCGAATGCACGCCGAGAATATTTCTTCGACCCGCCGCGATGATCAGAACCGGACGGCCTTCAAGATTGCCAGCCGGATCATGACCGCCGAAGTCTCGCCGGATGAAGCCCGACGTTTTGAACCGCTTCTCAGGACGTTATACGCGGATCGTATGCCGGACCGGATGGCATTTGCCTCATCGGTGCGGTCGTTCCGCGTATCGATTGCAGCTGAATCATCGCGGCGCCGACGGCGATGGATGAGGCGGCGAGCCGCAGGCATTCTTGCCGAAGCCTTCATGCAGGGCCAGCGACCGCTGACAAGGATATCCTGGGCTCTCAGCTATGCGGCAGCAGCGCCTGATTTCCTGCCGTCGCTTGCTGCGAGGATTGCCGAGATAAAAGGCTGGTCGTTGCAGGATCCAACGCCCGGCAACGGTGAATGACCCAATGATGCGCCATCATCCCCCGCAAACCACCCTGCATGAAGCAGCTGGTTGACAGGAAGAAACTGCCCGTCCGCGAGGCTCGAACGACAAATACCTGCAAGGGATCTAGCTGCGCATGATCGCCGTCCAGAAGGTTCGGGTAAAGGCTCCGGCGGTGAAGATCAGGCTGCCGAGGAGGATGCCGGGAAAGTAGGTCAGGCCCTGCCCTATTCCGATCGCGCCGCCAAGAAAAGCGCGCTTGAGCACGACAAGCGATTTTGGGATCCAGAGCAAAAGTGTGAGCGGCGGGATGCGCACGAAGGTTTTGCCCGGCAGATCCCGCATAAGCCGCGTTTCGGCGAAGCCTTTGCCGATCGCGTACTGGTGCCGGGCAAAAGCGGAGAGACCGTGGTTATTGAAATGACCGACAGCGATTTCGGGGCGGAAATGCTGGCGGCAACCCGCGGCACGGGCGAGCGCAAAGAAGATCGTGTCCTCGCCACCCGCGAGATCGTTCGGGAAGCCGCCGATGGCTTGAAAGTCACTGGCGCGGACCGCCATGTTGCAGGAGGCACCGCCCGCCTGTTCACCGGCCGGTCGCCACGGAGCCTGTTCGGAGAATTCGCAAATCCAGTTCGACATCCCCCAGTAGCCGCCGTCGCGGGCGACACCGACCGCGCCGACCATGACCAACCTTTCTCCTTGGTCGAAGAGATCGCGGATACGGGCGAGCCAATGCTGGTCGGGCAGGACATCGCTGTCGCAGAAGGCCAACAAACTGCCATTCGCAACGCGCGCACCGGCATTCCGGGCGGCGCCGGCGAAGAGCCTTTCGGGCGAATGCAGCCAGCGAATGGCGGGAAAGACGTGGGCAAGCTCTGCGGCAGGGTTTTCGGGACCGCTATGGCTGACAATAATCTCGTCGGGCGCACTCGTGCCGTCCGACAGCGCGGCAAGCACTTGTGCGAGGTGGGGACATGCGCCGTAGGCGGGAATGACGACACTGATGCCGCCTGCGGTTGTCGGTCCTTCAGCCATCGCCAGGCCCTGGTCCGTCGCCCAAATAGAACCCCCCGGAGGGTGGTGAGTCTGCAAAGAAATGGCGGTTTTCGCCCCAGTGGAGGGCTGGGTCCAGATGGGTAGCAGACGAAAAAAGAGCCGGGTAGCGTTCACGCCGGACCACTGCGCCGGGGGCCATCAGACCGATGCGCGGCATTCTATGACAGAACAGTAGGAACACCTCGTTCAAGTGCCGCCGCTGATTAGAGTGCGAACGATCCGGCGGGTCGCCGTCGCAAATATGGGCCCAATTCCGTTCCACCAGAACCGCGAGTCTGCGACAGTTCGCAGCAAGAGATGAAATCCGACGTGCCACATCACGGCCAGAGGAATGATCTCGGGGCTGGTCTTGAAATGGCGAAAAGTTGCGCGACGGGTCATAGACCCAAGCTAAGGACCCGCCCTACCACGCTCAAGCCGATTTTCCCCGACAGAGCGCGATATTATCGAAAGAATAGCGCCCAAACATCCGTCATCCCATTCTCGAAACGAGAATGGGATGCTGATACATGAAACGGAGACCCGATGACAGACAACAAACAAACTTACTATTGCTGATTCTGACGAGCTGATGGGTCGGCGTCAGCGTCGAAGCAGTGTGATGTCTAGTGCCACGTCTGGCGCGCCTCAAGCTGGACCGACACAAACAGCCCGTCACAGACCCGTGCCATATTAATGGGAAGGCATTTCTCATTTACTTTCAATTTCCTAGGCACCAAAGGCTGCCTTGCTCAACGAAGGGTAATCGAACTCCATACTACCGAGTAGATGTCCAACGCATCTTCAAAGTCCTGTTTCTGTTCGAGTTCCTCAGCCAGTCATATCGTTCCTGATCATGAGCAGGAATTCACAGTGCTTTCCCCGTGATTCAGGGCTCGAACGAACCAGCAACGACCGTAGATCCTGGTCGATCGTGCGGTGCTCCGCCGGCAGCTCGTCAGTCTTCTGAAACCAATCATGGCCGGCGACAATGTCGCCGAACTCTATCGACATGGCATCAATCAAAGTGCACGGCCTGAAGTCCGTTGTCGTCAGCGCGTGCACACCCAGCACTTTCGTATCCCTATGGAACCTAGGCGGCCATTCGCCAAATTGGTGCAGTCCTCACGCCCGGCGAATATCGGGCCCTCAGGGCCCGTTTCCGGGCCGCCTGGCATAAGGCCGGTGCTCAGCTCCTCCCGCTCCATCCTCGAAGTACCGACGAGGTGGAGCGCGCGCGAAAGAGGGCAGAAGACGATCTCAGAACAGCGCTTGGCCTCCCGACGCTAGATCGAAAGGAACTGCTCAAGAAGGCCAATGAACAGCGAAAAATTCTGGGACTGGTCGAGATATCCGAGTTCGAGCCGGATACGAACTTCAATGACGGTCTGGACGAAGGTGATGACGACAAGGGCAAAAAGCCCGGCATTGCCAAGGAAGTTGCACTTGCCGATCTGAAAGCTCTTACCGAGGCGATTGCGGCCGATGAGCCGGAAAGCGAGAAGCAGCCTCGGCAAGACGCTCTGGCGGCGGGACGGGCACTCCACCGAAACGAGGCTACGTTGCCTCCCAGATCCGGTTCGAGCCATTTTCGACACCTGCTTTGGTGCGCTCGAAAGAGCGCGAGGCACGAATTGATTCCAGTGCCTGCAAGAATGACAGGCCTATTCAGAATCTGCTTGGCTACTAGTCTGCCGTGCTGGTGAACCAGCCACATATAAGTCAGGCACTGGTTCCAGACGCCGGCTATCGAGCATTGGCTCGAACGATAGGACCTTCGGCAGAGGGGAAGAGTCTGGTTACGATCTTTTCAACCCCGAGCTAATTTGATCGCTGCCTGGTACGGTCGCACCGAGCCATCTTTCTTGGTTGAGTTTAGGCCATAAAGCCGAATGCTGCACCTTGCAAGCACTAGCCAGGGCGGACATCGAATTCGGTCATCATGCCGGTCGCCATATGCGCCATGTGGTGGCAATGCAGCATCCATGGCGCCGCCTCGCCGGCGTCAAGGGCTACGGTCACGCTTGACATCGGCGGGATGTGCACGGTGTCGCGTATCGCCCCCGAGAACCGGTGGCCATTCACATCGACGACCTGGAAAACATGGCCATGCAGGTGCATCGGATGCGCCATCATCGACATGTTGTGAAACGTCATCTCGATGCGCTCACCCGCAAGCGCCGCGATCGGGGTGTGGCTGCCCCAGACCTGGCCATTGATCGTCCATTGATAGGGCGCCATCGCGCCGCCCAGCATCACCATATGGCGGCGGTCTACCGGTCGCGGCGGCAACAGGTGCAGCGCTCGCAGCGCCAGTTCCTGCGCAGTGTCGCCGGAATAGGCCGGATGCGGCGCATCGGACAGATCGGACACACGCGCGATCTGTGCGCCCGCCGGGGCCAGGATCAGGCCGGTGCGTTCCCGTGCGCCCTCGCGCAGCGCCAGCACCGGCAGCGAGGATCCGTCCGCGGGCATGCGCAACTCGATGTCGAGCCGCTGGCCTTGCGCCAGACCAAAGCGGGTGCCCGCCAAAGGCTGCACCGGGTCTGCATCGACCGCCAGTAGTCGCGCCTCATGGCGCCCGAGATCAATCCAGAACGCGGTCATCGAAGAGGCATTGATCACCCGCAGCAGCACCGTGCCGCCACGCTCGACCTTGACAACGTCGGGATCGCCAAGCGTCCGGTCGTTCGCCAGATAGGCGTCGAACTCATAATCGTTGAGGTCCATCGCCATGCCGTCGCCATGCTGCATCGGCGCGGGCGCAGGCATCGGCATCGGGTCGGCGGCGTGGTGTCCGACGACGCGCCGCGGGAACGGCTCGGTGACATGACTGCCCTGCCGCACCTCGCCATGCGGCATCGCCATGCCGCCCGTGATCTCGGCCAGCACCTCCTCGCCGGACTTGAACGAGAAATCGTGCAGGAACATCACCACTTCCTGCCGGTCCGCTGTCAGGTCCGCCGCGCTGCGCACGACCAGCGGCGCGGCCAGCAGGTCGATCTCTTGCGCCGGGATGTGCGAATGCATCCAGAACGTGCCCGCGCGCGGCATGAAGTCGAAGTTGCGGCGGTCGCCGGGTGGGAGCATCGGGTTCGTGTTGGAAACGCCGTCCTGGGCATTCGGCGGGATCTGTCCATGCCAATGCACGATGGTTTCGACGTCGAGATCGTTGCCAAGCTCGAAGCGGAAGCGCTGCCCCGGATCAAGGCTCAGACCGGGCCGCCCGGCCTCGTCGACAAGCCCCAGAACCGTCGCCGCGCGGCCGTTCACCTCGAGAGTGCGGCGGGTTGCGCGCAAGGCGCGGCCGGGCGTGCCGGCCTGCGCCCGTGCTGGCGTGACGGCCGGAAGGGCAAGCGCGCAGCCGGCAGAGGCGAGGCCACACATCACGTCACGGCGGGAAAATCGGGTCATCTTGAGTGCTCCAGTCCTGTCAGAGGTCGAGCCTGCGCAGTCTCAGCGCGTTGGCGATCACGGAAACCGAGGACAGCGACATGGCGGCGGCGGCGATCATCGGCGACAGCAGGACGCCGAAGACCGGATAGAGAACGCCCGCCGCAATCGGCACCCCGGCAGTATTGTAGACAAAGGCGAAGAACAGGTTCTGTTTGATGTTGCGCAACGTCGCCCTGGCCAGTTTCCGCGCCCGCACGATGCCGGTCAGGTCACCGCCCAGCAGCGTCAGCCCGGCGCTTTCGACGGCGACATCGGCCCCCGTGCCCATTGCGATGCCAACATCCGCCGCCGCCAGCGCGGGCGCATCGTTGACCCCGTCACCGGCCATGGCGACCGCATGGCCCTGCGCCCGCAACTCGTCGATCAGCGTCTTCTTGTCGGCGGGCAGAACACCGGCCCGCACCTCGTCGATGCCAAGCCGTTTCGCTACCGCCTCGGCGGTGCGCTGGTTGTCGCCGGTCGCCATGATCATCCGCAGGCCCTGCGCGTGCAGTTCGCGGATGGCGCCCGCGGCGCTGGCTTTGATCGGATCGGCCACCGCGACAATCCCGGCGAGCCGCCCGTCCACGGCCACATACATCGCCGTCTTGCCGTCGCCGCGCAGCCTGTCGGCTGTCGCCTCCGCCGCGCCGATGTCAACGGATGCCTCCTGCATCATGGCCGCGTTGCCCAGACCGACGCGCCGCCCGCCGACGCGCCCCGCGACGCCCATGCCGGTGACCGCCTCGAAGTCATCGGACTTCGCAAGCGTCACACCACGCGCCTTCGCGCCCTCGACGATGGCCTCGGCCAGCGGATGTTCCGAGCCGCGTTCCAGCGCGGCGGCAATGCCCAGTACCTCGTCCTCGGCCAGATCGCCCAGGGCGACCACATCGGTCAGCTTCGGGCGGCCCTCGGTCAGGGTGCCGGTCTTGTCGACCACCAGCGTGTCGACCCGCGCCATGCGCTCCAGCGCCTCCGCGTCCTTGATCAGCACACCCGCCTGCGCACCGCGCCCGGCGGCGGTGGTGATCGAGATCGGCGTCGCGAGACCCAGCGCGCAGGGACAGGCGATGATCAGCACCGAGACCGCCGAGGCCACGGCAAAGACCAGCGCCGGGTTGGGAGCGACGAACAGCCAGGCGACGAAAGCCGCGACGGCAATTAGCACCACGGTCGGCACGAAGATCGCCGAAACCCTGTCGGCCAGCCCCTGGATCGGCGCGCGCGACCGCCGGGCGCCGGCCACCATCTCGACGATCTGCGCCAATACGGTGTCGGCCCCGACCTGCGTGGCGCGCATGGTCAACGTGCCGTTCTTGTTGATGGTGCCGCCGGTCACCCGGTCGCCCTCGGTCTTCTCTACCGGCACCGGCTCGCCCGTCAGCATCGATTCGTCCACCGACGATCGGCCCTCGACCACCTCGCCGTCGACCGGCACGCTATCGCCCGGCCGGACGCGCAGCAGGTCGCCTTCGACGATGTTCTCCAGCAGCGCATCGTATTCGCTGCCATCCGGCAGGATGCGCCGCGCGGTCTTGGGGGCGAGGTCCATGAGCGCCCGAATCGCGTCGCCGGTGCGCTCGCGGGCGCGCAATTCCAGCACCTGGCCAACGAAGATCAGCGCGACGATGACCACCGCGGCCTCGTAATAGGTGCCGACGGTGCCGTGGCCCATATGGTAGGCCTCGGGGAATATCCCCGGCAGGAAGGTCGCGACCAGAGAATAGAGATAAGCCGCGCCGACGCCGAGCGAGATCAGCGTCCACATGTTGGGCGACCGGTTGACGATGGACTCCCAGCCGCGCTTGAAGAACGGCAGCGCCGCCCAGAGCACGATCGGCGTGGCGAGCAGGAATTCCAGGTAGACGGCGGTCTGGTGGCCGATCCAGTCACGCACCGGAAGCGCCACCATCTCGCCCATTGTCAGGATCACCAGCGGCACCGCGGCGGCGGCGCTGACCCACATCCGGCGGGTGAAGTCCTCCAACTCCTCGTTCGGTGCTTCCGAGGGCACCATCGGCTCCAGCGCCATGCCGCAGATCGGGCAGGACCCGGGCTTGTCGCGCACGATCTCGGGATGCATCGGGCAGGTCCATTGCGTACCCTTGGACGCGCGCTTGCCAACCTTGGCCGCGTTGCCCGAGGCATAGAACCACGGGTCCGCGTCGAATTTCTGCTCGCAGCTTTCTGAGCAGAAATAGTACGTCGTGCCACCGAATTCCTGCGACCTCGCGTCGTCGCCGATCTTGACGGACATGCCGCAGACCGGATCAGTGGCCATGCCGGGCATTTCGGTGGCGCCGTTGGTCGGGCCGTGCAGATGGGAGTCATGCGTCCCATGAACGTGGTGGTGAACGTGTTGGGAATGAACGGACATTGCAGCCTCCTGCGCAAAAGACCCCTTCAATCTCGACCCTCCCAGCATGGGATGGTCAAGCGGAAAATGCGTTCTCCGGTAGCATTGCATTCAATATCTCGTGCAGCGCCTTTACCGCGCTTGACCGAACCGAGGTAGAGGCGCTTACTAAATCTGGCGGAACGCATCCCTGGAGGTGACCATGAACATTGGGGAAGCTGCGATAAAGACCGGGATCTCGGTCAAGATGCTGCGATATTACGAGGAGATCGGCCTCGTCCGTCCGGCGCTCAGAACCTATTCGGGCTATCGCGTTTACCAGGACAAGGATATCGAAACGCTCCGCTTTGTGCGCCGTGCGCGGGACCTGGGGTTTCAGGTCAAAGAGATCGCGACTCTGCTCGCCCTCTGGCACGATGAGGGACGATCCAGTGCCGAGGTCAAGCGCGTGGCGCTGTCACATGTCACCGAGCTCGAAGAGCGCCGCCAACATCTGGATGAGATGATCCGAACGTTGCGCCACCTTGCCGACAATTGCCACGGTGACACCCGCCCGGACTGTGCGATCCTAGTGACGCTGGGGGCCGAAAACTCGACCACACCGCCACCAATGCGCCCGCGAATCGCGCAGGCGGGGTTCGCCGCTACGGTCTAAAGGGTCAGCGAGCGCACGGCGGGATCGCCCCCGTAACGCTGGCACAGGCGCAAGCACAGAGGTCTTCGAGCCCCGGCCCGATGGTCGCCCGTCGATCAGGCAACCGTCGCAGGACCGGCAGGACGATTAGCAGCGCGACCAGCGGACCGGAAAACGCAAGCACAAGCGCGAAGTCGGCACCAAGACGGCTCTGGACGAGACCAAGGGCGAAATAGAAGACACCGGTCAGCGAGGCGGCGAGGCCGAAGATCATGCCCGACGCCGCGGCTTCGATCTCCGGCGCCAGATCCTGTGCCGCCACAACCAGCAGAGGGGTCGAGGCGTAGCCCAGCATCCCGGCAAGAACCAGCGTGATGAAGAACGCCGGAACCGTCGGCGCGAAGACCAGAACGCTCAATGACGCGGGCACACTTCCCACCAGGACTATGCCCAGCAAAAGGCGCCTGCGCAGCCGCGCAACCAGCAACCCCACGCCGATCCCGCCCGCGGCGGAGGCCACCGAATATAGACTGATGGTCCGGCCCAGGACCGGATCCGCCGGATCGAGCCCGTGGCGTTCAACCAAAAGCAGTGGCAGGCCGTTCAGGATGGCGCTTGCTGGCAGGAAGGCGAAAGCCGCCGCCAGCGTCAGCAAGCCGAGCGGCCCGGCAATCAGTGACCAGGGGTAAACTTGCGCTCCCGCTTGGGCGACCTGTCTCTCGTCATCCCTGGGCAAGAGGCTGAGCGTCGCCAGCGCCGCCAGCACGCCTGGTGCCACAAGCATCGGCAACATCCACTCTCCACCCCAGGTTCGTGACGCACCCAGCAGCATCGGTCCCGCCGCATAGCCCAGCATCCCGCCGGCGCTGAAAAGCGCCACCGCCAGTTCCGGCGTCATCCTGCTGCGCCGGGCAAGCGCACTCCCCGAGGGATGGATCGCTGCCGAGCCGAGCCCGGCCAGCGCGGTCAGCGCATACAGCCACGCGGGACTTGGCATCACGGCCAGAAGGCTCATCAGCAGGGCGCTGAGCGCGACGCTGGTGGCAGTGACCCGGCGCGCGCCTATTCGATCTGCGATGAGACCGAGAAACGGCCCCGGCAAAGAAGCCGAGACGGCGAAGATCGCCACCAGAGCGGCCAGCGCCGCCTCGTCCAGCCCGAGGCGCAGGTAGTAGACCGGCAGCAACGCCGGCAGGAAACCGGCATATGCATCGTTGGTGGCATGGGCCAGCGTGGCGACGACGGCCGGCGCGCGGCCAGCGAGCGCGGAGGAGCGAGACATGAAGGTCGTGGTCATCGAGGCATCTCCTTAACCTGCGCCGCGGTTGGGCGTCGGATGCTCGTGAATGAGCGATGTCACCTGCTTGCGGCTTCCCACGCTGGGAGGGTCAAGCCGATTCAGCACTCTCCTTTTCGCGCCGGGGCCGAGTCAGGATCGCCCGGAAATCGCATCTTGACCCTCCCATCATGGGAGACCTCACCCTGCGACTCACCCATCAACCAAGGAGGCCGACATGAAATTCCACATCGCGAAAATGACCTGTTCTGGTTGTGTCCAGACCGTCACCCGCGCCATCCAGGCGCTCGACTCCAGCGCGATCGTCACTGCCGATATCGCCAGCCGGACGGTCGAGGTGACAACTTCGTCCCCCCGGTCCGAGATCGAGGCGGCCCTGTCGAATGTGAACTACCAAGCGCATTACATTGCTTGAACACTCCAAGGAGCCAGAAATGACCCGTATACTGATCCTCTATTACTCAAGCTGGGGCCATGTCCGCGCCCTGGCTGCGGCCGAAGCCGAAGGCGCGCGCAGCGTGCCCGGGACTGTCGTCGACATCCGCCGCGTGCCGGAATTGGTGCCCGATGCAATCCGTCGCGCCGAAGGTTATGACGAAGACCCCACGCCGGTGGCGAAACCCGCCGATTTGGAAGGATATGACGCGATAATCTTCGGCACGCCGGCCCGTTTCGGGCTGATGGCGGGACAGATGAAGAGCTTTTTCGACCGGCTCGGCGGTCTCTGGTCGCGCAATGCATTCGTCGGCAAGGCGGGGGCGGTGTTCGCCTCTTCCGGCACTCAGCATGGCGGCCACGAGGCCGCCCTGCTATCGACCCAGATCGCGCTGATGCATCTGGGCATGGTTGTGGTCGGACTGCCCTACAGCTTCGAGGGCCAGTCGTCGTCCGACGGCATTATCGGCGGCGCACCCTACGGCGCCGGTACGGTCGCCGGAAGCGAGGGCGAGCGCGTGCCGACCGAGACCGACCTCGCCGGCGCCCGGTATCAGGGCGCACACGTGGCGCGGTTGGCGCAGAAAATGAGCCAGGCCGAAGAAACTGATCAGCAGGCCGCATGAAACAGGCGATCAACCGGTCCGTGCGGCGATGGACCGCCGCCCGGGCCGACGTTTTCCTAAAACGATACCGATCGTTGTTTCGTACTGCTGGCGGAGAGCAGGATGCCTTCGACAAGGCTATCGAATTGATCCCGCCAGTCGTTTCGCGTGAATGCGATAATGTAGCGCAGTGTTGGCCAATCTCGATTTGGGCCAGGGCCAGGGCAAGTGATGGCATGCCAAGCGTGCTGGTCTGGAGGACGTAGTGGCAGGTGAAAGCACTATCGGTCGACGGTACCAAGGGCCAAAATGCTCATTAAGAAGAAGCTGAGTGGCACATTGTGTAGCAAAATGTGTAGCAAAAAGGAGAGGCGCTTCCGTCCAAATCCTCTAAGTCCCCTTACCAACTGAGGTACTCGGCAGGGACGTCCAAAGAAAAATGGCGGAGAGACAGGGATTCGAACCCTGGAGACGGTCTCCCGCCTACACACTTTCCAGGCGTGCGCCTTCGACCACTCGGCCACCTCTCCGTTGCGCGGTCTTTAGCCTTTGTCACGGCGGGAAAGCAAGGGGGGTACAGCCAGTTTTGCCTAAGCAGAAGCAGCCGTCCCGTTCATGCGATCTGGATGTTCACCCGCCGGTTCTGCCTGCCCTTGTTCTCGATCTTGCCGATCGTGATCCGGCCGATCTCGCCGGTGGAAGCGACGTGGGTGCCGCCGCAGGGTTGAATATCAAGCGGCGCGGCCGCGGACCCGATCCGGATCAGACGCACGCTTCCCTGACCTTTCGGCGGCTGAACGGACATGGTCTTGATGAGGCCCGGATTAGCTTCGAGCTCTTCGTCGGTGATCCAGCTTTCTCCAAGCGGCATATCCTGGGCCACCAGGTCGTTCAGCCGGGCCTCGAGCGCCTCCTTATCCAGATCGGGATCGGGCATCAGGAAATCGAGCCGGCCCCTGCCCTCGGAAATCGCACCCCCGGTTACCGGAAGCGGAATGACGACCGAAAGCAGATGCAGTGCGGAATGAACGCGCATGTGGCTGTGACGTCGTTGCCAGTCGAGAACCTGCCTGACAGTTGCGCCCACCTGCGGCAGCGGATCGGATGCGCCGGGTATCAGGACGATCGCATCGCCCTCGCCCTTTCGCGTCGTTTCGATTGATACCGAGCCGTCGGGCCAGTCCACCCTACCGCTATCACCGGGCTGGCCGCCACCCTGCGGATAGAAGATGCTGCCCTCCAGGATCAGGCCGCCGTCCGGGGTGAGGCCCATGACAACGGTTTCAAGCTCGGCTTTGTAGGGCTCATCGCGGAAGATCATGTGCGTCATGATGAGGCCTTTCCGGTATCGGTCTGTTCGTTCGCCGATTGGTCGCCTTGCGACGGCTCCTCTTCGGTATCCTCCGGTCCGGCCTCCTGACGCTGTCCGGTCAGGGCCTCGGGATTGCGCAACCAGACATCGCGCTGGGCGAAGGGGATCTCGATCCCTTCTTCAGCGAAGCGCTTCGCAATCGCGTGATTCATGTCACTATGCACCGTCATCACGAAATTGACATCGCGCAGAATCGCGCGGATCTCGAAGTCGAGGCTGTCCGCACCGAAGCCCAGGAACATCACCGCGGGTGGCGGGTTCATCGCGACCAGCGGATGATCCTCGGCGACTTCCCGCAGAATTGACTCGACCCGGCGCGTATCCGTTCCGTAGGCGACGCCGACCGGCACCTTGACCCGACCGATCAGGTTGCCGCGCGTCCAGTTGATCACCACGCCAGAGATCAGATCGGCGTTCGGGATGATCACATCGGTCCGGTCGAACGTCTCGATCCGGGTCGAGCGCACCGAGATGTCACGGACGTAACCGGACTGGCCGGCCACCTCGATCCAGTCGCCTTCCGAGATCGGACGCTCGATCAGCAGGATGATGCCAGAGACGAAGTTCGAGACGATCGTTTGCAGACCGAACCCGATACCGACCGAGAGCGCACCGGCAACGATGGCCAGTGAAGACAGATCAATCCCGGCCGAAGTGATCGCGATCAGCGCCGACAGGAAGATACCAGTATAGCCGATCCCGGAAAGGATCGCGGTGCGCCCGCCCGGATCAATCCGTGTCTTGGGCAGAACCGAGGTGCGCAGGATGCTTTTGAAGAAGCGCGTGACGCCGTAGCCGATCAGGAAGACGAAGACGAAGGTGATGAAGACCGAGGGCGATATCGTGATCCCGGCGACGGTGAAGCCTAGCTGGAATTTCGTCCAGGCCTCCGTCAGATCGGTCACCCGCGCACCCCAGAACAGCGCGAATAGGGGCAAAGACAGAAGGAAGAGCAGGAAGCTGATCACCACCGGCGCAAGCGCCTGGTCGGCCTCTTCGGGGCTCTTGCCGGTGGTCAGCCTGTAGAGCGACAGCAACACCCCCTGAATCACGATCAAAAGCCCGATCAAGCCAAGAGACAGGATCATCGGATAGACGAAGAACGCCGCGGCGTTGGTATATCCGATCAGGCCAATCAGCGGAGCTGCGACACCCGACAGCTTCAACGCGCTTCCGATCAGGGCGCCGATATAGCGGCGCATGTCCGAGACCGCATCAGCGGTTTCCTCGGGCTTCGATCTGGACCGGTTGCGCCTCAGGATCGTTCCAAGCCGGAACAGGACCAGACCGTTCAGGCAGATCAGGGGAAAGTTGATGACCGCGCGACTGGCATCCGAATAATTCTCGAACTCGGCAAGTCTGAACAGCACGAAGGTCAGGCCAAAGAGCAGACCAAGGAGCGTTCCATAAAAGCGCATCTCGGCGCGGTCGGACATCTTGAGATTGAGCACGACCGCTTGGTCCGGGTCATCGGGAAACAGCCGCCGTGTCAGCCATCGACCGCCGAACACCGCAAGCCCGAGAACGGGCAGATTTCGGATCAGAGTAAGCCCCAGCTCACCGAAGAGCTCGGAGAAGATCAACGCGCCGACGATAAGGATGAGTCCGCCGAGCGGCAGCGCCACCTGGCCCAGAGAAACCAGAAAGCCCCCGACGCCACGACGGCTTGGTCGCTCGCGCCGTTCTACGTAACGGGTGAGGCGCTCCATCCAGGTCCGTCCGAAGTAAAGCAGCACCGCGGCAAGCCCCAGCAGGATGCCGATCACAGGCAGCCGCTCCCAGAACACCTGACGACGTTCGGCTTGGCTCCATGCCGCTTGCAGTTGTTCCCATATCGTCGTCGTCGAACCGCCCAGTTCCGTGGCCGCCGTCGCCCAATGCGACGGATTCAGCGGCGTCGGTCCTCTTTCCAGCAACTGTCGGGTCTGGCGTTCGCGATCGATGCTGTCGATCTCGCGGATCAGCCCCTCGGCCCGGCGATAGGCTTCCTCGGCCTTGAGGCGCGGCGCTTCGAGTTCCCTGAGCTGGCTGTTCAGTTCGGCGCGACGAGAGGCGATTTCTTCGGTCTCGGTCTCGCCTTCCGCGGGGGCAGGTCCAAGAGCATCGATCTGTTCGCGCAGGATCGAAATCCTGTTCCCGTTGGCGGTCTGTGCCTCGGTCAGTCTCGTGCGCCAATCGACGAGTTCGGCACGCAGGGCCATCAGCTCTTCGCTCGCCGGGTTCGGTTCCTCGAGTTTGGCTTCGGCCCGCGCGGCGACATCCTGCCACTCTGTGTAGTCCACGGTCGGCGGCGGGTCCTGCGCGGCGGCTTGCAGGAAGTCGCCCACCGGCGCGGACGGCAGAGCCGTCAGGCTCAGCAGCCCCAGCAGGCACAGCGAAAGGACGGCGGCGAGACGGCGCATCAGTCCTCGAACACTGTCGGCAGGATACGCGGCTCCTCATCCAGCCATTTCGGATAGGGCAGCCCCTTTTCCTTCAGGAAATCCGGGTTGAACAGCTTCGACTGGTAGCGGTTGCCGTAGTCGCACAGCACGGTGACGATCGTGTTGCCGGGACCCATGTCCCGCGCCATGCGGATCGCGCCCGCCACGTTGATGCCGGAGGAACCGCCAAGGCAAAGCCCCTCTTCCTCCAGGAGGTCGAACACGATGGGGAGCGCCTCGTCGTCGGGTATCTGATAGGCCATATCCGGGGTGAAGCCTTCGAGATTGGCGGTGATCCTCCCCTGCCCGATGCCTTCGGTGATCGAACTGCCCTCGGATTTGAACTCTCCGGTGGTGTAATAGCTGTAAAGCGCCGCCCCCATCGGATCGGCAAGCGCCATCTTGACCCCCTTCGGCTGCAGCGCGGCGGCAACGCCCGCCAGTGTGCCGCCCGATCCCACCGCACAGACGAAACCGTTCACCTTGCCATCGGTCTGCTCCCAGATTTCCGGGCCAGTGGTTTCGACATGGGCCTGACGGTTGGACGTATTGTCGAACTGGTTGGCCCAGATCGCGCCATCCGGCTCGCTTTGTGCGAGACGTTTGGCCAGCCGCTCGGAATAGCGGACGTAGTTGTTGGGGTTCTTGTAGGGAACCGCCGGTACCTGCACCAGTTCGGCGCCGCACAACCGGATCATGTCCTTCTTTTCCTGGCTCTGCGTCTCGGGGATCACGATCACCGTCCGAAATCCCAGAGAGGCGCCTACCAGCGCCAGGCCGATGCCGGTATTCCCCGCCGTCCCTTCCACGATGGTCCCGCCGGGGCGCAACTGGCCCTTGTCCAAAGCATCCCGGATGATGAACAGTGCCGCCCGGTCCTTGACCGACTGGCCCGGATTGAGAAACTCCGCCTTGCCCAGAATCTCGCAGCCGGTTTCCTCGCTGGCGGCGTTGAGGCGGATCAGGGGCGTATTGCCGATACTGTCGGAAAGGTCCTGTTTCACCTGCATGTCGCGCGCCCTCTGCTCTTCGGCTTCTGTTTAGGATGCGGAGCGGTGGAACTCAAGCGTCCCGCCGGATCGCCTGGCGCTCACGCGCCAACCACAGCGCGGAAAGGATCAACGGCCCGTTTTCCGCGGCGCCGCTGGTCAGCAGGTTCATCAGGTCGTCGAATGACAGCAGCACGCCCCGGATATCCTCGGCCTCGGTGTCAACGCCTCCAAGTCCGGCCGTCCCGTCAGGCAGGTCAGCGAGTCCGATGAATGAGATCAGGTATTCCGAAACGGCGCCGGGCGAGGGATAGTACCGTGCCACCGGCAGCAGGCGGCCGATGGTCAGGCCCGCCTCTTCGTCCGCCTCGCGCCGCGCCGCCGCCTCGGGGCTTTCACCGGGGTCGATCCGCCCCGCGACCGGTTCCAGCGACCATGGCTTCAGATCGCCGCGCGCATAGGGCCCGAAGCGGAACTGCTCGATCAATAGCACCCGATCCCGCTTCGGGTCATAGGGCAGAACCGTCACGGCATCTCCGGCCATGAAGGCGGCACGCGTCACTTCGGCGCTCGTGCCTCCGTCGAACAGCGGAAAACGGATGTCCATTTCCTCGACCGAGAAGTATTCCGAATAAGGCCGCCGCGCGGCGATCCGTTCGACCTTTTCCCAACCCGGTCCGATGCGGGGACCGGCTGGCGCAGGGTCGGCGGCGGCCCGAAGCCGCGACGCGGCCCGCTGAAGAATCTGGGGATAGTGCCGCATCACCTCGCTTGCGTCGCGCTTGCCGAAATCCTCCATGATCTCCGCGGCGGCAAGCAGAGCCACAGGGCCCCAGTCCCGCACCCAGTCGCCGAGAAGCCACGGCTCGCCGGGCTGCCAACGCCCCTCGCCCGTCCTGTAGACACGCGTGCTGTGGGTCCGGCCGCCGACTCGCACCGTCACCGGCACGAGCTTGTAGTCGTAGCCGCCTTCGTAGAAATTGAGCCGCGCGATATCGGTATCTGTCAGGCCCTCGACCAGCAGGCCGGCGGCGCTGGCTCCCTCGGCCTCAACGATGATTGGAAAGTTCTGCCCCTTGACCCAGTGGACGGCATGGCCCGGCAGCTCGGCCTCGGAAATCTCCAGATGGCGGGCGTCATCCATGACCAGCCGCAGCAGCGGCAAATGGCACAGCGTGCCATAGAAGAACAGCGATTGCACCGCACTCAGGTCCAGCGCTTGGATGCCCATTCGGCGAGCCAGCCGCCAAACAGACCGCCGACGATCAGCGTGCCGATGATCTCTGGCGTGGCAATCATTTTCAGATAGTCGATGCCTATACCGATCATCGCCTTGATCGCCGACATCGGCCCGCCGAAGCGGCCCTTGAGCGACAGTTCAAGCATCTCGTAGCCGGCGAAAATGACCACGCCCCAGAACACGATCAGCGCAGAACTCGTCAGCCCGTACCCGAACCCGGCCCGAACGCCATCTCCCGCGCGGGCGCCAGCCATCGTCCAGCCGGAAAAGAAGCCCACGACCGCCATCGTCTCATTCAGCCAGCCGCTTTGGGTGCCTTCGGGAAGCAGCGGCTTGACCAGGTCCGCGCAGAACCAGGCGAGTGCGGCGAAAAAGGCGGCGGCGAACAGTCTTGCGGCGGTGGGCATCGTGGTCAGGCCGATCTTGATACGGTTATCTGGGTCACGTCACAGTTTCCGCTTTGAAAGGTCGCCGCACAAGAGGTCAGATAGAAATTCCACATCCGACGGAAACGTTCATCAAATCCGAGCCCCGCGATCTGGTCCCATTTCTGGTTGAAGGTTTCGTGCCATCTTCGAAGCGTCTGATTGTAACTTTCGCCGAATTCGATCGACCGGGCGACGCAAAGCCCGGCCTTTTCCACCTCTGCCCGCAGCACCGAGGGGCTGGGCAGCATCCCGCCCGGAAAGATGTATTTCTGGATGAAATCGACGCCACGCTTGTAGACGTGGTAGCGCCGGTCATGCACGGTGATGATCTGAAGCGTTGCGGCGCCGTTTGGTTTAAGGCAATCCCTTAAAGTACTGAAATATTTTGGCCAATAGCGTTCTCCTACCGCCTCGAACATCTCTATGCTGGCGATGCCGTCATAGCTGCCATGCTCGTCCCGGTAATCCTGCAGCCTGATCTCCACCCGGTCCGACAGCCCGGACCGTGCCATCCGCGCAACCGCATAATCATGCTGCTCGCGCGAGATTGTGAGGCCGGTGACGCGGAGCCCCCGCTGTGCCGCGGCATATTCCGCGAACCCGCCCCAGCCACAGCCGATTTCCAGTATGTGGTCGCCGGGTTGAACCCCCATCTGATCGACCATGCTGGCATATTTGCTGATCTGCGCGTTTTCGAGTGTTTCCTGACCGCTGGTAAATTTCGCGGAGGAATAGGTCATTGTTTCGTCCAGCCACGCGCCATAGAACTCGTTGCCCAAATCGTAGTGATGCGAAATGTTGCGCCGCGCCTGCCGTTTGCTGTTTGATTGCAGCCAGAACCGCAGATTCTCGTACGACCGCAACAAGCCAATACCCGGAAAGCCGTCATACATCGACTCGTTGTCGGCATGGACGAGATCCATGAAAGCCTGAAGGTTCGGCGTCGACCACCCACCGTCGAGATAGGCCTCGGAAAAGCCCAGATCGCCTTCGCGGATCAGGCGGGCGAAAAGGTCTGGGTCGTGGATCTGAACCTCGGCCACCGGGCCGGGGCTGCGTCCGTCGGCACGAAACCGGCGCCCGTCCGGCAGGACCATGTCCAGACGGCCATTGTTCATGTCTTTCGCCATCGCGTAGATATGCGTGAAATAGCGCGGCAGATCTCCCTGCCCCTCGGTCGAATTCAGTACCTGCATCCATCCCCTCGCAAATGCCACGTCAGGCTAGCCCGAAGCCCTGCGGCCAAGCAACTGTTATCGTTCACTTCCGCAGTCTCGCATACGCGTCGAGCGCCTGCTTGCGGCCTTCGTCCAACCCGACCACCGGTTCGGGATAATCATCATCGGGCGACAGGTCCCACGACTTCGGTATCGCGTCGAAATAGCTGAGCGCGTCCTCATGCGGATCGTCGCGCCCCTCGGCGATCCAGCGGTTCCGGTAGTTGCAGTCCGGGTCATACTTCTCGGCCTGGGTTTGCGCATTGAAGACGCGGAAATAAGGGGCCGCATCGGGGCCGCTGCCGGCAACCCACTGCCAGCCCATCGCGTTCGAGGCCGGATCCCAGTCGATCAGGCAATCCTCGAACCATTTCATGCCGATGCGCCAGTCGGTCAGCAGATGTTTGGTCAGGTAGGAGGCAACGATCATCCGGGAACGGTTGTGCATGCTGCCGGTGACGTACATCTCCCGCATCGCGGCATCGACGAAGGGGATGCCGGTGCGCCCGCGCCGCCAACGATCAACCCGCTCGCCATCGCCGCGCCAGGAAAAATCGTCCCATTCCTCGCGCCAATTGTCGGTGGTGATGCGCGGCGTGTGATAGAGCAGGTGATAGGCGAACTCGCGCCACACGAGTTCCTTCAGGAAATGCTCGGCCCCCTGCTTGCCCTCTTCCATCGCCCGCCGACCGGCATGCCAGACGGTTCGGGGCGAAATTTCGCCGTAGGTCAGATTTTCCGACAACCCGCTTGTCGCGTTCACGGCCGGGCAGTCGCGTTTGGACTTGTAGCCTTGAACCTTCTCTTCGATGAACTCCGCCAGCCTGTCACCGGCGGCGTCCTCGCCGATGCAGACATGTTGGCGCACCACCGCTGCGCCGCGCTGCATGGCCGCGCCCATGTTCCAGTCCGCGATCTCCTCGGAGCCGGGCCATTTTTGCGGTGCGGTCAGGGTATGGGTCCGTCCCGAGGGTTCGGGGACGTCGCGGCCCTTCACGTTGCGCCAATAGGGTGTGTAGACCTTGTAGTGTTCACCCTGCTGGGTTTCGACCTCCCACGGCTCGAAGATCAGATGCGCATTGAAGCTGCGGGTTTCGATTTCCGCCTTCTTCAGTTCCGATTTCACGGCGGTGTCGCGTTCGACAGATCGAGGATCGTAGAGGCGTGACCAATAGACCGCGCCCGCGCCGGTTTCCTCGACCAGATCCTTCAGCACCTCCAGCGCCTTGCCGCGCCGCAGGGTCAGCCGAGAGCCGATCTCGTTCAGCGCAGCGTCAAAATGCTCGAGGCCCAGTCCCAGACGCCATTTCGGCGCGGCGCACAGATCGTCTGCCAGCTCGTCCAATATGAAGACCGGAATGACGGGTCTGTGGCTTTGCCGGGCCGAGACGAGCGCGGGGTGATCCGACAGGCGCAGGTCGCGGCGGAACCACAGCAGAATGGGCGTGTCGGTCAAGCGGCCTCCGGTCCTCTGTGCGGGACGGCCCCGCCTTACAGGACGTGATCTAGGGCGCGTATCAGTTGGTCAACCTCGGCCTTCGTCGTGTAGTGCACGAAACTCAGCCTAAGCACGCCTTTCTCCGGATCGACGCCCATCGCCGTCAGGGGCCGCACCGCGTAGAAGTCGCCGCCGGCGGTGTTGATGTCGTGCGGCGCCAGCGCTTCGGCAGCCTCATGGCCCGGGCACTCGACTTCGACGGCAACCGTCGGGGCGCGGTTCTCCGCCTTGGTCGGGCCAAGCAGCCGAACGGAGTTCTTCGCCGTCAAATAGTCGAGCAGAGGCTGCAAGAGCCGCACCTCATGCGCGCGCATCATGTCATGCACCACCGTGGCACGGCCCGCAGCATCGCGGTGGTTGGTGTTGTGCCGCGAGTAAAGGGTCTCGATATAATCGGCGATACCGGCGCAGGCGGCGATCTGGGCATGGTCCGGCCCGGCCGGCGTAAGCCGCTGGTAAAGGGTGTCGGCGTTGAAGAAATGCCCCTGGTTGGGCAGAGCTTCGCCAAGCGCCCGACGGATCACCATCAGACCCTGATGCGGCCCGTAGGTCTTGTAGGCGGAGAACAGGTAGATATCCGCCCCCAACCTGCCGACATCAGGCAATCCGTGCGGCGCATAGCTGACGCCATCGACGCAGACCACCGCGCCGGCCGCATGAGCCTTGGCGCTGATGGCGGCGACGTCGTTGATCTCGCCAATGACGTTCGAGCAATGCGGAAAAGCGACCAGCCGAACCCTTTCGTCGAGCAGATCGTCCAGATCGGCCGGGTCGAGATGGCCGGTCTCGGGGTCGATCTGCCATTCGCGCACCTCGAACCCCTCTGCCCCCAGACGGCGCCAGGGACCGCTGTTTGCCTCGTGGTCCTGGTTCGTCACGATGATCGCGTCGCCGGGCTTCATGTGGTGCCGGAAGGCGTTCGCAAGGACGTAGGTGTTCTGCGACGTCGAGGGCCCGAAGCTGAGTTCGTCGGTTTCGACCCCCAGCATCGCCGCCAGCCTTTGCCGAGCCTCGTCCATCTCCTCGCCGCCGATGCGGCTGGCTTCAAATGGTCCGTAAGGCTGAACCTTGCGTTCCCGGTAGAAGCGGGTCAGCCGCTCGATCACGGGTGCGCAGGCATAGGAACCGCCTGCGTTCTCGAAGAACCCCTTCTTCGCCAGCGAAGCTTCTGAAAAGGCCGGAAACTGGCTCCGGACGAAATCAACATCCAACTGCATCGGGCACCTCCGTGGGCGAGGCATGGCCGGTATTGGCCCGAGGGTCAAGCACCGGGCAGGCGGAGACGTGCCGCGATAGTGTCAGGCGTTCACATCGACGACGACGCGGCCCCTGACCTTGCCCTTCAGGATGTCGGCGCCGAGTTTCGGCAGATCGGCCAGCGTCGCCGGCTCGATCATCCGCTCAAGCCGGTCCATCGGCAGGTCGCTTGCGATACGGCGCCATGCCCTGACACGGTTGTCATAGGGCTGCATCACGCTGTCGATGCCCAGAAGGTTGACGCCGCGCAGGATGAAAGGCGTGATCAGCGCGCCCTCGATCGCCGCACCGCCTGCAAGACCGACGGCGGCGACGGAGGTGCCGTATTTCATCTGCTTCAGGATCCGCCCCAGAATCGCCCCCGCAACCGCATCGACGCAGCCGGCCCAAGCCTCGCCCTCAAGCGGTTTCTTCGTCACCTCGGTCAGCTCGTCGCGCGAGACGATCTGAGTCGCACCGAGGGATTTCAGGTAATCCGCCGCTTCCGGGCGCCCGGTGACCGCCGCGACCTCGTGGCCAAGATGCGACAGGATCGCCGTCGCCACCGAGCCGACGCCGCCGGCCGCGCCGGTCACCAGCACCGGGCCGTGGCCCGTCTGAAGCCCGTGATCCTCTAGCGCCATGACCGCCAGCATCGCGGTTAAGCCTGCGGTGCCGACCGCCATAGCCTGCCGTGTCGTCAGCCCCTCTGGCAGAGGCACCAGCCAGTCGGCCTTGACCCGCGCCTTGTGCGAATAGCCACCCCAATGCGCCTCGCCGACGCGCCAGCCGGTCAGCACCACCTTGTCGCCGAGCTTGTAGCGGTCGTCCGATGAATTCTCTACCGTGCCCGCAAAGTCGATGCCCGGCACATGCGGATACTTGCGGACCAGACCGCCGCCCGGTCCGATGCAAAGCCCGTCCTTGTAGTTGACCGTGGAATACTCGACCGCGACGGTAACCTCCGCCTCCGGCAGGTCCGAAATCTCCAGGTCTTTGACCGAGGCGCTGGTCTTGCCCTCGTCGTCCCTGTCTACAACCAGTGCCTTGAACATGCCGGTCCCCTCTATATCCAGAATCTGTCTTTTACCGTCGCCTGACGCGCGCCTTCCGGCGTCTCGACTATCAGTTCCGTGCCCGGATACCAATGCGCCATTGTGACCATGCCGATCGCGACATTGGTGCCGAAATCCGGCGACGCGGCAGCCGAGGTCACCTGCCCCGCGACGTCATTGCCGATGACCAGCGGCCAGGCGCGGTCGCAGGCCGGCACCGGGTCGCCGGGGATCTCGATGGCACGGATCTGCCGCATCGGCCCCTCGCGGGCCACGCGCAGCAGCGCGTCGCGCCCGATGCAGCCGATCGCCTCCTCGGTATCGCAGAACCGGCCCAGCCCGCATTCATGCGGCGTGTTCTCTCGCGTCATGTCATTGCCGTAGCTCAGCAACCCGGCCTCGATCCGTTCGATCAGGTTCGGGCAACCGGCACGCACGTTCAGATCGCGCCCCGCCTCGAACAGCGCTTGCCAGAGCGGCATGCCGAGATCGGAACCGTCGACATAGATCTCGAACCCGCCCTGCTTCGAATACCCCGACCGGGCGACGACCAGATTGCGGCCCTCGAATTCGAACTGCCGGAAGCGGAAGAACCTGATATCCTTGACGCCGTCCCCGAAGACCTTTGCCATCAACGTCTCGGCTTTCGGCCCCTGAACAGCCAGAGGAGAGACGTCGGGCTCGTCCACCGACACTTCCAGACGATAGCCATGCGCGACGCCCTTGATCCAAAACAGAAGGTCGCTGTCGGCAATCGAGATCCAGAACCGGTCCTCGTCCAGTTTCACCGCCACCGGATCGTTCAACATCCCGCCGGTCTCGTCGACGATCGGTATATAGAGGCATTGGCCCGGCTTCATGTCGCTCAGATCCCTTGGCGTCAGGATCTGTATCAGCCGCGCCGCATCAGGACCGCGCAGCTCGACCTGCCTTTCGCAGGCCACATCCCAGACCTGCACATGATCCTTCAGATGCCGGTAATCTGCCTGCACGCTTTCGAACACGGTCGGCAGCAGCATGTGATTGTAGACGGTGTAGCCCTTGACGCCCGCCGCCTCCACGCCTTCGCTGAACGGCGTCCGACGGATACGCCGTGACGGCGATATGACTGCCATCAGCCTGCTCCTGCCCTGCCGGTCATTTTCCCGGCCCGCTCCAGTCGATCGCGCAGATCTCGCCCGATTTTCCGTCGAAGTTCCAGACCCGGCCGTAATCGCGGACCCGGCTTTTCAGGCCCCGAGCGGCGATCACGTCCGGTCCCATCCAGTATTTGGTATTGGTCATCACCACCGGTTCTTCGGGGTTGCGGCCGGCGATCATCTCGATCTCGCCCTGGATCTTGCGGCCGATCATGATCGAGCGGCGGTTGCCGTCGCGCACGATCTCGACCTTTTCGCGCTCGGCGCCGATGATCTCGCTGACCAGCATGGTGAAGAGGCCGGTCGTGCCGCCCGCCGCACCCGAAAGGATCTGAAGCAGACCGTCATATGCCTTTTCAGACGCCTTGTCATCGACATAGACAGCGACCTTCCAGTTGCCTTCGCTCATCTTGCCGGGGATGTCGACCATCAGGCCGATATTGATGCCGGTCAGGCTCTCGCCCTCGAAATTCCCGTCATCGATGGCGATCGCCATCCAGGCCTTGCAATCCCCGTTGGTCGGCGGATGCTCTCCAAGCGACACGACGCAGGGGCAGAAGACGGTGCAGGAGCAGTTGAGGAACAACTCTCCCTTTATCGCCCATTCCCTTGGAGCCTGCGTGCGCCGCATACTGGCGCCGCTCCGGTCCGAGGCTGTCTGTTCGGTTTGTGCCATTTCTCGCTCCTAATTTCATGTTTTCATGCTACGACAATGGCTTGCAGCGCGATTATCGTACCGATTCCAAGCAATCCCACGCCCGCAGGCACCCGCAGATGCCGCCCGATTTCCGGCAGCTTCTCGGCCACCATGAAGACGGTCGCTGCCCCCATCCAAAGCAGGCTGGTCATGCCGCCGACGAAACCGAGCGCCATGATCGCCCAGCAGCAGCCGACGCACATCGCCCCGAGCGCTGCGCCCATCCGCGCCCCGCCAAGGGCACCGGGCCGCCAGCGCGCGATGAAATATTGCATCGGCGTCAGGCAGCCGTTCTGGCAGGCTTCCTTGAGTTTCGAGAATTGGTAGGCCCCTGCCAGCCCGAACAGCGCAGCCGCCATCCAGGGCGACGTGACGACCCCGGTCAGATCGAGCACGCCCTGCTCCAGCGCCCAGACCTGCGCCCCGGCGAACCCCGCCGATCCCAGCGCCCAGACCGCCGCGTAGCCCGCGACGACCCCGAACCAACCTGGCGCCGTCGCCCCGGCCCGTTCGGGCAGGTCTTCGTAGACCTGCAAGGCCGGTATCAGCGTCGGCAGCATCATCGCGGCGATCATCACCAGCCACATCGGATAAAGCGCCCAGAAGCCGCCGAATGGCAGCAAACGCAGGCTGTCGGGACCGCAGAGCCAGTCGCCCCCGCCCCGCGCCATCTGAAAGATCGCGACCCAGGCCAGCAGGATCACGGCATAAAAGCCCAGCCATTGCAAAGCCCGTTGGGAGGGTAGCGAAATTGCGCGGCTGAACACTGATCCCCCGATCGGTCTGCGATCCTCTGGCGGCAACCTTGCACACCCCCGCCCGGCACGTCCAGCACGGATTGGGCAGCATCCGCAGACCCGGCGATCGCGTCGCCGCCAAATCTCCAACCCGCTTGAAACCACGCGTCAAAACGCCTATCTTCATTCTGTTCCTGCAAAGGAACTATGGCGATAAACGTGCCCGTAATAAGCGGATCGGACCCGGGGGCGGTACCCGGCGGCTCCACCAAACATCCTTCATTTGGGGATCATGGGGCCGAAATAGGATCGACGAACGTCTAAAGGGGATTTCTTTCGCTCGGTGAGGCACCACCGTTATCGGTCCGACAAAGCTAGTTGCAAATGACAACAAAGCTCCGGCAATGGCTCTGGCTGCGTAAGCAGTTCGAGTCGCCGAAACTAAGCCCTTGCGCCTAGCAGCGTAAGGCGGGGTTCGCAGGCACCTGGCAACAGAAGCCTGCACTTTCCCTTCCTCGCATTTCAATTGCAATACAAGGCCATGCCTCTTTAGGGTCGAGCCATGCTGAAAGCGTTGCGAAACACGATTTGCGCAGGCTCGCTTGGTGCAGTCGCGCTGATCCAGCCCGCTGCGGCCTGCGACACGGCCCTGTTGCTGACCATCGACGTTTCGTCCTCGATCGACGCGGGGGAGTACCGGCTGCAGATCGACGGCCTTGCGGATGCCCTGCTTGATCCCGAGGTGATCGACGCGCTGTTGCTCGGCCAGTCGGCGCTGGCGGTCGTGCAGTGGTCCGGCGTCAACAGGCAGGGCCTTGTGCTGGGCTGGAACCGGATGACCAGTGTCGAAGTCATCCGCGCCTTCTCCGCCGAGGCACGCGGCCTTCAGCGTGCTTTCGTCGATTCCGATACCGCCATCGGCGATGCAATCAGCTTTTCCGCGCGCCAGTTCGGTGCAGTGGCGGATTGCAACCGCAAGATCATCGACGTGTCTGGAGACGGGCCGCAGAATGCCGGGGGGTCCGCACTTCAGGCCAGCCGGTCGGCCGAGGCGATGGGCATCATCATCAACGGCATTGCGATCGAATCGATCGGGGTGGCGATGACCAACTATTATCGGCGCACCATCGTGACACATGACGGCTTCGTCATTACAGCTCGCGGCCATCTGGAATATCCGCGCGCGATCCGAGAGAAGATCCTGCGCGAATTGTCCAAGGTGACCGGCTGAGTTTGCATTGGTCCCGATATGCAGTGTCGAACCAGATGGCCCCATAACCTTTGACAAACCTCGCCCGACTTGCCATCAATTTGACATGGGGTCGATGCGAACACCCCGTGAGGCGACAAGCCCAAGATTCGCATCCGGAACCTGAATTCAGGAAGGATGCGCCATGACCGCCCCCAATGAAATAACCGTGCCGCAGCTTCTGCGCCTGATCGGCACGCCGAACTGCCCCGTCATCGTGGATATCTCGATCGACCCGGATTTCGCCGAAGATCACTATCTGATCCCCGGTTCGTTCCGACATCCCCATACCGACATCGCCGGTCTCAAGGCGCGGCTGGCCGGACGGCCCTGCGTGGTCACCTGCCAGAAGGGGATCAAACTGTCGCAAGGCCTTGTCGCAAGACTGCGCGCAGATGGTATGCAGGCCGAATATCTGCAAGGTGGGATGTATGGCTGGCGAGACGCCTCCGATACCTATCGTATACCCGCAGCGTCCCTGCCGGAACCGGTGGATGGCGCGACGCTTTGGGTCACCCGGCATCGCCCGAAGATCGACCGCATAGCCTGCCCCTGGCTGATCCGGCGGTTCGTCGACCCCGATGCCCGCTTTCTGTTCGTCTCGCCCGCCGAGGTCCAGGGGGTCGCCGATCGCTATGGGGCGACCCCCTTCGATATCGAGGGCGTCTTCTGGTCGCATCGCGGACCGCTTTGCACCTTCGACACCATGCTCGATGAGTTCGGCCTGCGTACCGAGGCGCTCGACCGGCTGTCGAAGGTCGTCCGCGGCGCCGATACCGACAGGCACGATCTCGCCCCCGAGGCTGCCGGACTTCTGGCGATTTCGGTCGGTCTTTCCCGGCAATACCGCGACGATATCGAACAGCTTGATGCCGGGATGGCGCTTTATGATGCGTTCTACCGCTGGGCACGGGATGGTTTTGACGAGGGCCATGATTGGCCGGCGGACCGGGCATGACGATGCGAAACTGGCCCGACCTGATCCGCGTCTTCGGACGTATCGGCCTGATGTCGTTCGGCGGGCCGGCGGCGCAGATCGCGGTGATGCACCGCGAACTGGTCGAGGATCGCGCCCTGCTGACCGAGGACCAGTTCCTGCACGCGCTGTCCTTCTGCATGCTGCTGCCCGGACCAGAGGCGATGCAATTGGCCACCTATGCGGGCTGGCGGCTGCGGGGCGTGGCTGGCGGGTTGCTGGCCGGCGCGCTTTTCGTGCTGCCCGGCGCGCTGGTCATGCTGGCGCTCGTGATCGCCTACACGACATGGGGTCAGGTGGGCCTGGTCCAAGCGCTTTTTCTGGGGATCAAGGCAGCGGTCGTGATGATCGTCGTGCAGGCGCTGCTGCGGGTGGCGCGCAAGTCGCTTCGCTCGGCCGACCGCTGGGTGCTGGCTGGACTCGCCTTCGTGGCGATCTTCTTTTTTGACATCCCCTTCCCCGTCATCATCGCTGCGGCGGCACTCTATGGCGCCTTTGCCGTCAAGACCGGTTCAATCGCGGCCATTGCGGCACCGGTCGGCGTCTCGACCCTGCAGACAGTGGCCACATGGGCCGTGATCTGGTGGGCGCCGGTTGCGCTGGCCTGGGCCACGGGAGCCGAGCGATTGACGGGGATCGGGCTTTTTTTCTCGAAGCTCGCGGTGGTTACCTTCGGCGGAGCCTACGCCGTGCTTGCCTACATGACGCAGGAAGTGGTGGCCGAGAAGGGCTGGCTGACCACCGCAGAGATGGTCGACGGGTTGGGCCTCGCCGAAACCACGCCGGGGCCGTTGATCCTTGTGACCGAATTCGTTGGATATATCGCGGGATACGGCGCAGGGGGTATTCAGGCGGGGCTGCTCGCGGCCGGAATGACGCTTTGGGTGACCTTCGTTCCCTGCTTTCTGTGGATCTTCGCCGGGGCACCCTACCTCGAATGGGCCGGGAGCCGACCGCGGCTAGCGTCGGCGCTGTCCGCGATCACCGCTGCCGTCGTCGGCGTGATCCTGAATCTGTCCGTCTGGTTCGCGCTTCACGTGTTCTTCGAAGAAACCGAAACCCTCGCCATAGGTCCGCTGACCGTACTGGTTCCCGGCCTCTCCGGGCTGAACGTCGCGGCAGCGGCACTCGCGGCGCTGTCCGGCATGCTGCTTTTCCGATTGCGGTTGGGTCTGCCTGCAGTGCTTGCCATTGCCGCCGCGGGCGGGGCGATCCTGACCGGCTGGACGTGATCCCCGGGCCGCACCGTGCTCGCCCTTTTCTTCGGCATCGAATCCCGTATGGTGAGAACAGCGCTTCGCAAAGGAACGGCGATGTCCCGATCCATCGACTATGGAAACCTGATGCACCGCGCGATGCGGGGTCTGATCCAGGAGGTTCTGGAAGGCGTCGCGAAGGACGGCTTACCCGGACAGCACCACTTCTTCATCACCTTCGACACGATGCATCCGGATGTCGAACTCGCGGACTGGTTGTCGGATCGCTATCCCGACGAGATGACCGTCGTCATCCAGCACTGGTTCGACAATCTCGTCGTCAGTGACGAAGGCTTCTCGATCACGCTGAATTTCGGCGACAGTCCGGAACCGCTCTATATCCCGTATGATGCGATCAAGACCTTCGTCGATCCTTCCGTCGAATTCGGCCTGCGGTTCGAGACCCAGCCCCAAGAGGACGACGAGAGCGACGACGACGAGGCGAACGAACCGTTGTTGGAAGACGCCGAACATGGCGCCGCCGACAAGAAGGATGCCGATATCGTCCGGCTCGACAGCTTCCGCAAGTAGCACGGCCCCGCCGTCGATACCGCTTTCACATTTTCGCCATGGTCGTTGACTACGCGTTTCGGTGACGTGACGGAGATTGCCCAATGTTTGGACTGTTCAGAAAAACGGACGCGAAGCCGGAAGGTGTTCTTGTCATCGCGCGGCTTACATCGCGGATAGAACCGATGGATCGCGGCGAGGTCTTCGAGGATCCGTTGGCCGAAATCCTGCAGAGCAAGGGATTTGGCGTGGTGACAGGCGGCGGCTCAATGTTGGACGGCGAGGGCGAGATCACCTATATCGACCTGGAGATTGTCTTGGACAGTCTGTCGGATCCTGCACTTGACGGAATCGCCACGGCACTGGAATCGCTTGGCGCGCCCAAAGGATCGGTGCTGCATGATGCCGACGACTCCACGCTCCGTGAATTTGGCAAGAACGAGGGCCTTGGCATCTATCTGGATGGCGTCAACCTGCCGGATGAGGTCTATCAAACCGTCACGACGGAAGACGTTATCGACGCCTGTCGTGCTGCTCTTGGCGACGCCGGGCGCTATCACGGTTCGCGCACCATGGCCGAACGCACGGCACTTTACTTCTACGGGCCGGATTTCGAGACGATGAAGGCAGGCATTTCCGGGATACTGTCCGAGAATGCGTTGTGCCAGAATGCGCTGATGAAACAGGTGGCCTGACAGCATGATCCGGGCCAAATCGCCGGTTTCAATATTGATCATGCGACTGGGCTAGGCCACAAGGCAGCAACACCGAAAACCGGAGGCCCGCTATGATCAAGACCCGCACTGAATCCGACAGCTTCGGCCCGCTGGAGGTTCCCGCCGACAAGTATTGGGGCGCGCAGACCCAGCGTTCGATCCTGAACTTCCCGATCGGGTGGGAGAAGCAGCCCGTCGCGATCGTCAGGGCGCTTGGCGTCATCAAGCAGGCCTGCGCGACGCTCAACAAGGCGCAGGGCGCGCTCGACGGTGACAAGGCGGACGCCATCATCCAGGCCGCCAACGAAGTGGTTGCGGGCAAGCTCGACGACAATTTCCCGCTGGTCGTCTGGCAGACTGGGTCCGGGACGCAGTCGAACATGAACGCGAACGAGGTGATCGCGAACCGCGCCATCGAGATCCTCGGCGGCAAGATCGGGTCAAAGGACCCGGTGCATCCGAACGATCACGTGAACATGGGTCAGTCCTCTAACGACACTTTCCCGACCGCGATGCATATCGCCGTTGCGATGACCGCCCATGACGTGCTGCTGCCTGGCCTGGCCAAGCTGCATTTCGCGCTGGAGGCGAAGGTCAAGGAATTCGACGGCATCATCAAGATCGGCCGCACGCATACGATGGACGCGACGCCGCTAACGCTGGCGCAGGAATTTTCGGGCTACGCCCATCAGGTCGCGATGGGGATCGAGCGGATCAAGGGCGCGCTGCCGCGAATCTACGAGCTGGCGCAGGGCGGCACGGCGGTCGGCACCGGCCTGAATACCCGCAAGGGCTGGAGCGGCGCGGTCGCCCGCGAGATCGCCGAAATCACCGGCCTGCCCTTCGTGACCGCTCCGAACAAGTTCGAGGCGCTGGCCGCGCATGACGCGCTGGTCGAGATGTCCGGTGCGGTCAAGACCGTTGCCGCCAGCCTCTTCAAGATCGCCAATGACATCCGGCTGCTTGGCTCCGGACCCCGCTGCGGTCTGGGCGAATTGATGCTGCCGGAAAACGAGCCGGGGTCGTCGATTATGCCCGGTAAGGTCAACCCGACCCAGTGCGAGGCGATGACGCAGGTGTGCGCGCATGTCTTCGGCAATGACGCCGCCGTGGGCTTCGCCGGATCGCAGGGCCATTTCGAGCTGAATGTCTACAAACCGATGATGGCCTACAACGTCCTGCAGGCGATGCAGCTTCTGGGCGATGCCTGCGGCGCCTTCACCGACAATTGCGTCATCGGCATCCGCGCCGATCGGGACCGGATCGAAAAACTGATGCGCGAAAGTCTGATGCTGGTCACCGCGCTTGCGCCCGAGATCGGCTATGACAACGCCACCACGGTCGCCAAGACCGCGCACAAGAACGGCACGACGCTGAAGGAAGAAGCCATCAATCTTGGATTTGTGGATGCCGAAACGTTCGATCGCGTCGTGCGTCCGGAAAAGATGATCGGCCCGAAATGACCGACACACCGATCAATCTGAACCGCGCCCGCAAGGACAGGGCGCGGGCCGAGGACCGTGCGAAAGCCGATGCGAATGCCGTCAAGTTCGGCATGACCAAGGCCGAGAAGGTATTGGCAGCCGCCCGCAGCCAGCGCGCCGCGCGGATACTGGACGGTCATCAGGTCGAAGACGACGAATGAACGCGCGCCCGGTCAAACGCTCGCTGACCCTGCGGGGTCACCGAACGAGCGTTTCTCTGGAGGATGAGTTCTGGTCCGCCTTTCGACAGATCGCCCGCGAAAGAGACCGGGCGATCAACGATCTGGCTTCGGAAATAGACGCATCGCGCCATCCCGACACCGGGTTGGCGACTGCGATCAGGCTGTATGTCTTGGACTATTACAGGGTCCGGGGTGAGGAGACCGGGGGTCAGAGCGAATAGAGCGCGCTTCGCAGTTTTTCGCTGGTATCGAGTTGCTGACGTTCACTCTTCGTCAATGACAATCTGGATATCTTCGAGGAAACGAGTTCGGTGCCGAAGATCGAAGCGATCTCGTCTCGCGTCACGCCTTCCGGCTCCTGCTCTTCCTGAACCGGGCGCCGTGAGAAGCGCCAGACCGGCAATGCGATTCGAAACACCGGGCGCTGGTGCCCCGTGTCGATCGGCTGATTTTCGCTCGTCAAATAGGTCATCGGATGAAATCCCCCCGGATTTGCATTCTCGTCATACGAAAAAATATCACGCCGGTGAAGTGCATTTGCGGGGAATTAGTAAACAAAATGCAACCCGTGATTTAAATGCAAACCACGAAATCCATTTATTAACAATGCATTAATAAAAATGCCCCGGATTCTATCCACAAAGTGACGTGGGGTCACTTATTTGCAAAATGCAGTTCTCTTAGATGATTCGACGGAATCAAACTCTTTTTTTAACGTTGAGCCAAATGCCGCCGACCGATCTGACGGTGAGATGCGCGACCGGAACCGGCCGATCTGATTCGCCGGTCCGAATCACGAAGTGCCGGGCGAACAATGCCAACAGAAGCGGTCCCTCGATCATTGCAAAGCCGGCGCCCGGGCAGACTCTTGGGCCCGCTGAAAACGGCAGGAACGCATCTCGAAGGCATGCTCGGCCCGCCTCGGTTGCGTAGCGCTCTGGCCGGAACAGGTCGGGATCGTCCCATATTCGTTCATGCCGGTGCAGGTGCCACGGGCTGATCACGATCTGGGCCTGCTTTGGCAAATCCCGGTCTCGGAACCGCTCAATTCGCGTGGTTTCACGGACCATCATCGGCACTGGTGGATATAACCGCAACGCCTCTCGGAACACGTCGCGGGTAAGTACCAGCTTCGCTACATCCGACATTCCAGGGTTGTCGTCCAAGGCGGCTGCCTCGGCCGCGACGCGAGCCTGCGCCTCTGGATGGGTCGCCAGAAGGTAAAGCGACCAGGCCAGCGCTGATGCGCTGGTCTCGTGCCCGGCCAGAAAGAAGATCGCGACCTGGTCGACCATTTCCTCGGCGTCGAAGGTCTGGCCGGTTTCCGGGTCCGGGGTCGAAAGGATCTTGGTGCAGAGGTCATCCGGCGCCGTCCCCGCCGCAATCTCCGCGCGGCGCGCCACGACGAGTCGCCGGATGAGCTTCCGAATTTCCCGTGCCGCACGGAGGGCGCGGCGGCGATGAAACCTCGGGACCCAGTGCGGCAATGGCAGGAACGCGGCGATATTGAGGATCGGCTGGCTTCGCTGGTAGTCGCGGAACCGCCGAAAAACCTGGGCGGCGACCACGTCCGATATCGGGATCGAGAAGAGCGTGCGAAAGATCACATCCGCCGCTACATGGCTGGTCTCGGCTTCCATCTCGATATCGCCCTGCGCGGTTTCGAGGCGCGCGATGGCGGCCTGCCCTGCCGCCAGCATTGCCGGGAAGGTGTCACGCAGCCTGCCGCCCTCGAAAGCGGGGTTGATGATCCGCCGCTGCCGCTTCCAGGTCTCGCCATTTGTGAGAAAGACGGAATTTCCCAGAAGCGGCCGCAGACCTTCGGCGATCCGGTCGGACTTGGGAAACTCGCCGGGACGTTCGCGCAACACTTCGCGAACTAGGTCAGGCTGGTTTATCAGATAGGAGCGAAAGAACGGCGTGCGGAACTCGGCCATCCAGGCCCGGTAGAGCCGCGCGGGCTGGGCCGAGAGGATATCCTGTCGGAACAGTCGGAAATAGCGCCAGAGCGAGACCTTGTCAGGACGGGCTTCGGGTTTGGGGGCTGTCATGCCGCCATGGATGTATGCGGAGAGGCTGCCACGTCAATCCGGTTTCGGGAGGGCGCGCGGTTCGCGAAGCGCTCGGCAAGGGTCCGCGGGCCCGCGGTTATGGCAAAATAGTCGTAGTCGCCCGGCTCGTCGAACGCACACAGGTATTGGAAATGCAGCCGGAAGAATCGCCAGCGCAATTCGCGCCACCTGGCGGTGCTGAGCGTCTGGGTGAACGCGGCCGAGATCACCAGAGGCCAGCGCTGACCTTCGGGCGCTACGCCGCTTACGGCGACCGGATCGCATAGCGCGAAGCAACAGCCGTCGCCCGGCGCGGTCACGTCGACCCAGGTCAGACTGCCGGATTTCGACAAATCGTGCAGATCGCTTCTCAGACGATGCGCGTTAGGCAGGAACGAGATCATCGGGATGGCCTGTCCCAAGGTCAGCAGCGCGAGCCGGGGCCCGGTGCGTGGCACCCTGCCCTCGCGCACCAGATCGGCCAGGATGGAGACTGCAAGATGGGCGCCCGAAGAATGGCCCACCACCAGAACCTCGTCCGCATCGCCGGTCAGCGCGGCGGCGATCTGGTGGCGGAAAATGTTCATCCGTTCCTCCAATGCCTCGGGATAGGCGCCGCCATTCCCCGCGGCGAATGCAAAATCGTGCATCAGGTAATAGGCAAAGAGCTTGTGGTCGAGTCGTGGAAAGAGACGCATCAGGTAGACGAAGATGGGCAGGGCCACGATCCAACCGGTCCCCGGATAGACAAGCCTTGACACCAGCGCCCCTGCGACCCAAGCGACCGTCACCGCAACGAGAACCTGTAGAAGCAGCATCCCCACCGGGTAGAGCGCCGCGATCACCGGACCCTTGCGCAGCCACATCAGGCGCCGCAGCGCCCCGCTGCGAATGTAGAGCCAGGCGGTTCGGACCAACTGCCAGTAGGTCGCGACAATCCCGTTCGACATAGAGCGGCGCACGATATCCGACCAGACCAGCACCTCGACCTCCGACCGGACCTGCACGCCTTCGATTTCCGCGAAGACCGTCCAGCCGTAGTTTTCGCCGCCCTGCCGTCCTTCCAGTTCAAGCTCGTAGCCAGAAATCTCTGACTGGTCCTCGCCTTCCTTGCGGTAAAGCTCTCGGTAGCGGCGCGGGGGGAAAGGGTCGTAGCCAGGCAGGTAGAACACCCGACGTGTCGTCACCTTCTGTTGATCAGTCATGCCTGCGCCCCATCTGTCCCAAGCGCAGTCTACCCATAATTCAGGCCAAATTAAGCCTAGCCGAGCAAGGCCAGGGCCGGAAATGTTTCGAGAAGCCAGTAGGAGAAGTCCGAGAATCCGCCGGTGAGCATCAGCAGACCGATGGTCCACAGAAGAAGCCCCATCCCGCGCTCGATCGCCTCCATGTGGCGCTTCATCCAGGCCATGAGGCCATGCAGCCGTGGAAAGAAGGCCGCGACCAGCAGGAACGGAACTCCGAGGCCCATCGCATAGACGCCCAGAAGAACCGTGCCGCGTGCAATGCTCGCTTCTGACGCGGCCAGCGACAGGATCGCGCCAAGCTGCGGACCGATGCAGGGTGTCCAGCCGAAAGCGAAGGCAAGCCCGAGGATGTAAGCGCCGAAGGCCGATCCTCCCCTGTCGCCGGCATCGAGGCGTGCTTCACGGTCGAGGAAAGGTATTCTGAAGACGCCGATGAAATGGGCGCCGAAGACCATCACGACCAGTCCCGCCAGCGTCGAGAAGACATCCGAATTCTTCAGGAAGAAGGCGCCGAAGGCCGAGGCGGTGAACCCAAGGAAGAGAAACACCGTGGACAGTCCCATAACGAAGAAGAGCGCTGGCAGGACCGTCTTGGTCCGGCGGGCAGTAACGGCGGTCATGTCGGTGACCGTGATGCCGCTCATATAGGCAAGATAGGGTGGCACGATCGGCAGCACGCAAGGGCTGAGAAATGACAAAAGCCCTGCGAGCAGCGCCACGAACATTGCCGGCAGAAGGCCCGCATCGATGATCTCTATCCCGAACATGTCCTTCCCTTATCGCGCCTTCCGCTCCGCGTCACGATACCTCTTGTCACATCTTGGTGGACAAGACCGAACCTGCCGCCTACGCCTTTGCCTCATGAGCTATGATCACGATCTCGACGCGCTGGGGCTTCTCTGCCCTCTGCCGGTCCTGAAGGCCCGTAAGCGTCTGCAGGCACTTCAGCCCGGGCAGATCCTTCGCATCCAGTCCGATGATCCGGCCGCGATTGTCGACGTGCCGCATTTCTGCGCCGAAACCGGGCACGACCTTGTCGGTGTCGAGGATGTCGGCAACGCAAAACACTTCTTTATCCGCAAAAACTAGCGCCGGGCTGTCCACCCGGCGCCAGAGTCGTTGTAGGGTCGTTTCAGCGTCCGAGCGACCACCAGCCGCGCTTCTTCGGCTTGTCATCCGCAGATTCCGCCATCGCGGGCTCTTTCTCTGCTTCCGGGTCCGGTTTGGCGATCGGGGCCGAAGCAGGTTCGGCCTTCGGCGCCGGCTTTGACTCTGCCGCCGTTTCGGCATCCACCACCGCCTTCGGCTTGGCGCGTGAAGCGCGTTTCGGCTTCGCCGCCACCGGTTCGGCGGTATCGGTCTCCGTAGCGACCTCGGTCGCTTCCGCCGGCGCATCAGAAGTCTTGGCCGGCTTGCGGCTGCGCCGGGGCTTCTTCGGCTTCTCCTCGGCTTCGGCGGGTTCCGTCGACTCGGCCTCTGCGGGTGCCGCGTCGTCGTCTTTCTTAGACCGGGATCGGCTTCGCGTGACGCTCTTCTTTTCGCCGTCAGCCTTTGCTGCCTTGCGGCGCGGTTTCGGCTTTTCCGCGGGCTCGTCTTCGGCTGTCACGGTGTCGCCACCGGCGGCTTCCACGGCATCGTCGTCCCGGTCCCGGAACCCCGCCGCAGCATCGTCCTGCTCGCGCGGCTCACCGCCATTGCCCGAGGATTTCCGGCGCCGGCGCCGGCGGCGCTTCTTCTTGGGTTGCTGGCTGGTGTCCTCGGCCTGTTCCGCGACTTCTTCGACCTCGGCTTCAACCTCTGTTTCGTCGTCGATGCCCTGCATCAGCGATGCATTCACCGACACGACTGGAACTTCCGCCACGGGCCGGGTCGCCGTCTTGAATTTCTCGATCGCGAAATCGGGTGAGATCAGGAACGGATCCCCTTCGACCCGCACCGACATTCCGTAGCGCGCCTCGATCTGGGCGATGTGTTCCCGCTTGTTGTTCATCAGGAAGTTGACGATGCCGACCGGCGCCTTCAACAGAACTTCGCGCGAACGGCCGCGAACGCCTTCCTCTTCAAGCTGCCGCAGGATGTTCAGCGCGAGGTTGTCGTCGGAGCGGACAAGGCCGGTGCCGTGGCAGTGATGGCACGGTGCGGTCGTGGCCTCGATCATGCCGGGGCGCAGACGCTGTCGGGACATCTCCATCAAGCCGAAGCCCGAGATCCGGCCAACCTGGATGCGGGCGCGGTCGGTCTTCAGCTTGTCCTTGAACCGCTTTTCCACCGCAGCGTTGTTGCGCCGCTCTTCCATGTCGATGAAGTCGATCACGATAAGACCGGCAAGGTCGCGCAAGCGCAGCTGACGGGCCACTTCCTCGGCGGCTTCAAGGTTGGTTTTGAGCGCGGTTTCCTCGATCGAGCCCTCTTTCGTTGCACGGCCGGAGTTCACGTCGATCGCCACCAGCGCCTCGGTGACGCCGATCACGATATAGCCGCCGGATTTCAGCTGGACCGTCGGATTGAACATCGACGACAGGTAGGACTCTACCTGGTAGCGCGCGAATAGCGGCATCGGGTCATGGTAGTGTTTAACGTTCTTGGCGTGGGACGGCATGATCATCTTCATGAAGTCCTTGGCCGTGCGATACCCGCCCTCGCCCTCGACGAAGACCTCGTCGATGTCCTTGTTGTAGAGATCGCGGATCGACCGTTTGATAAGGTCGCCTTCTTCGTAGATCTTCGCCGGCGCGGTGCTCTTGAGAGTCAGTTCGCGGATCTGTTCCCACAGCCGCTGCAGATACTCGTAATCCCGCTTGATCTCGGTCTTGGTGCGCTGCGACCCGGCGGTGCGGATGATCAGGCCGGCGCCTTTCGGCACCTCGATCTCGTTCGCGATTTCCTTGAGTTTCTTGCGGTCCTGGGCGTTCGTGATCTTGCGACTGATACCGCCGCCGCGCGCCGTGTTCGGCATCAGAACGCAGTACCGGCCCGCAAGGCTCAGATATGTGGTCAGCGCCGCGCCCTTGTTGCCGCGCTCTTCCTTCACGACCTGAACCAGAAGGATCTGGCGAACCTTGATGACCTCCTGGATCTTGTATTTGCGCGGTCGTGGCTTGCGTGACTGCGGGATCTCTTCGGCTACATCCTCTTCGGCCACCGACTCGATCTCATCGTCGGTCGCGTCTCCGTTGGACTCATCGGCCTCGGCAGAGGTCGCGTCCTCGTCGTCGGCCTCCTCCTCCGCCAACGGCGTCTCGACCGGGGTCTCGTGGACGTAGAAGGCCGGCGAGGTGCCCTCTTCGGCTGATTGTCCGTTCTCGGTCTCGAGATCGACGACGTCCATCCCCGATGGCCCGGCATCGTTAGTCGTCACGGCATCTTCCGTCCCGGCTTTCTCGGCGCGTGCTCGGCCACGGCCGCGCGAGCGGGATCGGGACGACGATTTCGAGCGCTGTTCTTCCTCTTCGGCCTGCTCCTCGGCATAGGCGCGTTCCTCGGCCATCAGCGCCTCGCGGTCAGCGACCGGGATCTGATAGTAATCCGGATGGATTTCCGAGAAGGCAAGGAAGCCGTGGCGGTTGCCGCCGTAATCGATGAAGGCTGCCTGCAGCGAGGGTTCGACCCTCGTGACCTTCGCTAGATAAATATTGCCGGCAAGCTGGCGTTTGTTCTCGGATTCAAAATCGAACTCTTCGACCTTGTTTCCGTCAACCACGACCACGCGCGTTTCCTCGGCGTGGGTGGCGTCGATAAGCATCTTCTTAGCCATTGTGTCTTTCTGCACCCCGATAAAGGCCGCCGTCCTGGCGGACGCAGCCTTTGCGGGTGGTGACTTGTTGTGGCGAAATCGGACGCGCGTACAGGGGTCAGGTCGGCCCGGTCGGCCCCTGCCCATCCTGCTGATAGCTCTGCGCGCCTCATCGCGGTTCTTCTCCGGGGCGGTAGCCCGCCCCCATTCATGGCCCGGTTACCTGTTCGGCATCGCGGACAAACTGTTGACCCTGCGGTCTTCTCGGCCTGATCCCCGACTGTCGCGGCAGTGGGTGCCATCGGAAAGTCTGGGATCAGCGAAACTCATCGGGCGGCTCCTAGTACGAAACCGTCCCGTTCCGGCAACCATAACGGTTATGTCGTGAAAATTACAATGTGAAAAATGTGGGACCCGGGCAACTTCGGATACCTGTTGCTGGATGCGTCACGGCAAGATGTCTTGCCGCGAATCTTTCAACCTATTGGCGAGGCCGTCGATTTCCTCATGTGGCGGCTCGCCGACCAGTCGCCTGGGCAACCAGATCGGCAATCCTGGTAGAGACGACCGAACCAGGTTGCTCCGCTAGCCGGCCCGGCGTTTACAGGTAGTCCGATCTTTGCAACCCGTACTTTGCCATCTTTTCGTTCAGGGTGCGGCGCGGCAGGCAGAGTTCATCCATTACAGCGGCGATCGAACCCTTGTGGCGCCGCATCGTATTGTCGATGAGCATCCGCTCGAACGCCTCGACATATTCCTTGAGCGGCTTGCCCTCGGTGGTCATCGAGGCCTGGGCGTCCTCATCCTCGGCCATCAGCAGCGAAGCGATCGATCCGGTCCCGCGCCGGTTCTGCAGCACCGCGCGTTCTGCCACATTGATGAGCTGTCGGATATTTCCCGGCCACGGCGCCTGAAGAAGCTGCGCGGCCTCCTGCGCCGAGACGACGGGCGCGTCGCAGCCATATTCGTCGGCGAATTGTTCGGAAAACCGGGTGAAGAGCATCAGGATGTCCTCGCCACGGCTGCGAAGCGGCGGCAGGGTGATCTTCATCGCCGCCAGCCGGTAGTAAAGGTCGGGGCGCAGCACATCCTCGCTGGTCTTGCCCTGCTCTTGCAGGTTCGAGATCGCCACGAGCCGGGTCTCGGCGGGCGTGCCCTGTTCATTGATCCAGGTCAGCAGTTTGGCCTGCAGGGACTGACTCAGCGACTCGACATCTTCGAGCACCAGCGTCCCCCCCCGCGCCTCTTCGACCAGCGGCAGGCCGCCGCCTTCATCGACCGGCCCGAAGAGCTTCTTGCCAAGCGCCTCGTCATCGTAGGCAGCACAGGACACCAGAACGAACTTCTTGCCCGCCTTCGCGCCGACCGCATGCAGCGCATGGGCGACCAGCGTCTTGCCGGTGCCGGTTTCGCCGTCGATCAGTACATGACCATCGGCCTGACCCAGATCGAGGATATCCTCGCGCAGACGTTCCATCACCGGCGACGCGCCGATGAGCTTCTTCATCAGCGTCGTGCCATCGGACAGTTCGCGCCGCAGTGCCCGGCTGTCCAGGGTCATCCGGCGGTTCATCGTGGCCTTCTTGGCCAGTTCGGTCATCTTGTCCGGATTGAACGGCTTTTCGAGGAAGTTGAATGCACCGATCCGCATCGCCTCGACGGCCATAGGTACGTCGCCGTGACCGGTGATCATGATGACCGGCAGCGCGCTGTCGACGCTCATCAGCCTTTTCAGGAACTGCATCCCGTCCATGCCAGGCATCTTGATGTCCGACACCACGACACCCGGATAGTCTGAACCGAGGCTCTTCAGCGCATCCTCGGCGCTGGCGAAGGTCTCGGTCTCGAACCCCGACAGCGCCAGCCACTGGCTGATCGACTGCCGCATATCCTTCTCGTCATCGACGATCGCAATCTTCATGGCATTGGCCATAGGTCACATCCTATTCGGCTGCTTCAATCTCGTTGTCCAATATGGGCAGTCTCACTTCAAATACAGCCCCGCCCGCCCGGCCGTTCCGTGCGGTCAGCCGCCCGCCGAGGTCGTTCACGATCCCCGATGAAATTGCAAGGCCCAAGCCGACGCCGTCTCCGGGGGCTTTTGTAGTGTAGAACGGCTCGAAAAGATTGTCCAAATCCTCTATGCCGGGTCCGTTGTCGCGCACGGTGATGGCGGCCGAACTTCCCGCCGAAAGAAGGATCTCGATCATCGGTTCCGGGACGTTCTTCGTGGCGTCGAGCGCGTTGCGCAGCAAGTTGATGATGACCTGTTCCAGCCGTATCCGGTCGGCCCTCACCAGCACCGCTTGACGGGGCACCGAACGCGCCACCCGGATGTTGCTGTTTTTCAGTTGCGGTTCCATCATGGAAAGCGCCGAAGACAACGATTCCTTGATATCTATGACCTCGAACGCATCGCCGCCCTTGCGGGCATAGCTCTTGAGTTGACGGGTAATCGCGCCCATTCGCTCGATCAGATCGTCGATCCGCTGGAACGAGGAAAGCGCCTCATCCGGACGCTTGCGATGGAGCAGAAGCTTGGCACCTGCCAGATAGGTTTTCATCGCCGCGAGGGGCTGGTTCAACTCGTGGCTTACGGCGGCGGACATCTCGCCCAATACCGCCAGTTTGGAGGATTGGGCAAGCGTCTGTTCGGCGACTTCCAGGTTCTTTTCGGCGCGCTCCCGTTCGGCGATTTCCCGCTGCAAAGCCTCGTTGAGCTGGCGGAGCTCCGCCGACTCTTGCTGGAAGAATACCGACCGGGCTCTGGCACGCCGGCCCGCCAGATAGAAGGCGCCGGCAAGCAACAGCGCGAAGCCCATGATCTCGAGCGCGAGAATCCCGTTCACCCGTTCCCGGACCGAGGCGTAAGTGGTGAACGAAGCCATGCGCCAGCCGCGGAAAGACATGCGGTTTTCCGTCCGCATCACCGCCTCGCCCTTGAGGTAGGCATCGGGGGGAAGTGCGTTCCAGTCGGTCGTCGCCCGGATCGCGCGTTCGATGGCCGAGGGTGCCGACTGGACGGCCAGTGCCCGCGCCTCTTCCAGGCCACGCCAGCGCGGTTCGGTGGACAGGATGATGATGCCTTCGCTGTCGGTGACGAACACAGCGTCAGAGATGCCCGCCCATGCCTGTTCGAACTTGCGCAGATCGACCTCGACGACGATCACGCCGAGAAGCGGTCCGTTGTCCTGTATCTTGCGGCTGTAGAAGAATCTGAAGCTTCCGCTTTCGTTCTGAACAATGGTGAAAACGGTATCTGACGCGCGCTGCGCCATGATGAAATAGTCATCGGTGCGATGGTTGACGCCGATTTGGTTCCGGTCCGACGCGCCGACGACCCGTCCGGTCTCGTCCAGAAGCATGAGTGAGGCGGCGCCGATCTCCTGCACATAGGAAATCAGGCGTTGCGAGGATTGGGTATAATCGTCGAATTTGAGCGCGTTGATGAGTGCCGGGTCCCGAGACAGCAGTAGGGGCACCACCGAATTCCGCTGCAGTTCCGACAGCAGGTTGCCCGAATAGAGCGCCTGCCGCACTTCGGCGCGATTTCGGGTCGATTCCGTGAACCGTTCCGTCAGCCATTGGTTGGTGTACCAGACCACCGCCATGCCGATCACGGTGATACCCAGCACGGCCAGACGGCCTCGCCAAGACATCGCCGGTCTGATCTCCATGCTCTGGGTGGTCATGCTTCTGGCCATCGTCCAAGACTACGCGCGCGTTGCCGCTCGCTCAAGCGCCAGCGGTCAGGCCGGCTCCAGCACCGAGGCCAATGCGCTGAAAAGCGCCGTTCCATCGGTGCCCCCATGTGCGGTATCCACCGCCCGCTCGGGGTGCGGCATCAGGCCAAGCACGCGCCGGTTCTGGCTGAGAACGCCCGCGATACCGTCGGTGGACCCGTTCAGATTTCCGTAGTAGCGGAACGCCACCCGATCCTCGCCCTTCAGACGGGCGACAAGATCGGGATCGGCGGTGTAGTTGCCGTCGTGATGAGCGACCGGGTAGCGCACGGTCTGTCCGGGCTGGTAGCCCGAGGTGAAGGCACTTTCGGCCGTCGCCACGGTCAGCTCGACCGTCTTGCAGATGAATTTCAGCCCGGCATTGCGCATCAAAGCGCCCGGCAGGACGCCGGTTTCGGTCAGAACCTGAAATCCGTTGCAGATCCCTATGACGTAGCCGCCCCGCTCTGCGTGCTCGACGACCGCGCGGCAGACCGGCGATCGGGCGGCGATCGCGCCGCAGCGCAGATAGTCACCGAAGGAGAAGCCGCCGGGTATGCCGATAATGTCGAGACCGTCCGGCAGCGAGGTATCCTTGTGCCAAATCATGCTGACCTCGGCGCCCGCCTGGCGAAAGGCCACGGCAAGGTCACGGTCGCAGTTCGATCCTGGAAACACGATGACGCCGGCGCGCATCAGACGAACTCCACCCGGTAGCTCTCGATGACGGTGTTGGCTAGCAGTTGGTCGCACATCTTCCTGACCTCGGCTTCAGCCTTGCTCTTGTCGCCTTCGGCCAGGTCCAGTTCGATCACCTTGCCCTGCCGCACGCCGTTCACCCCATCAAAGCCAAGCGCCCCGAGTGCATGGCGCACAGCCTCGCCCTGCGGGTCGAGCACACCCTCTTTCAGCATGACATGGACACGTGCCTTCATCTTGCCTCCCAATTCCAGCGAACCGGGCCACCGCGAGTGGCGGGCCTCAGTTGATCAGCGTCGGTTTCGTCGTATGCGTGACATTTGTCGGCAGCACGCCGAGGCGCCGCGCGACTTCGGTGTAGGCGTCGGTAAGATTGCCCAGGTCGCGGCGAAACACGTCCTTGTCCAGCTTCTGGCCGGTTTCGAGATCCCATAGCCGGCAGCTGTCCGGGCTGATCTCGTCCGCCACGACAAGACGCATGAATTCGCCATCCCAGATGCGGCCTATCTCGATCTTGAAATCGACCAGCCGGATGCCGACACCGTACATGACGCCCGACAGGTAGTCATTGACCCGCAGCGCGAGCGCGACAATGTCGTCGAGATCCTGCTGGCTCGCCCAGCCGAAGGCGATGATGTATTCCTCTGGCACCAGCGGGTCGCCCAGTGCATCATCCTTGTAGGAGAATTCGATGATCGGGCGCGGCAACGGCGTGCCCTCTTCCATGCCCAGTCGCTTGGCCATCGAGCCGGCGGCGAAATTGCGTACGATCACTTCGAGCGGAATGATCTCGACCTGGCGGATCAGCTGTTCGCGCATGTTCAGCCGCTTGATGAAATGCGTCGGCACGCCGATCGCATTCAGGCCGGTCATGAAGAATTCGCTCAGGCGGTTGTTCAACACGCCCTTGCCTTCGATCGTCGCGCGCTTCTCGGCGTTGAACGCGGTGGCGTCATCCTTGAAATACTGAACCAGCGTTCCCGGCTCGGGGCCCTCGTACATGATCTTGGCCTTGCCTTCGTAGACCTTCTTACGCCGTGCCATGGGATCTCCGATCGGTCTGCGCGCGGCGATGCCGTCCTGCGCCTGTTCGCCGACCGTATATGCGATGCGCCGCGCCCCCGCAAGAACGCCTCTGCCCCTTGCGGCGACGGCCCCCAGAGGGCATATCTGGATCAGAGGAGTTTCAGCCCCGGAAGGACCGACATGACCACTTTCGACGAACGAGAGCACGCGTTTGAGAACAAATTCGCCCACGACGCCGAAATGCAGTTCAAGGCAGAGGCGCGCCGGAATCGCTTGCTGGGTCTCTGGGCCGCCGATCTGCTGGGTCTGAGCGACGACGAGGCCGCGGAATACGCCAAGGCGGTCGTCAAGGCCGATTTCGAGGAGGCCGGCGATGAAGATGTCTATCGCAAGGTCTCAGGCGATCTGGGCGATCGCGCGGATGAAGCAACGGTTCGCGCCAAGATGGCCGAACTCATGACCGTCGCCAAGGCGCAACTGATGGAAGAGATCTGACGCAGGACAAGCCTGCGAACGCATCAAGGCGCACGTAACGAATGCGATGCGCCTTCCTTGCATCATGATCTACACGTTAACCTGATATCACACCGCGCCTGATACCCCCGTCGGTCAGACGGAGGGGCACAATGGCAAATATTATCGCACGGTCCGCGGCACTCGGCGGCGGAAGGCGGATACACACTGTCGCGGCGCGGCAGTTCCTCGTCACGGCACTGGTTTTTGGCCTTGTCTGGCTGCTGCAGGAACGCTTCGCCGGTGTCGATCCGGTGAATGTCGGACAGTCGGTCACGGATATCCCGCCGCACAGCTGGCTTCTGGCGGGTCTGGCCACCTGCGTCAGCTTCTGGGCCATGGCGCGGCATGATGCGCTGATCCACGGGCTTTTCGGAACCGCGGTTTCCGACAGTGTTGCGCGCCGCGCCGGGGTAATCGCGGTGGCGGCGGCGCAATTCGCAGGTTTCGGCATTGTGACCGGCGCACTCGTGCGCTGGCGGATGATCCCGGCGCTGTCACTCTGGCAGTCGCTTCGGCTGTCTGCCGGAGTGTCGGTCGCCTTCCTCTCGGGCTGGGCGGTCTTCACCGCCCTTGTCCTGCTGCTGGCACCTGCAGGTGCAGACTGGCCGAGCCAACTCGCCGCTCCGGTACTTGGACTGGCGGCGGGCGTCGCGCTGATCTCGCTGTGGCAACCGCGTTTCGTTCGTGGCATCCCATCTTTACGCGCGATGTCCGCAATCGTCGGGCTGGTAGCGTTCGACACGGTTTTTGCCGGGATTGCGCTCTGGCTGCTGCTGCCTCCCGAAATCACCCTGACGCCGTTGGTGCTGGCCCCCGCGTTCCTGGTCGCGCTTGGCGCCGGGCTGATCGGCGGAACGCCCGGTGGCCTCGGGCCATTCGAACTGACGCTTCTGTCGCTGCTGCCGCATGTCCCTGCCGAACCGCTGCTGGGCGCCGTCCTGGCATATCGCCTGGTCTATTTCGTCGCCCCGGCCACAGTGGCCGCGGTGGCGCTGATCCTTGGGCCACTGGTCGACCAGTCCGCCCCGCAGCCGCGGCTGGAAAGCCCCGCAACGTTCCGTGACACGACGGATTGCCGAAACGAGATTGAACGGTCCGGCCTGGCTGAGGCGAAACTGCTGTATCACGGTGAGCTTGGTCTTCTGTCCTCGGGCCGCGGATCGAACGCTCTTGCGGCCGCAGTCGGGCAGTCGCTGGTGATGCTCCGACAACCGTTCGGCGGCGCGCGCATGTCGCAAGAGGCAATCGAAGTTCTGCAGGATGTCGCCCGCCGCCGGGGCCTGGTGCCCCTCCTTTACAAAAGCCCCGCGCGGCAGGCGGTGATCGCGCGCGGTCATGGCTGGGTGGTGCTGCATGTCTCTGACGAAGCCGTACTCTTTCCCGCCCGCTTCGACGTCTCGGCACCAGCGTGCCGCCAGCTTCGACGAATGTTGCGGAAGGCGAGAGAGGCGGGCGTCACCGTTACCGAGGCGGGACCGCATCTTCCGTTGGACGCGATGCGCGCCATCGCGAGGGAATGGACCCTTGCAAATGGCGGAGAGCGGGGTTTCGTGATGGGACGGTTTTCTTCCGGTCACGTCGCAAGGCAACGGGTCTTTCTTGCCCATCGAGACGGAGGGTTGGTCGGCTTCGTGACGTGCCACCATGTTGCGGCTGAATGGACGCTCGATCTGATGCGGAAGGGTAACGCCGCCCCGTCGGGCACGATGCATCTTCTGATCAGCCATGCGATCGACGCGGCGCGGCAAGCGAATGTGTCCAGATTCTCGCTTGCTTCGGTGCCGCGTGACGACTTGCTGCGCCGAGGCTTGCCGCGATGGATCGGCGGCATTCTTTCGGACCCGATCGCAGCAGGGGGCCTAAGACGCTTCAAGGCCGCCTTCGACCCGCATTGGGAGCCGCTTTATTCCGCGGCACCCAATCGTGCCGCTCTTGTGACCGGCCTTGCCGAGACCGCGCGCGCAATCAACCGCAAGCCTCGTCGAAACGGTGCAAATCGTGGTAAGGATTGGCCTTAAGCATTTGCCTCGGCCCCGATTCCGTGGCATCAGCCGCGCGAAGCCGGATCACTGCCAGCGGGTCCGAGACGCAAACAGAAAGTAGCGCATATGTCCGACCTCCTTTCCGAACTTCTGACCTCACGGGACTGGCTTCTGGCCGATGGCGCGACCGGGACGACACTGTTCAACATGGGGTTGGCCTCGGGCGAGCCGCCGGAATTCTGGAATGTCGATCACCCGGACCGGATCGCCGAGCTCTACTCGGGGGCGGTCGAAGCGGGCAGCGATCTGTTCCTGACCAACAGCTTCGGCGGCAATGCCGCACGGTTGAAACTGCACCAGGCCCAGGGCCGGGTTCGTGAACTGAACCGGATCGCGGCCGAGATCGGGCGCGAAGTCGCGGACAAGTCGGGCCGTAAGGTGGTGGTGGCGGGGTCGATGGGCCCGACCGGAGAGATCATGGAGCCGATGGGCGCCCTGACCTACGACAGCGCGGTGGAAATGTTTCACGAACAGGCCGAAGGGCTGAAGGAGGGCGGCGCCGACGTCCTGTGGGTCGAGACGATCTCTGCAGCCGAAGAATACAAGGCCGCCGGCGAGGCCGCATCGCGCGCCGGAATGCCCTGGTGCGGCACGATGAGCTTCGATACCGCGGGCCGCACGATGATGGGCATCACCTCTGCGGATATGGCCGGCCTGGTCGAAAAGCTGTCCTATCCGCCGCTGGCCTTCGGGGCCAATTGCGGCGTCGGAGCATCCGATCTTCTGCGCACGGTTCTAGGCTTCGTCGCGCAGGGGTCCGAGCGGCCGATCATCGCCAAGGGGAATGCCGGCATCCCCAAATATGTCGAAGGCCACATCCATTACGATGGAACGCCCGAACTGATGGCGGATTACGCCGTGTTGGCCCGCGACTGTGGAGCGAAGATCATCGGCGGATGCTGCGGCACGACGGCCGAGCATCTGCGCCTTATGCGCGAGGCATTGGAAACGCGGACGGCCGGATCCCGTCCTTCACTGGACGAAATCACCACGGCTTTGGGCGGATTCTCCTCGGTCGGCGACGGAACCGGCGACGACACCGCGCCCGACCGGCCCGAGCGCGGCCGTAGACGCCGCCGCGCCTGATCGCACCAAGTCAGAAAAGTGAAAGCTGGCTGGCCCTTCCCGGCACCGCGAACAGGTCGGTGCGCAGCGGCGGCAGCTTGAGGACCAGCCCAAGGCGCTTGGCCGCCACCTCGTATCGCCGAGCGATCAGCTTCGCATAGTGTCCCTCGCCCCGCATGCGCTTGCCCCATTCGGCATCATAGTCGCGGCCGCCGTGCATCTCGCGCACCCGCGCCATGATGCGGGTGGCGCGATCGGAATAATGACGGTCCAGCCAGTCGCGGAAAAGCGGGCTCACTTCGCGCGGCAGGCGCAGCATGATCCAGCTTGCGGCGACGGCCCCATGATCGCGACCTGCTTTCAGGATCGTCTCGAGTTCCGGGTCGGTCAGCGCCGGAACAACAGGTGCGACCATCACCCGCACCGGACAACCGGCATCGGTCAATCGGCGGATCGCGGCAAGCCGCCGCAACGGGCGCGGCGCGCGCGGTTCCATCAGGCGGCTTAGTGCGGGATCGAGTGTCGTCACGGAAATTCCAACCCGCGCCAGCCCCGCGCGGCCCATCGCGCCAAGAATATCGGCATCGCGCTCGATCATCGCGCCCTTGGTCACGACTGTGACGGGATGGTTGAATTCCGCCAGCACCTCCAGCACCTGCCGCATGATCCGGTGACGTGCCTCGATCGGCTGGTAAGGATCGGTGTTGGTGCCGATCGCGATCGGTTTCGGGTTGTAGCGCGGGGCGGAAAGCTCGCGCCGCAGCACCATCGCGGCTTCCGGACGGGCGATCAGCCGGGTCTCGAAATCCAGCCCCGGAGAAAGCCCCAGATAAGCATGGCTCGGCCGGGCGAAGCAGTAGATGCAACCGTGCTCGCAGCCCCTGTAAGGGTTGATCGACCGGTCGAAAGCTATATCGGGCGAAGTGTTCCTTGTTATGACGCTGCGCGGCCGTTCGATGGACACTTCGGTTCGCAGCAGTTCTTCCTCTTCTGGGATATCCCAACCGTCATGCTCTGCGGTCCGGCGCAGCGGCTCGAACCGGCCCGACTCGTTCATGCCGGAAGCCCGCCCGGGGCGGCGTTGATTTGAGCGTAGGGTTGATTCGTCGGAACTCATTAGTGAACTATGGAACAAATGGCGAACATTTGGAACATCCCAGCTTGCTCCGCTTGGCCTAAACGGCGTCGGCAGGTCGGTCGCAGAACGGCCAGTGTCGCAATCCGCCAAGTGAAATTCTTGCATTGACCGCATTTAGGGGCGATACCACATGCGCGGCGCGCCCGGTCCGGAGAAGTCAAATGGCTGATGAAGATGACGAAATCATCCTGAGCGAACTGGATGATGATGAACTTGTGCTTCAGATGCACGACGACCTTTATGACGGCCTCAAGGAAGAGATCGAGGAAGGCGTCCGCATCCTGCTGGGTCGTGGTTGGCAGCCCTATGACGTGCTGACCAAGGCACTGGTCGCGGGAATGACCATCGTCGGCGCCGATTTTCGTGACGGGATCCTCTTCGTGCCCGAAGTTCTGCTGGCCGCCAACGCGATGAAGGGCGGTATGGCGATCCTGAAACCGCTGCTGGCCGAAACCGGTGCTCCCAAGGTGGGAAAGATGGTGATCGGCACCGTCAAGGGCGATATCCACGATATCGGCAAGAACCTGGTCGGCATGATGATGGAGGGCGCGGGGTTCGAGGTTGTGGATCTTGGGATCAATAACGCGGTCGACAAGTATATTGATGCACTGAAGGCCGAAGATGCCGATATCCTGGGCATGTCCGCCCTGCTCACAACCACAATGCCCTACATGAAGGTCGTGATCGACACGATGGTGCAGATGGGCATTCGTGACGATTATATCGTTCTGGTCGGCGGCGCGCCGCTGAACGAGGAATTCGGCAAGGCGATCGGTGCCGATGCCTACTGCCGCGATGCCGCTGTTGCCGTCGAGACCGCCAAGACCTTCATCGCGCGTAAGCATAACGAGCTGGCGGCGCGCTGAACGGTCGGTCCGGTTGCGTACTCGAAGGGCCCGGCTGTGCTGACCGGGCCCTTTTCTTTTGTCGCCTGACCGCCCACATTGAGGAAAACGGAGCGTGCCATGCCCTTTTCGCGACTGGTTCTGATCCTTGCCTGCGTTGTCTCGGCCGCCGCCTTGACCGTTTGGGTCGGCGTTCTGGCTTTTGAGGCGCTGGGGCTGGCGCCCGGTGTCGCGGCGGTGGCGATTCCGGTCGGGCTGATCGGCTTTCTCTTGTGGCGCGCCATCGCCGGACGCACTGGCGCCGAAGCACGGCGGCAGGACCCGAAATGAAGCTCGACGACGATCAGCTGACCGAGAAGGGTGCCGACCCGACTGGCACCGGACGCATCCTACTTCTGGCCTGCGGTGCACTGGCGCATGAGATACTCGCCTTGAAGCGTGCCAATGGCTGGACCCACATGGACCTGACCTGTCTGCCGGCGAAGCTGCACCTTTACCCCGACCGCATTCCCGATGCGGTCGAACAGGCCGTGACGGAACACCGCAGCAATTACGAGGAAATCTTCGTCGTCTATGCCGATTGCGGCACCGGGGGGCTTTTGCAGGCTCGCTGCAAGAAGCTTGGCGTCGAGATGGTAGCGGGCCCGCATTGCTATTCGTTCTTCGAAGGCAATGATAACTTCGCCGCGCATGATGATGAAATCACGGCGTTTTACCTTACGGATTTCCTGGTGAAGCAGTTCGACGCTTTCGTCTGGAAACCGATGGGACTCGACCGGCATCCCGAGCTGCGTGACATCATTTTCGGCAATTACACCAAGCTGGTCTATCAGGCCCAGACCGACGATCCGGCTCTGGATGCAAAGGCCGAAGACTGCGCGAGACGTCTGGGGCTGGACTACGAGCGCCGCTACACGGGTTATGGGGACCTTGCGCGCGTCATGGCCGCCCGGGCCTAGGCGGCGACCGCCCGTCCGGCGAGCAGCCTGATACGCTCGACCATCGCCCTGAGACCGTTCGACCGTTGCGATGACAGGTGCTCGTTCAATCCCAGCCGTGCCAGTTCTCCGCCGGCATCGACGCGGACGACCTCTGACACGGTCAGTCCGGAATAAAGTGCGTGCAGGATCGCGATCAGGCCGCGCACGATCATCGCATCGCTGTCGCCACGGAAAGAAAAGACCGCATCCGGCCCCTCCCCCTCGATGACGGGCGCGATCCAGACTTGGCTCGCACAACCCTGTACCTTGGTTGCGGGCACCTGCAGCGCCTCGTCGAGTGGGGGCATCGCCTTGCCCAGTTCAATGACATGGCGGTACCGGTCTTCCCAGTCGTCGAGAAACTCGAAGGTTTCTGCTATCTCTTCAAATCTTTCGGTGGCCATCACGCACTCCGCTCTGTCACATTGATCTAAGTGGCCCGACGGCCAACGTCCAGAGCTTTGGCTTTTCAAGTAGCACGGATTGCGCTACCCAAAGCGAAGCGGCAACGAGGGGGCGGCGGTGAGGAAATTCCTGTTGATCGGTCTGATGTCGGGCTTGGCCGCTTGTTCCGGCGGTTCTGCCTCCGTCAGTAGCCTGAACCCATTCACCTGGGGCAGCGGTCGCAGCGGCACAGAGATTGCACCGCGGGGCGGCTACGACGTCGCAAGCCGCGATCTCCGTCCCTTTGTCGACCAGGTAACCCGGCTGTCGGTCGAGCGGACGCCGAACGGGCTTATCATCACCGCGACGGGCGTACCGCCCACCCAGGGCTGGTATTTCGCCGAGTTGGTGCCGGTTCCGACCGAGGACGCCTCGACGGCCGCCTATCAGTTCAAGGTGACGCAACCCCTTGGCACGACCGGGGTCGGGCCAGTCCGCAGCCGACAGATCACTGCCGGCGCGTTCCTGACCAATCTGGAAGCGGCGGGGATCCGGACGATCACCGTTCAGGCGGCGCGCAACAGCCAGTCCGTGCGGCGCTAGGCCGGCTCAGATTTCGAAGACCTCGACGGAACTGCCTTTGGCGACAAGGCCGATGCGGCCCTCGCAAAGCCTCAGTGCATCATCGCCGAACACCTCGCGCCGCCATCCCGTCAGCGCGGGGGCTTCGCGACGACCCGCAGCAATGGCATCGAGTTCGGACGTCGTCGCGATCAGCTTTTGCGCGACACCAGAGTTTTCGGATTTCGCCTTCAGAAGCACGCGCAACAGGTCCGCGAGGGCCGGATTGACCTGCAGCTTGTCATTACCGTTGTCGACATGCGGATAATCCGAAGGCGGACATTCGAGTCCGGTTTTGACCGCGGCAAGGATCCCCTCGGCGATCTCACCCTTGCGCGCCTCGCGCAGCAGCAGCCGAGAGCGGCCCAGGTCGTTCAACGTCGCGGGCTTGGTCGATGCCAGTTCCAGCAGCGCGTCATCCTTGAATACGCGGCTGCGCGGCACGTCCCGGCTTTGCGCGTAATCTTCGCGGAACCGCGCGAGTTCGCGCACGACGGCGAGGAATTTGCCTGAATTCGTGCGGGTCTTGACGCGTTGCCATGCGTCCTCGGGGCGCGTGATATAGGTCTCGGGATCGGTGAGGATCTGCAGCTCCTCCTCGACCCATTTGCGGCGGCCGGATTTCTCGATCCGGTCGGCCAGATAGGTGTAGATCACCCGCAAATGAGTCACGTCCGCCAGCGCATAGACCTTCTGGGCATCGCTCAGCGGACGCCGCGACCAGTCTGTGAAGCGCGAAGTCTTGTCGAGCGGTTGCTTCGCGATCTTGCGCACAAGCGTTTCATATCCGGCCTGTTCACCGAAGCCGCAGACCATCGCGGCAACCTGCGTGTCGAAAAGCGGCTGTGGAATGACGCCGCCCTCGACATAGAAAATCTCAAGATCCTGGCGTGCGGCGTGGAAGACCTTGACCACCGATTTGTCGCGGAAGAGGTCGTAAAGCGGCTCCAGCGACAGACCGTTGGAAAGCGGATCGACCAGCACCGCCGATTCAGGCTCGTCGCCCGGCACCGCCAGTTGCACCAGGCAGAGTTTGGAGTAGTAGGTGCGTTCCCTCAGGAATTCGGTATCGACCGTAACGAAGGGATGATTGCGGGCGTTGCTGCAGAATTCCGCCAGCGCCTCGGTGGTCTTGATCGTGATCATGGAGTCCGTTTCTTGTTATTGCTCGCCCCGGTGCAAGATCTGATAGGCAAATGCAACGGAAAAGGAAAGCGTCAGATCGGGATGCGTCCGCTTTTGGACAGGACGAAATCCCGCAGGACGGCCGGGTAAAGCCGATGCTCCTGTTCCAAAACCCGCGCGGCCAGCCTCTCGGCCGTTTCGCCCGGCAGGATCGGCACGCTCGCCTGACCGAGGATCGGTCCGCCATCGAGGTCCGCCGTCACCTCGTGGACCGTGCAACCCGCCTCGGCATCACCCGCCTCGATCGCCCGAACATGGGTGTTCAGACCCTTGTATTTCGGCAAGAGCGAGGGGTGGATGTTTAGCATCCGCCCATTCCACCGCGTGATGAATCCGGGGGTCAGAATTCGCATGAAGCCCGCGAAACACAACAGGTCGGCTCGCGCGCCTTCCAGTTCGCGGCTCATCGCCGCCTCGAAGCCGGCGCGGTCCCCGCGATAGGGACGATGGTCCACGACGGCCGTCGGGACCCCCCTCGCCCGCGCCTTGGCAAGACCGCCCGCCTCCGGACGGTTGGAGAGAACGAGTACGGGCTCGGCTGGATGATCGGGGCCCATGCTGTCAAGCAGCGCAGCCATGTTCGAGCCGCCACCCGAGATCAGGATCGCGACCCGTGTCTTCACAGAAGGTCGCCCGTGTAGCGCACCCCCTGCCCCGAAACGACTTGGCCGATCCGCTGTACCGTCTCGCCCTCGGCCGCCAGAAGTTCGGCCAGTGCGCTGGCGCGCCCAGCCTCCACGACCAGAACCATCCCGATGCCCGAATTGAAGGTGCGCAGCATTTCCTCTTGCCCGACCCCGCCAGCCTCGGCCAGCCAGCGGAACACCGGCGGAAGCGGCCAGGAGCCAAGCCGGATCTCGCAGCCGAGAGCCTCGGGAAGGACGCGCGGCAGGTTCTCGGTCAGGCCACCGCCGGTGATATGGGCAAGCGCGTGAACGCCGCCCGCTCGGATCGCCGCCAATGATTGCCTGACGTAAAGCCGCGTCGGTAGCAACAGAGCCTCGCCCAGAGTGCCGTCGGAAAATGGACAATCAGCGGTCCAGTCGAGCCCCGCCACCTCGACGACCTTGCGCACAAGCGAATAACCGTTGGAATGAACCCCGGCAGAGCCGAGCCCCAGCAGCACATCGCCTTCGAGCACTCCGGATGGAAGGTCCGTGCCGCGCTCCATTGCGCCGACCGAAAATCCCGCAAGATCGAAATCGGCGCCGTGATAGAGACCGGGCATCTCGGCAGTCTCACCGCCGATGAGCGCGCAGCCCGACTGCGCACACCCCGTCGCAATGCCCTCGACGATCCGGGCGGCCTGTTCGACCTCGAGCTTGCCGGTCGCAAAATAATCCAGGAAGAACAATGGTTCTGCACCCTGGCAGACCAGATCGTTGACGCACATCGCCACGAGGTCGATCCCGATCGTGTCGACAAGTCCGGTATCGATCGCGATCTTCAGCTTGGTGCCGACACCATCGGTCGCAGCCACGAGCACCGGATCGGAATAGCCAGCCGCCTTCAGATCGAACAGCGCGCCGAAGCCGCCCAGACCCGCCATCGTCCCCGGTCGCTGGGTACGTTTGGCCGCGGGCTTGATCCGCTCGACCAGGGCGTTTCCCGCGTCGATATCCACGCCCGACTCGGCATAGGTAAGGCCTTTCCTGTCCTGGGTCATGCGTGCCTCCTGCATTCTGCCGCCTGCGATAGACAAACGCTGCTCTGACCGCAATCGTGAATATCGTCTTGAGAAAGCCACAGTTCGAACATGTGAAAACCCGTTTGGGTTGCGTGACTGATATCATAGTAAACCCCAAGTGGAGATTAGCTATGACCATTCTAAAAATCGCGACAGCATCGCTTCTGATGACAGCAGCATTTGTCACCCCGGTTCGCGCCGATCTTCTGGGATCGGTCGGCAAGGCGGTCGGGAACACAGTCGGCAACGTAGCGTCGGGAGTCTCGAACGTCGCCGACAGGGCAGTATCCGGTGGTTCGCAAGGCGGCCTGGCCGACGTTTCGGTATCCGCGTCGGCCGGCGTGTCCGAAAAAGGCATCAATGCCAATGCCAGTGCTCGCGCGGGTGTCGCCGGCATCGCGGGGGTCTCCGCCTGTGCCGGCGTGAATTCGGCGGCAGGCTGCGGCGATGCACCCGCGGCCACCGCCGGGACCGTACCGGTCCCGCGCAGCGCCGCCAGCACTCCCAGCGCGAAGCCCGGCTTGGCCGAACCGCAAGGCGCGCCCGCGCTGAACATCGCACCGGATTGGCTGATCGGCATGGTGGCGATCGGGTCCGACGGCACGGTGCTCGGCAGGATCAACAAGGTCAACACGGCCAAACAGGACACCATGCCCACGATCACGGTGCAGCTTGACAATGCGCGCAAGGTGCAGCTTCGCAACGCGATCTCGGCGATTGACGGTCGCGGAGTGTGGCTGACGGTTCCCGCGAAGATGGTCGATGATCGTGCAACCGGACGGATGACCCGGCTCGCGATACGGTAGATTCGGCGAACAGAAACAGGACGGCGCCGGGGCCGACCGCCTTGGCATCGCCGGTCTTGACCCCGCCAACGGGTCTGCTAGGCCTGCCATCAGGTCGGGCCTGTAGCTCAATGGTTAGAGCAGAGCGCTCATAACGCTTTGGTTGGGGGTTCGAGTCCCTCCGGGCCTACCAGACCCTGCGGCACCGGTCCCGCTATCGCGGCAGCACAATCGTCGCGCAAAGCCCGCCAAGATGGGCACCATCCTCCAGTCGCAACATTCCGCCATGTCGTCGGGCGATGTCGCTGGCGATCGCCAGACCCAAACCGACCCCGCTACCCCGATTCTGGTTGCGCGCTGTGTCGAGGCGCGTAAACGGCTTCACCGCCTCCTCGCGCCGGTCTGCCGGAATACCAGGGCCATCATCCTCGACCGAGATCCGCAGGAAGCGGGCTGTCAGCGACACGCTGACAATGGCGCGGCTGCCATAGCGCAGCGCATTGCCCAGAAGATTGTCGACTGCCCGGGTCAGCGCAACCGGTCGCAACATCATGCGGCCCGCGCCCTCGACCGGACCAAGTGTGACCGCTCCGCCGCCGCGCTGAACGTTCTCGACCAGATCGCGCGCCAGCGCGGCCGGATCGACCTCGGCCAGATCATCCAGCGCATCGCCGCGCGCGAAAGCGAGGAATTCGTCCAGCAATCGCTCCATCTCCTCGACATCGCGCACCAGATCCTGAACCTCAGGCCCGTCTCCGACCATGGCGAGCCCGAGCTTGAGCCGCGTCAATGGCGTGCGCAGGTCATGGCTGACGCCCGACAGCATCATCGTGCGTTGTTCGATCTGCCGCTCGATCCGGCCGCGCATGTCAAGAAAGGCATTCCCCGCCGAGCGCACCTCGGATGCGCCCGAGGGCTTGTAGGGCATTATCCGTCCCTTGCCGAAGGCCTCGGCCGCCTGGGCCAGCCGCCGGATCGGCCGCAGTTGATTGCGAAGAAAGAGAAAGGCAACCAGCGTCATCACGGCACCCACGAACACCATCAGCACCAGGAATTGGTGCGGATTGGAGGCCGAAACCCGACCGCGGCTCACGGATACGAACATCGGGCCATGCCGAGTTTCGACCCAGATCTGCACCCGCCGGGTGTTGGTCAGGTCGATCGCCCTGATCGCCGCGATTTCTTCGCGGAGGGTCCGGATCACGACCCGCCCCGACAGATCGTAGAAGAGGCGCGAATCGCCGTTCGCAATACGTCCCGCCGGCAGGGTGACGTCCAGAACCAACGGCCTTTCGATATCCGATACGAATGCCATCGCCTCTGTCGCCGTCGGCGCGTCGTTGATCCCCTCCCGCAGATACTCGAGGTCAAGCACGAGGCTGCGGGTCATCTGCCGGGTTACGTCTTCGAAATGACGCTGGATAAAAACGACCGAAACCACCACCTGCAAGGTGATGATCGGCACCAGCAGGATCAACGCTGCCCGGCCGTAGATGCCGCGCGGCATATAGCGTTTGAGCCAATCGAAGGTCATGGGCTATCACTAGCCGGAACCCGGTGGGGGAAGGAAGCGAATATGATGGCCGAGCGTCCAGCCAAGGTTCAGCAACTCGAACCGGGATTGCGTCGCGTGCTTGCGCCGAACCCGTCGCCGATGACCCATTGGGGCACCAACAGCTACATCATCGGCGAAGGCCGTGTCGCGGTGATAGACCCCGGCCCGGCCGATCCAAGCCATCTGCAGGCAATTCTCGATGCCCTTGCTCCGGGCGAAGTTGTCAGCCACATCCTGGTCACCCATAGTCACCTCGACCACTCCCCGCTCGCGCGCCCGCTGTCGGACCGGACCGGCGCGCCCGTGCTGGCTTTCGGCGACAGTTCCGCGGGACGCAGCGCGGTCATGCAGGAATTGGCGGCGCAGCCGGGCATCGGCGGCGGCGAAGGCGTCGACGCCGCCTTCGCCCCGGACGAGACCCTGCGCCATGGCGACCGGATCAGCGGGCCGGGATGGGAACTGACCGCGCTCTGGACCCCCGGCCATCTCGGCAATCACCTGAGTTTCGTCTGGCGCGATGCGGTGCTGACCGGCGATCACATCATGGGCTGGGCTTCTTCGCTGATCTCGCCGCCCGATGGCGACCTCACCGCCTTCATGGCTTCGACCCGGGACCTCGCCGCGCGCGATGACCGGATCTACTATCCAGGTCACGGAGACCCGATCCTCGATCCGAAAGCCCGCGCGCGCTGGCTATTGCGCCATCGCGAGGCGCGTGAAGTCACCATCCTTGCGGCGCTTGACCGCACGCCCCGAACGATCCCGGAACTTGCCGAGCAGGTCTATGCCGACACCCCGGCCGCCCTGCGTCCGGCCGCGGAACGCAACCTGTTCGCGCATCTCATCGATCTCACCACTCGCGGTTTGGCGAAGCCGGTTCCGGGCCTTTCGTTCACCGCACGTTTTACCGGCGCGTGACCCGTCGGAAGACCGCGAACTTTATGCCAAATGCCTCTGGACGGCCATCCGGACGCTTGCTATATCGCCCCTCGTGTTCCGGCGTAGCTCAGCGGTAGAGCAGTTGACTGTTAATCAATTGGTCGTAGGTTCGATCCCTACCGCCGGAGCCAAATTTCTTAATAAAAACAGCTAGTTAGTGACAGGTCAACACCCTGTCTCTTGCTGCTAATGCGTTCATGCTAGCGCTATGCTAGCCCCACCCCGCGAGTCACTTGGCCACTCACGAAAGCACCCCGGACCCCATGGCCCGAGGTGCTTGACAGGTCTCGCGGGAAGGAGAACCCGTGTCCTGCCTGCGGTCGTTGGTTTTACGAGGGACGCACCGCTATGCCTCGCGCGGGTGGCTTAGCCCCGCGTGCCGCAACGAAGCCAACTCCTGTCGTTGCGGCTAAACCGTTCGTCTATTTCCTCGGGGTGGCAGCTTGCACTCGGGGCACATCCTGATGCTGACCACATTGTCAGACCAGAATGGCGCAGCGCACCGAAGGCAGGTGCGCCACCCAACGCGGCGAACCACAAGGGGCGGGTTGTAATCCAAATCAAGAACCGGTTCACGTCGCTTGCCGCCATCCCATTTCCACACCTTTGGTTCCTTGAAGCCCTTGCTGAGAAGCGGCGAAGCTGGGCCGCGCTTGCCCTTGGCGTTGCTGTCCCCTTGGCCCGGTGCGGCCTGCCGCTGTGCGGGGCGCTGTGCCAGGGCTACGCTGGTGGCCTGCCGTTCGCGCCATGCCAACAGCCATGCGGGTTCCTCGCTCAACACAATCCCTCAGCAACCCACCGGCGCAGGCACCGCAAAACGCCGCCGTCGCCGTTCTCGCCAAGCCAGTCGATCCGGTCCAGCGCACCGGCTTCCGCCTCGCTGCGTATCTGTTCCTCAAACGCCTCAAACGACCCGTAGGCGAGCGCGATGCGTGACTTGCGAGGTTTGCGTGCGACCTCGATGCGCTGCACCCGCGCCAGCATTTCCCGCACCGCCGCCATGTGGTCACCCTTCGCCCTTCAGCACCTTGAGCGCTTCACCGAGGCGCAGGGCGACGGCGAGGTTCGCGTCCGCGTAAGCTTTCCGTTCCGCAGCAGCCTCCAGTTGGCGCTGGCGCAGCACTTTCTGTTCCTCGCTCGTGATGGTGTAGTTTGGATCGCGGATGCTGGACTCGTTCCGGTATGCGCGCCCCATGTGGTAAGTGACATGCTGGTCGTCGTGGTTATGGCTCCGTGCCTGTCGCGGCGTCGGGTCGGACCCTCGGGTCGGATCAAGCCATCGGTCTGGCGGTGATGCACGCTTCATTGCAACCTCCGCGCCTTGATGACGCTCCAGTCCGCAAGCGACATAAGCAACTCGCGCCCCTGTTGCCTCACCGCGGGGTCTTCACCAGCATGTGCCCACATGCTGGCATCAGCCATCAGATGCGCGTGATACAGTGCTTCCTCGCTTTCGTAGGTCATCAGGTCAATCGGGCCAGCCATGTAGTCCGCCATACGGAGCGCCCAGTTGATGGACCTCTGGTAGTTGGCGATGGGCTGAACGCAGAGCAGGTGTCGCGGCCCGAAGGTGCCGTGCAGGTATGTGGCCACAACCGTATCAGTTGGCAGCGGTTTGCTTAGATAGACCCGGTTGCGCTTGGTCTGGATGTAACTCATGCTGCCTTGCCCTCCAGCGTGATGATGCGTTGTTCCAATTCCTCAAGGGCGCGGATGTTGCCCAGCGCACTGATGGCCTCGATGATCTGCCGCCCTACGTCAGGGGCAATCTGTCCAGTGCTGATAGCGGTCAGAACCTGCTCCACCTGCGCGGCCAGCGGCAGCGAGGGATCGAGGTCGAAAGTCACTTTCTCTGACTGGCTGCGGAGGACAGGCAGAATGCGACTTAGGACGAGTCCCGCGCTGGCGGGATCGCCCTCCTTCGCCTTCGCCAGCACCGCGTCCAGCACCTCCTCGCCTTCCTCTAACATGCGCTTCAGAAGCAGGGCTTGCGGAGTGCGACCCGCCGGACGACCCGTCGGGTTCGGCGACTTCATCCCCGGATACCAACCGGCCCTCGGGACTGGTGTAGATGCATCTGTCATGCGGCAACCTCTGATCTTTCAGGCTGGATCATGCGCCCTTGAGCAGGAACGCTTTCTCCGCTTCGGTCTTCGCCTGCCGCAGCGCACGCACCTTGTCAGGGCGCATCCCAACTGCCCGTTCCAATTCCTTGAAGACGATGCCCGAACGGTTCTCTATGCGCTCCTTTGCCCCTTGCATGACTCGCAGGCGCGCCGCCTTTTCAGGGTTGTTCTTCTCATTGAAGACGCGAATGTAGGTCTTCTGCATGTCAGCCGTCAGGCCGCTGAGATATGCTGGGCCCCGTAGCACTGCTGAGAGCGTGGCGGTGTCACCGCCGTCCATTGCTTCCGCCACGAACTTGTGCAGCTTCTCGGTTGGCAGGGCTTTCGCATAGGCACGGATCTCTGCCGCGACACTGCCTGACGCTTGCTGCGTCAGCGGCATGTTCAACTCCCCTTCAAGGTAGTTGATGCCCTTCACGAGATTCGTGCGCGCGGCGTCGAATCCCTTGGTGATGCCGACCATCACCTTGTCCGCCAATTCCTGGGTCTGGATAACTTGCTCCGCTTCGGTCCAGCTCGGGTTCGTGCTGGCCTTCTCGCGCGCATTGGCCACGGTGATGACGCCCTTATAGGCGGCGTCGAACGCGCTCTCGGTCATGCCCAGCACGAGGCGGGTCTCGTCGCTGTAGCCTTCAATTGACTTGAGGTTGTCGGGGTGAAGGTCGAGGCTGACCTTCGTGGAAATTTCAGTGCTCATGTCCTGATGCCCTTGATGATATGCCGCTAGCGGCTGGATTGCTGCTAGCATGGTAGGACAACGGCTTTTAGGTCCGCGAGCTTTTTCTTATGTGAACCAAATACTTAGGTCTGCTCCGCAATAGGTCTGGCCTGCATATTGCGGATATGTGGGTCTTAGCGGGTATTTTTTCGCAGCACACAACCAGTCGCTTCCCATAAATGATTGGGCACATTATATTGATGCCTCACCGCCAGATTGGAATTGTTCAATGCCATTCAACCTACACTTCCCTCGTCCAAACAATGGAGCTAACACATTGCAACTAAATGCGGGCGAGATGCTTTTTGTGCTAGGGGCGAATGGAGCGGGCAAATCAAGCCTGATGCATAGATTCGCTTCGCAGAACCAAGCTCACGTTAGAAAAATATCGGCTCATCGCCAAAATTGGATGTCCTCCGACGCGCTCGACATGACCCCAGCGCAAAAACTTCTAACTGAGCAGCAAATAAGGGCCACGGATCATAGTGCTGAAGCCCGCTATAAGGACCAGTTCGGTCGGCAACGCGCTAGTATGACGATCTATGAATTGATCGACGCAGAAAACATTCGTGCCCGCGGGATTGCAACGGATGTCGATGCTGGAAGGTTAGAAGAAGCCACAGAGAAAGCTAAAGAAGTGGCACCGATTTCAGCTATCAACGAACTACTCAAGCAGTCCAACATCCCAATAGAGATATCCATTCACGCTAACGAGAAGGTGATGGCTAGGAAGGAGGGTGGCCCCGAGTACAGCGCCGCCGAACTCTCCGACGGAGAGCGAAATGCCCTGCTAATTGCTGGAGCCATACTAACCGCTCCCGCCGGAACATTGATCATAGTTGACGAACCTGAGCGCCACCTTCACAGGTCAATAATCTCGCCGTTGTTGTCGCAGCTCTTCGAGCGGCGTCAAGATTGCGGTTTTGTCATTTCGACGCATGACCACAATCTGCCGCTGGAGAACACCAACGCGAGAACGCTGCTCGTGCGGTCTTGCACCTTTAACGGGCAAAACGTGCAGAGTTGGGAAGCCGACGAACTTCCTAATAACGGGCAGATAGACGAACTACTTATGCGTGACCTCATTGGTGCTCGAAGAAAAGTTCTGTTCGTTGAAGGGACCGAAAGCAGCCTCGACAAGCCGCTCTACAGTCTCATTTTCCCAAATGTGTCGATTATCGCGAAAGGCAGTTGCCGAGAGGTTGAGCGGGCTGTTCACGGCGTACTTGACGGGGAACCGTTCCATTGGTTGAAGGCATTCGGGATTGTTGATGGTGACGGTTTCGATGACCCGAGTATTGCTGCAAGAGCTGCCCGGGGCGTCTACGCTGTACCCTACTATTCTGTTGAGGCGATCTACCTTCACCCTCGCATGATCAACTTTCTGGCGGAGAGGCAAGCTGAAGTTTCCGGTGACAGAGCAGCGGCACTTGTTGGCCGGGCGATTGAAGCTGGGCTTGTATCCGTCAGAAGAAACGCAGCGCGGCTTTGCTCAAATGCGGTTAAAAAGGCAGGAGACAAAGCTCTACTCGAGCAGCTCCCAGGCGGGGACGACTTGCTAGGCAATGTTCAGGCAGAGTTTAGCTGGGATGGTGAAGCCTTCCTCGCAGAAAAAACGACAGAGCTCGAAGCAGCTTTAGATGAGAGAGATTGGGAAACAGTAGTAAAGGCTATCCCCATCCGCGAATGCGAGGCGCGCGGCGGGATCGCTCGATCCCTCAATTTCCGATCTGTTGAGGAATATCAGAAAGCCGTGAGACATCTATTGGCCACGAATACTGAGGCACTGGATTTCGCGCGTGGCCTGTTTGAAGACCTTCACGCTCGTCTCGAAGAATAAATGGCTAGTAGGCGGCTGGATGGCTCCCAATAACCACATGCCGACCCGACCCATTCCCGCCTGTTTACGCCCGTTTAGCAATAGCTGACGGGCATATACCCAATATGCGGGTCGTGGAAATGGAAGGACAATAATGCGGTAATGCAATAATCTTGGGGGGGGGTCTCGTATGCCTTACACAGGGGGGGGGGAGGCCTCCCTTACGTAAGGCACCAACAGGGTATAGAGATTATAGTAATACTTTATTATTTTTCTCTATAAGAGACTGCAAATTAAGGGTTTTAGCTATAATCCCCCGGAGCACAAATAATGCCCGGCGTATAAGTCAGTTCTGTAATGCCAGAATGGGCCGTATTATTTTTGCCGAGACCGCCACCGCAGTAATATCGGTCCGTATTACTGCGGGAGCCTCACCACTCTATAGGCCTTGCCGTGGAAGCTGTAGTCCTCCACCACCTTACCCCTCTGAACTTCCATAAGGAAACCGTTGTCGACCATGGCGTAGATCGCGGCTCCCAAAGCGCGGTTCGTGCCCAACTTGTGGTCATAGAAGGCGGAGTGGTTTCGCGTCCTTTGCAGAAGGTAGTTGTGCGGCACGATGCCATTCTGGCGCATGGCGTCTGGAATTTTGTAGCTCTCGGGAATCTCATGGATCAGGTAGTGCTTCAAGACAGCGACGAGCTTGTCATGGCAGGCGTTGTCACCGTTGCCAACATCACCGCCATCAAGACGTTTGGTGAAGGTTGCGATGTCGCGGCGGACCGTAAGCGTCCGGTCTGGCCGCCCTACGGGGCGGTTTTCCATGGCAGCAGATCGTCGACGCGGTTGATCTTGTAGTCAGGAATGCGGGCGAGTGTGTCGGCCAGCCAGGCTTGCGGATCGATACCGTTCAGTTTGGCGGTTTCGATCAGGGTATAAGCGATCGCGGCAGCCTTGCCGCCAGTCTGCGAACCCACGAACAGGTAGTTTTTGCGGCCTATTGCGATGGAGCGCATCGCGCGTTCTGCCGTGTTGTTATCGAGTTCCAGAACGCCTTGATCGAGATAGGGCCGGAGCCGTGCCATGCGCGTCAGGGCATAGCGGATCGCGTCCGCCAGTGGCGACTTGCCGGAGATGTTGGGCAGTTGGCCATGCAGCCAGACTTCCAGATCATCGAAGATCGGCTTTGCCTTGTTCTGCCGGATGTTGACCCGCCGGTCAGGTGGTGACCCTCGCGCCTCTTTTTCGACCGCATAGAGCTGCGCGATGCGTCTGATGGCCTCATCGGCGATGGCCGAGCCCTGGGCCCTGTGAACGTCGACGAACTTGCGCCTGACATGTGCCATGCAGGCGACCTCACGGATGTCGCCCGAGCGATAGAGGTCTTCGAACCCGGCGTAGCCATCCGCATGCATCCAGCCTTGATACTTTGCGAGATGATCTTTGGGGTGTTGCCCTTTGCGATCCGGCGAGAACTGATACCAACTTGCGGGTGGGACGCTGCTGCCCCAAGGACGTTCATCCCGGCCATAAGCCCAAAGCCGAGCCGTCGCTGTCTTGCCCTTGCCAGGGGCCAGCATCTTAACGGGCGTGTCATCTGCAAAGATCGCCTGTCCGGCCAGCACATGCCACCCGATGGCATCTGCGAGCGGTTCCAGCAGGGCCGTCGACTTACCGACCCAGTCGGCCAGCGTCGAGCGGTCCAGATCAATCCCGTCGCGCTCGAAGATCCCGCTTTGCCGATAGAGCGGCAGGTGATCGGCGTATTTGTTGACCAGCACATGCGCCAGCGAACCTGCACCGGGACGACCGCGCTCGATTGGGCGCGACGGCAACGGAGCCTGCGTGAAGCCCTCGCAACCCGAACAAGCAAAGCGAGGCCGCACGATGCGGTTCACGATGAACCGACCGGGCACATATTCCAGTTCTTCGGTCACATCCTCGCCCAGACGGCGAAGAGCGCCACCGCACTGGGCGCAATCGTCGTCGCCAGTGGTCAGTTCGACTTCCATGCGCGGGATGTGATCCGGGATCGGACGGCGCTTCGGCTTGTCTTTTGGTTCCTCATCAGGAAGGCGCAGCTTCGCCGTCATCTTGGCGACGGCAATCTCACTGTTCTCCAAGGCCAGTTGAAGCTGTTCGATGCTCTCGGACGAGGTGCCAAACCGCGCCGCGCGATGGCCTGCCAACTGATGCCTCAGCTTCTCGATCAAAACGGCTTGAGCCTTCACCTCGGCCAGCAAAAGCGCTGTGAACTGTCTCAGTTCATCAGGGTCTTCCGGCAGGGATTTAGCGACGTCCAGCATGATCGGATCATACCCGATCCGCGCGCTCAGAGGAATCCCCGCAGACTTGCTCCAAGCGGTTTATCCCGCCTTGAGCGGCTTCCAGCTACGTTGGGGCAACCGCCAGTCGATGCCCTCCAGCAGCATCGCCAACTGGGCGGCCGTCAGGGCGATCTTACCCTCTTTGGCCGATGGCCAAACAAACCGGCCCTTCTCAAGCCGTTTGCTGAACAGGCACGCGCCCTGACCATCCCACCATATGATCTTGATCAGATCACCCCGCCGACCGCGGAAGACGAACATGTGGCCTGCAAATGGATCCTGCTTCAGCGTCTGCTCGGCTTGGGCTGCCAGCGTCGTAAATCCACGCCGCATGTCGGTCACGCCAGCCGCAAGCCAGACCCGCGTGTTCACCGGAACCGGGATCATGCGGAAAGACCTCGGATCAACCGGGCCAAAGCCTCGGGGTCATAGCCACCGATAATCCTCAGTCGGTGGCCACCAGCGATATCGATCTCAATCGCACTTTGCACAGACGTAGGTTCGGGTGTCGGTGCAGGAGTATCCCTCTGGGGGCGATCAATAATCTCTACAGGCAGAAAGCAGGGTGCTTCCGTCGCCAGTTCCTCAACCCCTTCAGGGTCAGGCGCATACCGAGGATCGCGCAACCATTTGAAAATCATGTTCGCGTTCATCGCATAGCGGCGTGCAACCTGCGCCACAGAAACGCCCGCTGCCGTCGTCTGAAAGCAGATCGTCCGCTTCTCTTCATCCGTCCAAAGCCGCTTCGTCCGACGCGCCATTCCCTGCTCCGTAGTGTCCGCCATCCAAAGCGGACACTATCGAACACACTCTATGCGCGGCAGTGCAGGCAGACCGGACGCTTACGGCGGACCAGACCGATAGCCCAGTCAATGTGGTCATCGGTGATGCACGGGGTCAGGTAATTGTCCGCGACCGCCAAGAGGCCCGCAATCCGGGCAGCTTTCAATGCCGCGCGGTTCCACATCTGCCGCCGCGACTCGTTTGTTCCGCTCGCTTTGATGCGCTGATCGCACTCATCTTCAAACGCATCCATCGTGAAAGCGACGCTTTCAGTCCTGCCAACGGGCTGCGTCAGGTTCTTGAAGGCTAGGTTATCCGCCTGCGAGACCAGCGCCACGAGCTTGCCGACAAGGTGCGCGGGAGGCTTCGCGAGGGGTGCGCGGTTCCGGTCTGGACGCTCTCCTTCATACTCGATGATGGTAAGACGCGACATGAAGCCGTCCTCCATCATCTCCGTAGTGAGCGATTCCAAAAACGTGCCCGGTGTCGTTTCCCCGATCATGCTGTAGCTGACGCCAATGACCGAAGCGACGTTGTTGTCGGTGGCGCTGTATCCGATACCCCCGACCGTCGAATCCTGAGTGGATTTGTGGTAGAGGTTCGTCATCTGGGTCCGTAGGGTGCTTAGCGGGTCGGTGGACCTCGCCGTAGACATGCCTTTGATGCGGCGACCGATCTCACCACTGACATTCACAAAGCACGGGTTGCCCACGCAAGCCTTCACCAGTGCGGGACCGCTAGCATACTCCGTGAAGTCAACGAACCGGCTTGCTGTCGGAACGTCCCGAGAAATTGCGAGGACGAGCTTAGAGACGCCGCTTAGCATAGCTTCCTTCCCGATAGCAGACCTTGCCACGAGGATGAGGTAGACATTCAGACCCGATCCTGGGAGCTGCCATTGCCGCCCGCAAATACCTGCCAGAAACCCAAGCGCGCCAACGACCGCAACCTCTGGCACGGGGCGAGGGGCGGAGTCATAGATGAATTGGGCAATCTGCCCTGCAACGCCGGGCGGGAAGGATAGCGGCACCGCTTGGACCGCGGGCAACTCAGGCAGCGGCCTAAACTCCTGAGACTGCTTGAGCAGCTTCATGTTGTTCAGGATGGCGTCAAACTCGCCGGGCGCGAATGGTTTGTTCTCGGGGATCTCAGCCATGCCGCACCCCCTTCGCATCCATGTGCAAGGTGTCGTTGCCGGTCCTACCAGCCTGTCGCATACTGCTCATGTCGCAGTCCTTTCGTATCTGGTTTGGCTGGGGCACTGCTCAAGGTCCTGTAAGCGGTCGGGTGTGCCCCATACACCCGGCCGCTTTTTGTGAAAGGTCGGTCAGCGCGGCTATGACTGCGCTGTTTCACGGGCACGCCCAAGACAGGCGCACTCTTGCTGTGTTCCGCATACGGGCGGCTGACGTTCGTATTCATGTTCAATGGGTCGGCTCAGGCAGCGGTTTCGCTGGTGCTGCGCTTCTCGCCCGACGCCAGCCAAGCCAGCACGTCCGGCTCGGCATACCAGCAACGCCGGGTGCCGCGCGGATTGAAGTAGCGCGGGCCGGTGCCCCGTAGACGCCATTGGTCGACGGTCACGGGGTGAACCCCAATCAGTTTGGACACCTCAGCGGCAGACAGGGGGCGGTTGCGAGGGACGTATGCGAACTGGGCGCACAGTTCCTCGAAGGTCGGTTCTTTCTGGGCCATACGGGCAACTCCCGAATTGATGCCCGGCGAGAACCCAGCCGGTTTCGGGGTGCCGATGCCTGACACAACATTTAGTGGCAGGCTGCTGTTGTAGGGTTATGCTAGCTTAGCTTTCGTGAGGTCGGCAACGACGACCTGCACTCGGATGGAAACCCGCCCCGCCGAAGCGGGACGGTCTCGAACCGCACTCCTCGGTTCTATTCGACCCGGTTCACGCGAACTTCTGCCCCATCCGAGTAGAAGCCAATCGAGATGAAGTCTCCGGGATTGAGATCGAAGGCGAGGATCAGTGCCAGGATAGCGCGCGACTGAGTCGGATCGGTCGCAGGAAAATGAGCCTCGTGGAACGTAGTGAAGTAGCCGTGAGCAGTCTTGACGACCTCTCCCGAGGCAACGAGGTCGTCCAGAGCCTCTTCAATGTTCGTTTCTGTATAATCGATAAGCATGGCATCTCCCTTTCGCGATGATGCCGTCCCCCACCTTGCAAAGCAAAAGCAGGCGGACGATTGGTTTCGTCAACGCCTGCTCAGGAGGACTTCTTTCACGCGGTCCCGGACCGATTAGTGCGCGAAAGTAAGTGCATTAAATCAGAGGTCACGCGCCATGTCAATTCGTGAAACGAAATGGGATGCCCGTTTTTGAAGATTTTGTGGAACAATTAATTTCCAGATGAGCAACAATAGCACCGCTACAGCCGCGGATCGCGCCGGGAGCCACCCTGCCCCCGGCCAACCCCGATCCCCGAGCGCTGCGCGAAATTTTCGGGGCGTTATGCCCGAGCGGGGAGCGTGACCACGTTCTTCCCGGCAGCAACCAGTCCCTTTTCCTCGATCCACGCGCCGATCTGCTCGATCTCGGGGTAGAGCCAGCGGAGGTCGGTAAGATCAAGATACGCCCTGCTCGTCACGTCCTCTTGGGCAGGCTTGTGGCCAATCAGCAGGTCGGTCCTGAACTTCTCGATGCGGCATTCGCGCTGCGAGATGTTGGAGAGCGTCTTGCGAAGCCCGTGCGCCCCGACAATGCGCCCCGCCACCTTGTCCACCTCGTCCAGCACAGCGCGCGGATCGGTGATATGCCCGGCCTTCCCACGGCTCGGGAAAACATGGTCGTTCCCGTCCACCTTCTCGCAGGCTTCCAGAACCTTCACGGTGGCGGTTGAGAGCGGCAGCATGATCGGCTTGCCTTGTTTACGGTCACCAAGGAACCAATACGACTTGGCGGGGTCGTCCTTGTCGATGTGAACTTCGCTCCACCGGAGCCGTGCGGCCTCGGAGCGGCGGCAACCTGTGGTCATCAAGAACAGCACGAAATTGATCCCGGCCAGCGCATCGCGGTTCCGGGCGGTCAGGCGGGCGTCGTGCAGTGCGTTCCAGACCTCGCCAACCTTGTCGAAGGGAACGTATCGGTCAGTCCGATCACCTGCCGGTGCCCAATGGCGTTTCATTGCCGCCACGGGGTTGTGCGGGATCAGCGGCGTTCCGTCAGGAAGAACATGCTCGTCGGCAGCGTAGTTTAGGATGATGCGCAGGACAACCATAGCGCTGTTGGCGCTGCCCGGTGCCCCACCCTTCCGCTTCTTCCCCTTGAGACCGTTCTTAACCAACTCAGCGTGACGGGTCTTCACCATGTCGCGGGTGATGTTGACCACCGGCACGTCCTGCCAGTCCTTGAAGGTCTTCTGGATGAAAAAACGATACCAATCCTTCGTGCTCTCCTTGAGCTTGCCGGGGCGGCTTAGGTAGCTGTCGAACACTTCCTTGAGCGTGACGCTTTCAGCCTCAAGCTGCTTCTTAGCGGCGCGCGGGTCGATCCCGTCGCGCATCTGCTGAAGTAGGCTTTGCGCCTTCTCCCGCGCCTGCGCCTCGGTATAGAGGCCGTATCGCCCGATGGTGATGATGACCGCCTTCCCGTTCACCCGCCCCTGGGCGACGAAGGCGCGGACCCCGCTCGCGGTGACGCGCAGGCCGTAGCCGCCCACCTTATCGTCCCAATGAATCTCGTATCCCGAGGCGGGCGTTTCCACCTTGTCGATGTATGTCTTCGTGAGCTTTGGCATGTGGTTCTCCTATGCACATGCTAGCACCATGCTAGCACTCTAGGATTGCCTAGGACATTCTCCCATTATCACGCAACGACTTCAAGTCATTGTTTTTGCATGACTTTGTAGGCTCACGCTAGCTGTCGCTATCTGCCGTTAGGACCCCTGTGGGATACTGTTAATCAATTGGTCGTAGGTTCGATCCCTACCGCCGGAGCCAAATCATCTTAAAACCGCGCACCGAGACCGTTGAAACTTCCCGGTACTGAGCAGGCTCTCATCGCTCCGGTCCGCTTCCGTGTTCGCTCGACAATCCCGCTTCTACTGAAAGCACGATCAGGCGGCCTTTGCCGATTTTTTCACGATCAGATGGTCCGGTCCGTACGAGAAGCCGGTGATGTTGCGGTTGCCAGCCTCCTCTATCACAAGGATGTCGTGCTCGCGGTAGCCGCCCGCACCTGGCAAATGGTCCGGGATGGTAATCATCGGCTCCATCGAGATCACCATCCCCGGTTCCAGCACGGTGTCGCAATCCTCGCGCAATTCCAGCCCCGCTTCGCGGCCGTAATAGTGGCAGAGGACGCCGAACGAGTGTCCGTAGCCGAAGCTGCGGTACTGCAGCAGATCGTGGGCGGCATAGATCTCGTTCAACTCCTTGGCGATGTCCGAGCATTTCGCACCCGGAACCAGCAGTTCCTTGCCGCGGTCATGCACATGGCAGTTTATCTGCCACAACCTGATATGTTCGTCGCTTGCCTCTTCGGCGAAGAGCGTCCTCTCCAGCGCGACATAGTAGCCCGCAACCATCGGGAAGCAGTTGAGCGACAGGATGTCGCCGCGTTCGATCCTGCGGCTGGTAACGGGGTTGTGGGCACCGTCGGTGTTGATGCCCGACTGGAACCAGGTCCAGGTATCAAGCAATTCGCCGTCCGGCCAGACCCTGGCGATCTCGCGGACCATGGTGGCGGTCGAATGCAGGGCTACTTCATGTTCGGGGATACCGACGCCGATTGCCTCGACGCAGGCCGCGCCGCCGATATCGGCGATGCGGGTCATCTTCTCGATATGCACGATCTCTTCGGTAGACTTGATCATCCGCAGGCGCATTGAGGCCGCGGCGATATCGACGAATTCCATCTGCGGAAACTCGGCCTTCAGCAGATCAAGCGTCTCGATGGTGATATGATCGAACTCGACTCCCAGCCGTTTGGCGCCCCCGGTAAGGCTGCGGATCGCATGAAAATAATTGTCCTTCTGCCAATCCGTGTAAGTCACGTTCCTTCCGCCGGAGGTGCGCCGCCACGGTTGTCCGCCATCTATGCCGGCACTGACCGATGTGGCATTGTCGTGATCGACCACCAACCCGTATCGCCGACCGAACTGGCAGTAGAGGAAGTCGGAGTAATAGTTGATGCAATGATAGCTGGTGAACAGGGACGCATCTATATCGTTGTTGCCCATGTAGTTCCTGATGCCGGCCAGGCGGCGCTGCATCTCAACATTCGAAAAGGTCGCGGGCGCCTTGTCGCCGTTCCCGACATAGTTCTGAAGTCGCTCACGCTGCATCTTCTTGCTCCCGCGCAAATGAATTGGATTGGTTTGCCTGTGTCCAGATTGGAGTCCGGGACGTTGCTTGTCAAAAGACGGTATTTCATGCACTACATGAGAATATCTCAACCGCGACGGCATCATGTCTCATCCACCTCTCAATGCCCTGCGCGCTTTCGAGGCGGTCGTCCGCCTTGGCAGCTTCAATGCGGCCGCCGAGGCGCTCTTCGTCACGCAATCGGCGGTCAGCCATCAGGTCCGGCATCTCGAGGAATGGCTGGGCAAGCCGCTATTCGACCGGCGGAAGGGTCGGCCGCGCCTTTTGCCGCATGGTGAGGAGCTTGCGCGCGGCCTTTCGCTCGCGCTGGGAGAGATCGACGCAGCCTGCGGCAGAGCCAAGCTTAGATCAGGCCCGGAACCCCTTGTTATTGCGGCAGTTCCATCGGTCGCCATCTGCTGGCTGATTCCGCGCCTGTCCGGGTTTCGCGCCGCGCATCCCGATGTCCCGATCCGGGTGATTTACGCGCTGCATGGGCATGACGTCGATTTCCGCGACGTGCATCTTGCGTTCATCTACTCCGACGCCGCCCCCCTCTTGCCGGGCGTCACATCCGACCTCTTTCTGCCGGGTGCAAGCGCTCCGGTCTGCAGCCCCGGTCTGATGTCGTCGTTCTCGGGGCCGAACCCGACGGCCGATGAAATTCTCGACGCCGGCCTTCTGCATGACACCGATACCAGCGGCTGGACCGGCTGGCTTGGCCGTGCCGGCACAACCTTGGGCGCAGATGTTCCGGGCCCGGTATTCGAGGATTTCAACCTGCTGCGCGCCGCGGCGCTGTCTGGCCAGGGCGTCGCGTTATGCCCGCCCGCAATGATCGAAGACGACCTGACCCAAGGCAGTCTGGTCCAGCTTTCGAATGTCGTCGTGCGGGAGCGGTTCGGCTATTACCTTCTGTCGGTCTCGGCGGGGGATCCCCATAGACAGTCCGCAGTAGACGCTTTCCGCGACTGGGCTCTGGCTTCGCGGTGACCCGTGGTCCTCCCGCCCGTTCAAACGTAGCGGTTCACGAGGTTTTCCAGGCGTTCCTGCCGACCGGAACGGGGTTCGGGGTTGATATTCTCGGCCTCCACCCGTTTGGCGATGCTTTCCAGATCGCCCTCTTCCAGCATCGCGAGGTTCCGTTCCTTGTCCCAGTCGGCATAGCGCGCGGTCCTTGCGTCTTCCAGCTTGCCGTCTTCCAGCATCCGCGCCGCCGATTTCAGCCCGCGAGCGCAAGTGTCCATCCCGCCGACATGGGCAAGCACAAGATCAGCCGGATCAATGCTTTGCCGCCTCAACTTCGCGTCGAAATTGGTGCCCCCGGTGGTGAACCCGCCCATCTGGAGGACCTCGTAATAGGCCAGCATCACCTCGGGCACATTGTTCGGAAACTGATCGGTGTCCCAACCCGACTGGTAGTCGTTCCGATTGATGTCGATCGAGCCGAGGATGCCGAGCGACCGGGCAAGCGCCAGTTCATGTTCGAAGGAATGACCGGCGAGGATCGCGTGGCCCTGCTCGATATTGAGCTTCACTTCCTTTTCCAGACCGAACCGGCGCAGGAAACCGTAAACCGTGGCCACGTCGTAGTCATACTGGTGCTTCGACGGCTCTTGCGGCTTGGGCTCGATCAGGATCGCTCCTTCGAAACCGATCTTGTACTTGTATTCGACGACCATCTGCAGGAACCGCCCGGCCTGTTCCGCCTCGCGGGTCAGGTCGGTGTTCAGCAGGGTTTCGTAGCCTTCGCGTCCGCCCCAAAGCACATAATTCGCGCCGTCCAGCTTCTTCGTGGCGTCCATGCAGCTCTTTACCGTTGCAGCCGCATAAGCGAAGACGTCCGGGTCGGGATTGGTGGCCGCGCCGGCCATCCAGCGGCGGTGGCTGAACATGTTGGCCGTGCCCCAAAGCAACCGCGTCTTCGCGCCATCCATCTTGCCGGCGAAATAATCGACGATCTCTTCGAGGTTCCGCCTGCTCTCGGCAAACGTATCGCCTTCGGGGCGCACGTCGGCATCGTGGAAGCAGAAGAAGGGCGCGCCGAGGATATCGAACATCTCGAAGGCGACATCGGCTTTCAGCTTGGCCAGCTTCATCGTGTCGCCGAACCACGGTCGGTCGAAGGTCTGCCCGCCGAACGGATCGCCGCCGGGCCAGGCGAAGCTGTGCCAATACGCGATCGCGAAGCGCAGGTGATCCTCCATCCGCCGACCCATGACCACTTCGTCGGCATCGTAATGACGGAAGGCAAAGTCGTTGTCGCTGTCGGGACCCTCGTAGGTGATCTTCGGTATACCTTCAAAGAATTTGGTCATCTCAGCCCCCTGATTGCGTTTCGGGCCGCCACATAGGCGGCATGACCCTCGGAGAACGCCTCGATGAGCGTGGGATCGGGGTCGATGGAATGGTCTATTGCGGGCCGGGTCGCGATCTCGGCCCCTACCCCGGTCCCGGCCATCTGGCCGAGGCGCGCCGCGCCGAATGCGCCGCCGAAATCTCCGGCCACGGGAATATCCACAGATGTCTCAAGCGCGGTCGCAATCGCCGACAACCAATAGTCCGAGCGGCTGCCGCCGCCGACGGCCAGAAGCCGGTCGATCCTCGTGCCTGTCGCGGCCAGCGCGTCGCGGCAGTCGCGGATCGCGAAGGTCACGCCTTCCAGCACAGCGCGGGTCGCTCCTTCGGTGTCTGTCGCGTGATCGAGCCCCGTGAAGGCGCCGCGGATCGAGGCATCGTTCAGCGGCGTGCGTTCGCCTCCGAGATACGGCAGGAACGTCGTGCAGCCCGGAGCCTTCAACGGGCCAAGCCCGTCGGTCAGCTCGGCAGGTGCCTTCCCGGCAATGCGGGCGAACCAGTTCAACGCATCCGTCGCCGATAGGATTACCCCCATCTGGTGCCACGTATCCGGCAGCGCATGACAGAACGTATGGACCGCCGTCGGCGGATCGGGCCGGTAGCCGTCATTCGCGGCGAAGAGCACCCCCGACGTGCCGAGCGAGACGAAGGCCTGCCCGGCCGAAACCACGCCCATTCCGATCGCGGAAGCCGCGTTGTCCCCGCCACCGCCCGCGACCACGACGTCGTTGGACAACCCCCATCGCGACGCGAGTTCCGCGCGCAAGCTGCCGGACGCCTCGGAGCCCTCGACAAGCCGCGGCATATGGTGGCGCTCCAGTTCAGTGGCATGCAGCAACTCATCCGCCCAATCCCGCCTTCCGGTGTCGAGCCAGCTGGTGCCGGCGGCATCCGACATCTCGGCGACATGCTCACCGGTCAGCCAGAGCCGCAGGTAATCCTTGGGCAGCAGGACCTTGGCGATCCTGCGGAAGATCTCCGGTTCATTCATCCTCACCCAAGCGAGTTTCGGCGCGGTGAACCCGGGAAAGACGATGTTGCCGCTGATCCGGCGGAACTGCGGATCGGCGTCGAGCTTTGCGGCTTCCTTGTGGCTGCGCGTATCGTTCCACAGGATGCAGGGCCGCAGCACCTGATCGGACGCGTCGAGCAACGTCGCCCCGTGCATCTGCCCCGAAAGCCCGATCGCGCGGACCGCCTTCAGCCCCTTCTCAGCCGCGAGCGCGTCGAACACCGTCTCCGCCGCCGCCAGCCACTCGGCGGGGGCCTGTTCGGACCAGCCCGTGTGCGGCCGCGAAACGGAAAGCGGCGCCGAGGCTTCGGCATGGATCGCTTGGTCCTCCCCGATCAGCACGCCCTTGAGACCGGAGGTACCAAGATCGAGGCCAAGAAACATCAGGCGGCCTTTTCGGGCTGCTTGCCAAGGATGATCATGCCGAGGATGTCATCCTCGGTCACTTCGTCGACCATCACGGTGCCGACCAGCTGGCCGTTCTTCATCACGCTTGCCCGGTCGCAAAGCTTCTTCACCTGATGCACGTCATGGTCGATCAGGAAGATCCCCAGCCCCTGCCGCTTCAGCTCGTCGATCAGTTCGGCAACCATCTGCGTTTCCTGCGGGCCGAGTGCTGCGGTGGGTTCGTCCATGATCAGGATGCGGGCGTTGAAATAGACCGCGCGGGCAATCGCCACCGATTGCCGCTGGCCGCCCGAGAGTGCAGAGACCGGATCGGCGAATTTCTTGAAGTTAGGGTTCAGCCGACCCATGATCTTGCGCGTCTCGGCCTCCATCGCGGCCTCGTCGACGAAGCCAAGCGGCGTCGTCAGCTCTCGCCCGAGAAACAGGTTCGAAGCCGCGTCGAGATTGTCCGCCAGGGCCAGTGTCTGGTAGATCGTCTCGATATTGTAGCTGCGGGCGTCGCGGGGGTTGTTGATCGTCGCCTTATTGCCATCGACGAAGATCTCGCCGCTATCGGCATGGTAGGCGCCAGAGAGCACCTTGATCAGCGTCGACTTGCCCGCGCCGTTGTGCCCCAGAAGGCCCACGACCTCGCCGGGATAAAGATCGACCGTCACATGGTCGACCGCATGGATGCCGCCGAACGACACGCAAATGTCGCGCATCTCGACCAGGGGGGTTCCGGTTCTGTCGATCTGGTCCATCACTTTGCCCCCAAGCGCTTGCGGTAGATGATGTCGATCAGCACGGCGAGGACCAGAACCGATCCGACGACGATGTTCTGGAACGGCGCGTCGACGCCGACCATCGCCATACCCGATTGCAGCGACTGCATGATCAGCGCACCAAGGATCGCCCCGTAGATCGTGCCGATCCCGCCTGAAAGCGCAGTGCCGCCGATCACAGCGGCCGCGATGACGCGAAGTTCGTCGAGCGTGCCGATATCGTTGGAATGAAACGAAAGCCGCGCCGAAGCGACCACCGCCGAAAGGCCCGCCAGAAGGCCCATGATCACGAAGACCTTTACCGTCAGCATCCGGGTGTTGATGCCAGAAAGTTCTGCAGCATCCGGGTTTCCACCGGTCGCGAAGATGTAGCGGCCCAGCCGCGTGCGCCGTGCCACCAACGTCATGACCACGGCGACAGCGACCAGCAGCAGTACCGAATAGGGTACCCCGTAGCTTGCGGTGTAGCCCTCCGGCATAGTCTCGCCCCGATCGGCAAAAAGCCGGGCCAGGCGAGGGGCCGGAATTTCGTAGGCGTTGAGGACCGCGACGAATCCGAGGATCGCCGCGCCGAGCACGCTGGCAAGCAAAGCCTCGGCCCAGACCGGCTTGACCGGGAAATCATGCGCGATCTTGGCGCGGCGCGCCTGCCACAGCCCGAAAACCGCGACCGCGACCGCGACCAGACCAAGCACCCAGCTGGCGGTTTCGCCGAGCGTCCCGTTGATACCGCCGAAAAGCTGGAACGTCTCGTCGAGCGGACCGATGGTCTGACCGTTGGTCAGATACCAGGCGACGTTGCGCCAGACCAGAAGCCCGCCAAGCGTCACGATGAATGCCGGTACACCCAGATAGCCGATGACCCAGCCGTGAAAGCCGCCGATCAAGGCTCCTGTCACAAGACCCGCTGCGATCGCCAACGGCGCGATAAGCGGGCTGCCAAGGCTCAACCCGAAGAGGTTGGGCAACCAGACGGCTTGCGTCATCGCCATCATCGCCGAACAGGTGGCAAGCAGCGATCCGACCGACAGGTCGATATGCCGGGTCACGATCACGAAGACCATTCCCGTCGCCATGATCGCGACGCTGACCGTCTGGATCGTCAGGTTGAAGATGTTTCGGGGCGTCAGGAAGCGCCCGTCCGTCATCAGATTGAAGATGATGCAGACCAGCACGAAAGCGCCGATCATGCCCATGAGGCGGGTATCGACTTCCATGGTCTGAAAGAACGATTTCTTCCGCCCGGAGGCCGGCTGCGCAGAGTCGGTCATTCGATACCTCGCACGGGATGTTCGTCACCGCGCCGGAACCCGTCCGGCGCGGCGCGCGTCATTGCGTCAGCGCGTCAAGCTCAGTTGCAGGGCGCCGGGCCATTTTCGACGCCCTGGCAAAGCGCCTCCTGGGTGATCCAGCCCGCGTCGACGACGGCGCTCAGATTGTCCTTCGTGATCGGCACAGGCTCGAGGAATTTCGCCCAAAGTGTGGTCCCGGCCGGCGAGGTCCATTCCTGGGCGCCCTCGATTCCGGACATCTCGGTTCCGCCGGCCAGCGCCACGGCGATCTCGCCCGCCGCCTTGCCGAGGTCGCGTGCGTCCTTCCAGACGCTGACGGTTTGGGTGCCCTTGGCGACACGGTTCAGCGCGGCATGGTCGCCGTCCTGACCCGAGACCGGGATACCCTCCATGCCCTGCGCGGTCAGCGCGGCGACAGCGCCACCGGCGGTGCCGTCGTTCGAGGCGACCACCGCGTCGACCTCGTTGTTCTGGGCGGTCAGGATCTGTTCCATGTTGCGCTGCGCGTTGGCGGGCAGCCACTGGTCGGTATAGGCTTCGCCGACGATGGTGATCGCGCCGCTGTCAATCGCCTCTTGCAGCACTTCCTGCTGGCCGCCGCGGAGGAAGTCCGCATTGGGATCGGTGGGCGAGCCCTTGATCATGACGTAGTTGCCTTCGGGCGCTGCCTCGAGCACGGCCCGAGCTTGCATCCGGCCAACCTCGACGTTGTCGAAGGTCAGGTAGAAGGCCCGCGGATCCTCGATCAGCCGGTCATAGGCGACGACCGGGATGCCTTCGTCAGCGGCCTGCTGGACGGCGGGACCGATGGCCTGAGCGTCCTGCGCCAGAATGATCAGCGCATCGACACCCTGTGCCACAAGGCTTTCGATGTCGGAAAGCTGCTTGGACGAAGACGACTGGGCGTCTGCCGAGACATAGCTGTCGCCCGAAGCCTCCAGAGCCGCCTTGATCGCGGCCTCGTCGGTCTTCCAGCGCTCTTCCTGGAAATTGGACCAGCTGACGCCGATGGTCTTGCCTTCGGCCAGTGCGAAACTGGAAACGGACGCCGCCAGAACGGCGGCGAGTGTGAGCGTCTTGCGCATCGTGTTCCTCCCAAGTGGTTGTGCCCTTCAGGGCGGCCCCGGTTTCAATCGGGCTGCCACGATACTGCCACATTAAATTCAGTTGTCAAATTTAAACTTGGCGGATTACACTGCATCGGCGCGCCATTCTTCCGAATTCGTCAGCAAGATTGACCCTTTCACCTCAACGCCGCCGCGATATCAGTGTTTTTAATTCGAGGATCAAATTAAATGGGTTTGCTCGAGACAGCTTCCGACGCGCCCGCACCATCCGTCCTGGGCTGCGGACCGCTTAACGTCTCGACGCCATACGAGAACCGCGGATTGAAGCAGCAGATCTTCGATTGCGTCCGTGCTGCGGGCTTGATCCCGCGGGTGGATGTCGCGCGCGAGCTGTCGATCAGTCCGGGGTCGGTGACGTCGCTGACTGCCGAACTGATCGAGGCCGGTTTGATCCGCGAGGCGAATGCCCCGCGCCGCGATGGCGACAGCGGACGCGGCCGTCCGCCGGTAGCGCTGCAGGTGCGACCCGAGGCAGGATACGTGGCCGGCATCAAGCTGTCGGATCATCGGCATACCGCCGTCATCCTCGATTTCGCCGGGAACCGCATCGGTCAGTCCAGCCGCGACAGCGCCGGTCTGCAGCACGATTTCGACGAGGTGATCGAAGCGGCCGAGTCGGTGATGCGCGCCGCTCTAGCCGACGCCGATCTGTCACTGTCTCAACTGGCTTCCGTGGGACTCGGCCTGCCGGGATTCGTCGATCATGAAAGAGGCATCGTCCATTGGTCGCCACTGATCCGCGAGGCAAATCTGCCAGTCCGGTCGGTGCTCGAGGCCCGCATCGGCAGGCCCGTCGCGATCGACAATGATGCAAACATGGTGACCCTCGCCGAACTCTGGTTCGGTGCCGGGCGCAGTCTGTCCGACTTCGCCTCGGTCACGATCGAACACGGCGTGGGCATGGGACTGGTGCTGAACCACCGGCTTTATCGCGGGTCACGCGGGCTGGGCACCGAGCTTGGCCACACCAAGGTGCAACTGGACGGTGCGCTCTGCCGCTGCGGGCAGCGCGGCTGCCTGGAGGCTTACGTCGCGGACTACGCGCTGGTCCGCGAAGCCTCGACCGCGCTCAACTGGGGCAATCGCGGTCCGACGCCGCCGCATGTCATGCTGGAGAGCCTCTACGACCACGCCAAAGCGGGCAACGAGGCGGCTCGCGCAATCTTCCACCGCGCAGGGCGCTACCTGGCCGTGGGGCTGGCCAATATCGTCAATGTTTTCGATCCGTCGCTGATCCTTCTGTCTGGCGAACGGCTGCGCTACGACTACCTCTATGCAGAGGAGGTGCTTACCGAAATGGCCAACCTGACCCTGCAGACGGGACGCCCGCTGCCGAAGGTCGAAATCCACGCCTGGGGCGATCTGCTCTGGGCGCAGGGCGCCGCTGCGCTGGCCCTGGAGATGGCGACCGACGCCGCCGTCAGGGCAGAGACCGCGTCGCCGCGATGACCATTGCCAGAACCGCGCTGGCCTGCCTGCTGGCCCTTCCCGCCTACGCCGAACCGCGGTTCAGCGATCGTTCGACCGCACTGCCCGAACAACATGTCTATGACGGCGGTTGGGAGCATTTCGTGGGTGGCGGGATCGCGGTCCTTGACTGTGACGGTGATGCCCGGCCAGATCTTTTCGCAGCCGGAGGCGCCAATCCCGCACGGCTTTATCGCAATCGCATAGACGGCGAGAACTGGTCATTCGACGATGCCGGTTTCGAACCGTTGACCGGGGTAACCGGCGCATATCCGCTGGATATCGATAGTGATGGGCTGCTTGACCTGGCCGTGCTGCGGGTCGGGCTGAACCATCTTTATCGCGGGCTTGGCGACTGTCGCTTCGCAGAGGCGGACCGGGACTGGGGCTTCGTTCCGACCGGGCGCTGGACGACGGCTTTCAGCGCGACCTGGGAGGCCGACGAGGATTGGCCGACACTCGCCTTCGGCAACTATGTCGATCGTGACGATCCCGAGGGTCCGTTCCGCGCCTGCGACGCCAATGAACTCTATCGGAACCGGGATACGGGTTATGGCGATCCGGTGCTTCTGGAACCCGGCTACTGCACGCTGTCGATGCTTTTTTCCGACTGGTCGCGGCGCGGTGGAGCCGACCTGCGGCTGTCGAACGATCGCCACTATTACATCACCGGCGGCAGCGAGCAGATGTACCGACCCGACGAGTCGCGCTTTCTGGGGCCGAGCGACGGCTGGCAGCCGATCTCGATCTGGGGCATGGGGATCGCCAGCCGGGACATCACCGGCGACGGGCGACCGGACCTGATGCTGACCTCGATGGCCGACCAGTTGCTGCAGCTTTCAACCCCGAGCGGATTCGTTGCCGCGCCGTTCGACACAGGCACCTACGCGCAACGGCCCTTCATCGGAGATGACGGCCGGCCGTCCACCGGCTGGCATGCCGAGTTCGGTGATGTGGACAATGACGGCCTGGATGATCTTTTCATCGCCAAGGGCAATGTCGACCAGATGCCGTCGAACGCGATGAAGGATCCGAACAACCTGCTGATGCAGCAGCCGGACGGAACCTTCCGCGAGGCGGCGGAGGCGGCGGGGATAGCCACGACGGAACGATCGCGCGGCGCAGCGCTCGCTGATCTCGACGGGGACGGGCGGCTGGACCTCGTCGTCGTCAACCGCCGCGCGCCGACGGAGCTTTATCGGAACGTCACCGAGAATTCCGGCAACTGGCTGAAGATCACGCCCCGGCAAGACGGCGCGAACGGCTTTGCGATCGGGGGGTGGGTCGAACTGCGCGACGCCGAGGGCCATATCCGGGCCCGTGAACTGACCGTGGGCGGCGGCCATGCAGGCGGCCAGATCGGCCCGGTGCATGTCGGGCTGGGCAGCGCCGTTGAAGCCGAACTGCGCGTCATATGGCCCGATGGCAGTCGATCCGACTGGATCACCCTTCCGGCCAATATGGAAGGCGAGCTATGGCGTACGCCCTTCGGCGGCATTCATCTCGTGACGGCCGGATGATCAGCGGTCAATCGGCAGGCCACTCGGAACCGAGCCGGGAATTCCGAGCCGTCCTTCAAGCGCAACCGGATCGGTCAGAGCATCCAGAAAGGCGATGATCGCGTCGATCTCGGTCTGATCGAGCAAGACAGGCGATCCCTTGGCCGCCGACGCGATCGCGTCGCGTTCTGCTGTATCGTCCAGCGCGCGCCAGTCCTTAGCCCCGTCCAGCTCCGGCAGCATCGCCTGCGCCCGATCATAGCGCGAAAGAGCCTGCGCCGGGTCAAGATGAGCCTCGATGAACGCCCTCAGATCGGAATAGGCGCCGTCGTGACCATAGGGTGCGGTCGCGCCGATATTTCGCAGCGAGGGCGTGCGGAACGCATAGGCATCCTCTGCTCGCCCGGTCACCCGCATCCGGCCGACATCCCGTGCATGGGTCTCGAACCGCTCGGCCTTGCCCGGTCCGATCTGTGGAACACCCATCGCATGAAACGCATGGTCGGTCTGGAACGGGCCGGAATGGCAGGCGGCGCATCCCGCCTTGCCGTAGAACAGTCCCATCCCGGTTTCAGCCTGGGCGATCAGGGTCGCCTCACCCCGCAGAAACCTGTCGAAAGCGCTCGTGTCAGACCGCCACTCGAAGGCGACGAAGGCTGCAACGGCGTTCGAGATATCCGTGAACGCAATCGGTCGTCCCGCTTCAACTTCTGGATATACAGCATTGAAACGCTGGCGATATTGCGGGATTGCACCGACACGCGCGGCGATGATGTCCCAGGCCCCGCCCGGCCCGGTGATCCGACCCTGTCGTACCGCCTTCGAGACGTCATTCTCGGCGTAATGGCCGGCCATCTCGTCGGGGCTGAGCACCGGGAACATGGTCTGGGCGGACAGGACGTTGTCGAAGCCCAAGAGCATATCATCCTCCAAGGGCGAACGCAGGCCCGAAGAGCGGGCCGGATCGGCCTCGATCCGGCCATCATGGAAAAGCACCCGGAACTCCAATGCGCCCAGGTTGAACAATGCCGTGGCATTGCGGGGAATCCGTTGCTCGGGAAGGTTCGACGGGTCGGCGACTCTGTCAGGCCCGAGACCTACACCACCCTCGCCCAGTCCGAGCGACACGCCGTCCGAGGTGCCAAAACGCGGGTGATGGCAGGTCGCGCAAGAGATGTTTCGGTTGCCCGAGAGGATCGGATCCCAGAACAGCAACCGGCCTAGGTCTGCTTCGGCGGGATCGACGGCCATATAGGCGTCGTCGGTCACCGGCAGCGGCAGATCGCCCGCCACAGCCGCACCCGCGACAGTGCAGCACATAGCCATTGCAGCGATCCTATCCCATCCGCGACTCATTTCATCAACGTCCTTGCCTGGGCCGGATCCAGCGGAGCGGGACGTGCGCAGCGGGTTGTCAATTCGATGAAGCGGCCCTCTTCACCGGATCTCAGGATCGACGTCAGCGCCTCCACGACGTGCAAAGCCAGTTCCAGCGAACAGCGATGGTCGCGGCCTTCGCGGATTGCCTGCACCATGTCGGCAAGTCCCGCAGCGCGGTAATTGGCGCGAGCGCCCTCCTCCGCCTCTTCATTCGTCACTGAAAACGGATGGTCCGGATGATCCAGCGTACGCACCTGCCCTTCGGAATCGGCGATTTCGACGATGCCGCCGAAGAAATTCGGATCAGGCAGAAACAGCGATCCGTCCGTTCCGTAGAGTTCCATCGCCGGGTGGCGGTGCTTCCACACATCCCATGAGGCGGAGAACGTGATCGTCGCGCCCTGTTCGAAGTCGAGCAGGGCATGGACATTGGTCGGGGTTCCCACCTCTATCGTTTCTCCGCGGCGCGGCTCCGACGCGATCAACCGCGTCCGCGAAGCCAATGTCGCCAGCGCGGCGACCCGTCGCACCGGTCCCAGCAGTTGAACGAGGTTGGCGATGTAATACGGCCCGACATCGAGCACCGGCCCCGCACCCGTCTGATAGAAAAATGTGGGATTCGGATGCCAATGCTCCATCCCGTGGCTCATCACATGGCAGCTGCCCGCCACCACGCGTCCGATTCTGCCCTCGTCCAGTGTCGCCCGCGCGAGTTGATGTGCGCCGCCCAAAAACGTGTCAGGGGCTGATCCGACCCGCAAACCGCGAGCCCCGGCAATCCGCTGCAGCTCCATGCCTTCATCCACCGTCAGAACCAGCGGTTTCTCGGAATAGGTGTGTTTTCCCGCCTCCAGGATCCGCTTCGTAACCGCGAAATGTGCCGCCGGCACTGTCAGGTTCACGATCAGATCGATATCGGGCGCCGATAACAGATCCTCGACGCTGACCGCTTCAACTTCGAACGCGGCCGCGCGGGCCCGGGCCGCCTGCATGTCGAGATCGGCGACCTTGCGCACCTCGTAGCCCGAAAACAGCGGCGAGAGTCGCAGATAGGCCGCCGAGATGTTGCCGCAGCCGATTATTCCGACGCCGAGCATTCTCTGGTCACTCTCCCGTCTTGCCGTCATCCGAAAAGAACCCGCGCGCCGCCGATATCGAGCAGGCGGCGAACCGGTGGTCGTCGCTCGGATTGTCATGTTCAAGCACGAGGCGCGGCTGTCCGATAAGATCGATCGCCGCGGCAATCTCAGGCCAGTCCATGATGCCGTGGCCCACATCCGCCCAGCCATCCTCATTCATTGAGTGGTGTTCGGCGGCTATGTCCTTGATATGCAGTGCATGAATCCGATCCGAATACTTCCTTATCCAGTCGACCGGATCTTCTCCGCTTCGTTTCACCCAGCCGATGTCGAGTTCCAGCGCGAGGTCTTCGGACGCCTCCAGCATGAGATCCAGAGGCTTCCCTGCCCCGTCAGGTCCAGCGAACTCGAAATCGTGGTTATGCCAGCCGAAGATCAAACCGGCGTCCTGGAACGGCTTGGAGCGCTCGGCGAGTTCCGTCCCGAGAGCAGCCCAGCCCGCTGCATCCCGCGGGCGTTCGTTCTCGGCCAGATACGGCACGAAGATCGCCTCCATCCCCAGTTCTTTAGCGATCGAGATGACCTGCTTCGGTTCGGATCGGACCCGGGCGAAGTCGACATGCCCCGCGCTCATGGCGAGCCCGTTATATTCAAGCTTTTCCCGCACCTTACGGGCGAGTTTTAAGTCTGGATGAAGATCGCCATAGCCCTCGACCCCGGCATAGCCAAGCTGACCGAGCATCGCCAGTGTGCTGTCGATCGGTCCGAAATTCCGCGAGGAATAGAGCTGGTACATGAAATCGGCCATCGGTCGCCTTGCTGATCCCTGTTGCGCCCGTGATAGCAGGGTTTCAACGGTCGCGCATCCATGCCATTGATTTCGCCACGCCGCCCGTGACAGGGCCCGCCAGCCGGAGACTATCATGACCTACGCCTTCACCCCCGCGCCCCGGGCCAGCGCCGCCATCGCAGGAAGTTCGGACCTGTTTCCGGTACGCAGGATCTACTGTGTGGGGCGGAACTATGAGGATCACGTGCGCGAAATGGGCAACGATATCCGAGAGCCTCCGTTCTTCTTCATGAAACCGGGCGACGCGATCGTCGCGGATGGCGCGACGGTCCCCTATCCCCCGGCCACTGGCGATCTCCACCACGAGGTGGAACTCGTGGTCGCGATCGGCCGGGGCGGTGTCGATATCCCGGTGGACGAAGCCTTGGGGCATGTCTGGGGATACGGCGCAGGCAACGACCTGACCCGCCGCGATATCCAGGCCGACGCCAAGAAGATGAAACGTCCTTGGGACATGGCAAAGGGGTTCGACCATTCCGCGCCCTGCGGCGCCCTCTCACGCGTCGCCGACGTGGGACATCCCAAGAGCGGGGCGATAGAGTTGCGTGTGAACGGCGAAGCGCGCCAGCAAGGCGACCTTGCGCAGATGATCTGGTCAGTGGCGGAAATCATCGCCCATCTCAGCGGCCTCGTCCGGCTGGAACCGGGTGATCTGATCATGACCGGCACGCCGGCCGGGGTTGGCGCGGTCCGGCCCGGCGACGAAATCACGATAACGATCGACGGTCTGAGCAGCCTTGTGACCCGCATCGCGGATACCTGAGACATCAAGGCCCGGATTTCTGTTTACATCGAATGGCGGTTCGGGATGCTAGGCAATGGATGCTTCGGGTGTCGGGTCTGACGGCCCACCCCCGGCAAAAACGGGAGGGAAATATGAAACGACGCATGATGATCAAGGGAATCGCCGCCACTACCGTTGCGGCCAGCGCGCTGACGTTCGGGACCGGCGGCGCCTGGGCGCAGGAGGTTACGCTGCGGCTGCACCAGTTCCTGCCGCCAGTAGCCAATGTGCCGGCCCATATTTTGAAACCCTGGGCCGCAGAGGTCGAAGAAGCCTCGGGCGGCCGCATCAAGATCGAGCATTTCGATGCCATGGCACTTGGCGGACGTCCCCCGGAACTGATGGATCAGGCCGTTGACGGCGTGGTGGACATCGTCTGGACATTGCCCGGCTACACGCCAGGGCGCTTTCCGCGTTCAGAGGTCTTTGAACTGCCGTTCATGATGACCGACGCCGCCGCGACCGCGCTGGCATTCGAGCAGATGATCGAAGAGGATTTTCAAGACAGCGAGTACAGCGATGTCAAGGTTCTGGCGGGCTGGGTCCACGGGCCCGGCGTCATTCATACCAGCAAGCCGGTGCTGACGATGGATGATATGCAAGGACTCAAGTTGCGCGGCCCGACCCGTGTCATCAACGATCTGCTGTCGCAGCTCGGAGCGACCTCGGTCGGAATGCCGGTGCCGGCAATTCCGGAATCGCTGTCGAAGGGCGTCATTGATGGCGCCGTCATCCCATGGGAGGTCACACCCTCCCTGAAGCTGGCGGAACTGGTGAACAACCACACTGAATTCGCCAGCAACGAGGCGCTTTACACCGCGGTCTTCGTTCTGGCGATGAACAAGGCGAAATACGAGAGCCTGCCCGACGATCTGCGGGCCATTCTGGACGAAACGACCGGCAAGAAATTCGCCAAGTTCGCGGCGGACACAATGGCCGAATATGACGCGCCGGGCCGTGAAGTGGCAGTGGCGCAGGGCAACACGATCAACACTGTCAGCGCCGAAGATGCCGAAGCGTGGAAAGCGGCCTCCAGGCCGGTGGTCGATCGTTGGATCGCCGACATGGAGAGCCGTGGTATCGACGGTCAGGCGCTGATCGACCGCGCAAAGGCGCTGATCTCCGAAAACGGCGGCTGAAGCCTTACGGGCGGGTAGCCAGTGGTCAAAGCAGGCTGTAAGAGACGCCACCGGGCCGGAAGCGGCGCTTTCGGCCCGACGTATGACTTGGGGGCGGCCTGACAGGCCGGGTGACCGTGGGCAGGACGATTGAGCGCTTCATCGAAGGGCTGGCACGGCTGACCGCCTTTGCCGGCGGGCTGGCGTTGCTGGCGGTGGTCGTGATGACCTGCATCTCGATCACCGGCCGCGCCCTGTCGGGCCTCGTTCCCGGTTTCGGCCCGATCCCAGGCGATTTCGAACTGGTCGAGATCGGTGTCGGTTTCGCGATTTTCGCATTCCTTCCCTGGTGCCAGCTCAAGCGCGGCCATGCGACGGTCGATATCCTGCAACCCCGGTTCGGCCGCGCGATGAACGCGCTTGTCGATTTCGTCTCGGATATCCTGATGTTCACCGCCGCAGCGCTGATCGGCTGGCGTCTCTGGGACGGGATGCTCGACAAGAAGGATTACGGCGAAACCACGTTCATCCTGCAATTCCCTGTATGGATCGCCTATGCCGCTGCCTGTGCCGGAGCGCTGGTCTTCGTGCTCGTATCGCTCTACTGCATCCTGCGCTCGGGCCGTGCTTTGGCCGGAGGCGCGAAATGACCAGTTTCGAAATCGGCCTCTGGTCCTTCCCCGTCCTCTTGGCGCTGATCTTCCTGCGGATCCCGATCGGGCTTGCGATGCTGGCCGTCGGCTTTCTGGGCAACTACATCGTCACCGGCTCGACCGCGATGATGCTGAGCCAGATGAAGCACCTCGTCTATGGCACCTTCTCCAGCTACTCGCTTTCGATCGTGCCCTTGTTCCTGCTGATGGGCCAGTTCGCAACGCTGAGCGGCATGTCCGCATCGCTGTTCCGCGCCGCAGAAGCCTGGCTTGGCCATCGCAAGGGCGGCGTCGCGATGTCGGCGATCGGGGCATGCGCGGGGTTCGGCGCGATCTGCGGGTCGTCTCTGGCCACGGCCGCGACCATGGGCCAGGTCGCCCTGCCAGAACTGCGCCGCTATGGCTATTCCGGCCCGCTGGCCACGGGCACGCTGGCCGCCGGCGGCACCCTCGGGATCCTGATCCCGCCCTCGGTGATCCTGGTGATCTACGCGATCCTGACAGAGCAGAACATCGCCAAACTTTTCGTTGCGGCCTTCATTCCCGGCATCCTTGCCGCCATCGGCTACATGATCTGCATCGCGATCTATGTCCGGGTCGTTCCCAATGCGGGCGGCGTAGAGGAGCGCATGCCTTACGGCGCGCGGTTCCGGGCGCTGGCTTCGGTCTGGCCGGTTCTGCTGATCTTCGTCGCCGTGGTCGGCGGTATCTATGGCGGCATCTTCACCCCGACAGAGGCAGCGGCGGTCGGGGCCGCCGGCACCGGTCTGGTCGCGCTGTTCTCGGGCGGGCTCAGCTTGAAGAAGGTCGGCGAAGCCGTTCTGGCGACAGCCAATTCCACCGCGATGATCTTTCTGATCGTGCTGGGTGCCGCGCTGTTCAACGGCTTCCTCGCACTGACCCAGGTGCCGCAGCATACGGCGGAATGGGTCGGCGGGCTGGCCTTGTCGCCCTGGATCATCCTGTCGGTCGTCCTGCTGCTCTATCTGGCCTTCGGTTGCATCATGGACAGCCTGTCGATGATCCTGCTGACGGTGCCGATCTTCTTTCCGATCATGATGGTGCTGGACTTCGGCATGTCGGCAGAGGATTTCGGTCTCTGGTTCGGCATTCTTGTGCTGATCGTGGTCGAGGTCGGGCTGATCACCCCACCGGTCGGGATGAACCTCTTTGTCATCAATTCCATGGCCCGCGACATTCCCATCGGCCAGACCTTCCGGGGGGTCTTTCCCTTCGTTCTGACCGATATCGTCCGCGTCGTGATACTGACCGCGTTTCCGGCGATCACGCTGGGGCTGGTCTGGCTGATCTACTAGCGCGGCGCCATCCGGATCGCGCCGTCAAGCCGGATCACCTCGCCGTTCAGCATCGGATTCTCGACGATGTGCCGGACGAGTGCCGCAAACTCTGAAGGATTGCCGAGGCGGGCGGGAAACGGCACCTGCGCGCCAAGCGAGTCCTGCACTTCCGTCGGCAGCCCTTCCAAGAGCGGCGTCAGGAACAGGCCGGGCGCGACCGAGCAAACCCGAACCCCCGATGACGCCAGATCACGGGCCATCGGCAGCGTCATCCCGACGATGCCGCCTTTCGAAGCAGCATAGGCCACCTGCCCGACCTGCCCCTCATAGGCCGCGACCGAGGCGGTGTTGACGATCACGCCCCGCCCGCCGTCCTTGTCCAGCGGGTCGAGTCCGGCCATGATCGCGGCGGCCTGGCTGGCGCAGTTGAAGCTGCCGATCAGGTTGACCTGCAGGACCTTCTCGAACAGCTCGGGGTCATGCGCCTCGCCGCGGGAAACGGTCTTCGCCGCAGGCCCGATCCCCGCGCAATTGACCAGGATGCGCAACCGCCCCTGTTTCGCGGCGATCCGAAACCCCTCGGCGACGCTGGCAGGGTCACTGACATCGACCTCGGCGAACCCGCATTCCAGCAGATCGGCCTGCTTGCGCCCGGCCGCGCCATTCCAGTCGAAGATGCAGACCTCGGCACCCGCGCCCGCCAAAGTCTCGGCAACTGCGGCGCCAAGGCCAGAGGCGCCGCCGGTCACGACCGCGACCAAATCCGAGCTGATCTTCATGGCGTCTCCTGCTCCTGCTCGCCAAGTCTAGGGCATCCGGGTCTGAGCGACCTGATAGATATTGGCGGACCGGGCGCCGCTGCGGCAATAGGCCAGCACCGGGTCCGGCAACTCGTCCATCGCGGCCTGAAAGGCGGCGACGACCTCGGCGCGCAGAAGACCATGATCTACAGGGACATAGCGGATCTGTAGCCCCGCTTCCTCTGCCGCTTGCTTGATGCTGTCGTAGTCGGACTGGTCGGGCGCTTCGCCATCAGGGCGGTTGCAGATCAGCCCCCGGTATCCCATGTCCCGGATCTGCGGGATATCCTCTGGCGTGATCTGGCCGGCGACGGCGAAGCTTTCGTTGATCTGTCTCAGGTCCATGCGTGTTTCTCTCTGGCTCTGCTAGAGCGTGTTGACCGGGACCTTCAGGAATGTCCTGCCGTCCTTGTCGGACGGCGGCAGGTCACCGGCGCGCATGTTGACCTGCAGCGAGGGGATAATCAACCGCGGCATCGACAGGGTCGCGTCGCGCTCGGTGCGGAACTTGATGAATTCCTCACGCGTCCGGTCGCCGCCGACATGGATGTTATGTGCCTTTTGCTCGGCGACGGTGGTTTCCCAGCGAATCTCGCGCCCGTTCGGTCCATAGTCATGGCACATGAACAGCCGCATCTCGTCCGGCAGGGCCAGGACCTTCTGGATCGAATCGTAAAGCTGGCCGGCATCGCCTCCCGGAAAATCGGCCCGGGCAGAGCCGCCATCGGGCATGAACAGCGTGTCGCCGACGAAGGCGGCATCGCCGATGACATGGGTCATGCAGGCCGGCGTATGCCCGGGCGTATGGATCGCGAAGGCGGTCAGGCCGCCGATCCGGTAGGTATCGCCCTCGTCCAGCAGCCGGTCGAACTGCGACCCATCACGCTGGAATTCGGTGCCCTCGTTGAAGATCTTGCCGAACGTGTCCTGCACCACCGTGATGTTCCGCCCGATCCCGATCTTGCCGCCGATCTGATCCTGGATATAGGGCGCGGCCGACAGGTGATCGGCATGGACGTGGGTCTCGATCAGCCAGTCGACCGACAGCCCGTTCTCGCGGACATGGGCGATGATCTGGTCGGCATGTTCATGCGTGATGCGGCCTGCCGCATAGTCGATATCCATGACGGAATCGAGAATCGCACAGGCGTTGGAGCCCGGATCCTTGACGACGTAGGAAATCGTATTGCTATCATCGTCGAAAAAAGCCGTGACATCCGGTTTTTGTTTCATGTCAATAGCGTAGTCTACCATCTTCGAGTCCCTTCGCATGTGTGTCGGCTCCCCCAGCCGCAAGATGCGGACGATAGTGACACGGGGTTTCTATCGCCCGCAGGTATTCGCGCCGATCAGCCGATAGACCGGGCAGAACCCGAACAGGGCCGTCAGCGTGAACACCGCGCCGACGATCACGGCTCCCCATGTCAGAAGTGCGCTACCTTCGCCGAAGCCCGAAACGAACGGCAACAGGATCAGAATGATCCCGGCGATGCCGCGCGCGAAACGATCGAAGCTGCCCATGTTGACTGTCATGACGTAACCCTTCTTGCCTTCCGATGCCGATCGGCAGAATTATCCAGATGTTTGAGCGTGCGGCTACTCTCCGACCGCCTCTCTCGCGATCCCGTCCAGCAGGCTTTGAACCTCCTGCATCGGCCCGTCCGGCATGTTGCGATAGCCGACCTGTACCTGGCCGTCGTTATCGGTCACGAAGATCCCGTAGGGACAATGACCGATATTGCCTGGATCCGCCTCCATAACTTTGCGCGACACGACGGCCGAGCAAAACAGAAAAATATCCGCAGCATCGAACAGTTTCACGTCACTGCCGACATCGGCGCCGGTGCGGGCCAGCATGTCGCCGACACGGCTGACATAATCAATCACCAGACCCTGCCCGACGATCGCCGATTCCACGGCGAACGTCGCATCTTCGAAGCTGCCGTCGAAGTCGTAGGTGGTGTTGCCCTCGGCCAATGCGGGTGCCGCCAGAAACAGCGTCGCGATTGTGGTGGTCAGAAATCTCATTGTGGTTCTCCCTTGCCTTATGTGCCCAGAGTGCTGCAGGTCCGACCTGCCGGCGTTGACCCAAATCAAGGCGTCTGCGGCGGCCTGACAGCCGCCGCGTTGGCGTTACCCGAAGATGTCAGATGTTATCCCGTCATACCAGCCAAGGCTCTCCTCGTAAGTCGCCTTACGCAATTGGGCATCCTCTCCGGTCTGGCTGACGAAGCTGTCGGTCGAGGCGATCTTTTCGTCCGTCGCCTCGTAGCTGGCACCGACCTTCACTCCGTCATCGGTGTCGATCAGCGACCAGCAGGTATTCGTGAACTTGGCCGGAAAGACGCTCGACCCGGTCAGCGCGCCGCGCACCGCCATCGCCGCGACCTTGGCCTGGCTGTTGGCAGAAAAGGCCGATTTCGGCATATCGCCCTGCGCCGAGGCATCACCCAGGACATGGATGTTCTCGTCGGCGCGCGACTGCATCGTGTGCGGGATGACCGGCGCCCAATTGCCGTCGTTGATCCCGGCGGCCTCACAGATCAGGCCGGCCTTCTGCGCCGGAATGACGTTGCAGACATCGACCTTCTCGACCGCACCATCGATGACCACCTCCATCGCATCGGGGCGCACCTCGACGTTGTCGGCGCCGAAATCCGGACCGATACGGTCGATCATGCCGCCGTAATGGTTCTGCCAGCCTTCCTCGAACAGAGCTTGTTTCGAAAACTTGTCCTTCGGGTCGACGATCAGGATCTTCGCGGTCGGGTTATTCGCCTTCAGCACATGCGCCACCATCGAGACCCTTTCGTATGGGCCGGGCGGGCAGCGATAGGGGTTCGGCGGCGCGACCATCGCGAAGGTGCCGCCCTCCGGCATTGCCATGACCTGCGCCTTCAAAAGCTCGGTCTGCGATCCGGCTTTGTAGGCATGGGGCATCCGGTTCTGCTGGGTGATGTCCCAGCCCGGAACCGAGCCCTCGACGAAATCGATGCCGGGTGACAGGATCAGCCGGTCATAGCGCACCGACCCGCCGCCGGCCAGTGCGACGGTCTTTGCGTCGCGGTCCACGCCCGTCGCCCAGTCATGCACCACGTTGACACCGTATTCGCTGGCCAGCGTGCCATAGCTGTAGGCCAGCGACTGCATCTCGCGGAAATCGCCGAGATAGAGGTTCGAGAAGAAGCAGGTGTAGTAGACCCGCGTCGGCTCGATCAGCGTCACGTCGATCTCACCATCGCTGTCCTTGGCAATGTAGCGCGCCGCGGTGGCGCCGCCCGCACCGCCGCCGACCACCACGACTTGCGGGCGACCATGGCTGGCCCCCATCACCATCGGTGCGGTCAGTGCAGCCGTCGCAGCCACCGTGCTGCCCAGGAAAATCCGTCTGTTCAATGTCATGTCATCCTCCCCTTCAGTGTTACTCGATCGTTTCGAAATAGGCGGCGAGCGCCGCGATCTCCTCGTTGGAAAGCCGCCTTGCGACCATCTCCATCACCGGGTGCGGCCGTAGCCCCTCTTTGTAGGCGTGCAGCGCCACGACAAAGTCATCCGTCGGCCAGTTCGTGATCGAGGGGATACCGGCATCGTCGCCATCGCGCTGGTGGCAGGTCACGCATTCCCCCGACAAGTATTCACCGTAAGCCGGATCGCCCTGGATGGCGAGGATGGCGGGATCGACGGCGTGATCGGTCGCGGTCGCGGTGCGCGGCGCCTCGGGGATGTTCTGCGGATTGTCGGAGAAGCGACGCAGATAGGCCAGAAGGTCCGCGCGATCAGCAGCATCCGAGATCCCGGCAAAATTCATCCTCGTGTCGCTGACCAGCGCCTTCGGGTTCTCGATATAGGCGTCGAGGTTCTCGAAGGTCCATCGCATCCCATCGCGGCCACGCCGGACAAGGCCCTTGGAATAGCGGTAATCGTCAAGCGAGCCTGCGCGGCGGCCAAAAAGAAGGTTCAGGTGCGGACCAACCCTGTTGGCGGCATCCTTGCCGATCTGGTGACATTTGCCGCATTGGCCGAACAGCGCCTCTCCCCTCCCCGCGTCGCCGGTTTCGGCGGCGCCGGCGGGACAGGACAGCACAAGCAGAACGGCAACCGCGCGCAGCGGATTTCTCATGATCGAATTCTGCGTCAATCTCGACTTCAAATCAACAATCTTGAATATGTCTACGGTCCGTCGGCTACGGACGATCCCGTCAGCCTACCAGACGTCCGGCTTGATCCCCTGTTCCTCCAGCCGGCGGAACTTGTCCTGCAGGTAGCGCTGGAACGGTTGCCGCTGGTATTCATCGGTCGCCACGTATTCGAGCGACGACATGTAATGGAACGGCTTCAGCAGGCCCGGCATCCGGAACGCCTCGACATCGAAGAAATCCTTTGGTGGATCGTGTTCCAGCGCGAAGACGAGCGTGGTCGGGGTAAAGTTCACCCCCCATTTCGCGGCCAGTTCCCTTTCGGGCAGCTGCTCGCCATCGAAATCGGTCACCTCCCGCGATCCCCAGAGGTCAAGCTGGACCACAAGGAAGTTTTCAGTGATGTAGTTCACGATCTCGGGCCGGGCGAAGTTCTCGTTATGCAGCGCCTCGCAGTAGGGGCATCCGGCCTGCTCGAAGATCACCATCAGATCCTTGTTCCCGGCGGCGGCTTCGGTCAGGTCATCGGACATTTCCAGAAAACCGTCATGGAACCAGTCCTGCTTGTGCAGCCCGTCATCGCCGAGCCGCGCCTGTCCAAGCACAGGCAGCGCCAGAGTGGCGAAAAGAGCGGCCAGAACGGTACGTCTTAGCAGCATCCATCTATTCCTCCTGCCCGTCAGCGTAACACGGAGCGACCGCAGACCGAAGATCGAATTGGGACGGTTGCCACCGCCCGAGCGCTATCCGCCGAACGAGGCGAGATAGGCGGTGATCGCCGCGATATCCTCATCCTTCTTCAATCCGACGAAGGACATCTTGGTTCCCTTGATATAACCCTTCGGATCCGCGAGGTATTCGGCAAGGGTTTCATCGGTCCAGACCAGACCGCTGTCGCCGGCCTCCTTCATCGGGACCGAATACTTGAAGCCCTCCAGTCCGCCGGCGGTGCGTCCGAGCACATCGTTCAGTTGCGGCCCGACCCGGTCCTTTGCCCCCTCACCAACCTGATGGCAGGCCTTGCATTTCTTGAAGACGTTCTCGCCCTTCGCGACAAGTTCCGGATCGGCTTCCGTGGCGATGGCATCGGCCGCGGCCATCTCGCTCGGCTCAATCACTTCGGCAGGCTCGGCAGCCGCTTCCTCCATGGTCTCGACGGCGGCAGGTGCCTCGTCCTCACCGGTTTCGGGTGTCACGTCGAGAACGGCCGCGCGCATGGTGATTTCCACCTCTTCCTTGCAATTCTCCATGCAGGGTTCGGTCCAGAAATGCCGCTCGGCCTCCTCGCGGTCGTCGATGATGAAGCCATCGGCATTCGGCATCTCGACCTCGAGGAAATTCTCGTTGCTCAAAACAAAATCCTCGTCGACCAGGTAGTTGGAATAAAGGATATAGGCGACGATCGCATAGACCTCGTCGGTCTCCAGCGACTGGGCATCCCCAAAGGGCATAGACCGGTGGACATAGTCCCAGGCGGTCGACAGATAGGGCCAGTAGGAACCAACCGTCTTGACCGGATCGCGGTCGGCCAGCGTGCCCTCGCCCCCTGCCAGTTCCGGCCAGTTGTCCACGCCTTCCGCGAATTCGCCGTGGCAAGCGGCGCAGCGGTCGGAGAACAGCATCTCGCCATCGGCGACCGATCCCGATCCTTTCGGAAGCCCCGCGCCATCGGGTGAGACGTCCAGATTCCAAGCGGCGATTTCCTCGGGCAAGGCCGGACGGCCGATCCCGAGCCCCTCGGCCAGCGCTGGCATGGCTACTAGGGCTGCGAGGCACGATCCAAGCAGAACTTCACGATACTTCGACATTCTCGGCCTCGCCTGTTTCCTTGATCCACCAGGTCTGGATGCAGTTGTTGTGATAGATCGAGTTCTCGCCCCGGACCTCGCGCAACGCCGCCTTGGTCGGCTGGACATAGCCGGTCTCGTCCACCGCGCGGGATTGCAGCAGCATTTCGGACCCGTCCCATTCCGTGTCGAGGTAGAACCGCGTCAGCGCCATCGGCTCGCCGGGTTTAGCAAGCCGCGCGGTTTCCCAGGTCTTGCCCCCATCTTTCGAGACATCGACGCGGGTGACGGCACCGCGACCCGACCAGGCCAGCCCGGTGATGACCAGCGGGCCGGCCCCGTGCGTGATCGGCGATTGCGGGCTGGGCGAGGTGACAATGGATTTCGCATCCATCACCCAGGTCCATTTGCGGCTGGTGCCATCGGCCAGCGTGTCGGTGTATTTCGAGGTCTCCTCGCGGCTTTCCACGGGACCGTCCGTCACCTCGACCCGGCGCAGCCATTTGACCCAGAGGTTGCCTTCCCAGCCCGGCACGACCAGCCGCACGGGATAGCCGTGCTCCTTGCGCAAAGCCTCGCCATTCGCCTTGAAGGCCACCAGCACATCGTCCAGCGCCTTTTCCAGCGGGATCGAGCGGCCGTTCGAAGACGCGTCGGCGCCCTCGACATAGACCCATTTGCCCTCTGGCTTCACCCCGGCCTCTTCCAAAAGGGTGCGCAAAGGCACGCCGGAATATTCCATGTTGTGGATCATGCCATGGGTGAATTGCGCGCCGTTCAGTTGTGCGCCGGCCCATTCCATCCCGGTATTGGCAGCACATTCGCAGAAGAACACACGGTTGATCCGGGGGAAGCGTTCGAGGTCTTCGTAGGTGAAGATGAGGGGCCGATCGACCAACCCGTTGACCATCAGCCGGTAATCCGGCTTGGCCAGCTCGATCGCACCGGAATGGTGACGCTCGAAGGCGCAGCCCTGCGGCGTGATCGTGCCGTCCAGCGCATGGATCGGCGTGAAGTTGATGGAAGAGATCGCATCCGCCGTCAGCCAGGGCACGTTGCGGCGGATCACGTCATCCTCGAAACGGATTGGCAAACCATAGGGCGTGGCGTCCACTCCATCACCGAGCCCCGTCGCCCACGGTTGTACCTCGGTGATCAGCGGATCTGGTGTGGCCTGCGCCCGCGCAGCCGTTGCAGCGATAGCCGCGCCGCCGGTCGCGGCAGCACCCTTCAGGAAGGCGCGACGCGATTTGCTGGCAGAGTCTGACATCGAATCAATCTCCCTTACATCTTCAAATTCATCTTACTGAATTTGAGCCCGCATGAAAATGTTCAGCCGTTCACGACGCTGACGGTCTGGTTCGGATCGACCGACACCGTTCCCTGCTTGCGGATATGGGCCTCGACCACGTCCCAGATCGGCGGACCTTCGGTGCCTTCGTTGACGCTTGCCCAGCCGGAAACCACGTAAGTCTTGGCCGGGTCGATCAACTCTCCGGATTTCAGCAGCGTCATTTCGGTGATCCGGCTGCCCTGCGGCTGGGTCACGTCGATCCGGTAGCCCATGCCGCCCACCCGCACCATGTCGCCGCCCTGCTGGTAATAGGGATCGGGGTTGAACAGGTTGTCGGCGACGTCTTCCAGGATCGTGTGCAGCAACTCGCCGGTCATCTCCGACCGGTAGGCCTCGGGATAGCTCATCGCGGTGGCGTTGAAGATATCCTCTCGCGTGATCTCCTGCCCCGGCAGCAGCGATGCGCCCCAGCGGAAGCCGGGCGACAGCGCGATATCGGCCTCGCGCTCCGCTATCAGCGCGTTGCAGATCAGATCGTCCCAAGTGCCGTTGAAATTGCCGCGCCGGTAGAGCAGCGAGTCGGTGGTGCCGATCACCTCTGACATCGCGTCGAGATAGGGCGCACGTTCGGAGTCGATCAGCGCGGCGATTTCCGGGTCCGGCGCGATCACGTCCGAGAAGACCGGGATCAGCTTGTGCTTGACCTCCTTCACCTCGCCGCCTTGCACGTCGAGGTCGATGCGCGACAGGAACTTGCCGTGGCTGCCGCTGGCGATCAGGTGGGTCTTTCCGACCAGCACGGGTTCGGGGATCGCGTCATGGGTATGGCCGGTCAGGATCACGTCGATCCCCGGCACGTCGCCAGCCAGCTTGCGGTCCACGTCGAAACCGTTATGCGACAGCAGAACCACACATTCGGCGCCGTTGTCGCGCACTTCCTGCACGACCTCGGCCATGCGTTCCTGGCGCACGCCGAACGACAGGTCTGGGAACATCCAGCCGGGATTGGCGATCGGCATGTAGGGGAAAGCCTGGCCGATCACCGCCACCTGCACGCCGCCGCGTTCAAACATCTGGTAGGGCTCGTAGGCCGGTTCATCCCATTCCGCGTCGAAGATATTGGCGCCGAGGAACGGGAAGGCCAGTTCGGACTCGACGATCTCGTTCACCCGGTCGATGCCGAGGGTGAATTCCCAATGGCTGGTCATCGCATCGGTGCCGAGCGCGTTCATCACGTTGACCATGTCCTGCCCGTCCGACTTCAGCGCCGAATAGCTGCCCTGCCAAGTGTCGCCGCCATCCAGCAGCAGCGCATCGGGCCGCTCGGCGCGGATCGCCTTGATCAGCGTGGCCGTGCGGTCGAGCCCGCCCATCTTGCCGTATTCACGGGCAAGGGCCACGAAATCGACGTAGCTCAACGCATAGGCGGCCGGGCTGCCGGGTTCGATGCCGAACATCCTGAGGAAGTCCTCGCCCGTGACATGCGGCGGTTTGCCCTGGGCCGCGCCGACGCCAAGGTTGATTTCGGGCTCGCGGAACCAGACCGGTTTCAGCTGGGCATGCAGATCGGTGATATGCATCAGCGTCACGTTGCCGATCGTGTCGAATTGCAGCAATTGATCCTGCGTCAGCGCCTGCTGGGCCGCCAGCCGCGACCAGTTGCCAAAACCCGATGCGCCGTAAAGCGCCGAAGCGGCCATCCCTACCTGTAGAAAATCGCGACGAGAGATCATGGGTGCCCCCTTGGCCTGTTACATGCGTCTAACTGCATATGTTCAGAAAGAGAAACCCCGCGCCAGTCTCCCGGCGCGGGGTTCGGATTCAGTTACGGACCGAGGGGCCTTCGACCGAAAGACCATTGCCGCGCGACGCTACGTAAAGGTCCAGTGCGATGAATTCCGGCGAGCCTTCGGCGAAGGTCTCGGCGCGGGTATCGCGGATACAGCCCCGGAACCGGTTGTGGGTGGAGTTGAGCGAGGCGTTCTTCAGCCTGTAGACAGGAAAACCGTTGGTCTGCCCCTGGCTCAGGTGATCGGCACGGATCATGTTGCCGTAATTGTCCTCGTGGCAGTTGGAACAGGCGAGCTCCAGCTGTCCGTAGCGGGTGTAATAGATCTCCTTGCCCTTTTCCCAGGTCTCCGCCGCCGGGCCGTCGATGGCGACATTCATCGGCAAACCGCGAGAGACGTAGGAAAGCAGCGCGGTCATGTTGACCATGTCGTCGCCCGACCATTTCCACTCTTCCGCGCCCATCCGGGCGGTGCGGCAGTCATTGATCTGCATTTCGAGCGTGCGGACTTCCCCGGCTTCCTCGTTCCACTTCGGATAAACCGCGCGGACGCCTTCCATGCTTTCGGGATCGTCATGGCAAGAGGCACAGCTCTTGCCCTCGGACCCGTCGGCACTGGCCCAGACATCGCGGGCCGCCTCGACCCCCAGAACGCCGGGATTGTCGAAGTCATCCATCTGCATGGCCTGGGTCTCGTCAGACCGGAACACCCAGCCGGAATAGATCGTGTCCAGCGCCTCAAGATGCTCCGGCGCGGGCGCGCGCACGGTGATCTCGATCTCTTCGTTGACGACCAGATCCGCCTCTTCGTCGGCAATTGCCGGAACGACCGCGAAACCCAGCGTCAGCATGGTCGCCGTTGCGCGCAACAGTCTTCTTTTCATTCTTGTTCCCTCCCTTGGTTTCGCGCGATCAGGCGATCTCGATCGACTTGGAATCCTCGTAGACCGAGCCGTCATCGTCGTACCACGTGAACTTGAATTCGCCAGCCTCCGGGACGGTGGCGTCGAACTCGAAATACGGGTTCGTGGAAATCGCCGGTTCCAGCGTCACGTCGACCACGTTCTGGCCGTTGAAGTCGCAGGTGAACCGATTGATGATCGAACGCGGGATCGGATTGCCGTCGCTGTCCTTGCGCTGGCCCGATTCCATCTGGTGGCTGATCAGCGTCTTGATCGTGATCACCTCACCGGCCGAGGCCGTTTTCGGGACTTTCACGCGGGGTTTTGCATCTGCTGCCATTTTGTCTCTCCTGAACTCAGCCGCCGCAGCCGCCGATGGTGACCTTGACCAGCGCCGAGGTCTGAACGAACGAACCGTCCGCCATCCGCGCGACGGCAATCACATCCTGGGTGCCGGCCAGCCGGATCCGAGTCGTCGCGGATTGCGACCCGGCGAGCGGACCGAAGTTGAACGTCGCGACCTTCGGCGTCGGGTTGTCCGTCGCGTAGATCGCTATCGCTTCGGCGCCAGGCGCGTCCACGCTGATCGGAACGGTGTTGCCGTTCTCCGCGATTTCCGGCGCGGTCAGGGTCAGCCCTTCGCTGCCCGGCTCGGCGCCGCCGGTGAATTCGGCAATCGCCTCGTCCGCAGCAGCCATGGCACGCATCGGCAGGAAGGACGCCGCGGTCGCGCCAAGCCCGAGCGCCAAGGCATCACGTCTTGTGAGTTTCATGTCTCTCTCCTCAACTTCGCCTGCTGCGTCACTCTTTGAGTGTCAGCAGATAGGCCACAACGTCTTCGATCTGCTGCGCGGTCAAGAGCGGCGGCAGGGGTTCCTCGCCGGCCTTCCCGGTGAACGCGTCACCGGGACGAATATAGCCGGTCGTCTTGTAGAACGAGGGCATCATCGAACCCTCGAACATCATCTTCGCGTTGCTCACGATACCGCGCAACTCGGCCTCGGACCAGCGGTCACCCGCCCCGTCCAGCATCGGACCGACCTCGCCATGGAATGGCACGTCGGACATTTCCGAAATTGAATGGCACGAGACGCAGTTGCCGACGCTCTTGTCGCCCACGACCTTGCGGCCCTCAACCGGATCGCCGGCGCCGCCGGTCAGCGACGTCGCCACCGCGCCATCGGTGAATTCCACCTCTGCGGGCATGGTTTCCGCCCAGGCGGTTCCCGCCAGGACAACCGCACAGGCCAATGTCAAACTTGTCCGCTTCATGTTCCCTCCCGTGAACTTGTTCATCCAACTTAGACTACGCATATCGTTTCTGGCAACCACGAATTCAAAAACGTGAATACTGTCGGCAGCATCGCTTCGCCCTGCCCCGGCCAAGGCCCGTCCGGCGCCCGCCTATCATTCGAGGACCGTCAGGATCTGGTCCAGCGTCTTCTTGATCTTCGCGACTTTCGGCACCGTTGCATCCGCGGAGGGATGACCGACGGCCAGAATCATCACCGGCTTTTCCGAGGCCGGGCGGTCGAGCAACTCATTGAGAAACTTCATCGGGTTGGGCGTGTGGGTCAGCACCGCCAGACCCGCATGATGCAGTGCGGCAATCAGGAACCCGGTGGCGATGCCGACGCTTTCGGGAACATAGTAGTTCTTGAACCGCGTTCCGTCGTCCAGCTCGCCCCAGCGCTGTGCGAACACGACGATCAGCCACGGCGCGATTACCAGATGCGGCTTGCTGGCATCGGTGCCGATCGGCTCCAGGGCCTTGAGCCATTCATCGCCGCCCCCGCCCTGGTAGAATGCCTGTTCCTCCTCTTCCGCGGCCGCCCGGATGCGTGCCTTGAGGTCGTGGCGCGCGATGGCGACGAAATGCCAGGGCTGATGATTCGCGCCGCTCGGAGCGGTTCCGGCGGTCCGGATGCAGGTCTCGATCACGTGCCGGTCCACGGCGCGGTCGCTGAAATCGCGGATACTGTGCCGCCGTCGCATGTGCTCGAGATGGGCCTCTGCCGCGGCTAGCCGCTCCTCGTCGCTCATCGAGGAGCGGTCCGGCAGCGGCAAAGCCTCGTAGGCGATCTGGTCCTTGGCGAACATCCGGCGCTCCCTCACTTCGCCGCGCGCCGGCGCCGGAAGCTATTCCGCCCCGGTCTCTTCCAGCTTGCGCGCGTGATACTTCTGGAAACTCTCGCCGCTTTCGTAGCCGTGTTCAACCACCCAGGTCAGCATGTTGAGCGTCGTCCCCTTTCCGAAGGCACCTGGCATCGTGACAACGGCGGCCTGCGGCGCGGTCGCGTTCTCTGCGACCTCCTCGGGGAAGAACATCATCGTCGGCGTGAACATGATCCCCCATTTCTGCGCCATTTCCTTTTCGCTCAACGCCTCGCCATCGAAATCGGTAACCTCAACATCGCCGAACAGGTTCATCTGCACCACGAAATAATTTTCCCGGATATAGGCGTCGATCTCGGGCACCGGAAAAACCTCTTCATGCATCTTTGTGCAGTAGATGCAGCCGCGCTGTTCGAAAATCACCATAAGCCGCTTGCCTTCGGCATTGGCCTCGGCCAGATCGTCGCGGAGGTCCTTGAAGGTGTCGCGCATCCAGTCGGTCTTGTGCAGACCGTCATCCCCCAACGTCGCCGCCCAAAGCGGTGCCGCGAGCAGCCCCGCCGCGATGAGTGCCAGTATCCTACGCATGCGTTCTCCTTTCTATCCGATACGGCCGAAGGCCGGGAATACGTCCAGCATCCACTGTCCGATATAGTTCATCGAGTTGGTGGCGATCAGTATCGCGAAGACGATCAGCATCACGCCCATGGCCTTCTCGACATAGGCCATCTTCCTGCGATGGCGTTGCATGAAGGCGAGGAACGGCTTGGCAAAGAAGGCAGCCAGCACGAAGGGCGCGGTCATCCCAAGGCCGAAAACCGCCAGCAGCAGCGCCCCTTGCGTCAGATCGCCCATGCCGCTGGCGATCATCAGGATCGAGGCCAGCACCGGGCCGACGCAGGCCGTCCAGCCGAAACCGAAAGCCAATCCCATCAGATAGGCGCCCAGCACCGTGGAAGGATCGCTTTTGCTCTCCACCCGGGCCTCGCGCATCAGGAAACCGATCCGGAAGACGCCCAGGAAATGCAGCCCGAAGACGAAGATGACGGCGGCCGCGACGTAGGAAAGCGGCTGCTTCCACTGCGCGAAGGCCTGCCCGAGCGCGGTCGCACCCAGCCCCATCAGCGTAAAGATCGTCGTGACACCCAGCGCGAAGAACAACGCCGAGATCACCAGCCGCCGCTGCGCACCGCGCGCAATGCCGCCATCGGCGCGCAGTTCGGTCATCGATATACCGGCCATGTAGCTGAAATAGAAAGGCACCATCGGCAGGATGCAGGGCGAGACGAAGGCGATCAGTCCAGCCAGCAAAGCGCCCAGATAGGAGACTTCCAGCATCTCACGCCTTCCTTGATTTATTCACATATTCAATTTACGTTGAGTATCAACGAAACGTCAATCGGTTCCCGGATGATCCGCACTTTCGCCGCTTGCCTGATGGTCTGCGTGACCGCCCTGCCCGCCATTGCCGTGGAACTGGTCATGGTCGAACAGCCCGGCTGCGGATGGTGCGAGCGATGGGACAGCGAAATCGCGGCGATCTACCCGCTTACGCCAGAGGGACATGCAGCACCCCTGCGCCGGGTCGATCTGCGCGACCCGCCCGATGACGTGACATTCGCACGGAAAGTGCAGTTCACTCCGACCTTCGTGCTGATCGAGGACGGCGTCGAACTGGCGCGGATCGAGGGCTATCCCGGCGAGGACTTTTTCTGGGGCCTTCTGGGCGTGATGCTAAAACGGAATACAGACTACAAAGGAACCTTCTGATGAGAAACTCGATCCTCGGCGCAATTTCGGCGCTGGCCCTGACCGCACCGGCCATTGCCCAGGATGACGGCGCCTTCGTCACGTTCGAGGTGCTGAAGCCCGAGCTTGCGCTGCAGATGGCAGAGGCGGCGATGACCGCCTGCCGCGACGCCGGCTACCAGGTCGGGGTGACCGTCGTCGACCGGTTCGGCATCCCGCAGGTCTTCCTTCGCGACCGCTTCGCCGGGGCGCATGTGGTCGAGACATCGCAACGCAAGGCCTGGACCGCCGTCAGCTTCCGCGCCGACACGACCGATCTCGACCTGACCACACGGCCCGATTCCATCTCGGCAGGCATCCGCGCCATTTCCCAGGCCCTGCCGCTTGGCGGCGGCAAGATGGTGATGTCGGGCGACGGGTCACTTGTCGCCGGCATCGGCGTGTCCGGCGCGCCCGGCCCCGATCTCGACGACGATTGCGCCGATGCCGGAATTGCGGCTATTGAGGATGAAATCGCTTTTTAGCATATGAGGAATTCATGGCCCTGCCGGTACTCTCTGCCGAAATGTCTGAAAAGGACATGGACATGATGATGACCAATGCCTGTGACGCCGCGAACATGCTCAAGGCACTCAGCCATGAGGGGCGGCTGATGATCCTGTGCCATCTCGTCACGGGCGAGAAATCCGTGACGGAGCTCGAGGAATTGCTTTCCGCCCGGCAGGCTGCGGTGTCCCAGCAGCTGGCGCGCCTGCGGCTCGAGGGGCTGGTGACGCCACGGCGCGAGGGCAAGACGATCTACTACTCGCTGACCGACGATCGACCTAAGCGGATCCTCGAAGTGATCTACGACCTGTTCTGCTCGACCGAGACCAAGCCGGGGACCTGACCGAACCCGCCACAAGGGAGGCACGCCGATGTTCGACGGCATCGCCGACACCACGCTGGTGGCGCTGATCGGGCTGGCTGGCGGGATGGTGCTTGGCCTTGCCGCGCGACTGGGACGGTTCTGCACCCTCGGGGCCATCGAGGACCTGCTCTATCAGCGCAGCGCTCTGCGAATGCGGATGTGGGGCCTGGCCATCGGAACAGCGGTTCTCGGCAGTTTCGCCGTGATCGGGCTGGGCCTGTTGCAGGCGGAACAGACCATCTACCTCGCCTACGCCTTCAACCCGCTCGCCGCGATCCTCGGCGGCCTGACCTTCGGCTACGGCATGGCGCTGGCAGGCAATTGCGGCTTCGGCACCCTGGCGCGGCTGGGCGGTGGCGACTTGCGGTCCTTCGTCATCGTGCTGGTCATGGCCATCTCGGCCCATGCGACGCTTTCTGGTCCGCTCGCCCCGCTGCGGGTCCGTATCTTCCCGACACCGCTGGCGGAAAACGGCCCGCCGGGACTGGCGCACCTGGTTTCGGCATGGGCCGGCTTGCCCGTCACGGCGACCGGAATGGTCATCGGCGCCGCGATCATCCTCGCCGCGCTCTGGTCCTCCGAGATGCGCGCCCGGCCCGCCGCCGCGGCCTGGGGCGCGCTGGTCGGGTTCGCGGTCGTATCCGGGTGGGCGGGTACGCAGTGGGTGGCGGCGCATGGCTTCGATCCGGTGCCGGTCGAAAGCCACACCTTCGCGGCCCCGCTCGGCGATACCGTGATCTATCTCATGACCTCGACGGGAAACCAGCTCTCCTTCGGCGTCGGATCGGTCGCCGGCGTGCTGCTCGGCGCGTTCATCGGCAGCCTGATCAAGGGCCATTTCCGCTGGGAGGCCTGCGAGGACGCGCGCGAATTGCGCCGCCAGATCCTTGGCGGCGCGTTGATGGGCGTGGGCGCGGTCGTGGCCTTCGGCTGCACCATCGGCCAGGGCATCAGCGCCTTCTCGGTGCTGGCCTTCTCCGCCCCGGTCACGATGCTTTCGATCATCGCGGGATGCGCCTTCGGCCTGCGGCAACTGATCGAAGGCTTCGCCCCGGCCGAATAGCTACTTGATGAACAGCTCGCGCGGCGTGGAGCAAAGGCAGTCCGCGCCGCTCTCGGTGATCAGGATCGGCTCGGTGATCTCGATCCCGCCATCGTCCAGCCAGAGCGCCGGCATGAAATGGAACGTCATCCCCGGTTCCAGGACCGTCGTGTCCCCGCGCCGGAACGAGATCGTCCGCTCGCCCCAGTCGGGCGGATAGCTGAGCCCGATCGAATAGCCGCAGCGGCTGTCCTTGACGAAGCCCAGCCGGTTCAACGTGGCGTTGAACGCGTTGGCGATGTCCTGCGCCTCGTTGCCCGGTTTCGCCTGTTCCAGCCCGGCCTCCACCGCCTCCAGCACCGCGGCCTGGGCGTCGAGGTATTTCTGCGGCGGCGTCCCGAAGAACAGCGTCCGCGACTGCGGCGCGTGATAGCGGCGATAGACGCCGGCAATCTCGAAAAACGTGGCCTCGCCCTTTTGCAGCGGCCTGTCGTCCCAGGTCAGGTGCGGTGCGGTGGCATCCTCGCCCGAGGGCGCCATCGGAACGATCGCGGGATAGTCGCCCCAATGCCCGTTCGCACCGGTGATCGCGGTATGGTAGATCTCGGCCACCAGCGCGTTCTTCGGCATGCCCGGTTCGGCCTTGTCGATGATCGTCCGGTGCATTGCCTCGACGATCCCCGCCGCGCGCCGCATGTAGTCGATCTCGGTTGCGGATTTCACCGCACGGCACCAGTTCACCAGGCCGGTCGCATCCTCGGGTTCGGCATCCAGGCCTTTCGACAGCGCCCTATGCGCCGCAGCGGAATAATAGTAGTTGTCCAGCTCCACCCCGACCCGGCCCCCGAAACGTTCACCGATCAGGACGGCCAGCACCTCCATCGGATGCTTCTCGGGGTTCTGCACATAGGTGTCGTCATATCCGACGATATCATCCGCGCCCATGAAGACGGTGCGGCGCGCGCCATTGGCATCCATCGCCCGCCCCCACCAGACCGGATCGCCCTCCAGCCCCAGCACCACCGCCTGATGCACGTAGAACGACCATCCGTCATAGCCGGTCAGCCAGGCCATGTTGGAGGGGTCGCTGACCACCAGCACACCGAGGCCGCGCCGTTCCATCGCCGCGCGCACCTTCGCGATCCGCTCGCTGTATTCCCGTCGTTCGAATGGCAGATCGACCATGTCTCACCCCTTTCTGTCGAGGGCCGAAGCCCCTTCATTGTCTTTCAAATATCCCCGCCGGAGGCAAGGCGACGCGGGCAAAGCCCGCGGCGCAAACCCTCAGGCCCGCATCCGGCTGCCATTGGCGTCGAACAGCGGCTGGCGCTGAAGCCGCGCGGGCAGCCGTGCGCCCAGCAATTCGATCTCCCAGCCCTCGTCGGTCTCGGCCAGGTCGCGCGGCACGTAGCCCATCGCGACCGACCGGGCTGACCCATGCGCATAGCCCCCCGAGGTCACCCAGCCCACGACCGACCCGGCGTGCCAGATCGGCTCGTCGCCGATCGCGTCGGCATCCTTCGCCTCCACTACGAACGACCGCAGCCGCAATCGGCCGCCATCCGCCCTGTCGGCCTTCGCCGCCGCCTTGCCGATGAACTCCGCGTCCTTCGAGAGCGCCACGAACCGGCCCAACTCCGCCTCGCAGGGCGTGTAGACGGGACGGTATTCCCGCGCCCAGCCCCCGAAATTCTTCTCCAGCCGAAGCGCGTTCAGCGCCCGCAAGCCGAACGGCCGGACGCCAACAGGCTCACCGGCCCGCATCAGGCTCTGCCAGATCGCCCGCTGATATTCGGGCCGCATCCAGATCTCATAGCCCAGATCGCCGGTGAAGCTGACCCGTCCGACCAGCGCCGGGGCCATGTCGATATCGATGTGCCGGATGTCCATGAACTTGAAGACCCCGGCGGAAACATCCGTATCCGTTACCTTTTCCAAGACATCCCGCGCTTTCGCCCCGGCAATCGACAGCCCGCACATACCCGCACCAAGCGCCTCGACCCGCACCGAGCCGTCGCCCGGCAGATGCTGCAGGAACCAGCGCATGTGGTAATCCTCGGCAATGCCGGACCCGGCGATGAAGAAATCGCCCTCGCCAAGCTTGGCCAGCGTGAAATCCCCGATCAGCTTGCCGTCATGCTTCAGCATCGGCGCCAGAACCATGCGGCCGGTTTCCGGCATCCGGCAGGCCAGCAGCCGGTCGAGCCAAGCTTCGGCCCCCTGACCCTTGACGCTGTATTTTGCGAATCCGGCAATCTCCATGATTCCAACGTTCTGGCGGAGGTTCTTCGCTTCCTCTCCAACGGTTTCGAAATCGGTCGACCGGTGCCAGCTGAATTCGTCCCTTACACCTTCGGGCGCGAACCACAACGCCTGCTCCAGCCCCCAACTTGCGCCGAACTGCGCGCCCTCGGCTTTCAGCAGGTCGTAGATCGGCGTCGTCTTCAGCGGGCGGCCCGCCGGCAATTCCTCGTTCGGGAAGCGGATCGAGAAACGGCGGCGGTAGTTTTCCTGCACCTTGGCACTGGTATAGGCGAGGCTGGCCCAGTCGCCGTAACGTGCGACATCCATCGCGAAAACGTCGAAACCCGGATCGCCGTGGATCATCCAGTTGGCCAGCGCAAGCCCGACGCCGCCGCCCTGCGAAAAGCCCGCCATCACCCCGCAGGCCGACCACAGGCCGCGCACCCCCTTGATCGGCCCGACCAGCGGATTGCCGTCGGGCGCGAAGGTGAAGGGGCCGTTAATGATCTGCTTGATCCCGGCGTTCTGGAAGGCCGGAAAATGCTGGAAACCGACTTCAAGAGAGGGCGTTATCCTGTCGATATCAGGGGCTAAAAGCTCGTGCCCGAAGTCCCAGGGCGTGACCTTGGGCGACCACGGCTTGCCCGCCTTCTCGTAGGTGCCCATCAGCATCCCGCCGCGTTCCTGGCGCAGGTAAAGCTCGCCGTCGAAGTCGATCGCATGGATCACCTCGCCGCCGGTCCTGGCGTTGGCCTCGGCTACTTCCGGCATGTCCTCGGTGATCAGATACATGTGCTCCATCGCCAGGATCGGCAGTTCCAGCCCGGCCATCCGCCCGACCTCGCGCGCCCAGAGCCCGGCGGCGTTGACGACATGTTCGGCCTGCACCTCGCCCTTGTCGGTCATCACCCGCCAGGTGCCGTCGGGGTTCTGGCGGAGATCCTCGACCTTGCAATGGGTCTCGATCTCGGCGCCCAGCTTGCGGGCCGACTTGGCATAGGCATAGGTGACGCCCGAGGGGTCAAGGTGGCCATCGACCACCGTGCGGACCGCGCCAATGAAACAGTCCGGGTCCAGAAGCGGCATCAACTCATGCGCTTCCTGCGGTGAGATCAGCTCGCATTCGATGTCCAGATAGCGGTTCTTCGCCACGATCCCCTTCATCCAGTCGAGCCGCGCCTCGGTCGCGGCCAGCATCACGCCGCCGGTCAGATGCACGCCGGTCGCCTGCCCAGACAGCTCCTCGATCTCGCGGTAGAGATCGATCGTGTATTTCTGCAGCTTGGCGACATTCGGATCGCCGTTGATCGTGTGCATCCCGCCCGCCGCGTGCCAGGTGCTGCCGCTGGTCAGTTCGGAGCGTTCCAGCAGCAGCGCGTCGGTCCAGCCTTCGCGGGCAAGGTGGTAAAGCACCGAGCAGCCGACGACTCCGCCACCGATGACGACGACTTTTGCGTGAGATTTCATCGGCTAGCCTCTCATCCTTGAAGCGTCGGCGTCGAACAGCGGGGTGCGGTGGACGGTGGCCTTGCGGCGCTGGCCGAGGATTTCTATCGCGAAGGTGGCGCCATCCTCGATCCGGGTCCGCGGCAGGAAACCGAGGGCGACCGACTTGCCCGCGGCATGGGCATAGCCGCCCGAAGTGCAGAAACCGAGGACCGTGTCGCCGTCGAAGATCGGTTCATAGGCAACGACATCGGCATCGGCGGCATCGACGAGGAAGGTGGTCAACTGTCGATCGGGGGCTGCGTCGCGCAGTTTCAGCGCGGCGTCGCGGCCGATGAAGTCGTTCTTGCCCCAAGAGATGAAGCGGTCGAGGCCGGTTTCGGCGGGCGTGTAATCGGGGCGGTACTCGCGCATCCACGATCCGAAGCTCTTTTCCAGCCGCAGCGACATCATGGCCCGCATCCCGAAGGGCCGCATGCCGTGGTCGGCACCGGCGGCCGCCAGCGCCTGATAAAGCGCGACCTGGTGGTTGCGGTTACAGTAGATTTCATAGCCAAGGTCGCCGGTATAGCTGATCCGGGCGACGACGACGGGGATGTGACCCACGGCAAGGTGCCGCACGGAAAGGAACGGCTGCGCCTTGGTCGAACAATCCGCGCCGGTGGCGGCGGCCAGAACCTCGCGCGCTTTCGGGCCTGCGATTTGGAAGCCGAGGCTTTCCTGGCTTACATTCCAGATATTTACGCCCTTTTCCTGATGTTGCAGGAACCAGCGCATGTGGTAGTTCTGCGCCGAGTAGCTGGCGGTCAGCTGCACCTGTTCCGCGCCAAGCCGCATCATCGTGAAGTCGCCGATGATCTTGCCCTTTTCGGACAGCATCGGGGTCAGGGCGATCCGCCCGACCTCGGGGACGCGGTTGGCCATGATCCGGTTCAGCCAGTTCACCGCCTCGGGCCCTTCGACGACGTATTTGCCGAAGTTGTGGATTTCGTTGATGCCGACGCCGTTTCGGACTGCGCGGCATTCCTCGCCGACGATTTCATGCGCGTTGGAGCGGCGGAACGACGGCTCCTCGCGGCGCTCCGCTCCCTCTGGCGCGAAGTAGTTGACGTGTTCCATGCCGTAGCCCGAGCCGAAGACGGCGCGCTGAGCATCCCAAAGGCCGTAGGCGGGCGTGGTTTCCAGCGGGCGGGCGACCGGCAATTCCTCGTTCGGGTAGCTGATCGAGAACCGACGCTGGTAGTTTTCGGTGACCTTGAGGCGGGTCCAGTCCGGCCCGGTCCAGTCTCCGAAGCGGGCGATGTCCATCGCGAAGACGTCATTCTCGGATTCGCCGTGGACCATCCATTCCGACAAAGCCTTGCCGACGCCGCCGCCTTGCGAGAAGCCCGCCATCACCGCGCAGGCCGACCAGAGGCCGGGCTTGCCGGGGACCGGGCCGACCAGCGGGTTGCCGTCGGGGGCAAAGGTGAAGGGGCCGTTGATGATCTTCTTCATCGAGGCGCGGCCCAGCACCGGGTAGCGCTGGAACGCGGCCTCCAGCGGTTCGGCGACGCGGTCGAGGTCGTCGTTCAGCAGTTCATGGCCGAAGTCCCAAGGGGTGCCGTTCACCGCCCATGGCACGCATTTCTGCTCATAGATGCCGATGACCAATCCCTTGCCCTCTTGCCGCAGGTAGGTCTCGCCGCCGGGATCCATGACGTGCGGCAACTCCTTGCCGTGGCTCACAACTTCCGGAATCTCGTCGGTAACGAAATACTGATGTTCCATCGGATGCAGCGGCAGGTAGACGCCGGCCATGGCACCCACCTCGCGCGCCCACAGGCCGGCGGCGTTGACCACGTGTTCGGCACGGATGGTGCCGGTTTCGGTCACGACCTCCCATTCGCCGTTAACCGGCGTCAGCGCGGTGACGCGGGTGCGCAGGATGATCTCGGCCCCCGCCTTTTTCGCAGCGGTGGCATAGGCGTGGGTGGTGCCGTAGGGGTCGAGATGGCCGTCGAGCGGGTCGTAGAGGCCGCCCAGCACGCCAGTGACATCGGTGATGGGCGAGAGTTCGGCGATTTCCTCGGGCCCGACGATCTCGGTGTCGAGGCCCATGTAGCGGTGCTTGGCGCGTTCGGCCTTGAGGTAATCGAGCCGGTCGGGCGTGGTGGCGATGGTGACCCCGCCGACATGGTGCAGGCCGCAGGACTGGCCGGTCAGTTCCTCAAGTTCCCGGTAAAGCCGGATCGTGTAGCCTTGCAGCGCGGCCATGTTGGTGTCGGAATTGAGCGTGTGAAAGCCGCCCGCCGCGTGCCAGGTCGAGCCGCTGGTCAATTCCGAGCGTTCGATCAGAACAACGTCCGTCCAGCCGAGTTTTGTCAGGTGGTAAAGCACCGAACAGCCGACGACGCCGCCGCCGATCACCACTACCCTTGCGGTTTTCCGCATCGTACTCCCCTTATTCCTCTCGTCCCTGTGCCTTCAGCCGCGCATGTAGGTCACGCGCCTCTGGTGCACCGACATCGAGCGCAAAAACATAGGCGTGAGTCAAATAAAAACACGCCGCATCAATATCTTGTGCTGCTTCCCTCATGTCTGATGCCTGAGTATAAAGCTCAATCAAGGCGCGCTTGTCGCCACACTCATGCGCGGCCAGAAGCTGCCGGTCCAGCAGGCTTTCATTCGGCGGCAAGATCCCTCCCGCTTAGCTGACTGGCGACCCAATGGTGAAAGAGATGCGTCGGTCCGTCCATCACTGGGCTGAACTTGCCGCCATCGAAATAGCGGCCCGACCGGCCTTTCTGCATGCCTTCGACAACGAACACGTCCTCTTTCAGAACGCCTTCCCAAAGGGTTTTGTTTTTTTCACGCAGATCGGCGAATTCCGCGCCGATAGCTTCTTCGCTGGCGTAATAAAGCTCGATATGCTCGATCGTCCGGTCCTTGGCCTTGGGTTCAAGGATCAGCGCATAGGCATGATCGCGATGTGCGGCCAGCAGCACATTGGGATACAGCGCGATATATTCGGCGCCTGCATTCCATTTGTCGCTGAGGCCGCTGAAATCGGGAAAGCCGCGTCCGTCCGTGGCAATCGTTGGACGGTAGACATAGGTGCCCTGCCCCGAAAAGCATCCGGGTTCTTCGATGTGATAGTGATCCTCCAGCCGCGAGTAGCTGTTCAGGCCGGGATGGATCCACGGCAGGTGATAGCTCTCGCAGTAATTCTCGACGCCGAGTTTCCAGTTGCAGGCGATATCGAACTTGAAGGAACTGTCGGCCCCGGCATGATACAGTTTCTGGCCTTCGAATTCCTGCCACCGGGCAATCGCCTCGGCTGCATAGGTTGTGAAGTCCGGCGCATTCGCGTTGATGTTGACGAAAACGATATCCCGCCAGACATGGCTGCGGATTTTCACAAGGCCGAGTTCGTCGCGCCTGATCTCTTCGTGGGTGTTGTGCCCCGGCCCGCCGACATGCGGTGTGGCGACCAACTCGCCCGTCAGCGCGTAACACCAGGAATGGTAAGGGCAGCGGATCACGCCGCCGACCTTCTTCTTCTCCTCGACCAGGATCATTCCGCGGTGGCGGCAGGTGTTCTGGTAGACCCGCACAACCTCGTCCCTGCCGCGCACCACGACCAGCGGCATTCCAAGGAAATCCACAGGCATCGCATCGCCCGCTTCCGGCACGTCCTTGGCAAAGCCGATTGCCGACCAGTTGTCGAACAGAATGCGATCGCGCTCGATCGCGAAGACCTCGTCCGAAACATAGTGATCGTTCGGAAGACCCCGGGCAGAAGCGACCTGAGTCAGCACACCAGACAAATCCTGAAGAGTCATGCGCCTGCTCCCGGCTGAAGGCGGAACTACCAACATGCTGCGGATCTTTGCCCGCCGCCGCAGCAACGAGGGCGACAGGGACTGTTCTGGCCGCGACACGATCCGTCGCTTATGCCGTCGCCACTGTGCGATTGCGACCGGGTCGCGTTCCCGGCATTCTGCCCGGCGGAGCAGACAGGAGCGGACGCGGATGACCGGGACATGGACGGAAATGACCGAAGCCTTCCTCGACCGGATATGGGAGGAGTTGTCCGAGCGCGACCACCCTCGCGGTGGTCACCCCGGACTGCTGACCTTGGCCACCACCGGTGCGGATGGCGGGCCGGAATTGCGCCAGCTCATCTTGCGCAAGGCAGACCGCGCAACGGCGCGGCTGACGGTCTTCACGGATGCCGCGACGCCGAAGGTTGCGCAGATCCGGTCCGAGAACCGCATTGCAGTGCTGCTGTGGAATGCTGACGCCCAATTGCAGATCCGTGCGCGGGGATCGGCCGAAGTGACTTCGGGCGCCGGTGCCGCGGCGGATTGGGTCCGCATCGAGCCTGCGCAGCGCGGCAATTACGGCACCCAGCCCGTGCCGGGAACTCCGATTGCCTCGGCCGATGGGTACCGGAGGGTTCCGGACCCCGAGCGGCTGGCGATTATCGACATCACGCTGGACGAAATCGACGCGGTGCATCTGGGGCGACCCAGCCATCGCCGCGCCGTCTTCAGCCGACAGTCGGGCTGGGCAGGCGAATGGGTCGCGCCCTGAGCCCGCCCCTCGCCTTCGCCGAAGGAAGCCAGTAAGGCTTGCCGCGGAATTCGGAGTAAGCGATGCGGACACCCCTGCCCCTGACCCGCGAACTGCTGCTGATCGGCGGCGGCCATGCGCATGCCCTGGTGCTGCGGATGTGGGGGATGAAGCCGCTGCCGGGGGTCCGCGTGACGGTTGTGAATCCCGATCCGACCGCGCCCTATACCGGAATGCTGCCGGGTCATGTCGCGGGCCATTACGAACGGCAGAATCTCGAGATCGACATCGTCCGGCTGGCGCGGTTCGCCGGGGCGCGGCTCATCCTCGACCGCGCGGTGGGGCTCGATCCGGACGCAAGACAGGTGACGCTGGCAGGGGGTCGTGTGTTGCCGTACGACGCGGTCTCGATCGATATCGGCATCACCTCTGACCTGCCCGACCTGCCGGGCTTCTGCGAACATGCGATCGCCGCGAAGCCGCTCGATACCTTCGCCGAAGCCTGGTCGCGGTTCCGTGATGAGGTGGCGGCGGGGCGCTGCCCGGCCGAGATCGCGGTGATCGGCGGTGGCGTCGGCGGCGTCGAACTGAGCATGGCGATGCGTCACGCGCTGAAAGAGGATGGCGCCAGGGACATCCACGTCACCCTGATCGACCGCAGCGCGATCCTGACGGGCTTGCCGAAGGGCTCCGCCCTGACGCTTCGCCAGGCGCTCGACCAGCGCGACATCGGCGTGATGGAAAACACGACACCGACCGAGATCAACCACGATGGCGTAGTGCTTGCCGACGGCAGCCGGATTTCATCGCGGTTCACCGTCGGGGTCGCCGGCGCCCGGCCACAGGATTGGCTGCGGGATACCGGCCTCGACCTGCACGATGGCTTTGTAAGCGTCGATGCCACCCTGAGGGCGATCGGCCGGGACTCGGTCTTCGCCGTCGGCGACACGGCCCACCTTTCCCATGCGCCGCGCCCGAAAGCCGGTGTCTTCGCCGTACGCCAGGCGCCGGTTCTCTTCGACAATCTTAGGGCGGTGCTGTCGGGCGGCACGCCGAGGCAGTATGACCCACAGAGCGATTACCTGAAACTGATCTCGATGGGCGGCAAGGTCGCCGTGGCGGATTGGCGTGGGATGCATATGAAGGGCCGCTGGCTCTGGCTTTGGAAAAACCGGATCGACCGGAAGTTCATGGACAAGTTTCAGGACCTTAGGCCGATGCCCTCGTTACCCTTGCCAAATCCGCATGCGCTGGGGCTGGCCGAGGCACAGGGATCGAAACCGATGTGCGGCGGCTGCGGCGCGAAAGTCGGCGCGGATGCGCTGGGTCGGGTTCTTGCCGGGCTCGCCCAACCCGAGCGGGCGGATGTGCTGTCCCGACCCGGCGACGATGCGGCGGTGCTGACGGGTCCCGACGACCGCAGGATGGTCATCACCACCGATCATCTGCGCGCGGTGACCGAGGACCCCTGGCTGATGGCCCGTATCGCTGCGGTTCACGCGCTTGGCGATATCTGGGCGATGGGCGCCACGCCGCAGGCGGCGCTGGCAACGGTGATCCTGCCGCGCCTGTCAGGCGACATGCAGCGGGACTGGCTGGCAGAGATCATGCAGGCGGCGAGCGAGGTCTTTGCGGCCGAGGGCGCCCCGGTGGTCGGCGGGCACAGTTCGATCGGATCGGAGCTGACGATCGGCTTCACCGTGACAGGTTTGGCATCGGGCGATCCGGTGGGGCTGACCGGCGCGCGGCCGGGCGACGTTCTTGTCCTGACACGTCCCATCGGGTCCGGCACCATCCTGGCGGCGGAGATGGCGCTCGAGGCGCGCGGCGCATGGGTTGCGGCGGCGCTGCGGGTGATGGCGACGCCGCAGAGCGGGGCTGCCGCTTTGCTAAGCCGGGCGCATGCCATGACGGATGTTACCGGCTTCGGTCTGGCCGGCCATGCACAGAATATCGCGCGGGCTTCGGATGTCGGCCTGGAGATCGACCTGGAGTCCATACCGCTATTCGACGGTGCCGAGATCCTGGCCGGTGCAGGTATCCGGTCGACGATATATGACGACAACCGTGCCAACTGTTCTGGGATCGTCACCGATGGCAGCGCAAGGTCGGAGTTGCTGTTCGATCCGCAAACTTCCGGCGGACTGCTGGCCGCGGTGCCCGAAGCCTCGTTCGCCGCGCTGGAGCAGGAATTCCGCAAGGCCGGGCTGCCGCTCTGGCGGATCGGCCACTGCATTGCCGGGCCGGGACTGGTGCGGCTGGTCTAGCTATTGCAGTTTCGAGGCACGTCGCCGAACGGCCGCGTCAAAGTCTTGCCAGCCTGTCCGATATGCGCACGGCAATCTCCGGTAGGGCGGCGGGCAAGAGGCTGTCGGCGGCGATCTCCGCCACCACCTCGGGATCATCGCGCCCGCGCGAGCGCGCATATCGCGGGTCGTAATGTCGTTCCATGAGTTCGCCGGCAAGGTCATGAAACGCACCGTCATCGACCATCGACTGCCATCGCTCGACCGTGGCGTGACCCTGCAGCGGGATCAGCGCGGCAAGCGTGTGCTTGAGCGCAGGTCTGTCAGCGGTCAGGTCGGCATAGGCGCGGGCAAGATATTCGGCGCGGACATCGAGGGGTGCCGTGATGCGGATCCGCGGCGCGGACAGCATTGCCGCCCAGACCGATGGCGGAATGAGGCAGCGACCGATCTTGCTCGACTCGGCCTCGACGAGCACCGGACAGTCCGGATCGAGCTTTTCGAAGGCCAGCGCCAACTCGCTTTCGAAGGCCTTCTGCGACGGCTGCGGGCGGGCGACGCCGCCGAAGACCGAACCGCGATGGGCCGCAAGCCCTTCCAGATCCAGGACCTGCCCGCCTTGCAAAGCAACTTCTTGCAGCAGGTCGGTCTTGGCGGTGCCGGTATTTCCCTCAAGCAGCACCAGCCGGTGCCGCAGCGGCCGGTCGTGCATCGCCGCCGTCACCAGACGGCGGTAGCTGCGATACCCCCCTTCGACAAGCTCGGCACGCCAGCCGACCTGCTGAATGATCGAGGCGAACGCGCCCGACCGTTGCCCGCCGCGCCAGCAATAGACCAGCGGCCGCCAGCCGCCGGGCTTGTCGGCCAGCGCGTTCTCGAGATGATGCGCCGCGTTCCGCGCGACAAGCGCCGCACCCAGCCGCCGCGCCGCGAAGGGCGATTGCTGCTTGTAGATCGTCCCGACGGTGGCCCGCTCCTCGTTGTCGAGCACCGGCAGGTTGATCGCGCCGGGCACGTGATCCTCGGCATATTCAGCCGGAGAGCGCACGTCGATGACGCTATCGAAGCCGTGGGCAGCAAGATCGGCGAGGCTGGCGAAGGCGATGCTCATGGCGTCTGAGTAGCGCGCCGGACCGCCAAGGTCCATTGCGCTTCGCGGCAGGATGGCTAGGGTCCGGCGGCAGCGACAGACCGAGGGGAGCAAGGCGATGGAAGACGTGATTCTGACCGGACCGGTCCTGCAAAGCGCGGCCGACGCGCTGGAGCGCGAGTTCCGGGTGCACCAGATGTGGGAGGCGGAAGATCAGGCCGGGTTCCTGAAGGCCCATCGCGGGACGCGGTTCGTGGCCGCCACCTATCACGGCAAGCTGGACGCGGCGATGATGGATGCGCTTCCGGCGCTCGAGATCATCTCGAATTTCGGCGTCGGTGTGGATGGCATCGACCTCGACGCGGCGCGGGTGCGCAAGATCCGGGTGACCAACACACCCGAGGTACTGAACGACGCCGTCGCCGAGATGGCGCTGGCGCTGATGCTGGCGGTGGCGCGGCGCATCGTCCAGGCCGATGCGCATGTCCGCTCCGGCAGATGGCTCGATGGGAATTTCGGCCTGACCGGAGAGCTGACCGGCGCCACGGTCGGCATCCTCGGCCTGGGCCGGATCGGCAAGGAGATCGCCCGCCGCTGCCAGGCCTTCAAGATGCAGGTCGTCTATCATGGCCGCAGCCGGCAACCTTTCGAGCCCTATCCCTACTACGACGACCTGGTGGCGATGGCGCGGGATGCCGACTGGCTTGTCGGCGTCGTGCCGGGCGATACCGGGACCGAGGGCCTTGTCAGCCGCGAGGTGCTGGAGGCGCTGGGTCCGAAAGGGGCGTTCATCAACATTGGGCGCGGCAATCTGGCCGACGAAAAGGCGATGCTGGAGCTTCTCAAATCCGGGGCGCTGGGGGCGGCGGGGCTGGATGTCTTCGCCAACGAGCCGCGGATGCCGGAAGAGTTCTGGCAGCTTCCCAACGTGGTCCTGTCGCCGCACCAGGCCAGCGCCACGGAAAAGACCCGATGGGCGATGGGCGACCTCTTCGTCCGCAACCTGATCGCGCATCGCGAGGGCCGTCCGGCGATCACTCCGGTCGTCTGAACCGGCGGATCAGAGCGAGTGCCCGCCATCCGCGACCAGCGCCTGCCCGGTCGTATAGCCGCTTTCATCCGAACCGAGATAGACGGCGAGTGCCGCGATTTCCTCGGCCCGGCCCAGGCGGCCCATCGGCTGGCGGGCGACGAAGGCGGCCATCGCCGCGTCATAGTCGCCGGTGGCGGCCAGCCGGTCATGCAGGCTGGGACTGTCGACAGTGCCGGGACAGATGCAGTTGCAGCGGATGCCACGGGTGATGAAGTCGATCGCCACGGATTTGGTCATGCCGATGACGGCCGCCTTGCTGGCACCGTAGACGAACCGGTTCGGCACGCCCTTCACCGACGAGACCACCGAGGACATGTTCACGATCGAGCCGCCGCCGCGTTCCAGCATTCCCGGAATCACCGCCTGCATCGCCTTGAACATGGCGCGCGCGTTGAGGGTGAAGGCGAACTCCCACTCGCTGTCGGCGGCCTCGGTGATCGTGCCGTTATGCACATGGCCGGCGACATTGACCAGGATATCGGGCTGGGCCTTCTCTATGGCCGCGGTCAGCGCGGCGTCGTCGGTCACGTCCAGCGGCATCGTCCGGCAGTCGAGCCCGCTCAGCAGGTTTGGGTCGATATCGCTCGCAAAGACCGTGGCGCCTTCGCGGATGAACTCCTCGGCTGTGGCGCGGCCGATGCCCTGGCCGGCGGCGGTGATGAAGGCGCGCTTGTCTGATAGCCTCATGTGAAACCTCCCTGGGTCACCTGCGCAGCATCCTTGAGCGCCACCGTACCCCCGACACAGTGTGACCGAGAAGACGGCTTGTAAATCCCGGCGCAGCGGGCATCCTGACTGAAGGCTCAGCAACCAACGCGTGACCCCGCGCGACTAATGCTAAGGAACACCGATGAAACTACTGCGCTACGGCCCCGCGGGGCAGGAAAAACCCGGGCTTCTCGACAGCCAGGGCAGGATCCGCGACCTTTCAGGAAAGACGCAGGACCTTTCGGGCGAAGCGGTTTCTCTCGACGCGATTGAACGGCTGCGGGCCATCGATGCCGGCGACCTGCCGCTGGTCGAGGGCGATCCTCGGATCGGCGCCTGTCTGGCGACCGCGCCCAATTTTCATGCCATCGGGCTGAACTACACACGCCATGCCGAGGAATCCAACCATCCGATCCCGACAGAGCCAGTTCTCTTTTCCAAGTCGACATCCTCGATCTCGGGGCCCTACGACCCGGTCATAATTCCGAAAGGCTCGCAAAAGACCGATTGGGAGGTCGAGCTTGGCATCGTCATCGGCAAGCGCGCGGAGCATGTCTCCGAAGCAAAGGCGCTGTCCCATGTCGCGGGCTACTGCACGGTCAACGACGTGTCGGAACGCGCCTACCAGATCGAGATGGGCGGGCAATGGGTCAAGGGCAAGTCGGCCCCGACCTTCGGGCCCATCGGCCCCTGGCTGGTCACCGCCGACGAGGTTCCCGACCCGCAGGCCCTGCGCCTCTGGCTGTCTCTGGATGGCAAGGTTGTTCAGGACAGCAACACGTCCGACATGATCTTCGGCGTGGCCGAGATCGTCTCCTACATGTCGCGGTTCATGGCGCTGGTCCCGGGCGACATCATCTCGACCGGCACGCCGTCGGGCGTCGGCCTTGGCATGAAGCCGCAGCGCTATCTCAAGCCGGGCGAGGTGATGGAACTGGAGGTCGAGGGGCTGGGCCGGCAGAGGCAGGAGGCCGTCGCCTGGCCGGGCTGAAACCTCGGCCCCGAAACGCGGTTTCGGGTCGGTTCTTCTGCGAAGAACCGGCCTCCGGCGGGGATATTTGCGAGACAATGAAGCCGGCGATCAGGCTGCCTGTTCCTTCAGCAGCAGCTCGAGCGGGTCATGCTCGGCGACCCAGTGGCCATCCTCGACCTCGGTGAAGTCCGGCACATAGGACCGGTCGCCTTCCGCCAGTTTCGTCGGCAGAAAACGCAGCGCCGCACCGGGAACGAGCGGACTGGGCAGCTCGCCGGGGATCTTGATCCTCTGCCGCGTCTTCTCGATCCGTGGATCCGGGATCGGCACGGCCGAGATCAGCGCCTTGGTATAGGGATGGCGCGCATCGCCATAGATCGCGTCGCGGTCGGCCAGTTCGACGGCACGGCCGAGATAGAGCACGAGGATCCGGTGCGATATCTCGCGGACAACCGACAGGTCGTGGCTGATGAAGATCATCGACAGGCCGAATTCGTTCTGCAGATCCTTCAGCAGGTCGACCACCTGCGCCTGGATCGAGACGTCGAGCGCCGAGACCGCCTCGTCGCAGATGATGAGCTTGGGCTTGTTGATCATCGCCCGCGCGATCCCGACGCGTTGGTTCTGTCCGCCCGACAGTTCGTGCGGGTAGCGGTTGATCATCCGCTGTTCCAGGCCCACCTTCTCCATCATCTCGGCCACCTTGATCTTGCGCTGGCGCGAGGTCAGGCCGGGCTGGAAGGTTTTAAGCGGCTCCGCGATCGAGGCCGCGATCGTCATCCGGGGATTGAGGCTGGCGAGCGGGTCCTGGAAGACGATCTGCAGGTCCCTGCGGATCGGGACCATCTGCTTGCGCGGCAGATCGACAATCGGTTTGCCAAGCCACGATACCGCCCCGAAAGTCGGCGGGATCAGTTGCAAAACGGCGCGGGCAAGCGTGGACTTGCCGCAGCCGCTCTCGCCGACGATGCCAAGGGTTTCCCGTTCATAGAGGTCGAAGCTGACGCCGTCGACGGCCTTCAGCGGGACGGTCGTGCCGAACAGCCCACGGTCGAGCCGGACCGGGAAGTGCACCTTGACATCCTCGACCCTCAGGATCGGTTCGCTGCGATCGGCCACCGGGACCAGCGGCGTGCCCTTGTTCGGCTGGTCGATGCGCGGCATCGCCTGCAGGAGCATCTTGGTATAGTCGTCCTTCGGCGCGTGGAAGATCTGTTCGGCCTCGCCCTCTTCGACGAACTTGCCCAGCCGCATCACCTGCATCCGGTCGCACATCCGCGCCACCACGCCCATGTCATGGGTGATCAGCGCGATCGCGGTGCCTTCCTCTTTTTGCAGGTCGACCATCAGGTCGAGGATCTCGGCCTGCACCGTCACATCGAGCGCGGTGGTGGGTTCGTCGGCGATCAGCAGGCGCGGATTGCACAGCATCGCCATCGCGATCATCACGCGCTGGCGCATCCCGCCCGACAATTCATGCGGAAACTGGGTCAGGCGGCGCTTCGCCTCGGGAATCTGGACGCGGTTCAGCCAGTCGAGGCACAGGTCGCGCGCCTTCGCGCCGGTCAGGCCCTTGTGCTCGCGCAGCACCTCGGCCATCTGGTCGCCGATCCGCATATGCGGCGTCAGGGCGGTCAGCGGGTCCTGGAAGATCATCGAAATCTGGTCGCCCCGAATCCGGTTGTGCTGTTCCGGCGTCAGGTTCAGAAGATCGTGGCCGTCATAGTCGACCGTGCCGCCGGTGGTGCCGTTCTCGGCCAGAAGGCCCATTGCCGCCATGAAGGTCTGGCTTTTCCCGGATCCGCTTTCGCCCACGATGCCGAGGCATTCGCCGGGATCGATGTGGAAGCTGACGCCTTTCACGGCGTCGACCCTGCCATCGGGCGTGTCGAAACTAACAGTCAGGTTCTTGACGTTCAGCAATGCCATGTCAGCGATCCTTCGGATCGAGGGCGTCGCGCAATCCGTCGCCAATGAAGAACAGGCTGATGATCGTCAGCAGGAAGAACGCGAGCGGCCACATCAGTTGCCAGATCGTGCCGTAGATGATCGTACCCGCGCCTTGCGAGATCAGCGCCCCGAGCGAGGTGTTGGGTTCCTGCACGCCGAGTCCGAGGAAGGAGATGAAGCTTTCCACCAGGATCATCTGCGGCACCAGAAGCGTCGCATAGACCACCACCACGCCGAGCAGGTTCGGCAGGATGTGGCGCAGCACGATGGTGAACCAGCCGACGCCCGCGGCCTGCGCGGCCTCGATGAATTCGCGGTTCTTCAGGCTCAGCGTCTGGCCCCGGACGATGCGGCTCATCTCGAGCCAGCTGACCACGCCGATGCCGACGAAGAGCATCAGGAACGAGCGTTCGAACATCACCATCAGCAGGATGATGATGAACATGTAGGGCACGGCGATCAGGATATCGACCGTGCGCATCATCAGGTTGTCGATCCAGCCGCCGGCAAAGCCGGACACCGCGCCATAGAGCGTGCCGATGATCACCGCCATCAAAGCGCCGATCACGCCTACGACCAGCGAGGTCCGCGTTGCCTGGATGGTACGGGAGAACAGGTCCCGTCCAACTTCGTCGAGTCCGAAAAAGTGGCCGCTTTCGATGCTCGGACCACCCTGCCCGGCGATGTCGCCCATCCGCGCCCAGTCGATCTCTTCGTTCGACCATTGCGCGACGAACGGTCCCAGGATGGTAAACAGCAGCACCGAGACCAGCACGATCAGCGCGCCGACCGCCGCCTTGTTGCGCAGGAAGCGACCCGCCGCATCCTGCCAGAGCGAGCGCCCCTTGACCTGCTCGGCCTCGACCAGAGCCTCGACGATCCGCTCGTTGCGCACCGTCTGTTCGGTTTCGGGTTTGCGGCCCGGTTGGATGACCATCATTCCGCTCCCCTCAATATCTGATTTTCGGATCGAGCCAGGCATAGGCGATATCCGTCAAGAGGTTGAACAGGATCGTAAGCGTCCCGTAGAGGATCGTAACCCCCAGCATCACGGCGTAGTCACGGTTGAGCGCCGAGTTGACGAAGCTCTGGCCGATGCCGCCGGTGGAGAAATAGAGATCGATCACCACCGAGCCGGTGATCATCGCCACGAAGGACGGGCCGAGGTAGGAGACGACCGGCATCATCGCGGGCTTCATCGCGTGCCGCCAGATGATCGTGCGCGTCGGCAGACCCTTGGCCTTGGCGGTGCGGATGAAGTTGGAATGCAGCGTTTCCAGCATCGACGACCGGGTGATCCGCGCGATCGACGCCATGTAGGAGGTCGAAAGCGCGATGACCGGCATCACCACGTATTCCCACTGGCCGCCGTTCCAGCCACCGCCGGGCAGCCAGCCCAGCTGCCAGGTGAAGATGATGACGAGGATCGGCGCCATGACGAAATTCGGCAGCGCCTGCGCCGAGAAGGTGGCGCCGACGGCGATGTAATCAAGCAGCGTGTTGTGCCGTATTGCCGCGAGGACGCCAAGCGACACTCCGACGAGGGTCGCGACGACAAAGGAGATGGTCCCGTAAGTCAGCGTGACCGGGAAACCCTGCGCGATGATGTCGTTCACATCGCGGTCCTTGTAGATGAAGGACGGGCCGAAATCGAAGCGGGTGACAACGCCGATCAGATAATCCCACATCTGCACCAGAATTGGCTGATCAAGCCCGTACTTGGCCTCGATATTGGCCAGCACCTGCGGCGGCAGCGGCCGTTCCGAGGTGAAGGGTCCGCCCGGAGCCGCATACATCAGCAAGAAGCTGATGACGATGAGGATGAGAAGCGTCGGGATCGCGATCAGAAGCCGCCGCAAGATGTATCTGAGCATGTCGGTCCCCCCGATGCCAGTGACCCGGCCCCCTTTCGGGGACCGGGCAGTAAATAAACCGAACCGGCCTATTCGGCTTTCTTGTAGAGGTCCTTGGAGTACCAGTTCTGCTCGACATTGTTGATGGGCCAGTTGCCCAGATCGCTGTCCATCATGTAGACGCCGGCATAGTGGTAGATCGGGATGATCGGCACTTCGTCAGCGATAATCTGCTCCACTTCGGTATAGAGCGGCTGCGGATCGTCGGCAGTCTTGGCCTGGGTCATCAACTCGTCCACACGTGCGTTGGAATACTTGCCATCGTTGTAACCGGATGGCGAAGTCAGCAGGTCGAGGAATGTCGAGGCCTCGTTGTAGTCGCCGCACCACGCGCCGCGGGCCAGCTGGAAGTCCTGATTGTCGCGAGTATCAAGGAATGTCTTCCACTCCATGTTCGAAAGCGTCGCCTCGACACCCAGCTTCTGCTTCCACATCTGGCTGAGGGCCACCGCAATCTTTCCATGCGCCTCGTCGGTGTTGTAGAGCATGTCGAACTTCAGCGGGTTATCAGGCCCGTAACCGGCTTCCTCCAACAGGCGCTTGGCTTCGGCGTCACGTTCTTCCTGCGACATATCCGTCATCGGCACATTGGGAACCGTGAAACCAGCAGTCGCAGCGGGGGTGAAGGTATACGCCTCGATCTCGCCACCCGCCTTGATGTTCTCGGTGATGATCTTGCGATCGACCGCCAAGGACAGCGCTTTGCGGACGTTCGGGTCCTTGAACGCCTCGGGGCCCGAATCCGACAGGTTGAACGTGTAGTAGTAGTTGCAGAGCCGCGGGAAGCTGACCGCCTCGTCGGGATATTCCGCCTTCAGCTTCGGATACTGCCCGGCCGGAATCTCGGTGCGGTCCAGTTCGCCGGCGAAGTAGCGGGTCAGCGCCGCGTTCTCGTCGTTGATGACGAGCGAAACGGTCTTGTCGATGATCGTGTTCTCGTTGTCCCAATACATCTCGTTGCGCTCGCGCACCGAGCGTTCCGACGGCACGTGCTCCGTCAGCACATAGGCGCCGTTCGAAACGATGTTCTCGGGCTTGGTCCATTCGTCGCCAAATTCCTCGATCACCTTCTGGGGTGCCGGGAATGTCGAGGCATGGGTCGTCATCGCCGGGAAATAGGGCAGCGACGAAGACAGCCGCACTTCCAGTGTGCGGTCGTCGATGGCGCTGACGCCCAGTTCGTCGACCGGCTTCTCGCCGGCGATGATCGCAGCGGCGTTCTCGATCGACATCAGCTCGCCGAACCACGCATAGGGCGAAGCCAGCTCGGGATCGACCAAACGCTTCCAGGCATAGACGAAATCGCCCGCCGTCACTGGGTCGCCGTTGGACCACTTCGCCTCGGGGCGAAGCTTGAAGGTGTAGACCGTCTTGTCTTCGTTGGTGGTGTATTCCGTGGCGACGCCGGGGATCAGGTTGCCCTCTGCATCCTGGTTCATCAAACCCTCGAACAGGTCGCGTACGATCTCGGAGCCGGTCACATCCTCGACCACCTGCGGATCGACAGAGCTGTGCTCGTCCAGGATCCGGTAGGTGAAGGTCTGGTCTTCGGCCAGCGCATCGCCGGTCTCGGGGTGGGTTTCCTGGGCGTAGATCGGGCCGGCCAGCATTGTCGTCGCCATGAGGCCAGCGATAAGGAAATGTGGCGTCTTTGTCATGGATCATCCTCCTAGTGGTGTGTTCTGTCGGGCTGCGCCGCCGAAGGTATCGCACTGGATCTCGTTCGGCGTGTGGGTCCGCTTCGGTTGTTATCAACCTGAATGAATCGCAGTTTGGGCCTGCGGTCCCCGCAAGAGCAAGCTTTTCCTAGCGTAAATGGCAAGAAGAGTGCGATTCGACCGCCAAGAAGCTGAAATCGCGAAATTTTCTTTGGCTTAGCCCAGCTTTTGCGACATGAAAATCTCGCTTAGCACCGCTCGCCGTCTCTGGGTTGATTCTCGCCTGGCCCGATCAACTCCCGCTCAGAGCGCTGCGGATTGCGGTGACCGCAGCCAGCGCGTCGCGGGTATAGCTTTCGTTCAGATAGTCCGGCCAGGTCGACAGCTTGACGATCATCAGCTGCGCCTCGGGGTCAAGATGGATGAGTTGGCCAAAGACGCCCCTGGCCATGAAATTTCCGCGGTCGATGTCGTGCACCCACCATTGGCGGCTATACGCGCCGTTGGGTGCCACGTCGCTGTAAGGCGCGCCGAACTTATGCGCTTCGCCATCGCGGCTGGCGGCCACCCAGGACGCCGGAACGACCCGTTCGCGCCCGACCTTGCCCCCGTCCAGCATCATCTGGCCGAAGCGCGCATAGTCGCGCAAGGTCGCGTTGAACCCCCCGTCAGCCAGCGCGGTGCCAGCGGCGTCGACGGTGAAGAAGCCGTCGCGCTCGGCGCCGATGCGCGACCAGATGCGATCCGACAACAGACGGGAAAGCGACTCGTTGGCCACACGCTCGATCACCCAGGCCAAGACATCCGTCTCGATCGAGCGGTAGCTGAACACTTCGCCGTGCGGCCGTTCCTGCGGAAGTGTCAGGATCACGTCGCGGATCGTAAACGAGGGCTCGCCGGGATGCGCCGGCCGCCAGCCGCTGGCGATGTCGATCCGGGTCATGTCGGAATCCGGCGCGCCGTAATCCTCGGTGAAGCGAACGCCGGATTGCATGTCGAGCACATGGGACAGCGTCGCGTGAGAATAGCCGCTGCGCTCCAGTTCCGGCACAAACTCGATGAGCGGCACGTCGAGCGGCAGCACGCCCTCGCCGTTCAGCACCCCGGCCAGCGCGCCGACGATGGACTTGGCCACCGACTGCGACAGGTGCGGCGTCTGCGGCGTCATGTCGTTGTGATAGCTCTCGGCCACGACCCTGCCGCGATGAGCGACCAGGAACCCGTCGGTGTAGCTTTCGTTCAGCCATTCCGAGACGGTCTTTCGCGTCCCGTCCGCAGCGGTGAATGTGATGCCGCCCAGATCCTGCTTGTCCGCATCGAACGCCCGGACCTGGCCGCCGCCCCGGCTGACATCGGTGGTCGGGAACAGACTGCGAATGTTCTGGAAAGACCAGCGGTTGAACGGCGGCAGATCCCAGTTCTTCGTCGTCGGCCGCTTATCGGGCGGCGGCGGAAAACCCCGCATGATCCCCATTTCACGCGCGGTGAGCGGACGGTGCGATGGCGCCGGAACGCGCTGGTCTTCCATAGTGATTTCCTGCCTCGATCTAGAAGAATGCGGGGCGGCGCCGTCCGGCCGCCCCGCACTTATGTTCAGCCCTTCAGCCGCGTCCAGATCTTGTTGTAAAGATCCACTGTCTCCTGCGGACATGGCTTCACGAAATCCGGGGCCGGCGCGTCAGCCGGCATCACGATCTCGGGCGCGGTCAGCATCTCCTCGTCCATATATTCCTCGCTGCCCTTAATTCCATTGGCATAGCGCGCGAAATTCGAGATCAGCGCGGCATTCTCGGGCGCCATGATGAAGTTCACGAACAGTTTCGCATTCTCCATGTTCGGCGCGTCTTTCAGCACCGCGACATTGTCCATCCAGCCCGTGAAGCCCTCGACCGGATAGGCATATTGCAGCGTCGGGCGCTGTTCGCGGGCGCGCATCGCAGCGCCATTCCAGTTCTGCGACAAATCAACATCGTTCGAGGTCAGCTTTTCGATGGTGGAATAGTCCATCGTGCGCCAGTGCTGCTTGGCATTGAGCAGAAGCTCGGTGACTTCCTTCAACTGCTCGGTATTACCGTTGCAACGCTCGTAGCCCAGGTAGCGCAGGCCGGCATTGATGACGTCGTTCATGTCGTTGAGCATGTTGATCCGGCCCTGAAGTTCGGCGGGCGGTTCAAAAAGAAGCTTCAACGTATTGATATCACCATCATAAACGGCTGTGTCCACAGTAAAAGACGTGGTGCCCCACTGCCATGGGACCGAATAGTTGCGTCCCTCGTCCCACCAGACATCGACCCATTTCGGATCCATGTGCTGGAAATTCTCCATTTCGTTCGGCTTGATCTCGGCCAGCAGGTCTTCTTCAATCATGATCTTGATCATGTAGTCGCCGGGCACAACGATATCGTAACCGGTGCCGCCTTCCTTGACCTTGGCCAGCATCGTCTCGTTGGAATCATAGCCGTCGAGCGTCACATCGACATCGTATTCGGCTTCGAATTTCTCGATCAGCTCGGGGTTTGTGTAGTTGCCCCAGTTATAGATGTTCAGCGCACCCTCGGCGAAGGCCGGAACTGACAAGGTGAACGATGCGACCGCGACCATTCCAAGTGTTGATGTCGTCTTCTTCATGGGAATACCTCCTTGTTTCTCCCTCACGGGCCGCCTCCCGCGGCCCGCGCCTTACTTTCGTTTTCGCGTGACCCAGAACAGAAGGATCACAAAAAACAGCGACAAGCCCAGCAACAGCGTCGAAACAGCATTGATCTCGGGCGTGATGCCGCGACGGATCTGGCCGAGTATAAAGATCGGCAGCGTAGTCTCTCCCGGCCCGGCGACGAGCAGCGTGATGATTACATCGTCGAGCGAGACGACGAAGGCCAGCATCGCGCCCGCGAATATTCCCGGCATCAGAAGCGGCAAGGTGATGCGGCGGAACACCTGAAACGGCGTGGCGTACAGATCTGCGCCCGCCTGTTCCATCGTCAGGTCCATATCCTCCAGCCGCGCACGGATCGGCATGTAGGCGAAGGGGATGCAGAAGACCGTATGCGCCAGCATCAGATAGCCGATCCCGTTCACGCCGGTGGCCTTCTTGATGATCGCGAAGAGTGCCAGTGTCGAGACCGCTGTAACGATCTCCGGCACCATCAGCGGCTGATTGATGATCGCATAGGCCAGGGTCTGGCCGCGATAGGACCGCACCCGCGTCGTGGCCAGGGCTGCCAGCGTCGCGAAGAGTGTCGCAAAAAGCGTCGCCACCGCCGCCACCTGCAGCGATATCACCGTGGCATTGCGGATCCCCTCGTTCTGGAAGGCTTCGCGGTACCAGCGCAGGCTGAACTCGGTCCAGAGCACGACCGACCGGTTGTCGTTGAAGGAAAAGACGATCAGCACGACGATCGGCGCGTAAAGAAAGAAGATGCAGGCCCAGGCCATTGCGGTGAAACCCGGCTGGCGGCGCAGATCGGTCATCCGCCGCGCCTTGCGTGCAGACGGGGCCAAGGCCGGTGCCTGGTCCTGGACGGTCGCGTCAGCCATGACGCACCCCCTCTTTGCCGGCGTTGCGGACATAGACCAGCAGCGTCGCCATTACGACAACCATCAGGATCAGCGCCGCCGCAGAGCCGAAGGGCCAGTTGCGGGACGATCCGAATTGCAGCGCGATCAGGTTGCCGATCATCAGCTTCTTGCCGCCGCCCAGAAGCTCGGGCGTGATATAGGCGCCGAGGCCGGGGATGAAGACCAGGATGCAGCCGGCGACGATACCCGGCTTCGCCGCCGGAATGATGATCCGGCGCAGCACTTTGAGACGGGTCGCGTAAAGATCGTAGGCCGCTTCGACCAGCCGGAAATCCAGTTTCTCCAATGACGCATAGAGCGGCAGGACCATGAAGGGCAGATAGGAATAGATCAGCCCCATGAACACTGCGCCATCCGTGTAGAGCATGCCGAATGGACGGTCGATCAGCCCGGTCTTCATCAATCCGGTATTGATGATGCCCTCGTCGCGGATGATCAGCAGCACGGCATAGGTGCGGATCAGCAGATTGGTCCAGAACGGCAGCGTGATCAGGAAGAGCCAGATGTTCCGCTGTTCGGGCGGGCGTGTGGCGATGAAATAGGCTGTCGGGAAGCCGATCAGCAAGGCGCCGATAGTGGCGACGAAGGCCAAACCTATGGATCGCGCGAAGATACCGAGATATGTGGTTGAAAACGCAAGTGTTTCATCGAATATGTCACGCTCGAAAAGAAACTGGATATAGGCTTCGGTCGAAAAGTCCCAGATCACACCACCATAGGTACCGGGGCTAAGGAAGGAATAGATCAGCGTGATGACCAGCGGGAACAGGCCGAATAAGCCGATGGTCAGAAGTGCTGGCGCCAGCAGCAGCCAGCGCCGCCGCCGGGCGCGCGCGTCGCTCTGATCCTGAGCCTGCCCGTCGGATGCCGGGGACATGTCGGAGGCCACTGCCATCAGTCCGCGATGACCTGAAGATGCACATCGGGCAGCACAACGCCGACCTTGTCTCCGATCCGACCTTTCGCCTCGGCGCTGCGGGCGACCAGCTCCGAGCCGTCGGCCAGGCGAATATGCATGTTATTGCCGACGCCGAAATAGACGACGTTCTCGATCTCGCCATACGTCGTGGCGCGGGGATCGTCCGCTGCCGTCAATTCCACGTTTTCTGGCCGGATCGCGACGCTGACCTTGCCCGGCTTGGCATCCCGGTCCTGCAGCCCCGCCTCGGCTTCTCCGCCGCCCGGCAGGGCGATACGGCCCCTGCCCTGCGCTAGCGTTTTAAGTTCTGCCTGCAATATGTTGATATCACCTATGAAATCTGCAACGAATCTACGTGCCGGGTGGTTATAGATCTCCTTCGGCGTCCCGACCTGCAGGATATGGCCCGTATCCATCACCGCGATGCGGTCGGACATCGTCAGAGCCTCTTCCTGATCGTGGGTCACGAAGACGAAGGTGATGCCGGTCTCGCTTTGTAGCCGCTTCAGTTCGATCTGCATGGCCTTGCGGAGCTTCAGGTCCAGCGCCGACAGCGGCTCGTCGAGCAGTAGCACCTTGGGATGCGGTGCCAGCGCCCGCGCCAAGGCCACCCGCTGTTGCTGGCCGCCCGAAAGCTGTTCGGTGCGCCGCCCGGCCAGATGTTCCATCCGCACCAGCTCAAGCATCTGCGCGGTGGTTTCAGCGATTTCTTTTGCAGGTTTTCCAAGCATTTCCAGACCGAAGCCGATGTTCTCGGCGACCGTCATGTGGGGAAATAGCGCATAATTCTGAAAGACGGTGTTGACCGGTCGGCGATAGGGCGGCAGGTGGCCGATTTCCTGGCCTTCCAGCAGGATACGACCGCGTGTCGGCAGCTCGAATCCCGCGATCAGTCGCAGCAACGTCGTCTTGCCACAGCCGGACGGGCCGAGAAGCGTGAAGAACTCGTTCGGCCGGATGGTGACCGACACGTCGTCGAGCGCGGTAACCGCATGTTCGCCCTTGCCGAAGGACTTGGTCACATGATCGACAAGGATCATCTGGGCGCCATCCGAACGTTCCGGATGCTCTTGCGTCATCACCTCCGCAGCGTCCATCGGTATCGCCCTCCAATCGCAATTCTTCGCATGAAAAGGAGTGTTTACCTTCCCCGGCTTGAACAGCATCCTACGAAAGCGCGACGCGCTTGGATAGCGGGCAATTGGATCGTCGATGGAGAATGCACCGGAGTTGATCGTGGTGAACGGACGGGTCCTGACCATGGACGCCGCCCGGCCCCGCGCCGAGGCTGTCGCGATTGTCGGCGGCGTGATTCGCGCCGTCGGAGCATCCGCTGCCATTCGCGACATGGCCGGTTCCGGAACGCGGATGATCGATGCCGGTGGCAAGACCGTGCTGCCGGGGTTCATCGACAGCCACGTGCATCTGTTCCAGGGTGCCGCCGCGCTGGACTTTCTCACTCTGGACCAGGTTCGCGGGACGCAGCAGCTACGGCGCGCCATAGTGGACTATGCCGCCGCGCGGCCCGAAGAGCCGCTGATCCTCGGGACCGGAGCGAGCTACGGATTGATCGACGGCCGCAGCCCGACCCGTCAGAATATCGACGCGATTCTGGCGGATCGACCGGTCGCCCTGATGGCCCCCGATCTCCACACGATCTGGGCCAATACGCTGGCGCTGCGGGCGGCAGGGCTGCTGCATGGCGCCGAGATGCCCGAAGGCAGCTCGGTGGTGATGGGTGCCGATGGCCTGGCGACCGGCGAGTTGCTGGAAACCGGCGCGATGGGGCCGGTGCTGCGGCTGTCGCGCACCGGTGGGCGCGACATGCTGGGTTATCTGACCGGTGGCGATCCGATACCTCCGGCAACCACCGCCGAACGCGCCACCGACAAGGCCCTGCTGGCGCGCGGGCTGGCCCATGCGGCGTCGCACGGGATCACGTCGATGCACAACATGGACGGCAATTTCTACCAACTCGACCTGCTTGATGAACTGCGTGCCGAGGAGCGGCTGATCTGCCGAATGGAAGTGCCGTTCCATCTGAAGAACTTCGATCCTCTGGACCGGCTGGACGAGGCCGTCGAGATGCGGCAGCGCTACGATGACGACTGGCTCTGGTCGGGGCGGGTCAAGATGTTCATGGACGGCGTCGTCGAATCCCGCACCGCTCTGATGCTGCGCCCCTATCCCGATGCTACGACCTCGGGAGAGGCCGTGTTCGAGCCCGACCATTTCAATGCAGCCTGCATCCGTGCCGACGCGCTGGGGCTGCAACTATCGACCCATGCGATCGGCGATCTGGCGGTGCGGCGGACGCTGGACGGCTACGAAGCGGCGCGGAAGGCGAATGGTCCGAGAGATTCGCGCCACCGGATCGAACATATCGAGACGATCCATCCCCACGACCTGCCCAGGATCGCGCAGCTTGGTGCCGTCGCTTCGATGCAACCGCGTCACGCGGCCTTCGGCGGCTGGTTCGACCCGCCCCAACCCGGCACCGCCTTTCACGAGGATCAGTTTGCGCTGGCCTATCCCTGGCGCGCGATCCGCGATAGCGGCGCGGCGCTGATCTTCTCGACCGACTGGCCGGTGGTGCCGGTGGATGTAATGCCCAATATCGGGGCCGCCGTCGCCCCCAGGGATCTGGGACCCGCCTGGCCGGACCAGAGCCAGTCGCTGATGGACACGCTCGCCTCCTATACAAGCGGCAACGCCTGGGCCGCCTTCCGCGAGGCGCGGATGGGCCGGCTGCGCGAAGGGATGCTGGCCGATCTCGTATTGCTCGACAGCGATCTGGACTCAGTGGCACTCACCGAGATCGGCGCGGTGCGGCCTGTGCTGACGATCTGCGGCGGGCGGATCACCTATGGCGAGGATGCGGCCGAGCCGTAAAGTTCCGCGGCCCGCGCTTCGAAGGCGCGCACGATCCGGTGCATCGCCTCGTTGAAGACGACCCCGATGATCTTCTGCAGGATCGCGTTGCGGAATTCGAAATCAACGAAGAATTCGACTTCGCAGCCGCCTTCGAATTCGCGGAATTTCCAGTGAGATTTCAGGAACTTGAACGGACCGTCCAGATACTCCGTGTCGATACGCTTCAGATTGGGCCAGAGCGTCACGCGGCTGCCGAACCGTTCGCGGAAGACCTTGAACGAGATCACCAGGTCGGCCTCCATCACCTCGTGGGCGTCGATCTGCTTGCGAGAGCGTATCCGTGACGCTGCGCACCAGGGCAGGAATTCAGGGTACCGCCCGACATCCGCGACCAGCGCATACATCTGATCCGCCGTGTAAGGCAGTCTGCGGGTTTCGGAATGTGTCGGCATCTGGCTCTTTTCTGTGGTGATCCGGGGCGCAGATTTCGTAGACTGGGCGCGGTAATGCAAGGGTCAGTGATGCCGCACAGAGCTTATGTGATCGACGAGATGATCTCGGCCAAGTCCATCGCGGCGCGGATCGAGGCGCTGGCGCAGGAGATCACGACCAGTTTCAAGGGCACCGAAAAGCTGATCGTCGTGGGGTTGCTGCGCGGCTCATTTGTGTTCATCGCCGATCTCGTGCGCGAGCTCGATATGAATGTCGAGGTCGATTTCCTCGAAGCCTCGTCTTACGGCAATGCCATGGAATCCAGCCGCGAGGTGCGCATCCTGAAGGATTTGCGCGGCGAGATCGGCGGCAAGGATGTGCTGGTGGTCGAGGATATCGTCGATACCGGCTTCACCCTCAAGCATGTCGTCGGGCTGCTGCAATCCCGCGGGCCCCGGCGGCTGGAAACCATCGCGCTGCTGGACAAGCCGTCGCGTCGCGAGGTGGATATCAAGGCGACATGGACGGGTTTCGAGATACCGGACGAATTCGTCGTTGGCTACGGCATCGATTTCGCGCAGCGCAACCGCAACCTGCCCTATATCGGCAAGGTCCGGTTCACCGAAGACGCAGAAGAGTGAACTTCAACCCCAGGCATTTCCTGCGCATGACCCGGTGGGCCAGACACCCGCCTTCGGAAAGGCGGGTCAGGATGATCCTTGGGATCGTCCTGATCTGTCTGGTGCTGTTCGCGATCGAACGACTGTTCGGCTGGCCCGCCTGGCTGACCATGTCCGACGGGCCGAAGGGCAGGATCAACTAGGCGCGCGGCCCGCAAGCCGGTCGGCCTGCGCGGCCAACCCGTCCACCAGCAGCTTTCGCACCGCACTTATGCGGGGAACATCGGCAAGGTCGACATGGCTGGCGACCCAGATATCGACGGCCATTTCCGGCATCAGTCCCGCCTGCCGTTCCAGCCGGGGATCGGGATCGCCCAGAATCCTGGGAAGGACAGCCCGGCCCAGACCGGCAGCCGCCATTTCCCTTAAGGTCACGAAGCTGTCTGCCGCACCGATGACCGGCTCGGGCGGGTGCTCCTCTGCCATCCAGGCGGCGACCGTCGAGCGAGACAGCGGGCCGCTCATCCCCAACCATCTGGTGACCGACGAACCAGCGGCGGCGTAGACATCGAAGGCCAGCCGCGCCGCGATCTCGCCGGTCAGGTCCTCGGACAGCTGATTTGTCGGCCGTACCGCGACGTCGGCGTGCAGCCGCGCCAGGTCGAGATGGGCATTGTTCGAGAGAAGCTCGATCCGAAGCTCGCCCTGGCGGTGCCGTAGGTCGGCGAGGATTTCGGGCAGCAGCCCCGAACAGAACGTATCGGTCGAGGTCACCCGAACCACTCCGCGCAGCGGCGCCTGGGCGCCCTTGATGATCCGCTCGACGGCGAGCATGGCGGTTTCGGCCTCGCGCGCGGCGTCGATCACCCGGATCCGGTCAACCGGGACCGAGTAGCCGCGCGCAGACTTGTCGAACAGCTCGACGCCGTGACGTTCCTCGAAGGCCGCGATTCGGCGCAGCACGGTTGCGTGATTGACCCCCAGCGACCGCGCGGCCGCGGATACCGACCCGCCTTCCGCCACCGCCAGGACATAGCGCAAATCGTCCCAGTTTTCCTTGCTGTGCATGAATGATCGGGCCCGCTGCAAATTTTGGGACTACCCTTTACTATTCTCACACCTACCTTGTGACTACGTCAAACCTTTCCGAGTTACAGGGAGACTACCGCATGTTCAGAAAAACCTCGGCCGCCATCCTCGGCCTCGCGCTTGCCGCCAGTGCCGCCTCGGCGGAAAGCCATGTCGATCCCGGCATCGCAGCCGCCATCAAGGCGCGGCAATCGCATATGAGCCTCTACGCCTTCAATATCGGCGTTCTGGGCGGAATGGCGCAGGAAAACATTCCCTATGATGCCGCGATGGCAAGCGCGGCTGCCGCCAACCTTGCCGCACTCTCGAAACTCGACCAGTCGCGCTATTGGCCCGAAGGTTCGGACATGGATTCCGTCGAAGGCACCGATGCGCTGCCGAAGATCTGGGAAGACATGGCCGGCGTCGGCGAGAAGATCGACGGTCTTGTCCAAGCGGCGGCAGCAATGGAAAGCGCAGCGGGTACCGATCTGGCCTCGCTGAAAGCGGCGATGGGCGATCTGGGCGGAGCCTGCGGAGCCTGCCACAAAGCCTATCGCAAGCCCGACGAATGACACGGGTCGGGCGCAAGTTCGGTAGTGGGTCACTTTGAAACCTAAACTTTCAGTGTGAACGTCACCTTTCAGTTGAAAGTCGTTTTGCGACGTCTCATGTTATTGGTATGATAGATAAACCCAAGAGACCCAAAGACGCCAACCAGCTTGCCAAGTTCATTGTGGACGTGGCGACGGGTGAGGACGTGAAGCACGAGCCTGACACGTCAGGGCAGCGTAAGGGCGGTCTGAAAGGCGGAAAGGCGAGAGCCGATAAGCTCTCGCCAGAGGAACGAAGTGAGATTGCGAAGAAGGCAGCCAAGGCGCGATGGGGCAATTAGTCAGATAAGAAATCCTCAAGTGCGGCAATCTTCTTTTTTAGTCGGTCTAGACCATCCTTATCGAGAAGCGCCGAAACAAAGACCGTCTCGCCTCTGATCTCAGCGTTAATCTTATTCAGTTCGGCTTGAACGACTGGCGCGGGCGCTTTAGGGGTGGTCGAAATATCGCTATGCATTTGATCAGGCTCCGTTTTTCTGCCATCGTTGCCCGATTCTACACCCTGAAATTCGCTACCTCCATAACTTTCGCTAACGCGCTCTTGTCGGATAAATTGCTGCGTATCCAGATAGGACTTGATTGCAGGGTCAACGGCAGCGCTAGCGAAGCCTTCACGCGCCAAAAAGTTCCGCAAGCTGTGGTCAGACGGGCGTCCATCCGGGAATTTCTCCGAAATCCGTCCAAAGAGTGAAGGCTTGTTTCCCGCCTCATTTACTGCGCGCGCGCGGGCCTCTGGGTTTTCGGGAAATAGAATCTCCATCGCCAAATCGGAGACCTGAATTTCGCCTTTTGACACCCGCGAAAGCAGGCCGTAATGCATCAATGCAGAAATAGCCCGATCCGACGTTCCGGTTGTGCCAGCGTATCCCATATGACGGGCAGCGGTTTCACGTGTCACCGGATTGGTATAGTCTCCATCATAGATTTTTCTCGCATTATCAACAGCCTCCCCCAAACCTACGTTAGGATATCCTGGACTTCTTACTCTTGCCATGCTGTGACCTCCAAAAAGATTGCTGTTCTTGTAGCTAAAATGTCGTGGCTTGGCAACAGCAAAAAACTAGCCAAATGCGCCGACCGCCATTGACAGCCGATGAGGTAACTACTACGAATCGGCATACGGGCCATGAGCGCCCCAATATGTAGAGGATCGGCACATGAAGATACCTGTCTAGCCCTGCTCCATAATCCGCATGGCGTTGCAGGGGGACTAACGGGAAAGGCCGACCAGCTTTACGCGGATCGACCTCCCATAGCGGCATTCGATTGGGGCAGAGCCTTCGTCAAACGCGACCTAGACACTCGCAATATGACAAGAGTTCTGCCCCTTTTCAAGGGAAACCCTCTCATACAGGAGACAAGGTATGCAGGACGTTTTTGTGAACGCTTACGAGCGCGTTCGCTTCGGGCGTGTCGAGCATGTCTGCGCGCATTGGCGTAGTCACCCGGCATAGTCTGATCGGATAGGGCGCTGCCGGGCTATGCGATAGCGGTTCGGTCAGCGGGTGCTTGTATGAAACCTGACTGGGGTGGCGGGAAACCGTCACCCATTTTCATTTCATTCTGACCGACTATGCTTGACTAATGGTCAGAATGAATTCTATATGGGGTATGAGAAAATTGGACACCAAAACCCGCGCCCTGATCATCCGCCTGCTGGTGGAAGGCAACTCCATTCGCGCCACATCGCGCATCGCTGACGTGTCGAAGAACACCGTCAACAAGCTACTGATCGACGCGGGCAGGGTCTGCGCCGCATACCATGACGAGAACGTGCGCGACGTTGCCGCGACCCACATTCAGGCCGATGAAATCTGGGCATTTTGTTACGCCAAGGAGCGCAACGTGAAGGGTGCAAAGGCCGCTCCCGCCCAGGCTGGCGATATCTGGACGTGGACCGCACTCGACCCGGCCAGTAAGCTCATTATCAGCTACACGGTCGGGGATCGCTCGCAGCGCACCGCGCGGGAGTTCATGTTTGATCTGGCCTCGCGCGTCACAGGTCGACCTCAGCTTACGACAGACGGTCACGGCGCTTACCTCAAAGCCGTTGCCGACGCCTTCGGCGGGGACGTGGATTATGCGATGCTGGTCAAGCAATACGGCGACCCAACCGGCCAGAAAGGTCATGAGAAGAAATACAGTCCCGCCGAATGCACTGGCGCGATCAAAGAGCCGATCCTCGGCAAGCCCGACATGGCGAAGGTCAGCACGTCGCACGTTGAGCGCCAGAACCTGACGATGCGCATGGGAATGCGCCGCTTCACGCGCCTGACAAATGCGTTCAGCAAGAAAGCCGAGAACCACGCCTACGCGGTCGCGCTACACTTCATGCACTACAACTTCTGCCGCACCCACAAATCTCTGCGCATGACGCCAGCTATGGCCGCTGGCCTGTCCGCAAGCCCGTGGGAGGTCGAGGATATCGTGAAGCTGATCGACGCCACCGAACCGGCCCCGAAAAAGCGCGGCCCCTATAAGCCCCGTGCGAAAAAAGATATTTCAAAGTGACCCACTACCGCAAGTTCTGCGGGGCTTGCGCCTGATCGGTTTTCCGGCAGACTGCGCGTGATGCGTATTGTGATATTTCTCGTGGCGCTGGCCGCCATCGGCCTTGGCGCGTTCTGGCTGGTGACCCGGCCGGCGACCAGCGACCCAGCCGCCCTGGCGGGGATAGAGCCCGACCTTGCCCGCGGCGAAGCGGTGTTCAACGCCGGCGGCTGCGCGTCATGCCATTCCGCCGAGGGTGCGACTGGCGAGGCCCGGCTGGAACTGGGCGGAGGGCGCGGCTTTGCCAGCGATTTCGGCACGTTCCGCGCGCCTAACATATCGCCAGACCCAAAGACCGGGATCGGCGGCTGGACCGCCCTCGATCTGGTCAACGCGATGACGCACGGCACGTCGCCACAAGGCGCGCACTACTACCCGGCATTTCCCTACGCGACCTATACCCGCGCCACAGTCGAGGATATCGTCTCGCTGCACGGCTACCTGATGACATTGCCACCGGTCACCGCCGCCAGCCGACCACATGATCTGACTTTTCCCTTCAATATCCGGCTGACGCTTGGTGGCTGGAAATTCCTGTTCCTCGACGACAGCTGGATACTGCCCGACTCGGCCAAGACCGACGTGACGCGCGGTCGCTATCTGGTCGAGGCGCTCGGCCATTGCGGCGAATGTCACACCCCGCGCAACGCATTGGGCGCCGTGGACCCGTCGCGTTGGCTGGCGGGCGCCCCGAACCCGTCGGGCAAGGGCACGATTCCCAATATCACCCCGGCAAAGCTGGATTGGTCCGACGGCGAACTGATGGCGTATTTCACCACCGGTTTCACACCGGACTTCGATGTCGCAGGCGGCGAGATGACGGAAGTGATCGAGAACCTCAAGCAGTTGCCCGAGGACGATCTGTCGGCGATCATCGCCTATCTCCGCGCGGTGCCCGCCGTCGAGTGAGACGGCAGCTTGCTGCCCGCTCGCCCGGCGCTCAGGCGCGGTCGAGCTTTTCCATCCGCGCGGCGCGAAGGCGGGCAAAATCCTCTCCGGCATGGTAGCTGGAGCGCGTCAGCGGAGTCGCCGATACCATGAGGAACCCCTTGCCGAACGCGGCTTTCTCGTAGCTGGCGAATTCCTCGGGGGTGACGAAGCGATCGACGCGATGATGTTTCGGCGTGGGTTGCAGATACTGGCCGATGGTCAGGAAGTCGATATCGGCGGCGCGCATGTCCTCCATCACCTGCAGGACGGCCTGCCGTTCTTCGCCAAGGCCGACCATGATCCCGGACTTGGTGAACATCGCCGGATCCAGTTCCTTCACCCGCTGCAACAGGCGCAGGCTGTGGAAGTAGCGCGCGCCGGGGCGGACCGAAGGATAGAGCCCCGGGACAGTTTCGAGGTTGTGGTTGAAGACGTCCGGTTTCGCGGCAACCACGGTTTCCAGCACCTCGGGGGCGCATTTCAGGAAATCAGGCGTCAGGATCTCGATGGTGGTGCCGGGGGCCTGCCGGCGGATCGCGCGAATGGTCTGGGCGAAATGCTCGGCGCCGCCATCTTCCAGATCGTCGCGGTCGACCGAGGTGATCACCACGTGGTTGAGTCCAAGCTTCTTCACCGCATCCGCGACTCGGCCCGGCTCGAACACGTCGAGCGCGTCGGGGCGGCCGGTGGCGATGTTGCAGAAGGTGCAGCCCCGGGTGCAAATCTCGCCCATGATCATCATCGTGGCATGGCCTTGGGACCAGCATTCGCCGACATTAGGACAGCCCGCCTCTTCGCAGACGGTGTGCAGCCGATGTTCGCGCAAGGTATCGCGCGTGGCCTTGTATCCGGCCGAGGTGGGCGCCTTGACGCGGATCCAGTCGGGCTTTTTCGGCTGGGCATTGTCAGGGCGGTGCGCCTTTTCCGGGTGCCGCTGGCCTGGGAGTTTGAGATCGCGGGGACTCATGAGCTGACTTTCCGTGGTTTGACGCACATTTAACCGATTGCCGGGCGCATGTCCAAGCGAAGCCGCGCATGGCCGGGTTGTCGCGGGCGCTGCGGCCGCTTGCCGCCATTGCGCCGAAACCGGTTTGCATCCTCGCCGCGCCAATCTAGAATGATTCCAGATCGACACCATAGATGGAGATGCACGATGGCTGACAAACCCCGCCTCACGACATCGGCCGGCGCCCCGCTCGCCTCGAACCAGGATTCGAAGACCGTCGGGCCGCGCGGCCCGGTCCTGCTGGAAGACTACCAGCTGATCGAGAAGCTCGCCCACCAGAACCGCGAGCGCATCCCCGAACGTGTGGTCCATGCCAAGGGCTGGGGCGCCTACGGGACGCTGACGATCACCGAGGACGTGTCGAAATACACCCGCGCCAAGGCGCTGCAGAAGGGCGCCAAAACAGAGATGCTGGCGCGATTCTCGACCGTCGCGGGCGAACAGGGCGCGGCTGATGCCGAGCGCGACGTGCGCGGCTTCGCGCTGAAGTTCTACACCGAGGAAGGCAACTGGGATCTGGTGGGTAACAACACGCCCGTCTTCTTCGTGGCCGACCCCTACAAGTTCCCCGACTTCATCCATACGCAAAAGCGGCACCCGCGCACCAATCTACGGTCGGCCACGGCGATGTGGGATTTCTGGGGCCTCTGCCCCGAATCGCTGCATCAGGTCACCATCCTGATGTCGGATCGCGGCCTGCCGGTCAGCCCGATGCACATGAACGGCTATGGCAGCCACACCTTCAGCCTCTGGACCGACGATTCGCGCCACTGGGTGAAGTTCCATTTCAAGACGCAGCAGGGCCACAAGCACTTCACCAATGACGAGGCAAAGAAGGTCGTAGGCGACAGCCGCGAAACCTATCAGGAAGCGCTATACGGCGCGATCGAGGACGGCGAGTTCCCGAAATGGGATTTCTTCATCCAGGTCATGCCAGAGGACGAGGCCGAGGAGTTCGAGAAGAAGACCGGCTGGAGCGCCTTCGACCTGACCAAGGTCTGGCCGCATGGCGACTACCCGCTGATCAAAGTCGGCGAGATGGAACTGAACCGGAACCCCGAGAACTACTTCGCCGAGATCGAGCAGTCGGCGTTCAACCCGTCGAACGTGGTGCCGGGCATCGGCTTCTCGCCCGACAAGATGCTTCAGGGGCGGCTGTTCTCCTATCCCGATGCGCATCGTTACCGGATCGGTACGCATTACGAGGCGCTGCCGGTGAACAAGCCACGCTGCCCGGTGCATCACTATCACCGCGATGGGTCGATGCCCTTCGGGCTGAAGACCAATCCGGATGCCTTCTACGAGCCGAACAGCTTCGGCGGACCGGTCGAGGATCCCTCGGTTCAGGAACCGCCGCATAAGTATTCCGGCATCGTGGGACGCTATGACCATCGCGGCGAAGCCGACCACTGGAGTCAGCCGCGCGCATTGCATGACGAGGTGATGAACGACGACGAACGCCAGCGGCTCTACCGCAACGTCGCCGATGCGATGCAGGGCATACCGGATGAAATCGCGGATCGCGCCATCGCCAATTTCACCAAGGTCAGCAAGGCCTATGGTGACGGCATTCGCAACGCCCGCGCCGAACTGGCCGGGTCCGCGAAAGCGGCCGAGTGATCAAAAAGAGACGGGACCGCATTCGGCGCGGTCCCGTCGAAGCCCGTTTCCGGCGGGGCCAGCCGGCACGGTTCGATCAGCCGATCAGCCGTTCATGGCCCAGTTCATCATAGTGTCTCCGAAGGCGCTGCAACGCGAGACGCAGCACGACCTTGCCCGACCGGGCGGACCAGCCCATGCGCTTCTCGGCCGCTTCCAGCCCTTCGAGAAAGCAGCAGACGCGCAGCACGACATCGCCCAATCCGGGCCCGAGATCTCGCAGCGCCGCCGCGACGCGTTTTCGCGCCCCGGCCGGACCCTCGCCCTTGCCGGTGTCGCCACGGAACTGGCCCCGATCACCGCCGGACAGGAAACGATCCCAGTTCTGGGCCACTCTCGGCCCCATCTGGGCAAGCTCGAAATCCTCGCGCAGCCGTTCGGCGGCGGCGACCAGATCCGGGCTCAGGAACGGATTGCCGTCCTTGTCCTTGCGCCGCGACATCGCCAGAATCGGCGACTCTGCCAGATTGTACCGCATCCGCGCCGAGCGGCCGCCATCGGGTTCCGGGCAATCGCGTTCCGCCCAGATGCGGTGCTGATCGGCGAACACGTTTGCTGCCTCGCCGGGCCCCCTCCGTTCCGCGTCGTCTTCCGACAGAAGCCGCTTCAGCGCCGCCCGGCCCGAATTGGTGATCGCGTAGCGAGAAATCCTGCCGGGCCCGTCGCAGGCGATCCAGTCCTTCAGAGCCATCGCCTGTGCGACGGAACGCTCGACCACCGCCGTCCGCGTGGTCTTGCCGTCAGTTGCCTCGCGCACCACGACGGCCTTCTCCATGTCCTGGGCAATCGCAAGGCAGGCGCCCGGCTCGCAGAGGCGTCTCAGGATGCGTCGCGCCTCGCGCTCGACGGTTTCGGCATCGGGCGCTGCGGCAAGCGGGCGGATCAGTACATTCATGGTCTGGCAGTCCTTGCGATTGGTGGCGTGAGTGGTGATTGCCGGGGTGTGCAGAGCCCCCAGTTCGTTAAGTGCAGCGTCGACCAGCGGATCGTCGCGGCGTGCCTCGGTCTTGCGGACCTGCCGCAGGACGGTCGACGCATGACAGCCCGAAAACCGCGCCAGATCCCGGATCGAGCAGCCATTCTCGGTGTGTACAATGTAGTTTCGGGCCGCCGCCGGCACCCATTTCGGTAGGTCCGGACCCGCAAGGGCCGAAGTCGTCTGTTCCAGCATTCCATTCCCATTCCGGTCACCGCTTACATGCGGTAGGTTTCATACGTGCAGTAGCGGCAAGACCCCAGCCGGTCCCCCTTTTCGGCTACCCCAAAATCGCGAGCACAACCTAGAGTTGTTTTCGTTACCTTATCGTTAAGCTCTGCCGTTATGCCGAGTATTGTTTTCGTTTTCTAAACGACTTGGAAACCTAGCGACCGGTCCGGGCGCTGAAAACGCAACACCTGTCCGAGCAGAGTAATGGTGTCCCCATCATTTCAAGGGGACACCGAATGACCGACATGATCCAGCTTCTGAACAACTTGCGCCGCCCAAGGCTTCTGATTCGGGCCGCACGGTTCGGCATGGCCGATTACAAGCGCGAGCGGGATCTCAAGAGGCTGATCCGCGAACCGGCCACTCCCAGCGTGGAAAAGGCCCTGTCAAAGTTGATCTCGGAAGAGGCCTTGCTGGAAGAAACCCGCACATCGGGCGACATGTCATACAGCGTGACACGGCATGTCGATATCCTCATCGCCCTCATGGCAGAGGCAAGGTTGCTGCCGCGTGGGCCGCATGCGGTCTGAAAATGGCGGCGCGGCCCCGACTGCCGGGGTCGCGGGCCGGCCCAATGGGGGCAGCGCCGTCGACGCCTTCTACATGAAGGCGTCGGGTTCGCTGGCCTTGCGTTTCGCGACGTAGTCCTTCAGTGCCTCGGTGATGGCGATGTCCTGCGCCGGGGCCTGATAATCACCCAGAAGCTTCTTGACCCTTGCGCCGGCAAGCGTCTGGCTGTCGCGAGCGCCCTCTTCGTCCCAGGTCTCGAACGGCTTGTAGTCGAACACGTCGGAGCGCCAGAAGGCCTGCTTGAAGTTGGCCTGGGTGTGGTCGCAGCCCAGGTAATGGCCGCCGGGGCCGACCTCGCGGATCGCATCCATGCCCTGACCGTTTTCGGACATGTCGATGCCTCTGGCCAAATGGTGCAGAATGCCCAGCTGGTCGGCGTCGAGCACATATTTCTCGTAGGAGCTGACCAGCCCGCCTTCCAGCCAGCCGCAGGCATGAAGCATGAAGTTGACGCCGGACAGAAGTGCGGTGTTAAGCGTGTTCGCGGTTTCATACGCGGCCTGCGCATCAGGCAGTTTCGAGCCACAGAACGACCCGCCGGACCGGTATGGCAGGTTAAGGCGACGGGCAAGCTGGCCCGCCCCGAGGGTGATCTGTGCGGCTTCAGGGGTACCGAAAGTCGGCGCGCCCGAGTTCATGTCGATCGAGGTCACGAAAGCGCCGAAAATCACCGGCGCGCCCTTTCGGATCAGTTGGCTATAGGCGACGCCGGCCAGCACCTCGGCCAGAACCTGCGTCAACGTGCCGGCCACGGTGACAGGCGCCATTGCGCCGCCGACGATGAACGGACTGATGATTGCGGCCTGATTGGCCTTGGCGTAGACCTCCAGCGCGCCCATCATCACGCCGTCAAAGGTCAGCGGCGAGTTGATGTTGATCAGAGAGGTCATCACCGTGTTCTGATCGACGAATTCATCGCCAAAGAGGATCTTCGACATCTCGACGGAATCGGCGGCACGGCTGGGTTCGGTGACAGATCCCATATAGGGCTTGTCGGACAGCGTCATATGCGCCAGCAGCATATCCAGATGCCGCTTGTTCACCGCGACATCCGTGGGTTCACAGACGGTGCCGCCGGAATGATGCACCCATTTCGACATATAGCCGAGTTTCACGAAGTTCTGGAAATCCGCGATCGTGGCATAACGCCGGCCGCCTTCGGCATCGCGCACGAAAGGCGGTCCGTAGACCGGGGCCAGCACAAGGTTCCGCCCGCCGATCTCGACATTGCGCTCGGGATTGCGGGCGTGCTGGGTAAAACTCGACGGAGCACTTGCGCAAAGTTTGCGGGCCAACCCGCGCGGGATATGCACCCGCTCGCCCTGCACATCCGCCCCGGCCTCGCGCCAACGTTCCAGCGCTTCGGGATTCTCGACGAAATTGACGCCGATCTCTTCCAGCACGGTTTCGGCGTTCCGCTCGATGATCTCGAGCGCCTCTTCGTTCAGGATTTCGAGATTCGGGATATTACGTTCGATGAACCGCGCGGCCTCGATTCTGACCGAGGTCCGTTCCGCCCGACGGGCCGCTCCGCCTCCGCCGCGCGCCCGACGCGTCGCTTCCTCCGCTACCATGGTTCAATCTCCGATAGGCACCCAGTTAGGTCCGGGTTTAGCGCCAATCAGAGGCAGCGAATGACCGGATTGCGCCCTTTGCGAAGAGAAAGCGACATTGCCGGGCCGGGGCGCATCCTCAGCCCAAAGCTGCCTTCACGTCATCCGGCGTGCCGATCGCCCGCGTCGTAACGCCGTCGGCGCAGCGTTTGATCATGCCCGAAAGCGCTTTGCCCGCACCGATCTCCCAGAATTCGCTTACACCGTTGCCGGCCATGTAGGTCACGCTTTCGCGCCAGCGCACCGCGCCCGTCACCTGCTGCACCAGCAGCGCGCGGATCTGCGCCGGATCGCTGATTTCGCGGGCCGTCACATTGGCCACGAGAGGAACCCTTGGCGCTTCGATGGTCACGCCGCGCAACGCTTCGGCCATGACCTCGGCGGCGGGTTCCATCAGTGCGCAATGGAATGGCGCGGAAACCGGCAGCATCAGTGCGCGCTTCGCGCCCATCTCCTTGGCGATTTCGCAGGCGCGTTCCACTGCCTCGCGATGTCCCGAGACCACCACTTGCGCCGGGTCGTTGTCGTTCGCTGCGGCGCAGACCTGGCCGTTTGCCGCCCGGCTGGCTGCTTCGGTCGCCTCTTGCAGGCTCAGTCCCAGAAGCGCCGCCATCGCGCCTTTGCCGACCGGCACGGCCTCTTGCATGGCGCGGCCGCGGGTCCGCAGCAGCCGCGCGGTATCCGCGATGCTGATCGACCCGGCGGCGGCCAAAGCGGAGTATTCGCCAAGCGAGTGGCCAGCTACATAGATCACGTCGTCGAACCCGATCCCTTCGCTCTCCAAGGCCATGAGAGCCGCCAGCGAGGTGGCCATCAGCGCGGGCTGGGCGTTCTCGGTCAGGGTCAGGGCGTCCTGCCCTCCTTCCCAGATCAGCGTCGAGAGCTTTTCGTCCAAGGCATCGTCGACTTCGTCGAAAACAGCACGCGCGGCTGGATAGCTTTCGGCAAGCGCCTTGCCCATGCCGATGGTCTGGGCACCCTGCCCCGGGAAAACGAACGCTCTGCTCATGGAAACCCCTCCGATTGCGCTTGGCGCTTCGGTGTAGCGGCTGATCCCGACGCGGGCAAGCCGCGCGGGTTCAAACCGGCCTAGCGGGCGGCGAAGGCCGAGCGCACCTTTGCCTTGGTTCCGGGGTTCGGACGCGGCTGCGGTATGGCCGCGGCTTCTTGCTTGCGCAGATCATGGGTCATGCGCTGCAGGATCGGCGCCAGGTCGCGCTCGCATCCTACCGCCACTTCGATCAGCTCGCGGTCTCCGGCGATCCGGACGCAAAGCCGGTTGCGCCTAAAACCGCCCTTGGCGCGCTGCAGGAACACGCTTTCGACATCGTCGATTGGCACTTGCCCGACCAGTATCTCGCGGCCGCGGCGATTGCGGCGCGCGATACGCAGAGCGCGACGTTCAAGATCGACATGGATCTCGTGGCAAAGGCCCCGATGAGCGATCAGCCAGAGCATCCCGCCAAGCACGAAGAAGATGACGGTTCCTGCGATCCGAAACGGCAGGAGTTCCGCCGCGCCGTTGGCGTTCGGCAGCAACCAGACCCCGTAGGCCGCCATGACCAGCAATACCGCAGCGAAGGTCGCGATCATCTCGCCATATGCGGCGCGGATCAACGCCGTCTCGCCGGGGCGAACGATATAGCCCCATCCGGTCTGTGAAAGCTTTACTGTAGGTTCTTGCCCTGCACTCGTGACGTTCCGTTGAAACCCTTTGGCCCCGTTGTCCATCTCAGTTGGATCCCATTTCTGCATGGTTAACTGTCAATACACCCTATGGTTGCCAATCTGGACGAGAATACGACCGTTCTTTATCCTTTTCGTGGACGGCGCGGCGCGCCGCCCACAGCGGCCAGAGCCTTTCCCCGTCGATCTTGGGCCTTGAAACCCGCCCCCATCCCTGTATAAGGCCCCGTCCTTCCGCATCTCAACGGAACCAGCGCAGCCTCTCGTGGGCGGGTCGCGGAAGGGTCCGGACCCGAAGCCCTTTGAAGCGCGCTTTAGAAATGGAGTGAACATGCCGCTATACGAGCATGTATTTATTGCGCGTCAGGACCTGTCCAACACGCAAGCCGAAGGTCTTATCGAGCATTTCGGCACCGTCCTTTCGGATAACGGCGGCAAGGTCGTCGATCACGAATACTGGGGCGTCAAGACGATGGCCTACAAGATCAACAAGAACCGCAAGGGCCACTACGCCTATGTGCGTTCCGACGCCCCGGCCCCCGCCGTGCAGGAAATGGAACGCCTGATGCGCCTGCACGACGACGTGATGCGCGTTCTGACCATCAAGGTCGACGAGCACAAGGAAGGCCCCTCGGCTCAGATGCAGAAACGCGACGAGCGCGGCGACCGCCGCCCCCGGCGTGACGACTAGGAGCGAACACCATGGCAACGAAACCGTTTTTCCGCCGCCGCAAGGTCTGCCCCTTCTCGGGCGACAATGCTCCCGCAATCGACTACAAGGACGTGCGTCTGCTGCAGCGCTACATTTCCGAGCGCGGCAAGATCGTGCCTTCGCGGATCACCGCCGTCTCACAGAAGAAGCAGCGTGAACTCGCCCGCGCCATCAAACGCGCCCGGTTCCTCGCCTTGCTTCCCTATGCCGTGAAGTAAGGAGAAAGCGACATGCAAATCATCCTACTCGAACGCGTGGCCAAGCTTGGCCAGATGGGCGACGTCGTAGACGTCAAGCAGGGCTATGCCCGCAACTTCCTTCTGCCGCAGGGCAAGGCGCTGCGCGCCAACGAGGACAACATCAAGTCCTTCGAAGAGCGCAAGACTCAGCTCGAGGCGCAGAACCTCGAAACCCGCAAGGAAGCCGAAGCGCTCGGCTCCAAGCTTGATGGCGAAACGTTCATCGTGATCCGCTCTGCCTCCGATGCCGGCGCGCTCTATGGTTCGGTCACCACCCGTGACGCGGCCGATGCCGCGACCGAGGCCGGCTTCACTGTCGACCGCAAACAGATCGTGATGAACCGCCCGATCAAGGAACTTGGTCTGCACGAACTGACCGTGATCCTGCATCCCGAGGTCGAGGTCACGATCGTGCTGAACGTCGCCCGCTCGCAGGAAGAGGCCCAGCTTCAGGCTTCCGGCAAATCGATTCAGGAACTGGCCGCCGAAGAAGAAGCGGCAGCCGAATTCGAGATCCAGGAGCTGTTCGACGATATCGGCGCCGCTCAACTCGACGAGTTGGAAACCGCCGACGAACAGCGCACCGGCGAACCCGCCGTGCAGGAAAAGACCACGCTGGACGAGAAGCTCGACGACGACGAGTAACTCTCGCCATTGGACAGTGAAGTGGCCGCGCCTTTCCGGAGGCGCGGCCTTTTTCATTGGCGGACCCGAACACATAACGTTCGCGCGAGATTGCCCCCAAAAAAGGAACTGCGATGGACCTGCGGGGTTCGTTCCTGAAGGACGATATGGAAAGGATCCAGACCATGAAGTGCATCCAGACAGCCGCTCTCGGACTTGTTGCAGCAACCAGTCTTGCTGTCATCCCCGCTGCCGCGCAGAATGCGGAAACGACTTTCGACTGGGGCCAGCGAAATGCTGATTTCTCCCCGGCTTTCGACGCTCAGTTCCGTGCCGAACTGGTGAATTCCGGGATCGAGCTGAACACCGAGACCATTTCGCCGGCGCTGGTCCACCCCTGGGGCATCGCGGCGCTGCCGGTAGGGGGCTTTCTGGTCACCGAACGCAGCGGTAACCTGCGGCACCTGAAGGAAGACGGAACCCTGTCCGAGCCGATCTCCGGACTTCCGGACATCCTGACCGAAAAGCAGGGCGGCCTTCTTGATGTTGCCTTGGCACCTGATTTTGCGGAGAGCCGCACGATCTACTTCACTTATTCGAAACCCATCGACAGCGGCACCTCTGCGACCGCCGCCGCAAGTGCCACCCTTTCGGAAGACATGTCAGCCCTGTCGGACGTGACAGACATCTTCGTTCAGGAACCACCCTCGACCGCCCCGATGCACTATGGCAGCCGCATCGTGCTTCCCGGCGATGGCACCGCCATAATCACGACCGGAGAGCACTTCACCCAGAAGTACCGCCGCTATGCACAGCAACTGGGCACAACTTACGGAAAAGTGATCCGAGTCAACACCGACGGCTCGATTCCGCAGGACAATCCCTATCTCAACGACAGCGACGCGATTGACTCGATCTGGTCATTTGGCCACCGAAACATCCAGGGAGCGGCTCTCGATGCCAACGGGACGCTCTGGACCATCGAACACGGTCCGAAGGGCGGCGATGAACTGAACCGCCCCGAACCAGGCAAGAATTATGGCTGGCCGGTGGTATCATACGGCGTCCAGTATTCCGGCAAGCCCGTGGGCAGCGGCCAGGCGCAGATGGACGGAATGGAAGAGCCGGTCTACTTCTGGGACCCGGTCATCGCACCCGCCGGCATGACGTTTCACGACGGCGAGACTTTCGCGGACTGGAACGGAGACCTGCTGATATCGTCGTTGACGCCGGGTGGCGTCGTGCGGCTCGGGTTGGACAGCGACGGACAAGTCGTAGAGGAAGAGCGGCTGCTGCGCGATCTTGGCCGGGTTCGCGACATCGAACTGCTCGAAGACGGCAGTTTCGTGGTTCTGACCGATTTCGAGAACGGTTCGGTCATCCATGTCACACCGGCATCGTGATCGAGCCTTCCCGGAAACAAAAAGGGCGGCTCTCGGAGCCGCCCTCGTCATTCCGATGATACAGCGGACTATTCGTCTTCCAGCGCGTCGATCGCCTTCTGCAGCGCCTCTTTCTTGACGGTCTTGTCCTTCACGTCGGCCTGCTCGAAAACATAGTCGACGACCTTGTCCTCGAAGATCGGCGCCTGGATCTGCTGGCGCATCTGGGGGTTCTTCTGAACGAACTCGAAGAATTGGCGCTCTTGGCCCGGATACTGCCGGGCCTGGGTCATCACCGCTTGGGTCATCTCGGCGTCGGTGACCTCGATTTCCTGCTTGCGGCCCAGCTCAGCCAGAAGCAGACCCAGCCGAACCCGGCGCTCCGCGAGTTTGCGGTGCTCGTCAGTCGGCGTGATCTCGGGATGATCGTGCCCCTTGTGATCCGGATTCTCATCGTGCCAAAGCTGATGCGCGATCTGGCCGGCCTCGGCCTCTACCAGCGTTTCGGGCAGGTCGAAGCTGACCGCCTCGTCGAGCGCATCCAGAAGCCGCCGTTTGGCCACCTGACGAGAGGCTCCCTTGTACTCGGCCTCGAGCCGCTCCGCAATCTGGGCTTTCAGCGCGGCAAGGTCATCCGCGCCATACTGCTTGGCGAGTTCATCGCTGATCTCGGCGGGCTTGGGTTCCTTTACCGCTTTGACGGTGCAGGCGAAGACCGCATCCTTGCCGGCCAGATTGGCGGCACCGTATTCCTTCGGGAACGTCACCTTCACCTCGACCTCGTCACCGGTCTTGACGCCGACGAGTTGTTCTTCAAAACCCGGAATGAAGGAATTCGAGCCCAGAACCAGCGGGTATTCCTCGGCCGATCCGCCTTCAAACGCTTCTCCATCGACCTTGCCGACGAAGTCGATCACGACCTGATCGCCGTCCTTCGATTTCGCGCCCTTCTTGCGCTCTTCGAAATTCTGCGCGTTCTTGGCAAGGTTTTCCAGCGCCTCGTCCACGTCCTTGTCCTCGGCCTTCACGACCAGTCGCTCCAGCTTGATCTTCGAGAGGTCGACTTCCGGGATACCGGGCAGCGCCTCGTAGTTCATTTCGACCTGGACGTCGTCGCCCTCTTTCCAGTCCTCGTTGGTCATCTTGACCTCGGGCTGCATCGCGGGACGGTCTCCGGTCTCCTCGAAATGCTTGGTCATCGCGCCGTCGATGCTTTCCTGCATCGCATCGCCCAGAACGCGGGGGCCGAATTGCTTCTTCAGCAGCGCCATGGGCACCTTGCCCTTGCGAAAGCCCTTCATTTCGACATCCGGCTGCGCTTCGGCCAGTTTCTCGTTCACCTTGGCATCCAGTTCGGCCGCCGTCACGGTGATCTGATAGCCGCGCTTGAGCCCGTCCTTCTTCGTCTCGGTGACCTGCATCTTCGATCCTTTTCAACGTCAACGGGGCCGCATCTGCAGCCCCCGATAATTCAGCCGTTCTTCTAGGGGCGGCAGGTCCGGGGTGCAAGGCGAAATCGGCCGGTCCGAAGCGTGGTCAGATGTCTGCATCCGCACAAAACAAGTGCCTTGAAGCGATCCGCCCCGAACGAGCCTTGCGCCGGTCGGGACTGGTCAGACGCGGCGAGGACAGTGCTGAGATTGGCTTTTGCAGATGCCCTCAGATACGGCGAAAACCGAGTGTATGAAACACCGGCATTTCGTTCCCTTTCAGCGCCTTAGCTAAAAATCTCTGGTAAAATCGCGAGATGGTGCGGGTGGAGGGACTTGAACCCCCACGCCTTGCGGCGCCAGAACCTAAATCTGGTGCGTCTACCAATTTCGCCACACCCGCATCTCCGGGCGCCTCTCTAGCAAAGGCGCAACACGGATGCGAGTGCAAATCGCGGTGGCCAGAAAACACTGTCGCGAGTCCGGATTCTCGCATAAGGTGAAAAGAAAAAGTCGAGGCAGACAGCAAGGAACAGCGCAATGTCGATACTGGCAGAAGCGCGGAGCGCGGGCGAAGTCCCGGCGCAACGCCATTTCATCTACAAGACCGGCCTCTGCGAGGGAACGCGGGTCACGACACAGGACGGCAACCTGCCCGTCGAATATCTGTGCAAGGGCGACATGATCGTGACGACTGCGGGACCGCGCGTGTTGCGCGGGATCACCGCCAAGCCGCTCACCGATTGTCCGATCCTGGTGCTACGCAGCGCGCTTGGACCGGGTCGGCCCTCTCAGGACATGTACCTGGCGCCCGAGCAGGCCGTGCATCTCAGTGATTGGCGCGGCAAGCGGCTGGTGGGTTCGGACCAACCCTCGATCCCGCTGTCGCGGCTCGTTGACAACGACATGATCCAGTGGGCCGAGCATCCGGGCGAACTTCTGGTCTACGATCTGGAGTTCCTGACCCAACAAGTCTTTTACGCTGAAGGTGTCGAGGTGATGAGCACCGCCTCGCCGCTGCGCGTCGTCGAGGGCATGGCGGCCGCCTAACGACCGAGGTCGCGAAAGACGGCAGGCAACTGCTCCGGCAGATCCTCGGCGATCAGGCCGGGGCCGAATTTCAGCCCGCATTCGACATGCAGCCAGGCCGCGGTTTCGGCCGCGCTCATGGGGTCGAAGCCGCGCGCCAGCAGGCCGGTGACGAACCCCGCCAGCACATCGCCGGACCCTGCGGTCGCCAGCCAGGGTGCCGCGCGGTCATATTGCGCCGAGTTGATGCTGCGGCGCCCGTCCGGCGCGGCAATGACCGTGTCGGAGCCCTTGTAAAGCACCACGCAGCCCGCCCGCTTCGCCGCCGCGCGGGTCGCATCGACCTTGGAATAGGCCGGCCCCTTGGTGGCCGGAGCGTTCAGCTTCTTGGCAATGTCGGGAAAGAGCCGGGCGAATTCGCCCGCATGGGGCGTCAGCACGCAGCGGTCGTGAAGCTGGTCGAACAGGCTCGGCGGATCGTCGGCATGGGCGGTCAGCGCATCGGCATCGAGAACGGTCGCCCGTTCCGCGCCCAGCACTGCCGTCACTTCGGCGCGCGCATCCTCTTCAAGGCCCAGCCCCGGCCCGAGACAGACCGCGGTGATCCGGTCATCGCTCAGCGTCTCGACCAGATCGGAGATCTCGGCCAGGGGCCGCAGCATGATCGCGTTCAGTTGCGCGGCATTTTCGGCCAGCGCTTCCGCCGGGCATGCCACCGTGACCAGCCCCGCCCCGATCCGAAGCGCGCCCCGTGCCGCCAGCCGCGCCGCGCCGCCCTTGCCGGGACCGCCAGAGAGGATCACGGCGTGGCCGTGTGTGTATTTGTGGCCGGAGCACTTCCCCACATCCACTAAACCCAGCGGCTCGTCCGACCGAACCGTGATCCGGTGCATCTGGAGCGGCCTCGGCGCGAGTCCGGCAGCCTCATGAAGCCAGGTCTTCGACTTCGACCCAGTGTCAAGCGGATGCCCTAGCGACACGATACGCACGCGACCTGCGCACTGAGCGCCGTTGCCGAGAAGATGCCCGATCTTGCGGCGGTGGAACGTCACCGTCAGATCGGCTTCGACGCCGTTCTGCAATTCGAAGACGGTGTTATCTTGTTCGGGAGAGGCATGGCTTTCAGAGGAATGCAGCGTTCGACCGCTATCGGAACAAACGCCAGAGGGAATATCAATCGAAACTATATGGGCCTCAATCCCGCTACCGCAACGACATGTATGCACATCCCTAAACACGCGCGTCAACAACTCGTCGGGCGCGCGAGTCAGCCCGGTTCCGAACACTGCATCTAAGACGAGTCTAGGACGGAAGTCGATAATAGTTCCAACGGCCTCGGCCAATGGACGACACTCCCCCAACTCCCGCCACCGCTCATAATTCACCCGCGCATCCGGCGGCAGCTTCTCGGGGTCACCGTAAAGGAACACCTCCACCTCCCAGCCCCATTCCTTCAGCAACCGCGCCACGACGAACCCGTCACCGCCATTGTTCCCCGGCCCGCAAAGCACCACCGCGCGGTGCGAGGTCGCTCGCAGCTCCGGCCATTCCTCGAAGATTGCTTTGACCACGCCGCGCCCGGCGCGTTCCATCAGCTCCAGACCTGTGACCTCGCCGCTCGCTATCGCGGCCTGTTCGATCGCCCTCATCTGCGCGGCGGTCAGAAGTTCGGTCATGGCATCGCCCTCAGAGTTCGCAAACCGCCCGCGAAACGCGCCATTTGCACAAAAAACAGGCACGCAGCCCGGAATCGTCCCTAGCCCCTGTCCCGGGCCACCCTAGCGAATTGTGACCCGGGAATAGAAGTGGTCAGACACGCGGGAACCGAAATTCACGGGAGCCGGGCCATGAAGAAGATCGAAGCCATCATCAAGCCGTTCAAGCTGGACGAGGTGAAAGAGGCGCTGCAGGACGTTGGTGTCCAGGGCCTCAGCGTCATCGAGGTCAAGGGCTTCGGCCGCCAGAAAGGTCATACCGAACTTTATCGCGGCGCCGAATATGTCGTCGATTTCCTGCCCAAGGTGAAGATAGAGGTCGTGCTGGCCGACGATCAGGTCGATGCCGCGATCGAGGCCATCGTCGACGCGGCCAAGACCGACAAGATCGGCGACGGCAAGATATTCGTGTATCCCATCGAGCAGGCGATCCGCATCCGTACCGGCGAGACCGGCGACGACGCCATCTAGGACATCGGTGCGCCGGTTCCGGCAGCACCAGATAATTCTCAAGCAAGAGACCAGGAGACATCATGAGCAACAAGGACGTTCTTAAGACCCTCAAGGACGAGGAGGTCGAATATGTCGACATCCGTTTTACCGATCCGCGCGGCAAGCTGCAGCATGTGACGCTGCTGGCGGACCTCGTCGATGAGGACTTCCTCGAGGAGGGTTTCATGTTCGACGGTTCGTCGATTGCCGGCTGGAAATCGATCGACCAGTCCGACATGAAGCTGCTGCCGGATGCCAAGAGCTCCTATCTTGACCCGTTCTACGCAGAAAAGACGCTGTGCCTGCATTGCACCGTCGTCGAGCCCGACACCGGCGAAAGCTATGACCGCGATCCTCGTGGCACCGCCGAACGCGCCGAGGCCTACCTGAAATCGACCGGCATCGGCGACACCTCGTATTTCGGACCCGAAGCCGAGTTCTTCCTGTTCGACGACGTGCGCTATTCGGTTGCGATGAACAAGGTCTCGTTCCAGGTCGATGCGCTGGATGCGTCGTGGAACACCGATACCGAATACGAGATGGGCAACACCGGCCACCGGCCCGGCGTGAAGGGCGGCTATTTTCCGGTCAACCCGATCGATGACGCGCAGGATGTGCGCGGCGAGATGCTTTCGACCATGAAGCGGATGGGCATGAAGGTGGACAAGCACCACCACGAGGTCGCGTCCTGCCAGCACGAACTGGGGCTTCTGTTCGGCACGCTGACCCATCAGGCCGACGAGATCCAGAAGTACAAATACGTGATCCACAATGTGGCGCAAGCCTATGGCAAGTCGGCGACCTTCATGCCGAAGCCGATTTCGGGCGATAACGGGACCGGGATGCATGTGAACATGTCGATCTGGAAAGAGGGCAAGCCCCTGTTCGCCGGCGACAAATATGCCGACCTGTCGCAGGAAGCCCTATGGTTCATCGGCGGCATCCTGAAGCATGCCAAGGCGCTGAACGCGATCACCAACCCGACGACCAACAGCTACAAGCGGCTGATCCCCGGCTTCGAGGCGCCGGTGCTGCGCGCCTATTCCGCGCGCAACCGGTCGGGCTGCATCCGGATCCCGTGGGCCGAAAGCCCGAAGGCCAAGCGTGTCGAGGCACGGTTCCCCGATCCGGCGGCCAATCCCTACCTGGCGTTCTCGGCGCTTCTGATGGCGGGCATCGACGGCATCCGCAACAAGATCGATCCGGGCCCCTCCTCGGACAAGGATCTCTACGATCTGCCGCCCGAGGAACTGGCCTCGATCCCGACGGTCTGCGGCTCGTTGCGCGAGGCGCTGGAGGAACTGGAGAAGGACCACGACTTCCTGCTGCATGGTGACGTATTCTCGAAGGGCCAGCTGGACGGCTACATGGCGCTGAAATGGGAAGAGGTCTACGCCTACGAGCACACGCCGCACCCGATCGAGTACAAGATGTATTACAGCTGCTGATCGCCCGATCTGAACCGAAAAGGGGCGCCAGTGGCGCCCCTTTTTGCAATTGCGTATCCGGCAGAACACTGCCGGGCGGATCGGTGCCGTTCAGGCGACCCGCATCGCGTCCCGCAGGACCGTCGCCTCGCGCCGCGACAAACACGGCAGGACCAGATCACCAAATTCCGTATGCAGATCAATCAGATCGGGGAATATCCGCAACAGCTCGGCGCGGGTGTCCTGCGCCACGCCCTGCATCGCAACCGAGCCGGGATAGAAGCTCTCCGACAGAACGCCATTGGCCTCGACGATCTCGTGTCGGTCGAACATCAGGTGGAAGTAGTCAACCTGCGCTGCGGGCGCCGTGCCAACGCCGGGAAGCCCGACAAGATGCTTGGCCGGAACCAGAACCGCCTCTTCGCCGAAGAGCAGCTTGACCTGCCAGCCTTCAACCAGCATTCGATGATTGGGCGACACGTTCAGTTCGCGGTCGTTGCCGATACTGCCCGCATCGAAGCGGACCGGCGCCATCGCGCCATCGGCGGTAACGGTGCTTTGTCCGATCCAACGGACCGGTTTCACGCCGCTTTCGGTCCAGACCGCATCGCCGGCGCGAAGCTCCTCGACCAAACTGTCGCCGTCCTGGACCCTGATATGGGTTCCGCGCACGAAACAGGGCACGAAGCTGGTGTAGGAGCTGCTTCCGGTATTGCTGCCGCCGACCTTCACGTATTGCGCGCCGCTTACCAGCGGGGCGTTCGACGAGAACCCCCATACGTTGCCGGTCTGGCCATTCTGGGAAAACACCGTCAGCGTGCTGGTCGGACCCGTCGGAACGCCGTTGACCAGCTCCCTGATCTGGATCAGGGATTCCGCCTCGACCTGCGTCCCGTTGGCGACCAATCCGCCGCCATCCGTAATCGTGTGCCGCGCCCGCTGATCATCCTCGAAAACGGTGGTGCTGGTGCCGCCGCCCGAAACGTCGTTCAAGGTGACGCGCTGGCCACCACCGGCGGTGAAGGTGAAGACCGTGTTGTTTGGCGTATCCGAGTTGTTGATGATCGGGGTCGACGGGTTGCCGTTGATCAACATTGAATCGTTGTCATAGGCAAAGAAAGAACGTGCTACCATTGGCGTTTACCAGCAATCCTCGTTAAAATTCTCTAGTCTTTGTCGACTGGTCCTGTCGACTCCCGCGACCGATAGCAAGGAAAACAGGCGGAATCACGGCACCGCAAGCGCATCTCCGTAACGTCAGATTTCAGCGGCGTGACAAGCTCGCAACCTGGTCTGGTGTCAGATTGTCTGTGCGCAACAGGAACGTGTGGATGGAGAACACCACAGCGCCAGTTCTGGGCAGCCGCGAAAGACACTGCCGTTCCGAGCGGAGATACGGCGCTGGCCAAGATACCGGCGGTCGTGGATCGGCTTCGGTGCGCGGCGCGAAAAGCCGCGCCTCTTTCCAAAGATGGGCATTCGCGCGCCACATCGGTCGTTCGGGCCGGATCGCGTCGAAAAGCCTTTGCACCCTACGGGCGATATCATCGTCGTAAGCGGCGATGGGGCCGTGAATTCCGATCAGCGGCCGCAGAAATTTTTCGGCCAGGGTCCAGCTTGCCGGAAAGCAGAGAACCGCCGCGGTCAGGACATGCTCTGCTCCCCGCGGCTGCATGATGCACAGATCCTCTTGCACCAGCCGCCCGGCCGTTGCCAGCGGATCGGCGCGGTCAAGCGTCACCAACCCGCCGTCCGGGCGCCGGACGCTTTCCTGTCCGACCTGAAATCCCGGCAGGGCCGCAATTGAAGTTAGAACAAAACTCAACAGCTCAGATGCGGCTTCCGCAGCGGACAGATCAATCAGCAACACATCTTCGGGGCGACCCTTGATCAACTCATCACGCAGCGCCATTTGACCTGCATAGGCGTCGTCGATCAGGATCCACTCTGCCGGGTCGAGCGGCAGAATGCCCGGCATTCGCGCCAGGCGCGGATCGGACCAGGGAGAGATCGGGAGCGATTTCTGCAACGGATCTGTCATGGCCGAAACCTAACCGCACGAATCCCGGAACCGAAGTCGAAAACCACCCACGGAAAGGTCGGAAACAGGCACGACTCGCCTGTGTCACAGCCCGATGCTGCCCTAAAACGGAGTGCTTCGATGGACACCCACTTTCGTGATACCCGCAAGATCGACCCGACACGGGGCGCGACGCTTGGCGACGGCACACCGAACGACGCTGACAGGATCGAGATCGGACCGACGCAACTGGCGTTCCGCGAATGGGAAGCGGCGGGGCTGGAACTGCCGAACCTCGAACGGATGCGAGAGTTTCGCTGGAAACGGCTGACGCAGCATGTCGTGGCGCGGGACTATGGCGGCATCCTCATGTTCGACCCTCTCAACATCCGTTATGCGACCGATTCCACGAATATGCAGCTTTGGAACACTCACAATCCGTTTCGCGCGGTGCTTATCTGCGCCGATGGGTACATGGTGATCTGGGACTACAAGAACTCTCCCTTCCTTTCGGCCTTCAATCCGCTCGTGCGCGAACAGCGATCCGGCGCGTCGATGTACTATTTTTCGACCGGCGATCGGGGCGACGCCGCGGCCGTCATGTTCGTGGCGGAGGTGAAGGACCTGATCAAGAGCCATGGCGGCGGCAACCTGCGGCTGGGTGTGGACAAGATCCAGATCCACGGCTTCCGCGCGCTGCAGGCCGCCGGGTTCGACGTCCGGGATGGCGAGGAACTGACCGAACGCGCCCGTTCGGTGAAGGGACCGGATGAAATACGCGCGATGCGCTGTGCCAGTCATGCCTGCGAGGTCGCCGTGGCCGAGATGGAGGTCGCCTGCACTCCCGGCAAGTCGGAAGATGACATCTGGGCGGTGCTTCACGCCGAGAATATCCGGCGCGGCGGCGAATGGATCGAAACCCGCCTGCTGGCCTCGGGGCCGCGGACCAATCCGTGGTTCCAGGAATGCGGGCCCCGTATCGTTCAGGGCAACGAGATCGTCGCCTTCGACACCGACCTCGTCGGCAGCTACGGTATCTGTATCGATATCAGCCGGACGTGGTGGGTCGGCGACCGCGCGCCGCGCCCGGATATGATCGAGGCGATGCAGCTTGCGCATGAGCATATCATGACCAACATGGAGATGCTGAAACCGGGCGTCGCGATCCGCGATCTGACCTTCAACACCCATGTCCTTCCCGAGAAGTACCAAAAGCAGAAATACTCCTGCATCATGCATGGTGTCGGGCTTTGTGACGAATGGCCCCATGTCAGCTATCCCGATCACTATGTGGAGGGCGCGTTCGACCACCATATCGAGGCCGGCATGACCCTTTGCGTCGAGGCGCTGGTCAGCCCCGAGGGTGGCGATTTCTCGATCAAGCTGGAAGATCAGGTCCTGATCACCGAGACGGGCTATGAGAATCTGACCAGATATCCGTTCGACGCTCGCCTCATGGGACGGGCCTAGCGGTCACCGGCAAGTCCGAAACGGGCGACGACCCCCATGTGATCTGACCCATAAGGCGCACGTGGTTCGACCCGGGCATCCATCTCGGGGGGCAGAAGGATGTGATCTATCGGCAGCGGAAGCAGGCCGCCCGACTTGGGGAAGGTGCCGAAATAGGGGCCGACCTGCCGGGTGCCGGATGCCTGCGCCAACAGCTTGACGCTGCTGCCCCATGGAACCATGTTGAAATCGCCCCCGATCAGCACCGTCGCGTCGAGCTGCTGAAGCCACGCGGCGATCCCTTCGGCCTGCTGGCGCTGGCTGGCCGGATAGGGCCAGTTCAGATGCAGCGATACAATCCAGGGCGTTGAGCCGTCCGGCAGCCGCGCCCGGACCGCGGCCATCGGCAGATCTTCCGGACAGAATTCGGTCCCCTCGATCATTGGAAAGCGGCTGAGGATTCCGATGCTCGTCTCTTTGCCCTCGCCGCAGATCAGCCGATGTTCGAACGAGTCGAAAAGCGAGCGCAAATAGATCAGACTATGCTGGCTGATTTCCTGCAACGTAACGATATCCGGTTCAACCGAGAGGATTTCGGTTGTCTGCAGCCACCGCGGCTTTTCCTTCTTGAGGAGGTTCTTTTGGTAGAAGACATAGGAACCCTCATCGCCTGCGGAACTCGAAGAAAATCCGTAAGCGATCGGCACCGCGGCGACCGCGCCCGCAAGGGCCGCGGCAACCGCAAGCCAACGCCCGCCTGTCAGCCACAGCAACACCGCGCCAACGAGGATCAAAACTGCAATCTGCAACCGGAAAACCGCGACCGAATCCCCGACCGGGTGCACCGAGCCGATGTAGCTGACCGCAAGCAACATAAGCGCCTGAACCATCATCGTGGAAACAACGATACGACGGACGGTCACCGCAGGCCCGATCCCTGTGCCGGTCGGAATTCGGCAGCTCTCAATTCATCCATCGCCGCATCCTTCGCTCCTCGCTCTCGCCTAGCATGGGGTCTCGCGGCTTCCAAGCGCCGCGCGCGCCGGGTGTCACCAAGGCGTGACGGGGAAGCGCCAGGGCTTGCGGCGGCGCGCCCGAGCTTACAGTCTGGGGGCAGGAACCAGTGGAGGACCACATGCCGACCGAACGGATCACCTTCAAAGGTCATGATGGCAACAAACTGGCGGCGCGTCTTGACCTGCCCGATGGCCCGAGGCTGGGAACGGCGCTGTTCGCGCATTGCTTCACATGCTCGAAAGACATCCCCGCCGCGCGGAGGATCGCATCGCGGCTTGCGGCAGCGGGATTTGCCGTCCTTCGGTTCGATTTCACAGGGCTCGGACATTCCGGTGGCGAGTTCGAGAACACATCGTTCACCACGAACATTCAGGACCTGGTCCTCGCCTGCAGGTACCTTTCGGGGCGCGGTATGGCGCCGGGCCTTCTGATCGGCCATTCCCTTGGCGGCGCCGCGGTCCTGAAAGCAGCTGGTGAACTGCCGTCCGTCAAGGCGGTAGTCACGATCGGGGCGCCGTTTGACCCTTCCCACGTGACCGGAAACTTTGCCGGGGCCCTCGACCGGATCAAGGCAGAGGGTGTTGCAGAGGTCGAGCTGGCGGGACGCCCTATCCGGATCGGCCAGAATTTCGTCGAGGATATCTCCAAGGAAAACCTCGAACCCGCTATCGCCGGGCTGAAACGCGCCCTGCTGATCCTGCACGCTCCGCGGGACGAGTTGGTTTCGATCGACAATGCCGGAGATATCTTTCGGGCCGCCAAGCATCCCAAGAGCTTCGTCACGCTCGACGATGCCGATCACCTGATCACCCGGCCCGAAGATGCCGAATACGCCGCCGAGGTCATTGCGGCCTGGGCGGACAGGTATCTCGACATTCCCGCGCCTGCGCCGCCCCAGGGCGCACCCGAGGGGATCGTGCGGGTCTCAGAGGCGGACCCCGAGGGATTCCTGCAGGACGTGAATGCCGGCCCGCATCATCATACGCTGGCGGATGAACCCGAAGCCTATGGCGGCACCAATCGTGGCATGACGCCCTACGGCTTTCTGGCCGCAGGACTCGGTGCCTGCACCTCCATGACGATCCGCATGTATGCCCGCCGCAAGAAATGGCCGTTGGCCCATGTCAGCGTCGATGTATGTCACGACAAGGTCCATGCCGAGGACGCGGAGGCTGGAACAGGCGCGAAGGCCGACCACTTCTTCCGCGAGATCCGGCTGGAGGGCGAGCTGACCGACGAGCAACGCGCGAAATTGCTTGAGATCGCCGATAAATGTCCGGTTCACCGGACGTTGGAGCAGAACGCGGTGGTGAAGACCAAGTTGACCGAGTGAGGTCAACATGGGGAGGCGGCATGGCAGTCTTCTCACCGAGATTCCCGACCCTGTTCCACGCCTCCTTTCGCTGCAAGGAAACGGAACCGCGTCGAATCCGTTTCGTTGATACAGACCGCCCGCAGCTGCAGGAAGGAGATAACAGATGAGCTACATCCAGGGATTCCTCATTCCAGTGCCCAAATCCAACAAATCCACCTATGTCGATATGGCAGAAAAATCTGCGCCGATCTTCAAGGAGTACGGTGCGACGCGTATCGTGGAAAGTTGGGGCGCCGATATCGCCGACGGCAAGGTCACCGATTTCAAGAAGGCCGTGAAGGCCGAGGGCGACGAAGCAGTCGTATTCGCGTGGATCGAGTGGCCCGACAGGGAAACCTACGAAGCGGCCAGCCAGAAAATGGAATCGGATCCGCGCTGGAAAGACATGCCGGAAATGCCCTTCGACGGCATGCGGATGATGTGGGCCGGGTTCGAACCGATTTTCGATTCCGAGTCCTGACGTCGGAAGGCGGGCCTGACGAAAAAGGCGGCGCCACCGGCACCGCCTTCTCGTTTCATTCAATCAGGACGTCAGGCGCGCGCCTTGCCGACCAGCTTCCACACCGCAGGCAGCAGCAAGGCGGCCAGCGCCAGCTTCATCGCGTCGCCGATGAGGTAAGGCATGATCCCCCATGCCATCGTCTGGTCCCAGAGTGAGCCATAGGTCGCGGCGTCCAGCTTGCCGGTCGAACCGATCCAGTAGCCAAGCCAGGCCAGCCCGGGCACGTAGAGGATCACGTTGCCGATCAGCATCGCAACCGCCATCAACAGGACCGAGCGGTCCCAACCGCGCCGCGCCAGCAGCCCCAATGCCAGCGTCGCCAGCACGTAGCCCGCCAGGTAGCCGCCGGTCGAACCCATCATGTAGGACACGCCGTTCAATTCCGCCGTGGAACTGGTGAAGACGTCGAAGCCGAGTGCGCCGATCAGCATGTAGCCGAGGATCGTCGTGAGCCCCAGACGCGGGCCGTAGGCTGCGCCGATGGTCAGCACGGCAAATGTGCCGAGGTTCACCGGCACCGGCGACGGCGGCACCATGACCTTGATCTGCGCGGCCAGCGTCAACAGCGCGATCCCCGCCGCGACCAGCACCGCCTGCTTGATCCGCAAGGCGCTCCCTTCGGCGGGGCCGAAGGCCTCTGCCAGAACGCGATCCGTCATCGAAACGCTCATGTCCCATCTCCCGTTGATTTCTGCGTTGCGGCTTTTCTGCACCAGCGCGTGCCTTTGCGCAAGGTGCGGCAAGCTCAGCGACGGTAGCTCGAATGCATGACATAGTCCTTGCGCGGCCCCGTCACCCGCCATTCCGACACCCATTCGGGCCAGCCCGAAAAGTCATATCTGACCTGATAGCGGTCGGGATCGCACAGATGCACGGCTTCTGCCCGCCCCGCGTTCAACGGAAAGCCGTGGAACGGTCGGCCGTCGGAGAACCGGATCGCGACCCATCCGGCGCGGCTTTGCCAGACGTAGCGTTGAGTGGCGGTCAATGGCGGCTGACCGGGGATCATCAGTAGGCCCGTTTCGGTATAGACCAGTCGGTGGCCGGAACGCGCCAGCACCGCCTCGCCTTCCAGCCGCATGTCGCCTCTGTCAGCATCGGTGATCGTCCGGTCAAGCCGCCAGCGCCCTTCGAATTGTGCCAGAGACCTCGGCAGGGTTGCCGTAACTGTCATCGCGCAAGATCCATGTTGCAACCCTCGCGACCGTCCGTCCCTTGTGACCAGCCGCCCGCCAGTCTATGACCGCGCCGAAGCGCTTGCAAACACGAAGGCGACACGATGATCCCGCGTTATTCCCGTCCCGAAATGGTCGCCATCTGGTCGCCCGAGACCAAGTTCCGCATCTGGTACGAGATCGAGGCCCATGCCTGCGACGCGATGGCCGATCTGGGCGTGATCCCGCGCGAGAATGCCGAAGCCGTCTGGAAGGCCAAGGATGCCGAATTCGACGTCGCCCGGATCGACGAGATCGAGGCGGTGACGAAGCACGACGTCATCGCCTTCCTCACGCATCTGTCCGAGATCATCGGCAGCGATGCCGCGCGATTCGTGCACCAGGGCATGACCTCTTCGGATGTGCTCGATACGACGCTGAACATCCAGTTGACCCGCGCCGCCGACATCCTGCTCGCCGACATGGACAAGCTGCTGGCGGCGCTGAAGAAACGCGCGATGGAGCACAAGGACACGGTCCGGATCGGCCGCAGCCACGGCATCCATGCCGAACCGACGACGATGGGGCTGACCTTCGCCCGTTTCTATGCCGAGATGGACCGGGGCCGTGCGCGGCTGGCGAACGCGCGGGCGGAGATCGCCACAGGCGCCATTTCCGGCGCGGTCGGCACCTTCGCCAATATCGATCCGCGCGTGGAAGAGCATGTCTGCGAGAAGCTGGGCCTGACGCCGGAACCGATCAGCACGCAGGTGATTCCCCGCGACCGGCACGCGATGTTCTTCGCCACGCTCGGCGTCATCGCCAGTTCGATCGAAAACATCGCCATCGAGATCCGCCACATGCAGCGCACCGAGGTGCTGGAGGCAGAGGAATTCTTCAGTCCCGGCCAGAAGGGGTCCAGCGCCATGCCGCACAAGCGCAACCCGGTCCTGACCGAGAACCTGACCGGCCTTGCCCGGCTGGTCCGCATGGCGGTGGTCCCGGCGATGGAGAATGTGGCGCTCTGGCATGAACGCGACATCAGCCATTCCTCGGTCGAGCGCGGGATCGCGCCGGATGCCACAGTCACGCTCGATTTCGCGTTGAATCGCCTGGCAAATGTCGTCGAAAAATTGGTGGTTTACCCCGAGAACATGATGCGCAACATGAATCAGTTCCGCGGCCTTGTGATGAGCCAGCGCGTGCTGCTGGCGCTGACCCAGAAGGGCGTCAGCCGAGAGGATGCTTACCGCCTGGTGCAGCGCAATGCGATGAAGGTCTGGGAAGAAAACAAGGATTTCAAGACGGAACTGCTCGCAGACCCCGAGGTGACGACTGCCCTCAGCCCCGCCGAGATCGAGGAGAAGTTCGACCTCGGCTATCACACCAAGCATGTCGACACGATCTTCGCCCGCGTCTTCGGCAAAAGCTGACCCTAGGGAATCCGGCCGGATCGTGCTACCATCCGCGCGTTCCCAAACGGAGGCAGAGATGAAGATACTTGCGATCGCAGCGGCTCTGGTTCTGGCCAACGCCCCGACGTTGGCGCTTGCCGCGTGTTCGGGCCATGAGGACAGATCTGCCAGTTCCTGTGTGGAAGGCTATGTCTGGGACAGTGCAACCCGGACCTGCATCGAACAGTCCACGAGCTAGACGCATTTCCGCAGCCGGGTCACCGGCTGTTAACCGATGGTATGGCAAACCCCGTCTGACCATTGCAGGACGGAGGGTTCGTTGGCATCGGCCTTGTCAGCTCAGATCGACCGCGCCGCGGGTATTTCCGCTTCGGGTGAAGGGTCCGTTCGCGTTCTGAGCAAGCGTCAGAAGGCCGCGATCATCGTGCGCCTGCTGATGGCCGAAGGCGCTGACGTGCCGCTCTCCGACCTGCCGGAACCCACGCTCGCCGAACTTACGCGGCAAATGACGACGCTTCGATACATTGATCGCCCAACCCTGGAGCGTGTCATCGCGGAATTCCTGCACGAACTCGAAGGCGTCGGACTGTCCTTTCCCGGCGGCATCTCGGAGGCGCTGGGACTCATAGAGGGGGCGATCGGGAACGAGACCGCGACGCGACTTCGCAAGCAGGCGGGGGTTTCGAGCAAGGATGATCCATGGGAACGGATCAGCGCCCTCGGTTCGGATCTGCTCTTGCCGGTGCTTCAGGCCGAAAGCGCAGAGGTCTGCGCGGTCATGTTGTCGAAGCTCAAGGTCTCGAAGGCGGCCGAACTGCTGGGCGCCCTACCCGGCGACCGGGCACGCCGCATCGCATATGCGATCTCGCTGACTGGCACCATCGCTCCGGACGTGGTGCGCCGCATCGGCGATTCGCTGGCCGGCCAGCTCGATGCACAGCCGCTCAGGGCCTTCGCCGATGGACCCGTCGAACGGGTTGGCGCGATTCTCAACTTCTCGCCCGCCGCGACCCGGGATGACGTGTTGCAAGGCTTGCAGCAGGAGGATGAGCGGTTCGCGACGGAAGTGCGCCGCGCGATCTTCACATTCGCCAACATTCCGGCGCGGATCGATCCGCGCGACATCCCCAAGATCACCCGCGACGTGGAACCCGCAAAGCTGGTCACTGCGCTGGCATCCGCCGATGGCGAAGCCGCCGTTGCCAGCGAGTTCATCCTGTCCAACATGTCGCAACGCATGGCAGGACAGATCAGGGAAGAGATGGAAGCCGTTGGAAAGGTCCGCGAGCGCGACGGCGAAGAGGCGCAGAACGCCGTTGTCGCCGCGATCCGGGAACTGGAAGCCGCCGGAGAAATCTTCCTCGTGGCAGAGGAGGACTGACCGGCACAGCGCCGTCAAGCAGGTCAAGAAGATCCCGCTGGCAAGCCGGCGCTTGCGGTTAGCGGTTCAAAGACCGGGAGATTCGCATTGGTCGACAAGAACCAGTATCCGCTTGGTCGGTCCCTCTGATCTTGCTTCCGTCAGGCGCTCACCGGACCGCTTCCACATCTTGGATTTGGTCGCCCGCCATCCGCATAAGCGAGGCACAACACGATTTCATCCGGTAACGGTCCGTCAGCCAGGAAAAGCGTCATCGTGTCGAAGTGATCGAATGACCACGCATTGTCCTTGTGGCCTAACGGAAGATCGATCGAAGTCCCCGGCCCGCCCAGTTTCACGTTCGACGGTATGACGGACTGGCCCCCACCCGCGGCAAGCCTCATCGGCGCCCCGAGCTTTGGATGTATCACTGCACCACCATGTTCGAGATCCCCGGCAAGGCCGACGATTGCCGCCTTTCCATAGGAAACGGGCACTCCCCTCAGCTGCGTCACCGCCTCGTCGGCCAGGAGTGTACCCAGCTCCGCCCCGATCTCGAAAAGCGGCGTCAGGTCGGCCTCGAACCGCCCTGCCAGCGGATTGCGCACGACGGCAAGTGCGGCCACCCGACAGACCGGCCGACATGGCTCGCCGAATGCATCCGACGTGATGACTTCGCGAATAAATATGGTCTTCCTGGTCTCTGTCACTCGGTCCTTGGCCATGCGGTTCCCTATCGCCTCCCATGCATGATCGGCTATTTCGGCCGCGCCGTCGACTGCCCTGGACTGTCCTGGCGGATTCCCGACCCATTTCGGAACCCGCACCACCGCCGCATCGCTCGTCTCCGAATTGCCGGTCGTTTCCGGCACGACCCCGCTCTGCTTCAATCAGTGCCGGTCCCACCCCACTGGACAGCTCCGCATCATCGGCCTACCGTCCGGCCCATGACCGATACCGCCGGACATCGCTGGCATGACATGGGCGGCCGCGAGGCTGGTCCCATCGATCCCGCAGAGCACGACTACGCGCTCTGGGAAAAGCGCGTCGATGCGCTCATGGTGCTGTGCTCGGCCAAGGGGTTCTTCACGGTCGACGGACTCCGCCGCGCGCTCGAGGATATGGGCGAAGAGGCGTTCGAGACGATGAGCTATTACGAGCGCTGGATCGCGGCAGTGAACCAGAACCTTCTTGAAGCCGGAGCCTACAGCATCGCCGAACTCGGCGAGCGCATGGAGGCCGTCGCGCGACGTGGGCCGACCTACGGCGAGGCGGCCGGTGGCTGACCGGGTGCGCGTCCGCGCCATGATGCCACCCGGCCATGTCCGCACCCCTGCCTATCTGCGCGGCAAGACAGGCGTTATCGAGCGCGAACTCGGCGCGTTCGCGAACCCCGAACAACTCGCCTACCGCCAGAAGGCGGATTCGCGCCCGCTTTACCGCGTCCGTTTCACCATGGCCGAACTCTGGGGCGACGAGGCGGAAAACCCGGACGACACGGTGGATGCCGAGATTTTCGGCCACTGGCTGCGACCGCTGGACCGCTGACATGCCGCATGACCATCACGATCACGACCCTATCTCTCCTTCGAGCCACCCGTTTCGCCCCGACAACGATGCGCCCCTGACCTATTGGCAGGTAATGGAAATCGCTATTCGCGAACTGCTGATCGAGAAAAATGTCGCCACGGCCGCCGAGATCGCCGCCGAGATCGAGGCTATGGATGCCCGCTCGCCCGCCGAGGGCGCAAAGGTCGTCGCGCGGGCCTGGACCGATGCCGGCTTTCGCGAAAGGCTGCTAGTGGACGCCTCGGCCGCGACGCGCGAGTTGGGCATCGATATCGGTCCCCTGCGCCTTATCGCTGTCGAGAACACGCCCGAAACGCATAACATCATCGTCTGTACCTTGTGTTCTTGCTATCCGCGGGCGCTGCTGGGGCTGCCGCCCGACTGGTACAAGACCCGCGCCTATCGCAGCCGCGTCGTGCGAGAGCCGCGCAAGGTGCTGTCGGAATTCGGGCTTGTGCTGCCGGAGGCCACCGCAGTGCGGGTGCACGATTCCACTGCCGATATGCGCTACATCGTGCTGCCCGCCCGGCCTGCGGGAACCGAAGGCTGGTCAGAGGACCGGCTGGCCGGTCTGGTCACGCGCGATTCGATGATCGGCACCGGCGTCCCGAAGCAAACGGGATGACCTGGTTCCAAAGGCTGACACCGACCGCCCAGGGCATCGTCATGATGATCCTTGCCGTCGCGACATTCGCGATGATGGATACGTTGGCCAAGGCGCTGAGCGCGCGCTACGATCCGCTGCAGGTGGTCTGGGCGCGCTACACCTGCCACACGCTTGTCGTCTTCCTCTGGTTCGCGCCACGGCTCGGGACGCTGCTGCGCACCCGGCATCTTGGCCTGCAGCTGATCCGTTCCGCCTTCCTGTTCGGGGCGACCTTCTGCTTTTTCACCTCCATCGCTCATATCGGATTGGCGCAGGCGACGGCGGTGTTCGACGTCAATCCGCTTATCGTGACCTTGCTGGCCTTCCTTGTGCTTGGCGAACGGGCCGGCCCGAGGCGGATCATGGGGATCCTCGCCGGGTTGGTCGGCGCGCTGATCATCATCCGGCCGGGGACCGAGATCTTCTCGGCCTATGCGCTGCTGCCGCTTCTTGCGGCGATTTTCTATGCCTCCTACGCCATCTCGACAAGGTTCCTGGGCCGCGACGAGGACAGCCTGACCAGTCTGCTCTACACCACCCTGATCGGCACGGTCGCCGCGTCGCTCATGGTTCCGACGGTCTGGCAGATGCCCGCCGTACCGGATCTGGTGATGATGCTGGGGATGGGTGTGATCGGCGGCACCGGGCAGTATTTTCTGATCCGAGCATTCACACTCGCCGAGGCAGGCGTCGTCGCGCCCTTCGCCTTCGTCGGTCTTGTCTTCGCGGTCATCAACGGGCTCGTGTTCTTCGGTGAATGGCCCGACGCGATGACCCTGATCGGCGCGCTTGTGATCGTGGGGTCCGGTCTCTATGTCTGGCAGCGTGAACGCAGGCAGCACAGCGGACAGCCAGCCTGAATGAGCGCGAAGGACGATCCCTCTCTGGGCCGAAATCTCGGCGACTGGGCCAGCGACCGCCTGCTGCGGGCGGTGATCGGCCTTTTGCGCCGCCTGCCCTATGAACGTCGGGTGCCGGCAATGGGCCGTTTCACACGACGGGTGATCGCACCTCTGGCGGGTTACAACCGGCGTGCCGCGCTCAATCTCGACTATATTTTTCCCGAACTGCCCCCCGACCGACGCGACGCGATCATTGCCGAAGTGGCCGACAATGCCGGCCGCACATTCATCGAGAACTACTCGCCCGAGGAATTCCTTGCGCGCAACGCGGATGCGCCGATCGAGGGCGATGGCCTGGAAGCTCTGGAGCGCGCGCAGGCAGCAGGGCGACCGGTGATCCTCGTCACCGGTCATTTCGGCAATTACGAAGCCCCGAGAGCGGCCTTGGTCAGCCGTGGCTACGATATCGGCGGGCTATATCGACCGGCGTCGAACCGGTTCTTCAACGACCACTACGCAAAGACCTTCACCGCCTATGGAGGGCCGATCTTCGCACAGGGCCAGCGCGGAACGGCGGGCTTCGTCCGGCATCTGAAGAAGGGCGGCATCCTGGTGCTGCTCTTCGATCAGCATGTGACCACAGGGAAGATGCTGGACTTCCTTGGGCATCCCGCGCGCACGGCGCTTTCGGCCAGCGAACTGGCATTGCGCTACGGCGCGGAACTGATCCCGTTCTATGGAACCCGGCGCGCGGACGGGCTGAGTTTCGACATCGAACTGGAAGCCCCGATCCCCCACACAGATCCCGTCGCGATGACGGCTGCTATGAATGCCAGCCTGGAGGCAAGGGTCAGAGCAAATCCCGGCCAGTGGTTCTGGGTGCATCGGCGATGGAAGGTCGGAAAGATTCGCGAACTGCTGAAACGGCAGTCATAAGACCGCGACGGCGCGGGAAGCAATCCTGTCTCACGCCGAGGATTGACCGCAAAATGCACATAATCCACAGGGAAAACGGTGGTGGACTTGTCTAAAAAGGCAGGTTGATCGAATGCAACCCAACGGCGAAAATCATGCTATTGAAGTTCGGCTATCGCTACCGTGAAGGGTGACGGCCAGAGGAGTTTTTTCGAGTACAAAGCCCCGGCGGCCAATGGCCACCGGGGCAATTTTTTGCCGAAAGCTCTTGTGGGCTTAGTCAATCAGGGCTGCAGTGATGATCGGTCCGTGGCCTTGCGCCTGTAGGATCATCGCCAGAGGCAGCCCATCCTTCGGCAGGTCCAGAGACAACCGAAGCGGTCCGGCGCCGTCCCATTTCGCGACAGGAGACAAGGATGTCACGACATTCGCATAGGCGATGCTGCGGCCGGCATTCTCGCCGCGCCTGATGTCGACCTTTCGGATCGGATCGAACCGGGCGACCAGAAGCAACATCTTCGCCGGCAGGGGCGCGGCGCCGGTCGGCTCTGCCGTGACGGTAAGCTTGCCGTCCTTGCGCGCCACCTTCAGACGGGCAGCCGCGGGCCGGCCGGCATGGGCGCTGATCAGTCTTTCGAGCTGCATAGGCTTGGCGCCGACAAGGTGGTCCTGCCCGGCGACGATCATCTGCGGCGTGTAGACGGTGCGGCGACCTGCGGCCCGCGCATAGGCTTTCTGGCGCTGGGTGAAAGCGGGGTCGGCCAGGTCATCCTTCCAGCCCAGGTAGTCCCAGTAATCGACATGCAGCGAAAGCGCGATCACATCCTTACGCTTTGCAAGCTCGGTCAACATGGCGTCGGCGGGCGGACAAGACGAGCAGCCTTGCGAGGTGTAGAGCTCGACCACCACCGGCTGCGATTGTGCCGACGCGGCGAACGGCAGCGCGAAGACCCATGCAAGTGAAAATGCCACCAGAAGTGATTTCATCGACCCGTCCTTGAATCCCGTCCCCCGCTTTTCCTAGCCCACCGCCCTGCCAAGCACCAATCAACCAATCGAGAGAACCCGTAACATCACGGCAATGGAACATTTCGGGGATTCAGTGCACAATGGTATACAGATTTTATCGCACACCCCTTGATTGCGGCCCGCGCATGCGGCAAACCCCAATCAACACGAACCCTGACCCCAACCGAAGGGAGCCCCCAGATGACCGTCACCGTAGGCCAAGACAGCTCTAAGACACGCAAGACCCTGAAGGTCGGAAACCAGTCCGTCGACTACTACTCGATCCCCGCGGCAGAGGATGCCGGCCTTGGCGATTTCTCGCGCCTGCCCGCCTCGCTGAAGGTCGTGCTGGAGAACATGCTGCGGTTCGAGGATGGCAAGACCGTCTCGACCGACGATATCAAGGCTTTCGCGGAATGGGCCCAGAAGGGCGGCAAGAACCCTCGCGAGATCGCCTACCGCCCCGCCCGCGTGCTGATGCAGGATTTCACCGGCGTGCCCGCAGTGGTCGATCTGGCCGCCATGCGCGACGGGATCGTGGCGCTTGGCAGCGACGCCGAGAAGATCAACCCGCTCAATCCGGTCGACCTGGTGATCGACCATTCGGTGATGATCGACGAATTCGGCAATCCGCGCGCGTTCCAGATGAACGTGGATCGCGAATACGAACGCAACATCGAACGCTACACGTTCCTGAAATGGGGCCAGAAAGCGTTCAACAACTTCCGCGTCGTGCCGCCGGGAACCGGCATCTGCCACCAGGTCAACCTGGAATATCTCGCGCAGGCGGTCTGGACCGACAAGGACCAGAACGGCAAGGAGATCGCCTATCCCGACACGCTCGTCGGCACCGACAGCCACACGACGATGGTCAACGGCCTTGCCGTGCTCGGCTGGGGCGTCGGCGGGATCGAGGCCGAGGCTGCGATGCTGGGGCAGCCGATCTCGATGCTGATCCCCGAGGTCGTGGGCTTCAAGCTGACCGGCGCGATGGTCGAAGGCACGACCGCCACCGATCTGGTGCTGCGTGTCGTCGAGATGCTGCGCGAGAAGGGCGTGGTGAACAAGTTCGTCGAATTCTACGGCGACGGGCTGGATCACCTGCCACTGGCCGACCGCGCCACGATCGGCAACATGGCGCCGGAATACGGCGCAACCTGCGGGTTCTTCCCGGTCGATGACGAGACGCTGAAATACTTGCGGCTGACCGGACGGGACGAGGACCGCATCGCTCTGGTCGAAGCCTATGCCAAGGAAAACGGCATGTGGCGCGGCAAGGACTACGACCCGGTCTATACCGACACGCTGGAACTGGACATGGGCACCGTCGTGCCCGCGATTTCCGGTCCGAAGCGGCCGCAGGACCATATCGCGCTTGACGAGTCGGCGACGGCCTTCGCCGAATATGTGAAGGGCCAGCGGGACGGCAAGGACGTCTCGAAAACCGCCGAAGTGCGATGGGAAGGTGAAGGCGGGCAACCGGAGCCGCTCACGATCCCCGGCGACGAGGGTCACCACAGGCGCGGTTACGTGACTACAGAGGATGGTCATTACCAGTTGCATGACGGCTCGATCGTGATCGCCGCCATTACCTCGTGCACCAATACGTCGAACCCTTATGTGATGATCGGCGCGGGCCTCGTCGCCCGCAAGGCCCGCGAACTGGGCCTGAATCGCAAGCCCTGGGTCAAGACCTCGCTGGCGCCGGGATCCCAGGTGGTCAGCGAATACCTGGAGGCCGTCGGGCCTGCAGGACGATCTCGACGCGCTCGGCTTCAACCTCGTGGGCTATGGCTGCACGACCTGCATCGGCAACTCAGGCCCGCTGGATCCCGCAATCTCGAAAGCCATCGCGGATTACGACCTGATCGCGACCTCGGTCCTGTCGGGCAACCGCAACTTCGAAGGCCGGATCAGCCCCGATGTGCGGGCGAACTACCTCGCCTCGCCGCCGCTCGTGGTGGCCTATGCGCTTGCGGGCGACATGAACATCGACATCGCCAATGGCCCGATCTGCCAGGATAAGAACGGAATGGATGTCTTTCTGAAGGACATCTGGCCGTCGACGAAGGAAATCGCGGACCTCGTGGAAAAGACGGTTACGCGCAAGGCGTTTCAGGAGAAATATGCGGATGTCTTCAAGGGCGACGAGAAATGGCGCTCTGTCGAGACCACCGACAGTCTGACTTACGACTGGCCGCCGTCTTCCACCTACATCCAGAACCCGCCCTATTTCCAGGACATGTCGAAAGACCCTGGCGAGATCCACGACATCAAGGACGCAAGGGTTCTGGCGCTTCTGGGCGACATGGTCACGACCGATCACATCTCGCCCGCAGGGTCGTTTAAGGACTCGAGCGCCGCAGGAGAATACCTGTCCGAAAGGCAGGTCCAGCCGCGCGAGTTCAACTCCTACGGCTCGCGCCGGGGCAACCACGAGGTGATGATGCGCGGCACCTTCGCCAACATCCGCATCCGCAACGAGATGCTGGACGGCGTCGAGGGTGGCTACACGCTCGGCCCGGATGGCGAACAGACCTCGATCTACGACGCGGCGATGGCCTGGCAGGACAAGGGCGTTCCGCTGGTGATCTTCGCGGGCGAGCAATACGGCGCGGGCTCCAGCCGCGACTGGGCCGCCAAGGGCACGGCGCTTTTGGGCGTCAAGGCCGTGATCGCCGAGAATTTCGAGCGCATCCACCGCTCGAACCTCGTCGGCATGGGGGTGATCCCTTTCGAGTTCACGAACGGCGACAGCCGCAAATCGCTCAAGCTTCAGGGCGATGAGACGGTATCCATCACCGGCCTGGAAGGCGATCTGAAGCCCGGCGCGACGGTGCCCTGCACCATCACCTATGCCGACGGCAGCGAGAAGTCCATCGACCTGAAGTGCCGCATCGATACCGCCATCGAGAAGGAATATGTCGAGCATGGCGGCGTGCTGCATTACGTGCTGCGCGATCTCGCCTCGTCCTGAGTTGCGGGGCGCCGGTTCGGAAACGGGCTCCGGCGCCCCGATGCCCGATTGCCGTAAGGGAATCGTCAGCACCTTCGCCGTTATACCGACACCGGGCCGCATCGGGCCGCCCGGTTCGGGAAGTGAAAATGGCATTGAACACACAGCAGCAAATGCTCGTCGAGCAAAGGGTCGCGAACGAGGCGAAGTCGATCGGCGTCGCCTATCTCCTGGCGATCTTCGTGGGTGGACTGGGCATCCACCGGTTCTATCTCGGCAGGTCCGGTTCGGGGGCGGCAATGCTGATCCTGCTGATCCTCGGCGTGATGACGGTGGCATTCGTCATCGGCGCCATCCCGCTTCTTGTGGTCGGCGTCTGGGCAATCGTCGATCTGTTCCTGATCCCGGGCATGGTCGCCGCGCAAAAGGAAGCGACGCGCCGGTCGATCACCACGGAACTCGAGGCACGGGCGCCGGAACAGGTGTGAACCACCGCGGTAGGTTACACTGGCCGCGACGGCTCAGGTGCGATCGCCCCGCCGACAGGCTGCGGCGTGGAACCTGTCCCGCGCTGCCGGCGTTGATCAGGTGAAGCTCATCGAAAGGTAAAATCCCATGACCCGTTCACGCCCCCGGCCCGCCGTAGCCCGCATCCAGACGCTGCCGGCGATCCCGATGCCACTTGTCGAAACCGTCGCGTTGATCCTCTTGATCCTTGCCGGTTCCGGCCTCGGCTGAACCCTATTCGGACGCCGCTTCGATCGCCGGCCGGATCGTATCGGCCAGCGCCCGCGCCGTGATCGGCCCTGCAAAGCGCAGCACGATCACGCCGTCGCCATCGACGACAAAGGTTTCCGGGACACCGTAAAGTCCCCAGTCCAGCGCAGTGCGCCCGCTTACATCCGCGCCGACCCCAAGATAGGGGTTTCCAAGTTCGTCGAGGAAACTCAGCGCCTTCACCGGATCATCCTTGTAGTTGATGCCGTAGATTGGCACGCCTTCCTCGGCCAGCATGGTCAGGTTCGGGTGCTCGGCCCGGCAAGGCGCACACCAGCTCGCCCAGTAGTTCACCAGCTTCACCCCCGGTTCACGCAAGGTCGCATCGTCGAACCCCGGCAGTGCGGCCAGTTCACTCAGCATCACCGAAGGCGCTTCGGTTCCTTCAATGGCCGAGGGTAGAGCGGTCGGGTCCTCGCGCTGCATTCCGACATAGAACATCACAGCGAGTGCGGCGAACAGCAGCGGCGGCGCGATCATCAAGGGGGAAATCCTAGCCATCCGACCGCCGAGCCTCCGCTGCGTCCAGCGCCCGGCTGACCCGGCGCGACTGCAACCAGGTCGACAAAACCAACCCGGCGATAAGCGCTATCGACAGCCCGTAGGCCGAAAGCACTTCGGCCGCATATTTCCCAAGATCCGGCATCAGCCCATCCGTTCCCGCGCGATGATTGCGTGAAGCCGCCGCGCCCTGATCTCGGTCCGCGTGCGCACCAGCACCAGCGCCAGGAACAGCAGCACGAACCCCGCCAGCACCACAAGAAGCGGAAACCAGTAGACATCCGCCACGTTTTCCTCGGCATCCAGCGACAATGACGCCCCCTGATGCAGCCCCTGGTTCCAGAAATTGACCGCGTAGCGCGAAAGCACCGCAAAGACCGAACCGACGAGGCAGAGCACTCCGGTAAGATCGGCGGCGGTATCGGGATTCTCGATCGCGGCCCACATCGCCATATAGCCGAGATAGAAAAGGAACAGGATGAGGAAGGCGGTCAAGCGCGGATCCCACGCCCACCACGTACCCCACATCGGCTGACCCCAGATAGCCCCGGTGACCAGCGCGATCACCGTCATCACCATGCCGATCGGCGCCGCGGCCTTGGCCGCAAGCGCGCTGACATGGTGCCGGCGAACGATCCAGATCAATGACGCCACCAGCATCATCGCCCAGATGTTCACTGCCATCATCGCCGAAGGCACGTGAATATAGATGATCTTTACGGTCGCCCCCATGCGGTAATCGTCGGGCGTCAGGAAATACCCCCAGAACAGCCCAACCGCCAGCGCCAGCGCGGCCAGCCCTGCAAGGATCGGCACAAGCGGGGCTGTCCAGCCCATGAACTTGCGCGGGTTCGCATATTCCCAGATCGACATGGCCGCCTTCTATCCCGTCTTTCCGTCGCCTGCCACACACATCGCCGTCAACCCCTAGCGCAGATTGACGCGGATCGCGGCGGCTGCCGCAAAGGGCAGCAGCGCGATCGCCGCCAATGTGATCCCGGCCAGCAGCGCAAGCGGGGTCGAAAGGGAAAGCCCCTCCGCGCCGCGCCGGGCCACCTCGGTGCCATAGATCAGCGTCGGCACGTAGAGCGGCAGCACCAGCAGCGACAAGAGCAGGCCGCCGCGTTTCAGCCCGACCGTCAGCGCGGCGCCGAAAGCCCCGATCATCGAAAGCGCCGGTGTGCCGATCGCCAGCGAGGCGACCAGCCAGGAATATCCTGGCTCCGGCAGGTTCAGCAGGACACCGAACAGCGGTGCGGCCACGAGCAGCGGCAGTCCCGTCGTAAGCCAGTGCGCTAGTGCCTTGACCGCGACGACTGCTTCCATGGGAATCGGCGCGGTGGCCAGAAGATCGAGCGTGCCGTCCTCAAAATCGAGCTGGAAGATCCGGTCGAGCGACAGAAGGCAGGCCAGCAGCGCCCCGATCCACAGCATGCCCGGCGCGATCCGCGACAGAAGCGCGGCTTCGGGTCCGACCCCGAACGGCACCAGCACGACGACGATCAGGAAGAATGCCAGGCCAAGCCCGAAGCCACCGCCCGCACGTATCGCCAGCGTCAGATCCCGGCTCAGCAGACGGATCACGAGAGCGCCTCGTCGAATACCCCGAGCCCCCGGTCGGCGACTGCCCGATACGGGGTCACGTCGAACTCTTCGGCCTCAAGCCCCAGTTCGATATGCGTGGCGATCAGCGCCGCGCCTCCGGCGGACAGATGCGCCTCGACCGCGCGTGCGAACATCGCGACCGCCCCGCGGTCCAGCGACACCGTCGGCTCGTCGAGCAGCCAGACCGGCCGGCCCGAAACCAGCAGCCGCGCCAGACCCAGACGGCGCCCCTGCCCGGCCGAAAGCGCATGCGCAGGACGGTCCGCAAGCGGCTTCAGGTCGAAGACATCAAGCGCCGCGTCGATCGACCCGGCGCCGTAGATGCCGGCCCAGAAGCGCAGGTTCTCCGCCACCGTCAGAACCGCCTTCACGCCGTCGGCATGGCCGGCATAGACAAGTGACTCGGGCTTCGCATGAACCTTTCCGGCAATCGCGGGTTGCAGGCCCGCCAGGGTGCGCAGAAGCGTCGTCTTGCCCGACCCGTTCGGGCCGCGCAGGACCAACGCCGCACCGGTCGCCAGCGTGAAGCCGACGCCGGACAGCACCGCCACGCCGCCGCGCTGGACCGTCAGATCCTTGACCTCAAGTGCCGCGTCCACTTTCCCGCCCAGCCTTTCTTCTTGATGAAAATATCCCCGCCGGAGGCATCCCGCCTCTCACACGGGCAGCAAGGCAAGGCCGACGCGCCGACCCTCCGACAACAGCACATTGTAGGTCCGGCAGGCCGCCGGGCTGGCCATCGGCTCGGCCCCGATCCCCGCCGCTTCAAGCGCCTCGCGGAACGCCGTCGGCAAATGCGCCATCTCGCTTCCGGTGCCGATAAAGACGACATCGACGTCCTGCTTGGCGGCGATCAGCACGTCCGGGTCGTCATAGCCGCCCCAGGGCGTCACGCCGGTCGGCAGTACCAGAACAGCGCCCTCGAAGACCTCTCCGCCGATCCGGAAGAACCCCGGACCATAGCCGTCAACGGGGCGGGAATCGGTGAAACGGATCTCGTTCAGACGCATGTCGCACCTCCTTCATCGCCCTTGGGCGAAGGCCGGGTCAGGCATCGACATCGGCGTATCGATTGCCCGGATCGGGTTTCGACTTGTCGCGGTCGAGCCCGAGAAACAGCACGATGTTCTTGGCCACGAAGACCGAGGAATAGGTCCCGACCACCACGCCCCATGTCATCGCAAAGACAAAGCCCCGGATCACGTCGCCGCCCAGCACCAGAAGCGCGATCAGCGCGATCAGCGTGGTTCCCGACGTCATCACCGTCCGGCTGAGCGTCTCGTTCACGCTGATGTTCATCACGTCGCGCAGAGGCATCTTCTTGTACTTTATCAGGTTCTCGCGCAGCCGGTCGAAGACGACCACCGTGTCGTTGATCGAATAGCCGAGGATCGTCAGCAGCGCCGCGATGATCGACAGATCGAAGGGCAACCGGAACAGCGAGAATATCCCGATCGTCAGCGCGATGTCATGCACCAGCGCCGCCACCGCGCCGACGGCGAACTGCCATTCGAAACGCAGCCAGATATAGACCAGGATCGCGAAGGTCGCGAGCAATACCGAGATCACCGCCTTCTGGATCAGTTCTCCCGACACTTTCGGTCCGACGCTTTCGACAGAGGGAAAGGTCAGCGTCGGGTCGACGGTCTGCAGGGCGGCCTCGACCTCGGCGACGGTTTGCGCAGTAATGGCTTCCTCGCCCTCTTGCGCCTCGATCCGCACCATCGCGACATTCTGATCCTCGCCGAAGGTTGGATCGAACACTTCGGTGATCGACACATCGCCAAGGTTCAACGGGGCGATCGCATCGCGATAGGCGCCGACATCGACCGGCTGCGTCGATTCCGTCCGGATCGTCGTGCCGCCGCGGAAATCGATGCCGAAGTTCAGCCCCATCACCAGGAAGATGACGAGCGACAGGATGACCGCGACCACCGAGGCGCCGAAGGTCAGCCGCGCCCGCGCGAAGAAATCGATCTTGGTGTTGTCGGGAACCAGCTTCAGACGCATCGGCTCAGACCTCTATCGTTTTCGGGCGGCGGCGTTCGAACCAGGTCACCAGCAGCAGCCGGGTCACGAAGATCGCGGTGAAGACCGAGGTAAGGATGCCGATCCCCAGTGTCACCGCGAAGCCGCGGACCGGCCCCGAGCCCATCATGAACAGGATCGTCGCGGTAATCAGCGTGGTGATATTGGCGTCGAGAATCGCGCTCATCGCCTTCTGGTAGCCAAGTTCGATGGCCCGTGCCGGTCCGCGCGCGGTCTTCAGTTCTTCGCGGATGCGCTCGAAGACCAGCACGTTCGCGTCGACCGCCATACCGATGGTCAGCACGATCCCCGCAATGCCCGGCAGCGTCAGCGTCGCGCCGATCATCGACAGCACGCCGAAGATCATGCCGACGTTCAGGATCAGCGCCACATTGGCCAGCAGCCCGAACCAGCCATAGCTGAGCGCCATGAAGACCAGCACCGCGATGCCCGCGACGGCGCAGGCGATCTTGCCGGCGTCGATGCTGTCCTGACCCAGTTCCGGGCCGATCGTGCGTTCCTCAAGAAACGTCATCTCGGCCGGAAGCGCGCCCGCACGCAGCAGGACGGCAAGCTGGGTCGATTCCTCGACGGTGAAATTACCGGTGATGATGCCCGATCCGCCGGGAATATGGCTCTGGATCACCGGCGCCGAAATCACTTCGCTGTCCAGCACGATGGCGAACGGGCTGCCGATATTCTCGGCCGTGTAGTCGCCGAACTTGCGGGCACCGGTGGGATTGAACCGGAAATTGACCGCCGGCCGGCCGTTCTGGTCGAAGGCGGGTTGCGCGTCGACCAGTTCCTCGCCGGTGACGACCGGGGTTTCCTCGAGCACGTAGAACGTGCCCTCTTCGTCAAGCGACGGATACTTGACGTTGCGCGGACCCGCGTCGGCATTGGCGTCACTGGTGCGACGCACGACCGGATGGAAGGTCAGCTGCGCCGTGGTTCCGATCAGCGCCTTCAGTTCGGCGGCGCTGCCGATCCCCGGCACCTGGATCAGGATGCGCCGGTCGCCCTGGCGCTGGATCGTCGGCTCGCGGGTGCCGACCTCGTCAACCCGGCGGCGGATGATCTCCAGCGATTGCTGGATGGTCCGGTCGTCCGTGGCCAGCTTCTCGGCCTCGCTCAGCGTCATGATGATTGTATCGCCCTCGCCACGCGCCTCGTAATCCGTGGCGCCGACGCCGGTCAGCGAGACAACCGAACTGGCAAGACCACGCGCGACTTCCAGCGCCCGCGCCATCCCCTCTGGCTGCGAGATCCGGGCGCGCAGTTCGTCGGGCGGTGACGGCAGACGGCGCACGGTGCCGACGGCGCCGCGCTCGTCCCGCAGTGCGTCGCGCAGCTCGGGCCAGAGCGCGTCCATGCGGGTCTTGTACACATCCTCGACCTTCACCTCGGCCAGAAGTTGCGCGCCGCCGCGCAGGTCAAGCCCGAGATTGACCAGCGACGACGGCAGCCAGTCGGGCCAGCCCGCCAGCGCAGCGGCCAGTTCCGGTGTCTCGCCCTGCATCTCGATGCTGCGAAGGGCGTCGTTATGGGTCTCGACGCGGGTATAGAAGGCGTTCGGCAGGGCAAAGCTCACGCCGATGGCGACGAGCCCCCAGATGACAATCCGCTTCCAGAGTGCGATTTGCAGCATTTTACCTGCCTGTCCGGCCTAGTCGTTGGCCGGTTCGGTCTTGGACAGGACCTGGGCGATGGTCTGCTTGACCACGCGGACCTTCACGCCCGTCGCGATCTCGACCTCGACCTCGCCTTCGTCCTTCACCTTGGTGATCTTGCCGATGACCCCGCCCTGAGTGACGATCTGATCGCCGCGCCGGACATTGGCGACCATCTTCTGGTGGTCCTTCAGTTTCTTCTGCTGCGGCCGGATCAACAGGAAATACATGATCGCGAAGATCAGGATCAGCGGGATAAAGCTGGAGATGGCCGCAGCGCCGCCCCCGGCTGCCTGCGCATAGGCTGGCGTTGCAAACATGAAATCGTCCTTCTGATCATGGCCCGGCGGCAGGGCCCCCGGCAATTCGCGCGCACCCTATATGCGCCCCTTTTGCTTGGCAAGCGAACGGCGGCGCATTTCGGTGTTCACAGTGGTCTCACCTTGCGGCATATGGGGGCGGCGCTTCCACGATCAACGCAAGGACCGGAAAAATGCACGACATCCGCGCGATCCGCGACAACCCCGAGGCCTTCGACGCCGACATGGCGCGGCGCGGCCTGCCGCCGCAATCGCCCGCGATCCTTGCCATCGACGAGACGCGCCGCGCCAAGATCCTGGCCGCCGAAACCGCCCAGGCGGCACAGAACGCCGCGTCCAAAGAAGTCGGCGCCGCCAAGGCATCGGGCGACGAGGATGAATTCGCGCGGCTGCGCGCGCTGGTAGCGATGAAGAAGGCCGAAGTCGCGCGGCTGAACGAAGAGGCCGCTGCCGAGGATACCCGCCTGCGCGACCTGCTGATGGCGCTGCCCAACACGCTTTACGACGATGTGCCGGATGGCAAGGACGAGACCGACAACAAGGAAATCCATCGCTGGGGCACACCGCGCGATTTCGATTTCGACCCTTTTGAGCATTATCAGCTTCCCGCAGCCAAGGGGCTCGACTTCGACACCGCCGCAAAGCTTTCGGGGGCGCGCTTCGTCGTGTTGCGCGGCGCGATGGCTCGACTGCACCGGGCTCTGGCACAGTTCATGCTGGACCTGCATACCGAAGAACACGGCCTGACTGAAATGATCACGCCGGTGCTGGTTCGGGATGAGGCGATGTTCGGCACCAACCAGCTGCCGAAATTCGCCGAGGACAGCTATCAGACGACCAATGGCTGGTGGCTGATTCCGACCTCGGAAGTCACCCTGACCAACACGGTCGCGGCCGAGATCCTCGAGGCCGACGCGCTTCCGATCCGGATGACCGCCCATACCAACTGCTTCCGCTCCGAAGCCGGCAGCGCCGGCAAGGACACGGCCGGCATGCTCCGCCAGCATCAGTTCGAGAAGGTGGAGATGGTCTCGATTACCGACCCCGAGGCGTCGGATGCCGAACACCGCAGGATGACCGACTGCGCCCAGAACGTGCTGGAGCGGCTGGAACTGCCCTACCGCACGGTGATCCTGTGCAGCGGCGACATTGGCTTTGGTGCCAAGCGCACTCATGACATCGAGGTCTGGCTGCCGGGGCAGAACACCTATCGCGAGATCAGCTCGGTCTCGACCTGCGGAGACTTTCAAGCCCGCCGGATGAATGCGCGTTTCCGCCGCGAGCCGGGCGGCAAGCCGGAATTCGTTCATACCCTGAACGGATCGGGGCTGGCCGTAGGCCGAACGCTGATCGCGGTGCTGGAAAACGGCCAGCAGAAGGACGGGTCGGTCCTGTTGCCCGAAGCGCTGCATCCCTATCT
>CALOEL010000008.1:0-40475 GCA_942492375.1 uncultured Alphaproteobacteria bacterium
AATCGCCTTCTCGATCAGCCCGGTGCCGTAAAGCGACTTCTCGCTGAAGAACCGGTCCATCACGACGCCGAGCGAGGCAAGGTCCGCGCGGATCATCTGCATCATCGCCTCGGTCGCGAATTCGCGCACCTCGTCCAGCCAGTATTGCTCGCCCTTGTCCAGCAGGCTCTCGCCATACTTGGCCTTCATCGCCTCGCCGACCTCGACCAGGTAGTCGCCGGGATAGAGGCCCTCGACGATCTCGGGCGCATGGCCGCAGGCCTCGCGGTAGCGCTCATAGGCCGAGCGCGCCAGCACATCGACCTGCGCGCCGCCGTCGTTGATGTAATATTCCCGCGTCACGTCATAGCCGGCGAAATCGAGCAGCGACGCCAGCGCATCGCCGAAAACCGCGCCGCGTGTATGGCCGACATGCAACGGACCGGTGGGATTGGCGCTGACATATTCGACATTCACCGACTCGCCCGCGCCCAGCTTCGAGCGGCCGTAACCCGCGCCCTCGGCCAGCACGGCGGACACGATCCCGTCCCAAACCGATCCGGCCAGCCGCAGGTTCAGAAAGCCGGGTCCCGCGACCTGGGCCACCTCGATCCGGTCATCCGCCAGCAGCCTCGGCGCCAGAGCCTCGGCGATCGTGCGCGGCGACATCCCGGCGGGCTTGGCCAGCACCATCGCGGCATTGGTCGCCATGTCGCCATGCGACGCATCGCGCGGCGGTTCGACCGCGACGGCGGAGGTATCGAGCCCGGCCGGCAGCACCGCCTCGGCCTCCATCGCCGCCAGCGCCTCGATCACCAGCGCGCGGATATCGGAAAACAGGTTCATTTAAGCGTCCTTGAAGTGCCCGCGCGGTTTACCACGCCAAAGGCCAAGGTCAACGCCGCCCCATCATTTGTCCGTAAATATCCCCGCCGGAGGCGGCCGCGACTGCGCCGCCGCCGCGCCCTCGCCTGCCTCGGCGGCGGGCGGCATCATCGAGATGAGCCGGCTGCCCGCCGCGACCTTCTTCACCTCCTCGTCACGTTCCAGCCGCACCTCGCCCTTCGGCCCGACCCGGCCAAGGATCACCGCGTCCGGATTCTTGCCGCGCCAGTCCTCCAAGCCGAATTCCTCGGTCAGGCGGGTGATGCCGAAGCTCCAGCCCGCCGAGATCTTCTCATGCAGTTCGCGATAGGTCTCGTTCGCCCCGAAGGTCCGCCCGCCCAGGGTTTCGGGCAGGCTGCGGCGGGCGCTTTCGCCATTCTGGCGCGCTACCTGGTAGACATTCGTCCGCCCGAATTCCGGTGCGAGGTCGGTTGCGACCAGCGTGTTGTAGGCGTCGTTGCTGGTCGCCGCGACCAGCACGGCGTAGCTCACCAGTTCGACATTCTGCTCGGCCGCTTCCGACAGGATGTCGCCGTAAAAGACCGGGATCCCCGCCTCGCGGGCGGAGCGCAAGTTGAACCGGTTCATGTCGCTGATCAAGGCCGGCACCTCGGCCTTGCGCAAAGCCGCGGCGAAGGCGGTCATGCCCGGCGACCCGCCGACCAGCAGCACCCCCGGCGCGTCGCTTCCCGCCAGCCCGAGCGCGCGGGCGAAGGGCGCTAGGGTGAAGCCGTGCAGCAGCACCGTCGCCGCGACCAGCGCGAAGGCCAAAGGCGCCACCAGCGCCCCGTCCTCGACCCCCAGATCGGCAAGCCGCGCGCCAAAGAGCCCCGCCACCGCGACCAGCACGATCCCGCGCGGTCCGGTCAGCGCGATCAGCAGCCGTTCGGACCAGGGCAGGCCGGTATTGACCAGCGACAGCAAGACCGTCAGCGGCCGGGCCACCAGCACGACCAAAGCCACGAAAACCGCCGCGCGCCAGTTCAGCATCTCCAGCGTGGCGAAATCGATCGAGGCGGCGAGGATCACGAAAACCCCCGAAACCAGCAGCACCGTGGCATGTTCCTTGAACCGGCGCAGCTCGACATAAGAGGGGAGATTGGCATTGGCGATCACCACCCCCATGATGGTCACGGCCAGCAAACCACTTTCGTGCAGCAGGCTGTCGGCCAGGGCGAAGATCGCCAGCAGCGCGGAAAAGACCACCGGCACCTTCATGTATTCCGGCACGTGGCCGCGGCGGAACGCGAAGGACAGGCCGATGCCGCCAAGCGCCCCCAGAGCCGAAGCGACGGCGATGCCGATCGCCAGGTCCGCGGCGGCGGCGCCGATCGTTTCGGCGGTTCGCAGCACCAGAACAACCTCGAAGGCAAGGACCGCGGCCAGCGCGCCGATCGGGTCGTTGATGATCGCCTCCCATTGCAGCAGCGCCGCCGGCCGTTTCGCCAGCCGCGCCTGACGCAGCAGCGGTGCGATCACCGTCGGGCCGGTGACGATCATGATGCCGCCGAAAACGGCCGAGCTTTCCCAGCTCAGCCCCGCGCCGTAGCGCAACGCCAGCGCCGACATCAGCCAGCCAAGCGGCGCGCCCAGGAATACCAGCCGCTTCACCCCCTCGGCCGCGTCGCGCAAGGTATGCAGGTTCAGCGTCAGCCCGCCCTCGAACAGGATGATCGCCACCGCGATCGACACCATCGGCCCGACCAGCACGCCGATGTCGCGCGAAGGGTCGAGCAGCCCGAAGACCGGCCCGACGAGGATTCCGCCGGCCAGCATCAGAACGATGGCGGGCAGCCGCAGCCGCCAGGCCAGCCACTGCGACCCGACGCCGATCGCCCCGATCAGCCCGAAGGCGACCACCGGCGCCAGCGCGCCCGTTTCAGCAAGTGCCATCCTGTCCGCTCCCTCGATTCCGCGCCCCTCATAGCATCGAAGGCTCGCCTCGAAACAGCGCTTTCGGAACGCCGGCGGCGGTCATACCGACGGCCGTCCGTGTCAGCCGAGTTGTCCTGCGTCAAATCGGTCCGCCGCCATTCCCGCTAGTCTGGCCTTAGGCCCTAAGGAGGTCCGAAACCCATGCCTCTGTCGCGGCGAACACTGATATTCGGGGCCGCTGCGGCCGCTGCGGTAGGAATTGGGGCGGCCTGCACGATGCGCGCGTTCCGCGCGGCGCGGACGGCGGCCTTCGCCCGGATCGCTCATCGCAGCAACCTGCTAGAGACCCGGTTCGGCCCCCTCGAATATGCCGTCGCCGGGTCCGGTCGCCCGGTGCTCATGCTGCACGGGACCGGCGGCGGGTTCGACCAGGGCCTGCTCTTCACCAACGCCCTGCGCGGCCTAGGCCATCAGATCATCGCCCCGTCCCGCTTTGGCTACCTGCGCAGCAGCTTTCCGGCCGATCCGTCGCCCGCCAACCAGGCCGATGCGCTGGTCGCCCTGCTCGACGCGCTCGGTATCGACCGGCTTGCGGTGATCGGCGGCTCCGCCGGCGCGCTGCCGGCGGCGGTCTTCGCAGCGCGGCACCCGGATCGCTGCGCGGCGCTGGTGCTGCTGGTCCCGGCGATGAACCTCGAGAACCGCGATCCGGTCGAGATGACGCCGGTCCAGAGGATCCTGGTCGACCGCGTGCTCGGCTCCGATTTCTGGTTCTGGGTGCTGCTCAGGACCGCTCCCGACCTGCTGACCGGCACCCTGCTCGCCACCGACCCGGCACTGCTCGACAGTGTCTCCGCCGCAGAGCATGACCGCGCCGCCCGCATCCTCGACGGCCTTCTGCCGATCAGCCGCAAGATCCGGGGCCTCGGCAACGACGCCCATTACGCGGGCCACCCCGCAGATATCGACCTTGCGGCGATCAGCGCGCCCACGCTGGTGATCTCCGCCGAGGACGACCGGTTCGGCACCGCCGGAACGGCACGGACCATCGCGACGCGCATCGCCGGCGCGCGAAAGATCATCTACCCCACGGGCGGCCATATCTGGCTGGGCCATGACGACGCCATCGCAGCCGAGATCGCGGGATTCCTGGCCCTTCCCAGCAAGACCTGACCCGTCGCTTCATTGCCTCGAAAAATATCCCCGCCGGAGGCCGATCCTTCACAGAAGGATCGTCACTCCCCAAGCCTCAGCCGCATATGTTCCTGGATCGCGAAGCGGTCGGTCATGCCGGCCACATAGTCCAGCACCAGCCGCGCCATCGCGGTCTCGTCGCGCGCCGCTTCCACGTCCGCGCGCCATTCGGCGGGCAACAGACCGGGATCGGCCATGTAGGCGGGGAAGAGGTCCTCGATCACCTTCGTCACCCGCGCCCGCTCCTCCATCACCGTGGGGGCGCGATACATCTTCTGGAACAGGAATGACTTGATCGACTTCAGCTCCATGTAAAGCTTCTTCGAGAACCGGATCATCGGTTGTCCGAGATGCCGGATATCCTCGACCGTCTCGATCCCAGCCCCGGCCAGACGGTTCTCGGCGATGCCGATCACATCCTCGACCATCACCCCGAAGACCCGCCGCAGCGCCTCGTGGCGCCGCCGCATCGGCTCGAGCCCGGGGTAAAGCCGGTCGACCTCCTCGAAGGCCGGGCCGGTCACCGGCAGGTCCATCAGGTCGGCCTCTGTGAACAGCCCGGCGCGCAGCCCGTCATGCAGGTCGTGATGGTTGTAGGCCACGTCATCGGCAAAGGCCGCGACCTGCGCCTCGGCGCTGGGAAAGGTGTCCAGCTCCAGATCGAAACGCGCGTTGAACTCAGCCAGCGCATAGGGCATCGCCGCGCCCTCGGCCACGGCATGAGACCCCGTCGCCAGCGGCCCGGTGACCGGGCCGTTATGCTTGGCCAGCCCCTCCAGCGTCTCCCATGTCAGGTTCAGCCCGTCGAAATCGGCGTAATGCCGTTCCAGCCGGGTCACGATCCGGATCGCCTGCGCATTGTGGTCGAACCCGCCATAGGGCGCCATCAGCACATGCAGCGCATCCTCGCCGGTATGGCCGAAGGGCGGATGGCCGAGGTCATGCGCCAGCGCCACCGCCTCGGCCAGATCCTCGTTCAGCCCCAACGCCTGGGCCACGGTGCGCGCCACCTGCGCCACCTCGATCGAGTGGGTCAGCCGGGTGCGGTAATAGTCGCCCTCGTGCTCGACGAAGACCTGCGTCTTGTGCTTCAGCCGCCGGAACGCGCTGGAATGGATGATCCGGTCGCGATCCCGCTGGAAATCGCTGCGGAAGGTGCTGATCGCTTCCGGAAACTGCCGCCCCCGGCTATCGGCCGGGTCGGACGCATAGGGTTTGGGCATTTTCGCCGCCTGTTCTTGTCGCTCTGTCGCGCACCCCATATATTGCAGCCATGAAGAATTCGAAACGCCAGAGTGCAGCATGGACCTGACCCTGCCCCCGAAAGTCACCGACCGCGCCTTCCAGCGGCTTGCCGAGATCAACCAGGATATCGGCGCGCCGAAGGCGCTGCGCGTCGCGGTCGAGGGCGGCGGCTGTTCGGGCTTTCAATACGACATCCGTCTCGATGACCCGGCCGAGGACGACCTCGTGCTGGAAGGCGAAGGCCAGAAGGTCGTGGTCGACAGCGTGTCCCTGCCGTTCCTCGCCAATGCCACGATCGACTTCACCGAAGAGTTGATCGGCGCGCGGTTCGTGATCGAGAACCCCAATGCCAGTTCCTCCTGCGGCTGCGGTACGTCGTTTTCGATGTGACACCGGCGCACCCTCATGACGGGTGAGGCCGGGGATGTCACAATTCTGCCGTGTTTTTCCCTGACGACTCCGGTAAGGGGGCCCTGCAAAGGGATACACGCACATGGATTTCATCAATAACGCCGACGAAAGCGCACGCGACGATGACGGGATCTTGCCCTTCGTGCCGGCGTCGAGAGCACTGATCTTCCGGTCACGGCGCGCGGCATTACAGGCCGCGACGGTCACGATCCTGCCTGTCGACTCGCTGCTGGACCGGACCCGGGACAAGACCCTCCGGATCACGCCACGCCCGCCGGCCGCGGTCGAGGATCAGCCCTATAGCCTGTTCAAGACGGTCAGTGCCATGCGCTCGCAGCAGGGATACCGGCTGCGCTGAGGTCCGGCCGCCCGGCCCGAACGCGATTGCCGGGCGAACAGGCGCAATGCGAACCCCCGATGACTGCCGAAGCCGGCTTGCCTTCTGTCCCGGTTGACCGCTAGGGCTTGGCCCGGTCCCCGATGACCGGGGCCGGAAGGCAAGGGCGATGTCCGACTACCACACCGTCATCCTCGGCGCCGGCGCCGCCGGCCTGCATTGCGCGGCCTTCGCTTCCCGTGCGGGCCGGACGCTGGTGATCGACCATGCCAAGGCGCCGGGTGAGAAGATTCGCATTTCCGGCGGCGGACGCTGCAATTTCACCAACCTTCACTCCGGACCCGGCAATTTCCTGTCGGAGAACCCGCATTTCGCGAAATCCGCCCTCGCCCGCTACACGCAATGGGATTTCATCGACCTCGTGAGGCGCCACGGCATTCCGTGGCACGAAAAGACCCTTGGCCAGCTTTTCTGCGACACCTCGGCAAAGGACATCATCGCGATGCTGCTGGCCGAGATGCGGCCCGCCGAACTGCGCCTGCAGACCGCCGTGACGGCGATCGAGAAGGCCGATGATTTCAGCCTGACGCTCTCGAACGGCGCCACCCTCACCTGTGGCAACCTGGTGGTCGCGACCGGGGGCAAGTCGATCCCAAAGATGGGCGCCAGCGGCTTCGGCTATCGCGTGGCGCAGCAGTTCGGCCTGCCGCTGACCGAAACCCGTGCCGGGCTGGTGCCGCTGACTTTCGGTGAGGCCGACCTTGCGCTGATGAAACCGCTCTCGGGCGTGGCGCTTCCGGCCGCTGTCACCTGCAACGGCACGACTTTCGAAGAGGCGCTGCTGTTCACGCATCGTGGTCTCTCGGGGCCGGCGATCCTGCAGATCTCGAACTACTGGCGCGAGACCGACAGCCTCTCGATCAACCTGCTGCCGGGTCAGGACGTGTTCGCGGCCCTGCGGGCCGGCCGCGCCACAGCCGGGCGCCGCAACCTGTCGACCGTTCTGGCAGAGCTGCTGCCGGCCCGGCTTGCCGCCGCGCTCGGCGATCGCTGGCGGATCGGCGGCAATCTCGCCGACCAGTCCGACGCCGCGCTCCGCGCGCTGGCTAACGGGCTGACCGAATGGCAGATCACGCCAACCGGGTCGGAAGGCTACCGCACCGCCGAAGTGACGCTCGGCGGGGTCTCGACCGAGGCGCTCGACAGTCGGACGATGGCGGCGCGGAACGTGCCCGGCCTCTATTTCATCGGCGAGCTGGTCGATGTCACGGGCTGGCTCGGCGGTTACAACTTTCAATGGGCCTGGTCCTCGGCCCATGCCGCCGGAACGGCGATCGCGGCGGCTGGCTGACATTTCGGCCATTGCGCCCGCCGCGCGCATCCTTAACCTGACCGCGAGCGCAATCACCGGACGAACCATGAAGATCGCTAGCTTCAATATCAACGGCATCAAGGCCCGCGCCGAGGCGCTTCCGGCCTGGCTGGACGAAGCGGCACCCGATGTCGTGCTGCTGCAGGAAATCAAGTCCATCGACGGGAACTTCCCCCGCGACCTCTTCGAGGATCGTGGCTACGCCGTTGAGACGCATGGCCAGAAAAGCTTCAACGGCGTCGCGATTCTGTCGAAACTGCCGCTGGAAGATGTCACCCGCGGCCTGCCCGGAGACGACGGGGACGAACAGGCCCGCTGGATCGAGGCCACGGTCATCGGCAAGACCGCGATCCGCGTCTGCGGGCTTTATTTGCCCAATGGCAATCCTGCGCCTGGTCCGAAATACGATTACAAGCTGACCTGGATGGAGAGGTTAAGGCAGCGCGCCAAGACGTTGTTATCCCAAGAAGAACCCGCTATCATGGCGGGCGATTACAACGTCATTCCGCAGGATATCGACGCCGCCCGACCCGAAGCCTGGCGCAACGACGCGCTGGCCCTGCCGCAAAGCCGCGCCGCGTTTCGGCGCATCCTCAATCTCGGTTTCACCGACGCGCTGCGCGCCCGAACGCCCGCGCCGGACCTCTATACGTTCTGGGACTATCAGGCCGGTGCTTGGCAGAAGAATGACGGCATCCGCATCGACCATTTCCTGCTCAGCCCGCAATGCGCCGACCTGCTTCTGGACTGCCAAATCGACAAGCATATCCGCGCCTATGACAAGCCCTCGGACCACGTCCCGATCTGGGTCGAGCTGGACGCCTGACCGGCGAATGGCCGCCTGAAATCCGGCGATCACAGGAACTTGCCTGTCAATCCCGTGGTTTTTGGGTCAGCACGTCGGCAGAATACCGGAGAAGAGCATGAAACCTATCGCCCTGATCACAGCAATCGTCCTTGCGGCCGGCAGCATCGCGGGCAGCCCCGTAGAGGCGAAGAACAACCGGGTTCAATGCCCGCCGGGGTTGGCGAAGAAGAACCCGCCCTGCGTGCCGCCGGGCCAGGCCAAGAAGTATTATCGCATCGGCGACTACCTGCCCCACGGCGATTACTACCGCATCCGCGACTGGGACCGCTACGACCTGCCCCGGCTGCGCCGCGGCGAGGTCTATTACCGGATGGGCGATAGCATCCTGCGGGTGGATCGTGACACCCGCGAGATCCTTCAGCTTATCGAGACCGTCGCCGGTATCCTGAACTGACGGACGCGGTCACTCCGCCGCCAGCTTGCGCTTGTCCAGCATCGGTTTCAGGTATCGTCCGGTATGGCTGCGGTCATTGCGCGCCACTTCTTCCGGTGTGCCGACAGCAACGATCTCGCCGCCGCCATCGCCGCCTTCGGGCCCGATATCGATGATCCAGTCGGCGGTCTTGATGACGTCGAGGTTGTGTTCGATCACCACGACGGTATTGCCCTGCTCCACCAGTTCGTGCAGCACGTCCAGCAGCTTGCGGACATCCTCGAAATGCAGTCCCGTCGTGGGTTCATCCAGGATGTACAGCGTCCGCCCCGTCGAACGCCGCGCCAGTTCCTTTGACAGCTTGACCCGCTGCGCTTCGCCGCCCGACAGCGTCGTCGCCTGCTGGCCGACCTTGATATAGCCAAGGCCCACCTGCATCAGCGCATCCATCTTCTCGCGGATCGACGGCACCGCCTTGAAAAACTCCTGCGCATCCTCGACGGTCATATCAAGAACGTCGGCTATGCTCTTGCCCTTGAAGCGAATTTCCAGCGTTTCGCGGTTATAGCGCGCGCCCTTGCAGGTCTCGCAGGTGACGTAGACATCCGGCAGGAAATGCATCTCGATCTTGATGACGCCGTCGCCTTGACAGGCCTCGCAGCGCCCGCCCTTGACGTTGAAGCTGAACCGCCCCGGCTTGTAGCCGCGCGTCTTCGCCTCCGGCAGACCCGCGAACCAGTCGCGGATCGGGGTGAAGGCGCCGGTATAGGTCGCGGGGTTCGAGCGCGGCGTTCGGCCGATGGGTCGCTGGTCGATATCGATGACCTTGTCGAGATGCTCCAGACCCTTGATCGTCTCGCAGGGTGCCGGGGTCTGGCGCGCGCCGTTCAGCCGCATTGAGGCGGTCTTGAACAGCGTCTCGATCGTCAGCGTCGACTTGCCGCCGCCGGAAACGCCGGTCACGCAGACGAACTTGCCAAGCGGAAACTCCGCCGTTACCTGCTTCAGGTTGTTTCCAGAAGCCTTTACGACAGTTACATTCTTTCCGTTTCCGTCCCGGCGCTCGCCTGGCACCGAAATCTCTCGCGCGCCGCTCAGATATTGCCCGGTGATCGAGTGCGGATCGGCCGCGACCTCGCCCGGCGTGCCATGCGCGACGATCTCGCCACCATGCACACCGGCGCCGGGGCCGATATCGAAAACGTAGTCCGCTTCGCGGATCGCTTCCTCGTCATGCTCGACGACGATCACCGTGTTGCCCTGGTCGCGCAGGTTCTTCAGTGTGCCGAGCAGCCGGTCATTGTCGCGCTGGTGCAAGCCGATGGACGGCTCGTCGAGTACGTAGAGCACCCCGGTCAGCCCGGAACCGATCTGGCTGGCGAGCCGGATCCGCTGGCTTTCGCCACCCGACAGGGTGCCTGCATTGCGCGACAGCGTCAGGTATTCCAAGCCGACATTGTTGAGAAATCCAAGCCGTTCGCGGATCTCCTTCAGGATCGCCCGGGCGATCTCGTTCTTTTGCGTGGTCAGCTTTTCCGGCACCGCCTCGCACCAGGCGAAGGCTTCCTTGATCGACATCTGCACAACGTGCCCGGCATGCAAGCCGCCGATCTTCACCGCCAGCGCCTCTTCACGCAGTCGGAAGCCGTGGCAGGTGCCGCAGGGCCGGTTGTTCTGGTAGCGCTCGAATTCCTCACGGATCCAGGCAGAGTCGGTTTCGCGGTAACGGCGCTCCATGTTCGGGATAACGCCTTCGAAATTGCGTTTCACCTGGTAGACGCGGCCGCCCTCGTCATACCGGAACTGGATTTCCTCCTCGCCGGATCCATAGAGGAAAACCTGTTGAACTTTCTCCGGCAAGTCCTTCCAGCGCGCCGATTTCTTGAAACCGTAATGCTTGGCGAGCGATTCGATGGTCTGCAGGAAATAGGGCGACTTGCCCTTCCGCCATGGCGCCAAAGCTCCGTCCTCGATCTTCAGCGTGATATCGGGAACGACCAGCCGTTCGTCGAAGAACAGTTCCACCCCCAGCCCGTCGCAGGCGGGACAGGCGCCGAAGGGCGCGTTGAAGGAAAACAGGCGTGGTTCGATTTCGGGGATGGTGAAGCCGGAGACGGGACAGGCGAATTTTTCGCTGAAGGTGGTCCGCTCCGGTTCTCCTTCGGACGGCGCGGTTTCCAGAATCGCGATACCGTCCGCGAGATCGAGCGCGGTTCGGAACGAATCCGCCAGCCGGGTTTCCAGCCCCTCGCGCACCACGATCCGGTCAACGACCACGTCGATGTCGTGGCGGAACTTCTTGTCGAGTTCCGGCGCGTCCTCCAACTCGTAGAACTGCCCGTCGACCTTGACCCGCTGGAAGCCCTGCTTGCGCAGCTCGATGAATTCCTTGCGGTATTCGCCCTTGCGGTCTCGCACGATCGGGGCCAGCAGATAGGCGCGCATGCCCTCCTCCATCGCCATCACGCGATCGACCATGTCCTGCACCTGCTGCGCCTCGATCGGCTTGCCGGTGGCGGGGCTATAGGGCGTTCCGACCCGGGCAAAGAGCAGCCGCAGGTAGTCGTAGATCTCGGTCACCGTGCCGACGGTCGAGCGCGGGTTCTTGCTGGTCGTCTTCTGTTCGATGGAAATCGCAGGGGAAAGGCCGCTGATATGGTCCACATCGGGCTTTTCCATCATGTCGAGGAACTGCCGCGCATAGGCCGAAAGCGATTCGACGTAGCGGCGCTGGCCCTCGGCATAGATGGTGTCGAAGGCGAGGCTCGATTTGCCCGACCCGGAAAGCCCCGTGATAACAACAAGCTGGTCGCGCGGGATGTCCACGTCGATGTTCTTGAGGTTGTGCTCGCGCGCGCCGCGCACCTCGATATTCTTCAACTCGGCCATCTTCGCCCCCGGGGTGAATGGTTAACAGATAGTGGAAGCCGGCAGAGTCGCCAACCGAAAAAAGAGAACATTGCGTGAACAGACGCCTGGCCTGCGGTGCTATCCCAGCCTTGCCCTGCGAAGGGACAGCCAACCGGTGACGCCGATGCCGCATATGGCCAGCGGCAGGACAAAGATCAACACCCCGGCCATTCCCATTCCCGCGATCAGCGCTGCCAACATGGGTGTGCCGGTCGTCGTGCCGAGGTTGCCCAGTTGCGCGATGGCCCCCGCAGCATAGGCGCGGTCACCCTGGCTGGCATTGAGCTGCGGGATCGCCGCGAAAGACGCGCCCTGGACCAGACCCATCGCCCCCGCCAATACAAGCGCGAGCACCGCAGAAAACGTCGCTGCGGGCCAGCCGGCCCAAAGCGCCAGCGCAGCAATGCCGGCCACCGCGAAGCCCCATTGCACCAGCCGCACCGCCCGGACAAAGGTCAACAGCCAGACGCCCAGCGTCAGCGATACCGCGATCGAGACCAAGGGCATCGAAGTTGCCACCAGAACGCGGGTCGGACCGGCGAACTGAAGCGGCAGCAAGGTCAGCAGCGCGACATACATCGCTGTGTAGAACACGAAGCCAAGCGCAGGCGCGGCGATCGGGGCGAAGCGTAGATAGCCGCGTGATGTCGGATCAGTGCGTCCAGCGTCAGCGGCTCTGCATCATCGACCGTGGTACGCCCCGGCACCATCCAGGCCAGCACCGCGGCCAGAACCGCCATCAGGACCGCATGGAGCGCGAACAGCGATGAGGCTCCGAAGGCCGCGACCAACAGAGTGCCGCCCCAGACGGTCAGTGCGAAGGAGACGCCGAAGAAGCTGGACCAGAGCGACATGACCGCGCCGTGATGGCGCGGCGCCGAGACCCGCGCGATCAGCACCGGGCCGGCGACCACCACGCCCAGATGAGAGAAGCCCTCGACGGCGCGTGTGACCATCATCATCGGATAGGCCGGCAGTGTCGACTGGACCGCGGACAGCACCGCCCCCAGCGCCAGCGCCCCGACCAGGACGCGGCGATACCCCAGCCGATCCACGATCAGCCCCGCCGTGGCGCCGAAGAACAGCCCCACCAGCCCGACGACAGAGACCATCAGCCCGATGCTCGGCCCCGCATAATGCGCACCCAGATCGTCGTAGAGCACGGCGATCTTGCCGAACTGCGCCGCCGCGCAAAGCCCGGCCAGCCAGAGCACCAGAACAAGCGGCAGGTTCGTGCGGGAAATCTCGGTCATGGTCCGGGTCTACCCTGCTGGGCAATCCGTCACCATCCGCAATTGTCGCGGTCAGAAATGCAGCGCCCGGTCGTAAGCATCCAGCACGCTTTCGTGCATCATCTCGCTCAGCGTCGGATGCGGGAAGACCGTATTCATCAACTCCTGCTCGGTCGTCTCCAGCGTACGGCCGACGATATAGCCCTGGATCAGCTCGGTCACTTCCGCGCCGACCATGTGGGCGCCCAGAAGCTCTCCGGTCTTCTCGTCGAAAATCGTCTTGATCATCCCCTCGGGCTCACCCAGCGCGATGGCCTTGCCGTTGCCGATGAAGGGGAACTTGCCGACCTTGACTTTGTAGCCAAGCTCCTTGGCCTTCGCCTCGGTATAGCCGACGCTCGCGACCTGCGGCTGGCAATACGTGCAGCCGGCGATGGCCTCTGGCCTGACCGGGTGCGGGTGCTTGCCGGCGATCAGTTCGGCGACCACGACGCCCTCGTGACTGGCCTTGTGCGCCAGCCAGGGCGCGCCGGCGATGTCGCCGATGGCGTAAAGCCCCTCGACCCCGGTGCGGCAAAACTCGTCGACGATCACATGGGTGCGGTCGACCTTCACGCCCAGCTTCTCCAGACCGAGATTCTCGACATTGCCGACGATGCCGACAGCGGAGATCACGGTGTCGAAGTCGTGCTTCTCGACCTTGCCGCCGACCTCGATATGGGCGGTGACCTTGCCCTTGCCGCGGTCAAGCTGCTTGACCCCGGCCTTCTCCATGATCTTCATGCCCTGCTTGACGAACTGCTTCTTTGCGAAGGCGGAAATCTCGGCATCCTCGACCGGCAAGATGCGGTCCATGACCTCGACCACCGTCGCCTCTGCCCCCAGCGTGTGGTAGAAGCTGGCGAATTCGATGCCGATCGCGCCCGAGCCGATGACCAGAAGCTTCTTCGGCATCCGCGGCGGTTTCAGTGCATGGCGATAGGTCCAGACAAGATCGCCATCGGCTTCCAGCCCCGGCAGTTCGCGGGCGCGCGCGCCGGTGGCGAGGATGATGTTCTTCGCGGTCAGTTCCTCGGTCGCCTTGTCGGTCTTGACGCTGACCTTGCCCTTGGCGGGGATCGTCGCCTCGCCCATGAAGACGGTGATCTTGTTCTTCTTCATCAGATGGCCGATGCCCGAGGACAACTGCCCCGCGACGCCGCGCGACCGTTTCACCACGGCCTCGAGATCGTAGTCGATCTTTTCGGCCTTCAGCCCGAATTCCTTGGCCCGGTGCATCAGGTGGAACACTTCGGACGAGCGCAGCAGAGCCTTGGTCGGGATGCAGCCCCAGTTCAGGCAGATGCCGCCGAGGTTCTCGCGCTCGATGATGGCGACATTCATGCCCAGCTGCGCGCCGCGGATGGCGGCGACATAGCCCCCCGGGCCGGCACCGATTACGATCATGTCAAAGGCCTTGGCAGCCATCGGCTCTCCTCCCGGTCCGGAATTTGTTCAACACTAAACTATCTTCGGCCCAGCCATACAGGAAGGCGCGGCAATTTCCAATGACCAGACGGCAGGCCCGGTCTGCACCTCGCGCATGGCCGACCGGCCTTCAGGCCGCTTGCAGCGCCTTGATCGTGGCACCGTATCCGCCGCTGGCCATGAACTCGGCTTCATGCGGCGTGGTTTCGCGAGACAGCGCTTCGTTGCGGTAGGGAAAGCGTCCGAACCGCCGGATGATTTCTCGATGCGCCTTGGCGTGCAGCAGGTTGCCTTCACCCGATTGCGGCATACGCGTCAGCATCAAGCGGACGCAGCGATCCTGGTCGCAGAGATTTTCGGAATGCATCAGCGGAACATAGAAGAATTGCCGGGCCGGTTCGTCGATCTTCATGTCCCAGCCACGCGCGATGGCAGCCTTGGCGGCGGCGCGTGCGGCGCGGTCCGTCGAAAATGCCTTGTCGCTGCCGCGGAACAAGTTGCGCGGGAACTGATCTGTCAGGATGACATAGGCCAGTGTGCCGGTCGGATAGGTCAGCCACAGGCTGTACGCACCGGTGCTGGCCGCTTGCCAACTCTCGCCAAACCGGTCGCGGATCTTCTGATCCAGCTCTTCCCCGCCTTCGTACCAGCCTTTCGGACCGACTTCGTCCAGCCAGAACTCCAGTATGTCTTCAGGGTTCGACATGACCACCCTCCTCCTCGGTAGGCCCCCCAGACAGGGCCAGCGTCCTCAAAAATTATTGTTTTGGCAAGGGTTAACTGGCGGGCGGACCGCTTTCGTCGTCCTCCGCGGCCTCGATGGCCCATTCTTGCGCCGCTTCCAGCGCCACCGCCGAGGCGGTCGGAGATATGCCGATATAGGCGCCGCGCTCCTGCTTGACCCGGCGGCGGGTCATCCGGTAGATCGCATAGCCCGTGATGGCGATCATCAGCGCCCCGATGAAAAGCCAGAAGCCCGACGGCCCGATCACCGACATGATCCAACCCGTCAGAACCGGTCCGCCAACAGCCCCGACGCCGTTGATGAACAGCAGGCCGCCGGAGGCCGCCGCCATGTCCTCGCGCTGCAGGAAGTCGTTGGTATAGGCCAGCAGCAGCGAATAGAGCGGGTTCGATGCGCCTCCGACCAGGAAGGCGACGGTCAGCAGGACCGCGAAATTATCGTCGAAAACAAGCCCCACCAGACCCGCCAGCCCGCCGACCATCGCGACCACGGCGATCAGCACCCGGCGGTCCATCCGGTCCGACAGCCAGCCGATCGGATACTGCATGACCAGCGCGCCGAAATAGATCGTGGAAATGAAGACCGAGATCTGCCGGACGCTCATCCCGGACTCGGCGCCGTACACGGCCGCCATCCCGAACTGCGCGGCAAAGACGCCGCCCAGCAGGAAGATACCGACGCATCCCAGCGGCGAGGTGAAAAACAGCTGGCGCAGGGTCATCGGCTTCGTCGTCTCGAAGGCCGGCGTCGGATTGACCGACAGAAGGATCGGCGCGAACGAGATCGACACCAGGACCGAGGGGATCACGAACAGGACGAAGCCCGAGGGATCGCCGATCAGCAGAAGCCCCTGGGCCGAGATGATCCCGATCATCTGGACCATCAGGTAGAGCGACAGCGCCTTGCCCCGGTTTTCGTTCGTAGCGGCATTGTTCAGCCAGCTTTCGGCGGTGACGTAGACCGCCGAAAAGCAGAAGCCGATGCCGATCCGCAGGGCGACCCAGGCCAGCGGTTCTGCCATCACCGGGTAGAGGATCAGGATCGCCGAGATGAAGGACCCCAGCGCAGCGAAGACCCGGATATGGCCGACGCGGCGGATCATCTCGGGCGCCATGCGCGAGCCGCCCAGGAATCCCAGGAAATAGGCCGCCATGACGATGGACATCTCGAAGGTGGAAAAGCCCTCGATCGAGCCGCGGATACCCAGTAGCGTTCCCTGCAGGCCGTTCCCGACCATCAGCAGCATCAGACCCAACAGCAGCGGCCAGGACGACCGAAGGACTGCAATCATCACGTTCTCCTCAGGGCCCTTGTGGCAGGGAACCTATCCGCCCGGCCGCGATTTGCTGGCCTCATTGCGACTCAATCCGGCCGCTCCTCGCCGCCGGGTAGCAAAAGCGAGGCGTCTCCGTAAGAGAAGAAGCGATAGCCCTGTCGGATTGCATGGTCATAGACCTGCCGGATCCGTTCTTGTTCCCATCAGCGCCGAGACCAGCATCATCAGCGTGGATTTCGGCAAATGGAAATTCGTCATCAATGCATCGGCCACCCGGAACCGGTATCCGGGCGTGATAAAAATGTCAGTTTCGCCGCGCCAGGGGCGCATCCGGCCATCCTCGCCGGCGGCGCTTTCGATCAGCCTCAGCGCGGTTGTGCCGACGGGAATGATCCTGCCGCCTTCGGCACGGCTGCGGTTGATCTCCTCGGCAGCGGCCTCGGTGACTTCACCCCATTCGGCATGCATCCTGTGCTGGCTGACATCGTCGACCTTGACCGGCAGGAAGGTGCCCGCCCCGACATGCAGCGTGACGTAGGACAGGACCACGCCCTTGTCGCGCAGTCGCTGCAACAGGCTGTCGTCGAAATGAAGCGACGCGGTCGGCGCGGCGACCGCCCCGGTGGCGCGGGCCCAGACCGTCTGGTAATCCTCCAGATCCTGCTCGTCCGCGGCGCGGCGTGCGGCGATATAGGGCGGCAGCGGCATCGCACCACAGCGCGCCAGTGCCGCATCGAATTCGGTTCCGGTCAGGTTGAACTCCAGCACCGCCTCGCCCTGATCGCGGCCGAGCACTTTGGCCGAGAAATTCGGCGCGAAGCTCAGCACTTCGCCATCCCGCACCTTCCGAAGCGGTTTCAGCAGCGCCCTCCAGCTTCCATCGGGACCGATCTGCAGCAAGGTCACTTCGATGCGTGCCTCGGTCTCACCGCCTTCGCCTGCGCGGCGGCGCAGACCCGTCAGCCGGGCCGGGATCACCTTGGTATCGTTCAGCACCAGCCGGTCCCCCGGATGCAGGAAATCGGGCAGGTCGCGCGCCCAGCTGTCGGTCAGCATGTCCGGCGTCGCCACCAGCAGCCGCGACGCGCTGCGCGGGCGGGCCGGTCGGGTGGCGATCAGCTGCTCCGGCAACTCGAAATCGAAATCGGACAGCTTCATCACTGAACCTCGGGCGCCGGGCTTCGGAAGATCTCGCGGAACATGCCGGGCGTGAGGATCGACAGTGGATTGACGCTGACTTGCGGCGCCTCCGGCGAACCGGTCAGGCCGAAGTTGAAACCGAACAATCCTTCGCCCTTGCGCGTGAATATCTGGCCGATCGCGTTGAGGAAATAGACCGGAGACAGCACGCCCTGCAAATCCATCTGTTTCGTCTTCAGGTCATAGACCCCGGCCAGCGACACGCCAAGCGACGGACCCACCGCGCTCGAGCGGGTCAGTGCGACGGCGCGCGGCGAAAGGCGGAACTCTGCCTCGACATCGCTGAAGGCGATCCCCGGCCCGCTCAACTGGTCGAGAAGCCCGACGATCGAGATCGCAGACAAAAGTTCGGTCAGGGCGGGCGCGTTCAGCACCCGGATATTCTGGATCGACATGCGACCGGCATAGACACCGGCCTCCGCTCGCGGCCGAAGCGTGAGGTTCAACTGGCCATTCTGGGCGTTGCGGAACAGGCCCGCATCCCGCAGGACCTGACCCGCATTGTCGCTTCTGATGCGGATCGTCGTTCCGTTCTTCGAGGGTTCAAGCCGGCCGCGGATCGTCGCCCCGCCATTGACGCGCGCGGTGAACCGGCCGTCCAGCGCTGCGCCCGCCTCGACCTCTCCGGTCAGCCCGAACAGGGTGATGCCTTCCGACAGAACCAGCCGGTCCAGCGCCAGCCCGATCGGCGCGGAGCCCGCTCCCCGTCCCCCCTCTGCGAAGGCGACCCGCCGCACATCCAGCGTCCCGCCGCGCAGCGAGATCGCCGGAGCGACCCCCCGGCCCCGACCGCTGAGCGTCACCGGGGCGTCGAGCCAATCGCCCACCACCACCCTGTCGAAGGCGGCGGTCTGCATCCCACCGGCCGGCGTCATCGTCACCCGCCCGCCCGAGACCGACAGGCCGGGGCCGCGAAGCGCAAGATTCTCGACCTGCGGCACCGCCCCGAGCGTGCCGTCGATTTCAAGGTTTCCGACCGCCGCCGGCGCCTTGCTCCAGTTCACCGCCGCAATCCCGAGGCCAAGGCCGGTGAGATCGGATTGCAGCCGGAAGGTCGGGGCCTCGCCGGTTTCGAGGCCGATCTCGAATGTCCCGCTGCCATTGCCAGAGATCATATCCGGCGGCAGCGCGATCGAGAATTCGTCGAGGAAGGCGTGCGACAGCTGGACGATGCCAGTGACGCGGCTCTTGCCGACCTGATCGGCGCCCGCGGCCTTGCGCCATTCGAGATCGGCCTCCGCGGCGCCGATCCGCACCTTGCCGGCGACCGTGGCGCCGGTCGGGTCGGCGGCGACGGTCAGCCGTTTCGATGCCAGGTCACGCCCCTGCACCAGGCTTGACGCCGTGACATCAAGGACCTCCGCCGACACCTCGTAAGCAACATCGGCAGGTTTCAGACCTTTCCGCGCCTCGAACCGGGCCGTCGCCTCGAACCTTGCATCGCCTTGCGCGAAATCGACAGGCAGCGCGGAACTGCGGAAAATCCTGAACGGCGGCTCGTTCAGAAGCGACAGCGCTGCGGTGACCGTCGAGCTGCCCTTCAGCCGCAATTCGGCCTGCGGCGGCTTCCGCCGCGTATCGAGCACCCGGTAGCTTGTGCCGGACAGGTCCACGATCCCGCCGTCAGGGGCCTCGACGACGCCACTTTCCAGGACCATGGTGAAAGCATTGTCGTGCAAAGTTCCGTAGCCGCTGCCGCCGGTGATGACCGGCAGGGTCTTGAGATAACGGATACTGGCATCCCTGAATTCGAAGCCCATGCCGATCCGCGGCTTCTGCTTGGGCGCGATGCGGATGGCGGCGTGAACGTTCGAGATATGGCCGCCATCGACATTCTCCCGGAACCACTGCTGCGATTTCGGCGCCAGCGGCGCGGGCCAGAGCGTCAGAAGCCGTTCAGGCGACAGCGCCGCGATCTCTGCGTCAAGCGCAGCCTCCCAGCCTTCCGGACCGGCAGAGACCCAACCTTCCGCCCGGATCCGCTCTCCTGCCTCGTTCAGGTAGATCTGACCGATATTCAGATGGAACGGCGACAGCTGCATACGGAAATCGACCGCGCCATCCGAGAACCGCACCGGCGACGGAAACACCGTCGAGGCGGGCAGTTCCAGCTCGCTGAGGCTGAACTGGCCGAGCAGCGCCGAGGGCCAGCCATTGTCGAAGTCGCGAAGGTAAGCCTGGCCGCTTCCGGTCGCCCTGCCGGCTTCGGTTTGCACCGTGACTTCGGAAAAGCGGATCCGGTTCAGCTTGGGCTCGTAGCGGAAATAGGCCTTGCCCGCGTCGAACTCGACCGGCGTGGTCCGCTCGCTCGGGCGCAGCGCCCCGGCGCCGATCTCAAGCGAGCCGGCCAGAGACCCGAGCGGACCGCCGGGCAGAAACTCGGCGCGAACCGCGCCCGAGATCGGCGCATCAAGAACCCCCAGAAAGCTGAGGACGGGACTTTGCAGAGCGATATCGGCCGCGGCCGCATTGTCAAAGGTGACCGCCACCTGCGCAGAGGAATTGCGTTTGTCGGTGCGGATGCCCAGCACCATGCCAGCGAGGTTTTCGGTGCCGTTGAACACGTCGAACGCGATCGAGAAGTCCAGCGACTGGGCGTCCTGGCGCACCTGTACGTTGCCCTCGGTGACCTGCCAGAAGCGGCCGCTGCGCGCATCCTCGACGGTGACGGTCAGGGCCCCGGCCTCGATCAGGTCGACACCGGCCAGCGGGCTTGATGCGAAAACGCGCTCGATCTCGTTCAGCACGTCCGGCAGCGAACCCGTCGCGCTGCCACCCGAGCCGAAAGACAGGTCGAACCGCCCGTCGGCAAGCCGCCGCATCCGCATCTGGGCACCGCTCAGCCGCAACACTTCCGGCTCGAACCGGCCTTCGATCAATGCGCGGACCGAAAGCCGGGCCCCGACATCGTTGAGCCGTGCGACCTCGGCGCCGCGCGCATCGAAGATCCCCACATCGCGCAGCATCAGCCGCGGCACGCCGCGGTCGCTCACCTGCAGAGACAGGCGGCCGAGCGAGATCCGGCCATGCTCGATGCTCTCGTTGACACGGCTGACCACCCGTTCCGTCACCCAGGCGGGCGCCACAAGCGCGCGACCGGTCACCGACATTCCCGCAAGTCCGAGCAGCAAGAACAGGAACGTGATGCTGAGCAGCATCCACAAGCCAAAGCGCCGCCGCCTGCGGCGCCGCGGTCTGGCCGGCCTCTCGGGATGATCGGTTATCGTTTGCGGATCATGTTTCATCTGGTCCAACGTCATAAAGACCAGATCGGGCGGCGAACAGGACTTCTGTGCACCGAAAGCCGCAAGAGCGCGTGAACGGCGCGGGGATGATCACATGGGAGACTGCCTGTTGGCGCTGGCCGATACCGGATCGCAGGTCGATCTCAATCTCGCATGGCCTGGGCGCTCTCCTTGTAGGCACCCTTGACCGCAAGCGCGCTGAACCAATTGCCCAAGGATCGGAATCGCCACAGCTCCAGCCGCTCCAGGCAGGCGCGCAGTTCGGGATCGGCCCGGCCTGCCGCAAGCCCGCGCCAGAGAAGACCGGCCAGCCGCGACCGCGATCCCGATGCGGCTTTCAACACCGACAGCGCGGGCAGCAGGCGCTGCTCGGTCTCGGTGAAATCGGTCCCGAAGGGAAAGAGCGGCAGCGCCCCGCTTTCGATGAAGGGCGCCAGCCAGGCCTCGACCCGCCGCGGTGTGTTCGCCCGGTGCCGGTCCGGCACCTGCGCGCCCTTCGGCAGCTTGCCCGCCGCCTTGGCCCGTTCCAGCAGTTCAGGCTGGAACCGGCTGTCGGCGATCGAGATCATTGCCATGATGCAGGCCGCATCCGACCGGCCGCGCAGATCGGCGATGCCGTATTCGGTGACGACAATATCCCGGTAGTGACGCGGGATCGTCTCGTGCGGGTGGTCCCAAACGATGTTCGACGTCACCCTGCCCCGGCTTTCGCGCGTCGCGTTCAACGTGATGATCGCGCGCGCGCCCCGCAGCGCGAAGGCCTGGTCGACGAAGTTGAACTGTCCGCCAACGCCGCTGACGATCTGGCCGCTGTCGGTCACGTCGGAGATCACGCCTCCGAGCGCGGTCGCCTTCATCGCCGCATTGACGAACCGCGCATCGCGCCGCGCCTCGCGCTTGGCCGCCTCGTCGCCGTAAAGCTGGTTGGTGAAGGAGACCGGCATCATCTGGATGCGCCCCCGCTCGGCCTCGGTCATCTGTCGCAGGCTGCGATAGAAGTCATGGCAATCGACGAAGAACCCGGCATGCACGGCGGCCCCGTCCACCTCGCGGCGGACGACGCCCGCCTCCAGCAGCTCGACGATGCCCTGCACCAGCATCTCGGTGACGGCGTAAAGGCCCTGCTCGAAGCTGCCGGTCTCTTCGGGAAGCAGGCCGGGAAAGGGCGAGGCCGCCATGATGGCGTTCACCTCTTCCGGTTTGCGGTGCCGCAGGATCAGCGAGGACGCGACGGCATCGCCGACCGAACCGATGCCGATCTGCAGCGTGCCGCCATCGGGCACCAGCCCCGCGACATGCAGACTGATCGCATGGTCGGGGGGCAGGACCGGACGCTTCGGCACCGAGAACAGCTCGAATTGCGAGGATGGATCGTCGAGCAGAAGATCGACCTCCGCCGCCGCGACCTCGCCCGCGCCGGGCATGAAGGGCAAATGTTCGTTGATCTCGCCCGCAAGGATGAACTCCTGCTCGCCGCGCTTGCGGGCGCGCAGCAGGTCCACGGTGATATCGGTGTTGCCGGACAGACTCAGCCGGTTGTCCTGCCGCGCGAGCAATTGCGCGATCACATTAGGACGTCGAGCCATCAGGAAATGCAGCGCATGGGTGTAATTCGCCGCGATATAGCCTTGCTGCGCCTTCCCATTGCCCAGCCAGTTGCCCGCCTGGAAAAAGAACTCCTGCACCTCGATATTGTCGGGCAGCGTCCCGTCGCGCAGCCGCGTCGCATAATCGAGCGGCGTGTAGGTCCCGAACAGCCGATCCATCGCCGGACCCAGGAATCGGGCCTGAAGATCGGCAGTCGGCTCTGGCCGTTGCAATGTCAGCGCGGTGAAGATGTGCAGATTGATCGACGGGTCGGCAATCGCCATATCGGTCAGCGCATTGGCGATCGTGTTCGCCTTGCCAAGCCCCAGCGGCAAGGCCAGCCGGATATCGCCGCCGGTCCGATCGACGATCCGTTCCGCGACTGCCGCCGCCTGGTTCAGAACGCTCGGCCCCTCGGCCATGTCAGCGCAGGTCCTGCCAGCCGGGATCGGGGCGGAACCTGTCGCCATGCGCCTCGGCAAGTTCCTGCAGACGCGCCTCGACCTCTTCGATACCGCGCGTTTTCGCATAATGCATCGGCCCGCCCCGGAACGGCGCAAAGCCGGTGGCGAAGATCATCGCGCCATCCACCTGATCGCTGTCACTGGCGACGCCCCGGCGCAGGCATTCCACACAGGCATCGAGCATCGGCAGGATCAGCCGGTCGGTGACCTCCGCACTCTCATCCGCCTCGGGCGCGGCGCCCTTCTGGGCCTCGCCGTCCTTCCAGTCGTAAAACCCCTTGCCGGATTTCTTGCCGGTCTCGCCGTTCTCGACCTTCTCGCGCAGCCAGCCGGGCACCTCGGGCATCGGCTTTTCCAGCCCCGAGCGCAGGCTTTCGGCGACATCGAGACAGATGTCGAGCCCGACCTGATCCGCCAATTCAATCGGTCCCATCGGCATGCCGAACCACTCGGCGGCGCGATCGATGGCCTCCTTGTCGTGCCCTTCCTCGACCAGCTGGATCGCCTCCAGCAGGTAGGGCGTCAGCGCGCGGTTCACGAGGAAACCGGGATAGTCCTGTACCCGCGCCGGCAAGCGGCCGATGTCGCCGCAGAAGGCGGCAAGCTGATCCGAAACGGTGCCGAATGTATCGCCATGCGCCACGACCTCGACCAGCTGCATCTTCGAGACCGGGTTGAAGAAATGCAGCCCGGCGAACCGTTTCGGTCGGCTAAGGGTTTTTGCCAGCTTGGCCACCGACAGCGACGAGGTGTTGGTCGCCAGCGTCGCGGTCGCCTTCATCCGGGGCTCCAGATCGGCATAGATCTTCTTCTTGACGGCGGCATCCTCCGGCCCCGCCTCGATCACCAGATCCGCCTTTGCCACGCCAAGTTGTCCGGGATCGGGCATCAGACGGTCCAGCGCGTCGCGGGTCTCGATGCTGCTCAGGTGCTCGTCCTCGCAGATCTCTCCGGCGCGGCGGATCGCCTTGCCGATGGCTTCGATATCCGGATCGGACAGCGTCACGGTCTTGCCCTTCAGCGCGCACCAGGCGGCGATCTCGCCGCCCATCGTGCCGGCACCGACGACATGGACATGGGCGATCCCGTCCTCGCCCTGCCCGGCATCCTTCAGCGCCTGGCGCAAAAAGAAGACCCGGACGAGGTTCTTCGATGTCTCGCTGGTCAGAAGCCTGGCGAAAGAGTCGATTTCGCCCTGCTGCATCGCCTTGCGGTCGTCGCCATGCTCTTCCCACAGGTCGATCAGCGCATAGGGCGCCGGATAGTGTCGCTTCGGCGCCCGCTCCTCGGCCTTCAGGCGCATCTTGCGCCCGGCAAAGCTGCGCGCGGTCGACAGCGACATCGCGCGTCCGGTCAGGCCCTTGCCGTCATGCTCCAGTTCGCCGTCGATGGCGGCCCGCACTGCGGCTTCGACATGACGTTCCTTGACCTCCGCATCGGCAATGCCAAGCGATCGGGCCTTCTTCGTATGCGCCGTCTTGCCGGTTAGCATCAGCGTCATCGCCTCGACCGGATCGATCCGGCCGGTCAGGCGAAAGGTGCCACCAAGCCCCGGATGCAGGCCGAGATTGACCTCGGGGAAACCGAAGCTCGCCCCCTCGATCGCTATGATCCAGTCGCAGGCCAGCGCGATTTCAAACCCGCCGCCGAGGGCATGACCGTGCACGACGCTCACCGTCGGGCATTCCAGCGCCTCCAGCCGGTCGAGAACCGCATGGCCCTGTTCCAGCATCGCCTTCGCATCCTCGGGATCGCCGAGGTCGCGGAACATCGTGATATCCGCCCCCGCCGCGAAACCGCCGGTCTTGGCCGAGCGGATCACCACGCCTTTCGGCGGTTCCTTCTCGATCGCGTCAAGCTGGCGGTCGAGCCCTTCCAGCACCTCGCGCGAGATCGTGTTGGTCCCGGTCCCGGCGACGTCCAGCGCCAGCCACAGCACGTCCTGACCGTCCCGCGCCGCGCGCCAGCCGCCATCGCGCCCGGCGCCCCGCGCCGGCCCGAGTTCCACCTTCACCTCGCCCAGATGGGTCAGAATCGGCCCGGTCATGCCACCGCCTCCAGCAACATCGCGCCGCCCTGCCCGCCGCCGATGCACTCGGTGGCGATGCCGCGCGCAGCACCCTTGCGTTTCATCGCATTCGCCAGATGCAGCACGATCCGGTTGCCGCTGGTGCCGACCGGATGGCCCAGCGACACCGCGCCGCCGTCAATATTCAGCCGGTCGCGGTCGATTCGCCCGAAAGTGCCGTCAAGCCCCAGCACCTGCTTGCAGAACTCCTCGTCTTCCCAGGCGGCGAGACAGGCCAGCACCTGCGCGGCGAAAGCCTCGTTCAATTCCCACAGACCGATATCTTCGCGCCCCAGGTTCTGCCGTTCGGTGATCGCGGTCGAACACAGAACCGGTGCCAGCCCCATGATCGAAGGATCGAGCGCCGACCATTCGCTATCCAGGATCCGCGCCATCGGCGACAGCCCGTGCTCTTCCACCGCGCGTTCCGAGGCGACGATCACCCAGGACGCGCCATCGGTGATCTGGCTGGCATTGCCCGCCGTCACCTTGCCATAGGGCTTCTCGAAGACCGGGTTCAGCTTCGCCAGCGCCTCCATGTCGCTGTCAGGGCGCACGCCGTCATCATGGTTGTAGTGTTCCCCGTCGCGGTCGAAGGCGGTCATCACCTCGCCCTCCAGCCAGCCTTCCTCTTGCGCCCGCGCCAGGCGCCGATGGCTTTCCACCGCATATGCATCCGCCTGTTCGCGCGTGATATTGAACCGGTGCGCCAGGATCTCGGCGGTCTGGCCCATGTTGAGATCGGTGATCGGGTCGGTCAGCCCGCGTTCCAGACCAAGCACCGGCTTGAAGAAATCGGGGCGCAGCCCGGTCAGCTTCGAGGCCGTGTCCAGCGGCCCCTTGGCCTGCGCCATGCTGGCATACCATTCGACCGCCTCCTGCCGCAGCACAAGCGGCGCATGGCTGAGCGCCTCGGCGCCGCCGGCCAGGATCAGGTCGTGCTTGCCCTCGCGGATATATCGATAGGCGGTGTCGATCGACTGCATCCCCGAGCCGCAGTTGATCTGCACGGTGAACGCCACCATCGCCTCGCCCATCCCCAGCCGCAGCGCCGCGACGCGGGCCGGGTTCATCTCGTCGGCGATCACGTTGACACAGCCCAGGATCACCAGATCGAACGCATCCCGCGCGAAGGGCTGGCGGGTCAGCAGCGGGCGACCGCATTGCACCGCCAGATCGACCGGCGTGAATGGGCCGGGCTTGCCACGCGCCTTCAGGAAAGGCGTTCGCGCGCCATCGACAAGATAGACGGGGCGGTCGTTCATTCAGCGGCCTCCTTGGATGTCTTGCGCGCCCGGCGGGTCTTCGCCGCCTGTTTCGTCGCCTTCAGTTCCGGAAAGAAATCCGCCAGTTCCTCGGGTGTGAAATCATCCACCGCGATGACCTTCTGAACCGCCTCCTTCATCGCGTTCAGCCGGTCGTTCTCGGCCGCCGTGATCCTGCGGCTGACCAGCGCCTCTTCCTGGTCCAGCCCGGCTTCGCGCAACCGCTTCTGCAGCGGCGCGCAGTCGATGACCGCATCGAACGCCTCTTCCAGCCGGGCGACACCGTCGCCCGCGCAGCCGTGGAACAGGGCGCCGCTCAGCCGCTCACGGGTGGCCGTGCGTTCCGAAATCAGGTCTGCGCAGGTCTCGGTCAGCGCATCGGACGGCCCGCGCGAGGCCCATTTCGGCAAAGTCAGGAAGCGCAGCAGCCACCCCGCCCACCGCGCCGGAAGATTGGCGAGCACGAGATCCAGGCTTTCGCTGATCTTGTCGAAGGCGCTTTCCGCGGCGAAGCGGACAAGCGGCAGGTCCTCTTTCTGCCGGCCCTCGTTTTCCCAGCGTTTCAGCGTCGCCGACAGGATGTAGAGCTCCGACAACACGTCGCCCAGCCGCGCCGAGATCATCTCGCGCCGCTTCAACCCGCCGCCAAGCGTCAGGAAGGCGAAATCCGAGGTCAGCGCGAAAGCCGCCGACCAGCGCGACATGCGCCGGTAGATCGGCCCCAGCGCGCCGGCCTTCTTCGGCGCCGGCGCGAACAGGCTGTGCGTCCAGGCCCGCCCGAAGGCGCGGAACAGCGTCTTCGTCGTATGGCCGACATGCGCCCAGAAATGCCGGTCGAAGGCATCCAGAGATTTCTCCTGATCCTCCAGTTCCAGCGCCTGCATCTCGTCCAGCAGATGCGGATGCGCGCGGATCGAGCCCTGGCCGAAGATGATCAGGCTGCGGGTCAGGATATTGGCGCCCTCGACGGTGATGCCGATCGGCACCGCCTTGTAGATCTCCGACAGGTAGTTGCCCGGCCCGTCGATCACCGCCTTGCCGGAATGGATGTCCATCGCGTCGTTCAGTGCATCGCGCATCCGGTAGGTGGCATTGGCCTTCATGATGCCGGAAATCACCGCCAGCGCCCGCCCTTCGTCAAGGCCGACGCAGGTCAGCTGCCGCGCTGCGTCCAGTGAATAAGCATTGGCGGCGAGCCGTGCGAGGCATTCCTGCACACCGCCGAATTTCGCCACCGGGATGCCGAACTGCTGGCGGACGCGGGCATAGGCGCCCGCCGTATGCGCCGACAGCGCGCTGGCGGCAGCCGAGAGCGACGGCAGCGAGATGCCGCGCCCCGCCGCCAGCGCGCTCATCAGCATCATCCAGCCCTTGCCGGCATAATCCGGTCCGCCGATGATGTGATCGAGCGGGATGAAGACATCGGTGCCGGTTGTCGGACCGTTCTGGAACATCTGGCCCGCCGGGATATGCCGACGGCCGATCTCGACGCCCTTCAGATGCGTCGGCACCAGCGCGCAGGTGATGCCGATATCCTCGGTCTTGCCGAGCAGCCCGTCGGGGTCCTTCATCTTGAACGCAAGGCCGAGCACGGTGCAGACCGGCGACAGCGTGATATAGCGCTTCGACCAGTTCAGCCGCAGGCCGAGCACCGTCTCGCCCTCCCACTCGCCCTCGCAAACGATGCCGGTATCCACCATGGCGGCCGCATCCGATCCGGCCTCCTCGCTGGTCAGGCCGAAAGCGGGCAGTTCGGTGCCCTCTGCCAGACGCGGCAGCCAATAGTCTTTCTGGTCCTCGGTCCCGAATTGCAGCAGCAACTCACCCGGTCCCAGCGAATTCGGGACCATGACCGTGACCGCCGCCACCAGCGAGCGCGAGGAGATCAGCCGCACCACTTCCGAATGGGCCAGCGCGGAGAACCCCAGACCGCCATAGTCTTTCGGGATGATCATGCCGAAGAAGCCCTCGTCGCGCATGAACTGCCAGGCCTCGTCCGGCAGGTCGGCAGTCAGCCGGTTCACCGTCCAGTCATCGACCATCCCGCAGAGTTTGCGGCAGGGACCGTCGATGAAGGCCTGTTCCTCGTCCGACAGGCGCGGCGCAGCGACGCGGCGCAGCTTTCGCCAGTCCGGGTGACCGGAAAACAGCTCGGCCTCCCACCAGACTTCGCCGGCATTCAGCGCCTCGGCCTCGGTTTCCGATAGTGATGGAAGGGCGCCGCGGGCCCAACGATGAATCGGTTTCGTGATGTGGTCGCGGCGAAACTCGCGTAGCGTCATGTAATCTCCCCCGGGACTGACGGAACGTCCGATGCTGCGGTTTGTTCCCGTTCAACTCTAATCTAGCACCTAGGATCAGGCCCGTCTCGATCCAGTCCGACGCCCACGGAACCGGCCGAGCATGGGCCGCGTTGCCTATCGAAGTGCAGAGGCGGAATGCTTGATTGGACCACCAACTTCATCAACGACAACGGCTATGTCGCGGTCGCCGTCCTTATGTTGGCAGAGAACGTGTTTCCTCCGATCCCCTCGGAACTGGTGATGCCGCTGGCAGGTTACTCGGCGGCACGTGGCGACGTGGACCTGGCCGGCGTGACCCTTGCCGGCATCGTGGGCTCGCTTCTGGGCGCGCTGTTCTGGTATCTGATCGGACGCTGGATTTCGACCGACCGTCTGCGGAACTGGGCCGCGAAGCACGGACGGCTTCTGACCTTGTCGCCTGCGGATGTCGGCAAGGCCGACGCCTGGTTCGACAGGCACGGCGCCAAGGCGGTGTTCCTCGGACGGCTGGTGCCCGGCCTGCGCACCCTGATCTCGGTGCCCGCAGGCGTGTCGGAAATGCCGCTGCCGCGCTTCCTGCTCTACTCGACGCTCGGCACCGCGATCTGGACGACGCTTCTTACGGTGGCGGGATACGGGCTGGGCGAGAGGTATCAGGCGGTCGGCGACTGGATCAACCCGGTGGGCACGCTCGTCATCGCGGCCCTGGTCGTCGGCTACGTCTACCGTGTCGCAACCTTCGACGGAAACCGCTGAACCCGCGCGCTCACTCCTCGGACCAGCCCATCAGCTTGTCGATCACCGCGTCGGTCAGCGATTGCAGGTTCTTCTGCATCTCGACCGCCGGGCAGGACTGGCCCAACCGCTTGTCCATGTCACCCATGGAAAAGCCGTTCGGCGCCTTCAGATCGCGCAACTCGTCCCATGTCACCGGCACCGCAACCGGCGCGCCCTTGCGCGCCCGCAGCGAATAGGGCGCGATCGCCGTCGCGCCGCGTTCGTTGCGCAGCCAGTCGATGAAGACCCGGCACTTGCGCTTCTGCTTCGACATCGTCGCGGTGTAGCGGTCGGGCGATTTTTCCGCGACGACATGGGCGAAGGTCTTGGCGAACAGCTTAACGGTCTCCCATTCCCGGCTGCGGCGCAGCGGCATCCAGACATGCACGCCCTTGCCGCCCGTGACGATCGCGCCAGAGGCCAAGCCCAGCCGGTCCAGCAGGCCACGGACCTCGAACGCCGCGTCGCGCACATCCGTCCAGTCCAGCCCCTCGTCGGGGTCGAGATCGAAGACCAGCCGGTCGGGACGCTCCAGCCGGTCGGTCCGCGCCCCCCAGATGTGGAACTCGACCGTGCCCATCTGCGCCGCGGCGACAAGGCTTTCGGGGCGGGTGGCGTAAAGATAATCCTCTGTCTCGCCGTCCTTCTCCTTGATGCCGATGATCGACAGCTCCGACGGCATGCCGCCGCCATGCTTCTGGAAGAAGCAATCCGCCTCCAGCCCGCCGGGGCAGCGGAACAGCGACAACGGACGGTTGCCGGCCAATTCGATCATCCGCTCGCCGACCCGCGCATAATGCCGCGCGACATCCAGCTTGGTGCAGCCCGCATCGGGAAACACCCGCCGCCCGGGGCTGGAAATCGCCACGCCAAGAACCTGCTCGTCCATCTCCTCTTCCTCCTTCGGGCGCTCCAGCCGGATCGAGCCGGCCTCCTTGTCGCCGCGCAGGCCCAGGTAACTGCCGTGGCGCACATAGCCGTCGCTGGTGAACTCGGTGAACTCGACCTCGGCCACCTGGTCCGGCGTAACCCAGCGGGCATCCTGCGCCGCGTCCTTTGGCACCTCCTCGAACGGCGAAGTCTTGCGGTCGCGCAGCGCCTTCGTCAGCGTCTCGAACTCGGCCTCGCCGAAACCGGTACCCACACGCCCGCGATAGATCAGCCGGTCGCCCTCATAGGTGCCCAGCAGTATCGAAGCGAAGGGCCGGCCCTTCTTGTCCGACGGGCTATAGCCGCCGATCACGAATTCCTGCCGTTTCGAGCATTTCACCTTGCGCCACGCCTTCGTGCGCCTGCCGCGATAGGGCGCGTCCACGCGCTTCGAGATGATGCCCTCGGCCCCCGCCTCGCAGGCCTTGCGGAAGATCTCCGGCCCCTGCCCCACGACATGCTCGCTCATCCGCAGCGCGCCGCCCTTCGGCACGCCGGACAAGAGCTTGGCCAGCCTCTCGCGCCGCTCATCCTGCGGCTGGCCGGTCATGTCTTTCCCGTCCAAAGACAGCAGATCGAAGGCATAGAACGCCAGTTCCCCGCCTTCCGACAGGGCCGATTGCAGCGCGGAAAAGGCCGAGCCGCTGACCCTGGCCGCCATCACCTCGCCGTCGATCAGCGCCGCCGCACAGGGCACCGCTTCGAACGCGCCGCAGAGATCGGAAAAACGGTCGGTCCAGTCCTTTCCGGAGCGGGTGTAGAAAACCGTGCCGCCATTCCCGAGCGCGGCCAGCGCCCGGTAGCCGTCGAACTTGGTCTCGTGCAGCCAGTCGTCGCCCTCCGGCGCCTTGTCATAAAGCGTCGCCAGCTGCACATCGCGGAACCGGGGGCGCTTGCCACCATGCTCCGTGGTCTTGCGGGATCTCGACTTGCGCGAGGTTTTCTTCGCGGCCATGCCCTTCGCGATCTCCTCCATCTTGCGGCCGGTCTTGACCGACCGCGAGAAGTCCCCGGTCAAACCGTCGGGATCGTCGCCTGCATAGTCGTCGCGCTCCTTGATCAGCAGCCAGTTCTCGCGCTTCTCCTTGCCGCGCATCCGGATCAGCGCCCAGCCGCCCTTCATCCGCTCGCCCTGCAGGGTGAACTTCAGCTTGCCCTCCTTCAACCCCTCGTCGGGATCGCCCTCGGGCCGCCAGGTGCCGCTATCCCAGAGCATCACCGTGCCGCCGCCATATTCCTTCTCGGGGATCGTGCCCTCGAAATCGCCGTAATCGAGCGGGTGATCCTCGGTCCGGACCGCCAGCCGCTTCTCGCCTGGATCGACGCTCGGCCCCTTGGTCACGGCCCAGCTCAGCAGCACGCCGTCCCATTCCAGACGGAAGTCGTAGTGAAGGCGGGTGGCGTCGTGCTTCTGGACAAGGAACCGCAGCCCCTCGCGCCGGGCCTTGCCCAGCTTGCCCGCCGGTTCGCCGGTGCGGTCGAAGTCCCGCTTGGCATTGTATTCGGCAAGCCTGTCGGGTGTCTTCGCCATCACGAGGCCTTCTTCTTGCGTCCGCCCTTCTTCTTCTCGGCCTTCTTCAGGCTTTCCTTCAGCGCCGACATCAGGTCGACCACGTTCTCGCCCTCCGGCCGCTTCTCCTCGCCCGAGGTGGTGACGCGCGGCGTCTTCTTGGTCTTCTGCTTCGCCTCCAACAAGTCGCTCAGCGCCTCGGCATAGCTGTCGGAATAGGCCGAGGCGTCGAACGGTGCGGTCTTGCGTTCGATCAGCGAGGTCGCGACTTCCAGCAGGTCCTTTTCCGCCGGTTCGTCCTCGATCTGGCTGAACATCGGCTCGGCCTCGCGCAGCTCGTCGGCATAATGCAGCGTCTCCAGCAGCAGCCCGTCGCCGCAGGGCCGCACCGCGGCCAGGTATTCCTTGCCGCGCAGCGTCACCTGCCCCAGCCCCACCTTGTCGGCCTGGCGCAGCGCGTCGCGCACGACGCGATAGGCATCCTCGGCCAATTCGTCGGTCGGGACCAGGTAATAGGGCTTGTCATAGTAGATCGGGGCGATCTCGCAGGCGCCGACGAACTGCACCAGCTCGAAGGTCTTCTTGGTCTCCAGCTTGATCGCATCGACCTCATCGGGGTCGATCAGGATGTATTCGTCGTCGCCGATCTCGTAGCCCTTGACGATATCCTCGGATTTCACCGGCCCGATGCCCGGCACGGTCTTTTCATAGCGGATCTTCTTGCCCGAGGGCTTGTGGATCTGCCGGAACGACACACGCGCGCCTGATTTGGTGGCGGAATAAAGCTCGACGGGGATCGAGACCAGCGACAGGCGCAGCTGGCCTTTCCAGAGGGCGCGCGGGGCCATCTCCTAGCCCCCCACCAGATCGCCGCCATTGGGATGCAGCACCTGACCAGTCATGTAAGACGCATCCTCGCAGGCCAGGAACAGCATCGCCGGTGCGACCTCGTTCGGCTGACCGGGCCGGCCAAGCGGCGAGGACTTGCCGAAATCCTCGACCTTGTCGGGCGGAAACGAGGCCGGGATCAGCGGCGTCCAGATCGGCCCGGGTGCTACGCCGTTCACCCGGATGCCTTTCGGCGCCAGCTTGCTGGACAAGGCCCGGACGAAGGACAGGATCGCGCCCTTGGTCGAGGCATAGTCGATCAGCAGGTCCTGCCCTCGGAACGCAGTTACCGAGGTGGTGCAGATTATCGAGGCGCCCTTTTCCAGATGCGGCAGCGCCGACTGCACCATGAACATCTGGCCGCCGATATTGGTGCGGAAGGTGCGGAAGATCTGCTCCTCGGGGACGTTCTCGAATTCCTCGGCGGCGTGCTGCTCGGCGGCATTGTTCACCAGCACGTCGAGCCGGCCGAATTTCTCAACCGTCCTCGCGACATGCTCCTCGCAGCAGGCCTTGCGCCCGATATCGCCGGGCAGCAGCAGCCCCTCGCTGCCTTCGCGTTCCACCAGTTCCAGCGTCTTTCGCGCGTCCTCCTCTTCGTCACGATAGGCGATCGCCACCTTCGCGCCTTCGCGGGCGAACAGCACGGCCGTCGCCCGACCGATCCCGCTGTCGCCGCCGGTGATCAGCGCGACCTTTCCGTCCAGCCGACCGGACCCCGGAAAGCGGGGCTGGTAATCGGGGGCCGGATCCATCTCGGACTCGATCCCCGGCTGGCGCATCTCGGTGTCCAACCGGTCAAGATCCTTCGTGGCCATGTCGAAACCTCCCGGAATTACGCCATCACGAGGACGGCCTTTGCATTGGTGAACTCGCGCATTCCGAAGCCGCCATGCTCGCGGCCATAGCCGGATTGCTTGACGCCGCCGAAGGGCATGTTCGGCGTGGCAAGGCCGAAGCCGTTGATGAAGACCATGCCGGTGTCGAACTCGCGCTCGGCCATGCGGACCGCGCGATCGACATCTTTCGAGATGATGCCGCCGCCCAGCCCGAACCGGCTGTCATTGGCCAGCCGCATCGCATCCTCGTCGTCCTTCGCGCGGATCAGCGAGGCGACCGGGCCGAAGAGTTCGTCGTCATAGGCGGGCTGGCCCGGCTTCACATCGTCGAGCACCGTGGCCGGATAGAACCAGCCGTCACCTTCGGGCTTCTCGCCGCCGCAAAGCAGCTTGGCACCGTTCTCAACGCTTTTCCTCACCTGCTCGTGCAGGTCGTCGCGCAGATCCTCGCGCGCCATCGGGCCGATATCGGACTCCTCCTCGCTCGGATCGCCGGCCTTCAGCGCCTTCATCGCCTCGACGAAACGGTCGCGGAACTCGTCGTAGACCGCATCGACCACGATGAACCGCTTGGCCGCAACGCAGGTCTCGCCGTTATTGTAGATCCGGCCGGTCACGCAGGTCTGCACCGCCCTGTCGATATCCGCATCGGCCAGGACCAGGTAGGCGTCGTTCGAGCCTAGTTCCAGCACGGTCTTTTTCAGGCAACCGGCGGCCTTGCTGCCGACATGGCGACCCGCCTCGGGGCTGCCGGTCAGCGTCACGCCGCGCACCAGATCATGCTCGATCACCTTGTCCGACTGGTCGTGACTGATGACCAGCACCGCGAACAGCCCCTTGGGCAGCCCGGCATCGCGGTAGATCTCCTCGATCAGCAGAGCCGACCCGGTCACGGTCGCGGCATGTTTCAGCAGCACGCCGTTGCCCGCCATCAGGTTGGCGATCGAGTAGCGCACGACCTGGTAGCAGGGAAAGTTCCAGGGCTGGATACCGTAGATGACGCCAATCGGCGCATGGACCACCCGGCCGCGCTGGCCGCTTTCGATCTCGCGATCCTCGGAGGCGAGCACATCGGGTGCGGTCTCGGCGCTGTAATCGCAGATCGCGGCACAAAGCTCTATTTCCTGCCGGGACTGCGACAGCAGCTTGCCCATCTCTTGCGTCATCAATTCGGCAAGCTCGTCGGAACGGTCGCGCAGGCCCTGGCCGATCTTCCGGATGATCTCGCCCCGCTCCTCGACCGAGCGGCTCCGCCAGTCGAGAAATGCCGCGTGACAGGCCTCGATCTTCGAGTTCACCTCTTCATCGCTGTCGGCACGGTGCTGCGCTATGACCTGCCCGGTCACGGGGTTTATCGTCTCGACCTTGTCCATCAACCAATCCTCAATCGCGGGTTCCATTGGTCTGAACAACGCGGCGCCGCCGCTGAGGTTCCGGCAGCGGCGCCCCGCGGGTGCGGGCCTGACGAAGACTTGAAGGCAGGCCGGTCTAAAGCATATCCGGCGGCGTATCGCCCCGGAAGAACGCGTCGAGATTGTCGAGCGCCTTGGCGCCCATCGCATCGCGCGTCTTCACCGTCGCGCTGCCGACATGGGGCATCATCACGATATTGTCGTGACCGGCAAACCGCGGGTTGCCGCCGGGTTCGGTCCGGAAGCAATCCAGCCCGGCGCCAGCCAGCCTGCCGCCTTCGATGGCGGCCAGCAGCGCATCCTCGTCCACCAGATCGCCCCGCGCGGCATTGACCAGGATACTGCCCTCGGGCAGCCGCGCCAGCCGCTCGGCATTCATCAGCCCGACCGTTTCCGGTGTCGCGGGGCAGTGCAGCGACAGGAAGTCCGACACGTCCAGCAGGCTGTCCAGGCTTTCGTGATAAACGGCACCTTCCTCCGCCTCTGGCGACAGGCGGGTGCGGTTGTGATAGTGGATCTCCATGTCGAACCCGCGCGCCTTCCGCGCGAAGGCGCGTCCGACGCCGCCCATGCCGACGATCCCCAGCCGCGCGCCCGTGACCTGCTTGCCGACGAGCAGAGCCGGTGACCAGGTATCCCACTCCCCGGAGCGCACCAGCCTGTCACCCGCCACCGCATGCCGGGCCGCGCCCAGCATCAGCATCATCGCCAGTTCCGCCGTCGCATCCGCAAGCACCCCCGGCGTGTTCGTCACCGCGATGCCGCGCGCCTTCAGCGCGGCCAGATCGCAGTGATCGACGCCCACCGAATGGTTCGCCACGATCTTCAGCCTCGGGTCGAGCCGCGCGACGACATCGGCATCGAACCGCTCGGAATGGCAGGGGATCATGCCGTCGGCCCGGCCGCTCATCGCGACGATCTCCTCGGCGGTTCCGGGGGTATCATCCTCGTTCAGGATCAGCTGATAGTCGCGGCGGGCGCGCGCGATCGTCGCATCGGACAGCCGCCGGGAAATCCAGACCACGGGTTTCGGCATCGGCTCAGTCCTGCGACTTGCCGCTTGACGTCAGGAAGTCATAGGCCACGAGCGCAAGCGTCACGAGGATAACGATCACCAGGTCCGGGCTTGGCACTTCCCAGGCCAGGATGCCGACGAAGGCCGCGAAGCCGGCAAAGGCGATCAGCGCGAGGAATCGGTTCATAGCATATCCTTTCCGTGGCCCATCAGCCGTCGGCCCATTTGTACAGCCAATTCGCGGTTCGCAGCAAACGCGCGTCGTTGCCGCGCTGCCCGACAAGCTGCACGCCCATCGGCAGGCCGTTTTCCGCGGTCAGCAGCGGCAGGCTGATCGCGGGCGTGCCGCACAGCGTCCAGAGCCCGTTGAAGATCGGATCGCCGGTGCTGGAAAGCCCGGCGGGCGCGGGCCCGAGCGCCGAGGGGCAGAGGATCGCGTCGCAGCGGTCGAAGATCTCGTCCAGCGCGCTGTTCAGGACCACGCCCCAGTCCAGCGCGGACAGGTAGTCGCGCGCGGGTACGGCATCGCCCTCTTCCAGCGCCGCGCGGGTCGCCGCCCCAAGCAGGTCAGCGCCGTCGCGCCCGTAGCGATAATAGTTGCGGGCCATCTCGGCGACATTGATGATCCTGCGCTGCGCGGCGGCCTGTTTGAAAGGTGCCGGCAACTCGACCTCGAACACCTGGTCGCCCAGCGCATCCCGCAATTCCTCGAAGGCCGCTTTCAGCTCGGCATCCGCCCTTTCCCATCCGGGCGGGCGCACCAGCGCGAAAACCGGGGCCAGCGGCGGCTCGGACCGCGCCGCCTCCAGCAGCGCCGGACGCGGCGCCAGGGTGGTGGCGCTGTCGGCGGTATCGTGGCCGAACAGGCATTCGGCCAGCAGCGCCGCGCCTTCGGGCTCGGTGGCGAAGACGCCGACTGTGTCCAGCGTCGGCGATTGCGTCAGAACGCCCCGCCGCGGGATCGCGCCACAGCTCGGCTTGAAGCCGGTAATCCCGCGAAACGCCGCCGCGGGCCGGATCGTAGTATTTTGATTCATTTTAGAAATTGCTAAATCCATTAATTAATATATTTTCTTCACTGTAAATTGAAGATCCCTGCAAATAATAATATCCTAAATTATCTTAAATCATAGAGTAAAGTGGATAATTAAAAATTTATGAAATATTTTCTTCTTATGGTGGAAATATTTGTAAACCTAAAGGTATATAGGAAATATTTGAATTTTAATATTAATCTGAACAAGTTATACAGTTGAAAGAGTGAATTTTAACATTCTATGCATTTGCTGTCATTCTTTTAAATTATTATAAATTTAAGTTAAAATATTATTATTGATAAGAAAAAATTTATTTACTTAAGCATTCATAATTACTATCTAAAAAGTAGTTGGTAGGACATTCTATACATTCATCATTATAATAGCTGCATGATTGATTTTTACATTAGCATGATTAATATAGAAAAATAAATTGAAATTTAAGGTCAAATAATTGAATAAATTCTTCTAATTTAATAAATATTGTTAACTTATGAGATTAATCTAGATTGAAATCGGTAAATATAAATCTGGAGTAACTTTCAGCATGTACTCTTTAAAATCCAATAATTATCTAAGAATATTATGGTATTTCTAGATCTATTTAAAGCTCTTTTTGAATTATTCTCTCAGTATCTAATGATTCATTAAAATAATTATTTGATTTATTGAATTATTCTTAAAATTCCTAAAATTATAAAATATTTACTAAGATTTTAAATGGATAAATACATAAATTAAGTAATTAGATGGTAATACTAAATATCTGATAGTAATTTCAGATATGTATCCTTCATTATTATTTAATAATAAAGTGAAATTATCATGTGTAATACTAATAACATCTAATTCAAAGTTAAATGGACTTGAATAATTTTTTTTTATAATCTTCAATATATGCAAATAATTATGGCTTATCTATTATTAATTTATATTTATTATTTTTTGTTTATATTATAGTACTCTCATCTTCTGGAAATTGTTATGTAAAATTAATAGTAATTTTAATAATTGTATGATTTGTTAAATTAACAGTTATATTTCAGATTGATAAAGATTTGGTTTAAGTGTAAGAAAACCCAAAGCTAGGATTCTATGTATTTATATGAATCATAAATATTGAATGTAGATCTGATTTAAAATATTTTCATATCATTTTTTTCTATTCCTGGTGGATATTAAATATGTTATTGAAAATATATTCTATTAATTTAGAGATTTAGATAAATAAATAAAATAAATAAAATACTAGGGCAATCTATTTAATTAGGAAAATCAAATGTTTGTGGAGGACAGTGACAAAAGAGTGAGTTAATTGTTACCATTACATTATTCACACATATCACTAGTTTGTTCATTACATATTAAGCATCTATAAGAACATTTTGGTTAGAATTATTGTTTTGTTTCAGATTCTGATGGTGAAAAGTAAGTATTATTATTCTGGGAGTTATTTTTCTAACATATCATTTTCAATGCATTCTCCTTCATACAGACTATAACTACTTTTACATAGTATACATTTTACCTTATTTTCTAAAAATATATCTTATTCATAATTATCATGATAAATTGTAAGATTTTATGATGAAAAAAGTGAAGTTGAAGAATATATTTCAAAATTCTTAATAAAATAATAACCATTGGTTTCAGAATCTTAAAAAATAATTAAAAAATATAATTATTTTTTAAATTAAAAAAATATTTACTATTTGTACCATAATTTCTATCCTTAATATGTCATCATCTCAAAATTATTATAGAATAGACTACAGACACTCATTTATTTCATTTTAATTAAAAAATTTGACTTAGGCATTCCCATTTTGATAATTTCGAATAACTTATACAGTTATTTTTTACCAAAAATTTGGTTATATTTCTAAAATTAGTATTATTATATTGATTATTATCACAAATAATTTAAGTATTAAAAGAGTTATCTGATTAAATTGCATGTTAAATTTTAAAAAAACTACCATCATCATTTTTACTGAAAACTGTTGCTATATTAATTATTTCATTGTTACTTATGTAAATCCAATATGATATAGTAATTTAGTTTAATAAAATTTCATCAGTAAGTGATCCCCAAAAAATTATTATAGTTAAATAGATTTATTTGTTTTAGAACTAAAAAAGAAGTTGATCATAAATGATATACAATTCGTATAATTAGAGCATGCTACAAATTTAGGATCTGTATTTTAAAATTTAATTTTAAATGTCTTTGATTTCCACTTGAATCTTAGATATAGTTTAAGTTATGAATTTCATCGAAATCATATTTGAAAATAGTTTTTCCATAAAAATTATAGAATTTTAGCTAATTAATTGTTTGTTTATCTATTGCTGACTTGATGTGAAAATCTGGAAAAAAGACATCCTAATTATAATAAATTGATAAAGGGGTATAAGTATAGGATTACATTAATTATATCTATGCACCCATTTAAATTTATTCTAATAAAGCTATCTAAAAAATTCTTTTAGTAAAAGCTTAAAATATTTGAAGAACTTAATTTATCCGTTTGAGCTTTTTAAATTAGCTTAATATTGTTTTTTTGAATAATTTTACAAAAAATATCATAAGTAGATAAAGAACTACTAGATGTAAATAAGGAAATTGAACCAAATTTACTATTTATTTCTGAAAAACAACAAAAAATAACTTTTTTTAAATTTAATGAATTCAGTTTTAAAAAGAAAAATAATACAGACTAGAATATTCATTTTATTGAGTTTTGGATTTATTATTACGAAGGTTGTTCATAAATATTATCTAGTATATTACCAAAAGATTCAAGGATTTCTATTTAACTCTTGTTTTATTATACTTATCAGACTTTATTCATTTTAGCCTGATTAAAGACCAAATTCTAGTATTGTTTATGTCATCCATGGATCAATCCATCCAGCAATTGTGAATTATGTCATTTAATCATTGAAAACCTGTTAATAATTTATAAATTTTATAATTGATGTTACATCAAATTCTCCAAGATCTGAAAGTTCCAGAAATAAGGTTTTTATTTATAATTTAGATTTTTCTATTACTAACACATCCGTGAATAAAAATATTTTCCTGTTATTGGGATTGATTTTGTTGGAATATCATATTCTTTTTTTTTTTAATTTTTTTTTAAATATATTATAAAAGTATATTACCTGGCTTATAATATATGTTTAGATTATTTAATCCCCAATATCCATCTTTTAAATTACTCTCTTTTTAAATTGATTATATAATATTTTAAATTAATTACATATATTTTATTAAAAACTTAGATTCATCCTCTCATTTTAATGTTGAAAAATATAAGAAATTGTATACATTATTTCATTATATGAAGATAAATTTCTAGAATAATTTAGATATTTTTTCATTTCCTAATACCATTACTATTATAAAATATATTATACAGATTTTATATATGGTTATGTTCTTTAAAAATAATTTGAAATTTGTATTTTTATGGGTTATCAATATTATATAAATTGTGTTTGATTTTAAAAAAATTAATTTTTTCAATTTCTCAATTTTTTTGAATTATGTAATTTATATAGAGTTTAATTTGATTTTTTTTCAAATTAAAAAATAAAATATTTTTACATTTTCTTCCAGAGTAAATGAATAAATTTAAATAATCATTATTTTCCTAATAATAAAATTAATTTTTTTTTATTTTAGTAAAATAAAGATATTTGATTTTTAATTTACCCATTCACCAAGGAGAGAAAGTTAAAATTGAAGTTAAGTTTAGGAATGTTTAGGTATATCTTCACT
>CALOEL010000009.1:0-26514 GCA_942492375.1 uncultured Alphaproteobacteria bacterium
CTTGTGCTTGAACAGTTGCGTATTCCCGCTGACTGCGCGATCTCGATCGGGGTGGCCACCCTGGGCCGCCACGTCGAGGTTCGGCAGCGGCTCGTCGAGCAGGTAGACCTTCGGATCGCGCGCACGATCGGCCGCCCGATCGCCACCGCTGCCGCTGCCCGCCCGACGGCCCTTCGGCAACGGTCGAGATAGGGTTCCAGTTGCAGGATCTTCGCGGCCTTCTCCACCGCCGCCTCGGTCTCGGACCTGCTCTTCTTGGCGATCTTCAGCGCGAACGACATGTTGTCGCGCACCGTCATGTGCGGATAGAGTGCGTAGGACTGGAAAACCATGGCGATGCCACGCTGGCTGGGCGGCACGTCATTGACGACCCGGCCGTCGATCTCGAGCGTGCCCGCAGTGATCTTCTCCAGTCCCGCGATCATCCGCAGAAGCGTGGACTTGCCGCAGCCGGACGGGCCGACGAATACGATCAGTTCTCCGGTCCGGATGTCGAGATTGATGTCCTTCAGGACCTCGATCGTTCCGGCATAGGTCTTGCCGACATTCGTGAGCTTCAGTTCCGCCATGACTTCCTCCGTTTGCCGTCAGCCGGCCCTCAGCGCCAGGCAGGGTTGCCACGGCCCCAGATTTGCCCGGCCATCGGCGCCCGCATGCGAGCTGTTCAGTTCCGTTCCGATCTGGACCCAGTCGCCCCTCGGCAAAGCCACCTCGGCAGGCCCGTCGCTGAGGTTGAAGGCGCAGAACACCGTCTCGGCGTCGGTCGATCTGACAAACCGCAAAACCTCGCCGTCCGCCTGCACCTCGGTCATGTCGCCCTGCCGCAGCGCGGGATGGGCCCGTCGAAGCCGGATCGCGCGGCGATAATGATGCAGCAGGGTGCCGGGATCCGCTTCCGCCGCCGCCACCGAATGGCGTAGATGATCCGGAGGCACCGGAAGCCACGTTCGGACCGCGGTGGAAAATCCGCCATGCAGGTTCGACGCGTCCCAGACCATCGGCGTCCGGCAGCCGTCGCGGCCCTTGTATTCCGGCCAGAATTCGATGCCGTAGGGATCACGCAGATCCTCGAATTCCAGTTCCGCTTCCTGCAGGCCCAGCTCCTCTCCCTGGTAAAGGCAGGCCGAGCCGCGCAGACACATCAGCAGCGTCGTGAACAACCGCGCCGCGGATGGCGTCAGGTCCCAGCGCGTCATATGGCGGGTAACGTCGTGGTTGGAATAGGCCCAGCAGGCCCAGCCGTCGGGGGCGACCCTTTCGACGCGCCGCATCAGGTCGGCGATGTTGGTCGCACCCGGCCTGTCGCCGGAGAGCAGTTCGAAGGCGTAGCACATATGCATCAGATCATCGCCGGCAGTGTACCGGCCCATGATCTCCAACCCGCGCTGCGCATCCCCGACCTCGCCGACGGCGGCGGCGTTGTAGGGGTCCATGACCGCGCGGAGCTTCCTTAAAAATTCAAGGTTCTCCGGCTGGTTCTTGGAGTAAAGATGCTCCTGCCAGTTATAGGGATTGACCGCCGGCGCGATCGTTGCGTTGCGCTTGGCTGCATCCAGCGCCGGGTTGGAGCGCAATTCCTTGTCGTGGAAATAGAAGTTGATCGTGTCGAGCCGAAATCCATCGACACCGCGACCCAGCCAGAACCGCGCCACGTCCAGCAACGCATCCTGAACCTGCGGCTCGTGGAAGTTGAGATCAGGCTGCGAGGTCAGGAAATTATGCAGATAGTACTGACACCTCCGGGTATCCCAGTGCCAGGCCGGGCCGCCGAAGATCGACAGCCAGTTGTTCGGCGGCGTACCATCCGCTTTCGCATCGGCCCAGACATACCAGTTCGCCTTGGGATTTTCGCGCGACTGGCGGCTTTCCTTGAACCACGGGTGCTCGTCCGAGCTATGCGACAGCACGAGGTCGATCATCACCTTCAGCCCCAGCGCGTGGGCGGTGTCGATCACCGCGTCGAAATCCGCGAGGCTGCCGAACATCGGATCGACATCGCGGTAATCGGACACATCGTACCCGAAGTCCCTCATCGGTGAGGTGAAGAACGGCGAGATCCAGATCGCGTCCACCCCGAGCGAGGCGATATGGGGCAGCCGCTGCACGATGCCCAACAGATCGCCGATGCCGTCACCGTTGCTGTCCTGATAGCTGCGCGGATAGATCTGGTAGATCACCGCACCTCGCCACCAGTCCGGTTCGAGTGCGAAGTCTTGCTTTTGTCCCTTTGGCTGCGGGGCAGTCATTTAGTTCGTGTCCTTATTTGACGGATCCGGCCAACAGACCGCGCACCAGGTATCTTTGCATTGCGAAGAAGACCAGCAGCGGAACCGCGATCGAGACGAAGGCGGCGGTGGCCAGGATCTCCCAGTTTCCGCCGCGGGTGCCAAGCAGCTCAACGATCTGGTTGGTCATGACCGTGGTCTCGCCGGTGGCGTCGATCAGAAACACCTTGGCTACCAGAAGATCGTTCCAGGTCCAGAGGAACTGGAAGATCGCGAAAGATGCCAATGCCGGGAAGCTGAGTGGCAGGATGATCTTGGTGAAAATCTGGAAATCGGTGGCGCCGTCCACCTTCGCGTTCTCGATGATGTCGCGCGGCAATCCGACCATGTAGTTGCGCAAGAGGTAGATCGCCAGCGGCAGGCCGAAGCCGGTATGGGCCAGCCAGACCCCGAGATAGCCCTTGCCGATGCCGATCCCAAGATGCAGGCGCAGAAGCGGGATCAGCGCCAGTTGCAGCGGGACGACCAGCAGGGCGACCACCGCCGCGATCAGCAGCGCGCGGCCCGGAAACTCCATCCAGGCAAGGGCGTAGGCGGCAAAGGCCGCGATGACGATTGGGATGACGGTGGCCGGTATCGTGACCGTGAGGGTGTTGAAAAAGGCCTTGGCCATGCTGTCGGTCGTCGAGCCACTGAACAGCACGGTATCGTAGTTCTCCAGCGTGAACTCTGGCGGTGTTTCGGCGGTCACGAACACCCGCTGGCCGCGACCGCTGATCTGTTCGTCGGTTCCGGACCAGACATAATCGCCGTTCGCTTGAACGGTCATCGTCTCGCCCTCTCCCATCTCCGCCGTCTCGCCTGCTGAATAGGCGTCGATGTCACGGGAGGACGTGCCCCAGACGCTGATTTCCGAGCCGGTCGCACCGTCGAACAGGTTGCCCTCGACAACATAGAGCCCGTCGCGTTCCACCCGGTTCTCATCGGGATCGGCGACGCGCAGAACCTCGTTCTGCTCTGCCGGGAACATCGCCTTCCACCATCCGGAACTGGAGATCTGATCGGCGGTGCGAAACGAGGATACCAGAAGCCCGACGGTCGGAAAGATCCACAAGAGCACCAGAAGAGCGACCGAAAGGTGCACCGCCCAGGTGAGGCTCGATTTGCTGCCCGCGATATTGTCCATGGCAGGGTCCCCCTAGCGCATTTCCTTGCGCGCGTTGTAGACGTTCCAGATCAGGATCGGCGAGACGAGCACCATGATGATGATCGCACTGGCCGAGCCGACGCCCCAGTCGTTGGCGCGGAACAGTTTGTCGAACATGTAGTTGGCCAGCACCTGGGTTTCCCATTGGCCGTTGGTCATGGCGAAGACGATATCGAAGATCTTCAGCACGACCAGCGTGATCGTGGTCCAGACAACGACGATCGTGCCCATGATCTGCGGCACCTTGATCTTGAAGAATATCTGGAACGGATTGGCGCCGTCGACGATCGCCGCTTCGACCGTTTCCTCGGGTATTCCGCGCAATGCCGCCGACAGGATCACCATGGCGAAACCGGTCTGGATCCAGATCAGCACGACCATCAGGAAGAAGTTGTTCCAGAACGGGATCGTCAGCCAGGTCTGCGGCTGGCCATAGGGATAATCGAAGGTGACGACGCCGAGGATAGAGCGAAGCGACAGGAACACCAGATAGATCGCGCCGCCCGCAACCAGCAGCCGCAGCGGGATGAAACCGGCCCCGCCACCGTGTTCCTCGGAGGCGAGGATCGGACGAACGAAGATGATGCCGACGTAGGCAACGATGGCCGCGAAGGATAGCAGAATGACTACCGGCAGAACCTGCAGGAACAGGACAGAACCGATGCCGCCCTCGAATTGCAGCCAGACCGCGTTCAGCACGCCGATCTGCTGCTGGTCGGCGGGGCGGGTGTCATAGATCAGCTTGAAGATCACCGCAGCGCCGACAAAGGAAATCGCCATCGGCATGAAGATCAGCGACTTGGCGAAGCTGCCCCATCTGATCCTGTCGGTCAGTTGTGCGGCGAGCAGGCCAAAGGCAGTCGCGGCGGCGGGCACCACGATGAGCCACATCATGTTGTTGCGCATCGCTTCCCAGAATTTCGGTTCCGCGAACATCTGCTGGTAGTTCGCAAGGCCGACGAAGGCACCGCCCTGGCTGCGGTCGGTCAGCGAAAGTCGTAGGGTTTCGACGACCGGATAGGCCAGGTAGAGGCCAAGTGCGAAAACCGCCGGAAACAGGAACAACCAGGGGCGGATCATGTTCGCGCGGTTGATGTTGCGACCCGCCTGCGGACCGCGCGGCGGGTAGAAAACCTTGTCGAGCAACTGGTTCGACAGCCAGAAATAGCCGACGCAACCGCCGACGCCGATGAGGATCGTTAACAAGCCCTGGATGGCTGGATTCATGGCACAGTCCCCGGATCGCACCTATGGAATTCGAGCGGCGCCCGGCGGATAGCCGGGATCCGCGTATGGTGTTGTCAGCCTATTTCGCGGCGTCCCAGGACGATTGAATCGTCGCGGCTACATCCTCGGCTGATTTGCCGCCGACATAGTCGACCATTCCGGTCCAGAACGAGCCCTGCCCCACGGCCCCCGGCATCAGGTCCGATCCATCGAACCGGAAGGTCGTGGCGCCGAGCAGGATCTCGTTCATCTTGCCAAGGGTCGGATCGCCGAACTTCGATGTGTCGACGCCCTTATGCGGCGTCAGGAACCCCTTGCGGGCCATCCATATCTCATGTGCCTCGGGCGACTGCAGATATTCGATCAATGCATGCGCCCCCGGGCTGTCATTGGTGATCGCCCAGAGCGTTCCGGCCCCCAGCACTGGCGAGCCCAGATCCTTGCCTTCATAGGCGGGGAAATAGAAGAAATCGACATCCTCGCCGACCTCGGTTCCGTCGGGGAAGAAGGCGGGAATGAAACTGGCCTGCCGGTGCATGTAGCATTGCGGCGGCGAGGTGAAGAGGCCCTTGGGACTGTCGCGAAAATCAGTCGAGGCGACGGCGCCGGATCCACCGGCGACAAGCTCGTCGTTGCGGGCGAATTCGCCGAATTCGTCGATCGCGGCGACCACGCGCTCATCGGTGAACGGGATCTCGTTCGACACCCATTGGTCATATACCTCGGGCGGCTGGGTGCGCAGCATCAGATCCTCGACCCAGTCGGTTGCGGGCCAGCCCGTGGCCCCGCCGGAACCAAGGCCGATGCACCACGGCGTTTCACCATCCTCGACGATCTGTGCGTTCAGCGCCTGCAGATCTTCCATCGTCTCGGGCACTTCATAGCCGGCATCCTCGAAATTCTCCGGGATATACCAGACAAGGGATTTCACATCGACCTTGTAAAAGAACCCGTAAAGGTGCTCTTCGCCGTCCTGGCCCTCGTAGGTGCCCAGATCGACCCAGGAGTCTCCGGCGGCGTAATTCTCGCGGACCCAGTCGGCGGTGCCCTCTGCGAGCGGCGTCAGAAAGCCCCGCTTCGCCATGTCCGCAGCCAGTCCAGGCTGCGGGAAGACGGCCACATTGGGCGCCGACCCTGCCTCTGCGTCGACGACGATCTGTTGCTCGAAACTATCAGAGCCGACATAGCGCACGTCCGCCCCCGACTTCTCGGCGAAATCAGCCAGCACGGCTTCGACATTCTGCTGATCGGGGCCAAGCCAGGGACCGAACACGGTGACCTGCTCGCCGGCCACATCCGTCTGCGCGCTCGCCAGACCGCCGGTCAGGGCCAGGGCCGCCGCGCCTGCAAATAGTTTGAACTTCATGATTTCCTCCCGGGTGCTGTCGTTTCTCAACTCTACACTGCGACCGGGGCGATCAGCGTCAGCTTTCCGAGCACACCCGGTATCTTTGGAGCAGACAGCTTCCGCCATTCTTTGCGCTCCGTTTTCAACGATAGCGTGCACGACCGACAGTGCAAATGTTCTTTGACCGGCTTTCTGGTTTCGTTCTGGCATTCGACGGATAAATATCTGATAAGCCTTTGGAATGGGCAAATATGCGGATGATACCTATTCACTGGTCGCCGATATCGGCGGGACCAACACGCGCGTTGCACTGGCCGAGGGCGCGCGCCTGCTGCCGGATAGCGTGCGCCGCTATTCGAATGCCGATTTTCCCGGGCTCGAGACCGTGCTGCGACGCTACGTGGCCGAAGAGGACGACGTCGACTGCTCCGGTGCCTGCGTTGCGGTGGCAGGTCCGGTCCGCGACGGCGTCGCCGAGTTGACCAATCTGGCCTGGACGATAGACCGCGACACGCTGGCCCGCGCGACCCGGGCCGAGCATGTCGCGATCCTCAACGATCTTCAGGCCCAGGGCTATGCGGTGGGCGATATCGACGCAGCGAAGATCAGACCCGTCCTTGCGGGCGCGGCCGCAAAGCCGGCCGGCACGCGGCTGGTGATCGGTGTCGGCACCGGCTTCAACGCGGCGGCGGTCTTCGAGGGCCGCGGCGGGCGCGTCGTGCCGCCGTCGGAATCGGGACATGCCAACCTGCCGATCCGCACCGAGGCGGAGTTGCGGCTTTGCCAGTATGTCGAAACCGCCCATGGTTTCCCGGCGGTCGAGGACGTGTTGTCAGGTCGCGGACTTGAACGGGTCTATCGCTGGTTGGGGCATGAGGCCGGCGACGAGCGGGAATTGTCTGCAGCCGACATAATGTCGGCGCTCGACGGCGACGTCGATCCGCGTGCCGAAGAGGCTGTGCGGGTCTTCGTGCGGATCCTGGGTACGGTGGCAGGAAACCTTTCGCTGATCCAGCTGCCCTTCGGCGGTGTTTATCTGATCGGTGGCGTGGCCAGGGCGATGGCCGCGCATCTGGACCGCTTCGGGTTCGGCGACGCCTTCCGCGACAAGGGCCGCTTCGCGGGCTTCATGGGCAATTTCAGCGTGTCCGTGATCGAGGACGATTTCGCCGCGCTGATCGGCTGCGCCAGCCATCTTGCGGAAACCGCCTGAGTTTTACCGCGGATTAACCCTGCCAACCCTAGTCTGATATTGTTCGTCTTTGCGGACGTTGGCGGAGTGAGGTTCGCGATGGCGCTTCGAAAAGACCTGCGGCTTTTGATCGTCGACGATATGGCGGTCAGTCGTCAGTTGCTGACCCAGCTTCTGGAACAGATCGGCCTCGTCGATGTTCGCGCTGCGGGGTCAGGCGAAGAGGCACTCGGCCGCCTCGAAGAGCGACCCGCCGATATCGTCATTGCCGATCTCGGCATGCCGGTGATGGACGGTTACACACTATTACTGCGTATGCGCGCAGGCCGGCGCAACCGGGCCGCCAGTTTCCTTCTGACCAGCGGCAACGATTCCGATCCCCGGATCGCGGAAGCGTGGCAGACCGGCCTCGACGGTTTCGTGGCGAAACCCTTCAAGGCGGAAGGGCTGGTTCGCGCATTGGAGGCAGTGGCGGGCAGGCTTTGATCCCTGCCCGCGACACGATCTCAGAAATCTATCGCGACGCGGCGGATCAGGACCACCTTGACCTTGAACTGGTCGTCGTCCCCGGCCTGAGTGATCGGCGAGTCGGCAGCGTCGTTCAACAGCCTGTCCCAGCTGACCGTGCCTTGAACGGCCCATCGCGGATTGAATTGATACAAGGCGTTGAATTCCAGCCCCGCACTGATCAGCCCGCCATCGGGATCATAGGCGCCGAACCGGCTTGCGGCCGCATTGGCGGGTGACACACCGAAATAGGTGTCGGCAAAATCGTCATCCCCGAAGTCAAGCCGCGGGCCCGCCCGCAGCGTCCAGCCGTCGGCAGGTCTTACGATAGCGTCGGCGCCGATCTCGCCCACAAACGCTTCGTGGCCGAAGAAGCCGTAGCGCACGTTGCCGTAAACTCGGTAGAATTCCTGTTCGTAGCCCACGCCCATCCCGAGTTCGAGCGTCGTGTCCACGTCGTCCAGACCGCGCAGTTCCGAATGATCCGACACATCGCGCTTGCCGATGAATCGCGCGGCGCCTTGCAGCCCGAAGCCGCTTTTGTAGCCAACCGAGCGGTTGGTCCCAAGGGTGAAGCCGTTCGGCAACCGCAGGAAATCGAAGCGAAAGGTTCCGCTCGACCCGAACTCCAGCTCATCGGACCCGAAATAGGCCGACTTGGACTGCGCGCCGAGGCCGAAGCTGAAAACCAGATCAGGGTCGGAATCGTCAAGGAAACCCCCACCGTAGGTGCCGGCGTCCTGAGCGTTGGTCGGACCTGTCGAAAGGCCGGCCACCAGCAATAGCGTGGATAGGAAACGGGTGGGGATACACGATTTCATTGGTTTCAGTTCCTTTGGCCTGAACACGATACGGCCAGAGGCGACCGGTTGGATCAGAAATGACCCAATCGCCGCGAAGAGTCACTCAAAACTCGAACCTAGGCGGTGTCAGGGCAAAGGAACCATGTGGTTTTCCGCGCGTTCTGAACGGGACGGCAGGCTTTGAGGCCTGAAACCATCAGATAAGGAGAACGAAATGCACAGCATCTTCTACATCATCGGCGTGATCGTCGTGGTTCTGGCTGTCCTGAGCTTTGTCGCGTGAAGCCCAACTAGGAGCAATGAGATGACCCAGAACAATCAAAACAAGACGACGGTTTCCTCTGCCACGGGAAAAGCCCAGTCCGCTGCTTCCGACGCGGCGAAGACTGTCAAGGACACCGCCCGCGAGGCAGTCGATGCCGCCCAAAACGAGGCAAAGACCCGCGCTGAATCGGCCAAGTCGAGCGTTGCCGGAGAGGTGTCCAACGTCGCATCCGCGCTGCGGACGGCCGCCGACGAAATGCGCTCGGGATCGCCTCAGGAGCGTACTTTCGGCCAGATCGCCGAGGGCCTTGCCGATGCGTCGGAAGCCATCCGACAGAAGGATCTCGGCGAAGTGGCGCGCGATCTGAGCGATTTTGCCCGCCGCAATCCGCTGGTCTTCCTCGGGGGGGCCGCGCTTGTCGGGTTTGCCGCGACGCGGTTTGCGAAAGCCTCTGCCGAAACCAGGGAAGACGAGACGCGATCGCGCACGCCGGCCGGTTCCTATCAGGGCGGCCACACCGAAACCGCCGGCGCCAGAGTGACGCCGCGCCCAGCCACAGGAGATTACTCATGACGACGGACCCCAATAAATCGACGTCCGGGATGGTCAGCGATGCAATGGCGCATGTCAGTTCGCTCGTGCGCAACGAGGTCGATCTCGCCCGTGCCGAAATCAGCGAAAACCTGTCCCGCGCCGGTGTTGCTCTGGGCCTGCTGGTCGGCGCGATCGTGCTTGCGCTGACCGCGCTGAATGTTTTGTCGGCGGCGCTGATCAGTGCCCTTACCGAGGTCGGGCTCGATGCCGGATGGGCGGCACTGATCGTCGGTGCCGGTCTGGCCGTGATCGCCTTTGCCATGATGGCCAAAGGATTGAATGATCTGAAACTCTCCAGCCTCGCCCCTAGCCGGACCGCCGAAAACGTCCGGCGCGACGCCAAAGCCGTGAAGGAGGCTTATGATGCCAAATGACCGCAGAACCCCGGAAGAGATCGAACGCGATATCGAGCACGAACGCGCCGAACTTCGCGGAACGCTCGAGGACATCCAGGACCGCTTCTCGCTTGAAGGCGTTTCGCGGCAAGTCGGCGAGCAGTTGCGCGAGCACGGTGGCGACCTGAGCAAGTCGATCGCAAGATCGGTGCGCGACAACCCGATGGCCCTCGCGCTGACGGGCATCGGACTCGCCTGGATGATTTTCGGCGAACCCCGCGGTCGGCATCGCGATGAGGACGATGACTATGACAGCTATCGTCTTTCCCCGGACGACCGCTATCGCCCCTCGCAGCGTCGCCGCGTCTCTCGCTCGCACCGGACCGACCCGGTCTATCGCAGCGACTTGCCGCGTTGGGCACACGGGACCGGGACGGATTACGACGATGATACCGACCCGTCCCTCGCGGAGCGCGCAGGAGATGCAGGCGACAGGGTGAAATCCTCGTTCGCCTCGGCGAAGGATGCCGCGGCGTCCTCTGCGAGCGCTGCCAGGGACAGGGTAAGCGATGCGGCAAGCGCAACCGGCGACGCCGTGAGCGATACCGCCTCCTCGGCAGCCGAGAGCGCCGGCAATGCCTGGGACAGCGCCAGGTCCGGGCTGGCCGACACCGCGGCCGCCGCCAAGGCGCGTGCGGCCCGGATCCGGCGGCAGGTCAGCGAGGGCACCGAAGCCCTTGGCGAAGAAGCCCGTGCCCGTGTCATCGCGGCCCGCGAGCGTGCCATCGAAGCGCGCGACCAGGCCGAACGGGCGATGCGTCGGGGCGCCGACCAGGCGGCGGATTTCTACAACGACCATCCGATCGTTGCCGGTGCGCTGGCGGTTGCGGCGGGTGCCGCCGTCGCGGGCGCCCTGCCCCGGTCGCGCTTCGAGGACGAACACATCGGCGGCTACAGCGACGACCTGTTTCACGAGGCGGAGCGCATCTACCAGGAAGAGCGCGACAAGGCTGAGAAAGTGGTGAATGCCACCGTATCCGAAGCCAAGAAGGCGGCGCAGGATGCGAAACAGGGTCTCGACAACCGCGCGCCGGGCGAAAAATCGGCGGTCGAAGCGGTCACGGAGAAGGCAAAATCCGCATCGCAACGGGTCGCGGAGACCGCCAAGACAGAAGCGAAGAAGGAAGGTCTGGGCAAGCCAGATTCCTGACCGCACAAATTCCGGCCCGGGGCAGAACGCCCCGGGCCGGTCCCGAACGGGGAGCATTTAATGCCGCATGGACGTGACGCCGATTACCCGACCGAGATTCCGATGTCCGGCTGGAAAGATATCCTCTGGCGGATCAAGGACCGGATCGGAGAGGATCACCTGAGCCTGATCGCTGCGGGCATCGCCTTTTACGTTCTTCTGGCGCTGTTTCCTGCGATCACCGCGCTGATCGCCATCGGCGGCCTGATTCTGGAGCCGTCGCAGATCGTGTCCCAGATGCAGGCATTTGCCGGCATCATGCCGGAACAGGTCACAGAGATCATAATCGGCCAGGCCGAGCAGGTCGCCGGCTCGCGCGAAGGCGGACTGGGTGTGGCGGCGGTCGCGGGTATCGTTCTGGCGCTCTACTCGGCATCCAAGGGCGTGGGCAGCCTGATCGAGGGCTTGAACGTCGCCTACAACGAAGAAGAAAATCGCAGCTTCCTTGTCTTGAAGGCGGTTACTTTCGGAATGACCCTTGGCTTGATTGTCGGCTTTCTGCTGGCAATCAGCGCGACCCTCGCCGTGCCGGCCGCACTTTCGATCCTGAACCTCGAAACCGGCGTTTCACTGCTCGTCGCCCTGGGAAGCTGGGGGCTGATGCTGGCCGTGGTCCTCGGGGGACTTGCCTTCATCTACGGGTTCGGCCCCAGCAGGGAGCGTCCGAAATGGCGGTGGCTCTCTCCCGGTGCGGTCGTCGCCTGTATCATCTGGGTCGTCGCGTCGGTCGGCTTCGCTTTCTACGTGGGGAATTTCGCATCCTATAACGAGAGTTTCGGCTCGCTCGCCGGGATCATCATCCTGCTGATGTGGCTCTGGGTCTCGGCTTTCATCGTGCTGCTCGGCGCCGAACTGAATGCCGAGGTAGAGGCGCAGACCGAAGCCGACACAAAGAAGGACTAGGTCCGACGCAGCGTGGTGCCGGCCCCAGCATCAGTCGCCGAAACCCGTGACCTCTTCCAGCTCATCATAGTCGGGTTCCTTGCTGAGGAATAATGCAACGGGCCGGCTACGCTCGAACGCCGCGCATCCCAGAACCACGAAGACCGTCAGCGGCACCGCAATCAGGGCCGCCGGCAGCCCCAGAATCAGCACCCAGAAGAACAAGGAGACCAGGATCACCAGAGGCGAGAGGGCCAACTGCCGGCCCTGCAGGATCGGGTCGATGTAGTTGCCGGTGACCTGTTCGGCGGCAAAAAGCGACAGCGCGATGAAGGCGGTGGTCTGCAGGTCGCGCGTCAGCAAGGCATAGAGTACCGGCAAAGAGCCTCCGATGATCGAGCCGATCGTCGGGATGAAGTTCAGCACGAATGTCGCGATGATCCAGACCCAGAGCAGTTCGAGGCCGAAGGCCCAGAGCACCGCGCCATAGACCAGCGCGGTCAATATCCCGATTGCCGTACGCACCAGCAGGTACCAGCGGAACCGGTCGCCTGCGGTGGTGAAGACCTGGTGCCAGCGGCGGCCAACGTCGCCGGGCAGACCATTGCAGAGCTTCTTGTGCCAGCGCTCGGCTTCGCCGAGCATCAGAACCGTGAAGAAGAAGATTATCAGAATGGTGGTTACGGCGGATCCTGCAGAGGTGGCGACCGCCGCGCCCCAACCCGCGGCCCATTCGAAGGCACGGCTTACCCCGCCGCCCAGTTCCAGATTGGTGTCGATGAAGGACAGCAAGCCGTCCTCCCCCATGGTCATCTGTGAAATCCGATCTTCAAGCATGGGCTGAAGATCCGGCAGTTGCGCCATGATGCGGTTGACGCAATAGGCCGCGCCCAGGCCGAACAACGCGAGACCGACCAGCAGCATGCAGCCCGTCAGGACGTGTACTGCCGGCTTCAACGGTCCCGGCATCACATCCGCCATCGCGCGATCCATGGGACGCAGAACCGCGGTGAAGAAAATCGCGAAGAGCAATGGAAGAACGATCGCAGCCGCCGCCATTGTCGCCGCTGCGACAAGGATTACGGACATCAGCAGAATCGCGCGCTGGGTGAAATCGGAGAGTCCGGGCACCGCAAATCCTTTGTCATTGCAAACGGGGTTGCAATGACAATGCCCCACCCCCGCTGTCGGTTCCCTCGCAAAAGGTGCCGGCACCAGGATCGGAAATGCGCTAGGTTGGACCCTTTGCCGGGAAACTCATTTCGACGCCCAGTCCCTCGGGGCGGAAATCGAACGCGACCTTCCCTCCCAGGCTTTCCTCCAGCGTCAGATTGATAAGCGCGCTGCCGAAGCCCGTTTTATCGGCAGGCTTCACCCGCGGTCCGCCGGACTCGGCCCAGAGAAGCCGGATGGTTCCGTCATGCTCCTTCGCCCCCCAGGAAACATGTATCTTTCCGTCCGGGCCGGACAGCGCGCCGTACTTGCTCGCATTGGTTGCGAGTTCGTGAAAGACCAGCCCCAAAGCATGGACAAGCTGCGGATCAAGCTGCAATGGCGGGCCGTCGAGAGCCAGCCGGTCACCCGCCTCGGCGGCATAGGGCGCAAGCTGGCGCTTGACCAGATCGGCCAGGTCCGCGTGAAGCTCGGAACCGGTGAAGATGCTTTCATGGGCTGCGGCCATGGCGCGCAAGCGGCCGCCGAATGCCTCGCGGAACTCGTTCATATCCTCCGAGGAGCGCATCGTATGCGATGCCATGGCCTGGATCGAGGCCAGGCTGTTCTTGACCCGGTGATTCAATTCGCCGATCAGCAGTTCCTGCCGCGCCTCGGCCGCCTTTTCGGCGGTGATGTCCTCGACGATACTTATGAAATACTGCGGCTGACCGTCTTCGGACCGGACGCAGTTGACCGTCAGTTGGGTCCAGACGATCGACCCGTCCTTGCGGATATATCGCTTGCGGGTCTGATAAAGATCTTCCTTGCCGTCCCGTAGCCGCGTCAGATGTTCCAGATCGCCCGGCAGGTCGTCGGGATGGGTGAGATCCTGAAATCGCTTCTGACACAGTTCCTCATGCGAATAACCAAGAATGTCGCAAAGCCTGCGATTTATCCGCGAGAAGGATCCGTCGAGCCCGACATGCGCAATCCCCACGGCAGCATTCTCGAATATCGAGCGAAATCTCTCCTCGCTCTGCCGCAGGGCGGCTTCGTGTTCCTCCCGCTCCGACAGGTCGTAGAAGTGGCACACCACGCCGGGCCGGCCATCGGGCAGGACAACCCGCTCGATCTTCCAGTCATAGGCTTCGGTCTCGCCGATATCGTTGCGGTTTTCGACGGTTTTGGGCGAGTGGTAGGGTTCTCCGGTTTCCAGCGTCTTTCGGAACAGACCAATCGCTTCGCTCGCGAAGGGTTCGGGCCACAGGATCCGAAGGATTTCCGCGAAATCGCGTCCGATCGCCGGCTTCACACTGGAAAAGACCTTCTGGGCGCCGAGGCTTATCATCGACAATCTGAAGTCCGCATCAACGGTGTAGATACCGAAAGGCGAGCTGGTAACCATCCGGGCGAAACCGTCGCCGGTGGCCCGCAAATGTCTTTCCTTGCGCTTGCGATCGGTGATGTCGAAGCCAGAGGGGATCAGGAAATTCACCGTGCCGTCAGCGGCAAAATGGGGCCGCAGCTGAAAGTCGATGAACATCTGCTGATTGTCGGCGACACGGATTTCGGCGTCATAGCGCACGTCCTGACCTGCGGCCGCGCTGGCCACGGCGTCGCGCAGCCGGTCCTGCACTTCGGGATCGAAATTCCACCAGTAGCAATCCCAGAAATACTGGCCGATGACATCGTCGCGGCCAAGTCCGGCGGCGGCCAGCGCCGGTTCATTGGCCTCGCGCAAAATGCCATCGGGCGTCAGAACGCCGACGAAAGCAACGATGGAGTCCAGCACTGTCCGGATTGCCCTGGGCGTGCCTTGCGCAAGGTCGGGATCGGCGCGGATCTCGGATAGGGTCTGGTCAATCATGCCGTTGTCTCGTTTACCGTAAGCCTGCAGGTTCAACCGGGCCTCTGCCAGTCCCGGACGATGATCTACGTCTGACCGGGATTGACATTAGATCACATCGCCCGTCTAGCCAACTGATTTCGCACGGAAAGCGGAACCCGCCTGCCTGTCCTGACGTTTTTCCCGCGTCAGCGGTCAGCCGACTGCAATGCCAAGGACGATGCCCCGTGTGCGCCGCCGAAAAACTGATCTACTATCCCGACAGCAGGCCGGGGATCCGGCGCCAGAAGCGCGGCACGGGCTTTTCCTACATCGCTCCGGACGGCACGCGGATCGACGACAACGCCGAGCGGGACCGCCTGAATGCGCTCGCCGTGCCCCCGGCCTATGACGATGTCTGGATCTGTCCGCTGCCCCACGGGCATCTGCAGGCCACCGGTTATGATGCGCGGGCGCGCAAGCAATACCGCTATCATCCGCTCTGGACCGAAACGCAGGCAGAGACGAAGTTCGCCTCGCTGGTCGAGTTCGGCGACGCGCTGCCGCACATCCGGCGCCAGGTCCGGCACGATCTGCAGGAGGATGCCGGCGAGCGGACCTTCGCGCTGGCCGCGGCGGTCGCGCTGATCGACCGGCTGTCGCTGCGGGTCGGAAACCCGGTCTATGCCCGCGAGAACGGCACCTTCGGCGCGCTGACGCTGAAGCGCCGGCATCTGCGGCTGCGAAACGGAAAGCTGCAGGTGGCGTTCAGGGGAAAAGGCGGAAAGCGGGTGCGACGCCAGCTTGGCGATCGCACGATGATGCAGGCATTGGAACGGATACGCCACCTGCCGGGGCTGGATCTTCTGTCCTGGCTCGACGACGAGGGACAGCCGCGCGCGCTGTCCTCTACCGCGCTCAACGACCATATCGCCGAGGCGGGCAAGTCCGACGCCTTCACCGCCAAGACCTTCCGGACCTGGTCGGGCACCGAGGCGGCCTATACCGTCGCGCTCGAAACACCAGAGCCGAAGATCGGCGACATGGCCAAGGCGGCGGGCGAACGGCTGCATAATACGCCTGCCATCGCGAAATCGAGCTACATTCACCCTGCGGTCCTGGACCTCTGCAGATCTCCCAGAAAACTGCCTCCGGCGGCACGGAAGGATGGCCTGACGCTGACGGAACGGCGCTTGCTGGCCTTTCTGAAGGAAGCCTAGCCTACCAGATTTGCCGCGCGGATATCGGCGACAGGCTGTCATTCAGCAGACCCGCCCGCTCCAGCCGGACATAGGCCGACCCGGCAAGCGCCACGCAGTCGCGCAGCGCGCGGTCGAGCCATTGGTAGGAGCTTTGCGTCAGCAACCGTTCTGCCAGGTCTGCCTCACCGGCATCCAGCAGGATTTCGGCGCTGCGCAGCAGATCGGGAAGATCAGCATTCACCGCGGCCTCTGTGCGGCGCCAGTGATCCGATATCTCATCGAGCATCGGCGGATGCTGCAGCGCCAGATGCATCAGCCGCTTGAACTGGTAGACCGCCGACTCCGCCACCTCGATGCCTTGCGGCACATGGGAAACGCTGTCGGGGTTCTTCTCCTTCTTGCGGGTATCGAGGAACCGCGCGCTTTCGCCGGTGGTCAGGTAGCGATGCCGGAGATAGGCTTCATGAATCCCGGACTGGCCCAGAAACACCGGCAGCAACGGCGCCGTGACCGGTCCGACCGGCGCGTGCCACATCATCCGCAGCGCGTCATGCCTTGGATGGATCAGCGGCACGACCTGGCCATAGCCGGCAGTGTCGCCGGTCAGCCGTTCGGTCGAGATCGACCAGAACACGTCAGCCAGCGAAATCTTCTCGGGCCGAGCGGCGCGGCGACGCATCTCGTCCTCGACCCAGACCACCCCCTCCCATCGGCCCTTGCCGTCGCCATAGACCGCGTTGACGTCGAACGGACCCGAGGCAGGATCATGCCAACCCAGATCGACCGCGGTGTCGATGAAATGGTCGGAAAACAGGAACCGGTCGTCCGGCGCGTCGGGGATCGCACCGATATAGCCGGGACGCGAGGCGCGGATGTCATCCTCGCCAAGCCGCTCGGCGGCCCAGAGCCGTTTGCCCCCCGCGAATTCAATCACCACCCAGGCCTCGTCGGGATCGGCGATCATGTGGGAATTGCCGCCATAGGTCGAATAGCCGTGCTCGGCGATCAGCCGCCCGATCAGCTCGACGCCCTCGCGCGCGGTCGTCGCGCGTTCCAGCACGATCCGCGCAAGGTCGGAATAGTTCGGCCCGGTCTGGTCCTTCGGCGTCATGTCGATCAGTCCGGCGCGGGAGGTCGACCAGACATCGCGCACCGCGACGCCGTACTCGTTCAGCCCGCCATTGGTGATCGGCGCGGGCACGCCAAGGTAATGGCTGTAGCTGACGCGCATGTTCCGCGCGGTCCGGCGGGCCTGCGGGATCTCGGTCCTGCGGCCGGGCATGTCGGCCTCCTCGCCGACGCCGACGGTAATCGTCGCGCCTTCGGGGTGTTCGGCACGGGGATGGATGCCCAGCCAGTGGCTCGACGGTTCGTCGCCGTAACCGGCAATGTATGGGATGCCGTCGGCGGTATGGTTGCGCCCGATATAGATCGCATAGCTCATGGGGATAGACTCTCGGCTGGGTCAGCGAAGCGGAAAGAAACAGGCATGCTCGTGCTCCGGCCCGATCTGGAAATGCGGCGGCTTCTCGGTGCGGCAGCGGTCCTGCACATAGGGGCAGCGGGTTGCGAAATCGCAGCCCTTGGGGCGGCGCAGCAGGCTCGGAACCTCGCCCGAAATCGCGACATGGGCGCGGCGGCGGTCGGGATCGGGCTTCGGCACGCCTTCGACCAAAGCCTGGGTGTAGGGGTGAGCCGGGCTGCGGAAAATCTCGTCAGCGGGGCCCTGTTCCACGATCCGCCCCAGATACATTATCGCCAGCCGGTCGCTGATATGGCGAACGACCGGCAGGTTATGGGTGATGATCAGGTAGCCCAGCCCGTGCTCGGCCTGCAGTTCCGCCATCAGGTTAAGAATCTCGCCCTGAACCGACACATCCAGCCCCGCGGTCGGTTCATCGGCGATGATCAACTTTGGGTTCAGCGCCAGCGCCCGCGCCACGCCGACCCGCCGGGCCTGCCCGCCAGAGAGTTCATGCGGGTAGCGCGCAAGCAGTGGCCGCGGCAGGCGGACCATGTCGGCCAGCCGTTCCGCCTCGGCGTCGAGATCGGGACAGTCGATACCGTGGATGATCAGCGGCTCGACGATCAGCGCGCGCACCGACTTGCGCGGCGATAGCGACCCCACCGGGTCCTGGAACATCATCGCCATGTCGCGCCGCAGCGGCTTGAACCGGCGTTCGGCCATGTTCAGCGTCGGCCGATCCTCGAAGGTGACCGCGCCGCCATCGGCCGGCAGCAGATTGAGGATGGTGCGCCCCAGCGTGGTCTTGCCCGACCCGCTTTCGCCCACCAGACCCACGGTTTCACCGGGGCGGACAGAGAGGCTGACATCGAGCACCGCATCGACATGACGCTGGCCGATACCGCGCAGCCAGGCCGAGACCGGGCCCATGATCTGGAACCGGACATTGAGGTCCGAAACTTCCAGCAGCGGTCCCTGCCCCTTTCCGTTCGGCGCGGAAACGGCACCTGGCTCGCCGCGCGACACGGTCAGAATGTTCGGCGGCGGCGGCCAGTCGGGATCGCGATGCGGGCCGGCCAGCAGCAGGCATTTGGCATATCCCGACCCGTCACGCGGCACTTCGGGCGGTACGGTCGTGCGGCAGACCTCCATCGCCCGCTGGCAGCGCGACGCATAGATGCAGCCGGTCTGCGGCTTGGCCAGGTCCGGGATATCGCCTGCGATCACCGGCAACCGGCGCGACGCCTGCTCGATCCGCGCCGGGTCACATTCCAGCAGCGCCCGGGTATAGGGGTGCTGCGGCTCGTGGAATATCTGCCGCACCTCGCCCGCCTCGACCACCTCTCCGGCATACATCACCACCACCTCGTCGCAGAGTTCCGCGATCAGCCCGAGATTGTGCGACACGACCACAACCGTTGCGTCCATTTCGCTTTTCAATTCCTGCAGCAGATGGATGATCTGCGCCTCCAGCGTCACGTCGAGCGCCGTCGTCGGCTCGTCTGCCAGCAACAGTTTCGGTCCGGTCAAGAGCGCCATCGCGATGCCCGCCCGCTGGCGCATCCCGCCCGAGAAATGATGCGGGAACTGGTCGATCCGGCTTTCGGGGTCCGGGATGCCGACCTTGCCCATCATCTCGATCGCGCGCCGCCGCTTCTCGGCCGCCGACATGTTCGGGCGGCGATAGAGGATGTCGAACATCTGCCGCGCATAGGTCAGCACCGGGATTTGAGAGGTCATCGGGTCCTGGAAGACCACCGAGATTTCCTCGCCGCGGATCGCACGCATATCCGTTTCGCCGAGCTTCAGAAGGTCGCGGTCCTCGAACAGGATCTCGCCGCCCGTGATCTCGGCATTGCCCGCCAGAAGCCCCATGATCGCCCAAAGGACGGTGCTCTTGCCGGACCCGCTTTCGCCGACGATGCCGATGGTGCGGCCCTTGCGGATCGGGAATGAGATGTCGCGCAGCGCCTTGACCCGTCCGCGCGGCGTGCGGAATTCCAGCGAGAGGTTGCGGATGTCGAGCAGCGTATCCACCCGTCAGCCCCCTTTCCGCATCCGCGGATCGAAGACATCGCGCAGCGCCTCGCCGAGAAAGGTGAAGCCGAGCGTCGTCAGGATCAGCGGGATGCCCCCGGCGACCACCATCCAGGGCGTGTCGCGGATCACCAGGTAGCCCTCGTTCAGGATCGTGCCCCAGCTGGCCGTTGGCGGCAGGACGCCGAGCCCGAGGAAGCTCAGGCCCGCCTCGACGGTGACGACAACGGGCACGTCCATCGCCGCGAGGATCAGCAGCGGCCCCGCGACATTGGGCATGATGTGATGCGCAAGGATCCGCGCCGTGCTGGCCCCCAGCGAGCGTTCGGCAAGGATGAAATCGGTATTGCGCAGCGACATCGTGGCGGTGCGGGCGACGCGCGCATAGCCGGGCACCGAGGTGATGATGACGATCGCCAGCACCAGTTCCAGGCTCGGCCCGGTCAGTGCCACGGTGGCCAGCGCCAGCACGATGGTCGGGAACGAACGCACGGTGTCGAAGAACAGCAGCAGCACATTGTCCAGCCAGCGCGGCCCGTAGCCCGCGATCATTCCCAGGACCAGGCCGATCACCAGTGCGACCGAAACCCCGATCCCGGCGATCTTCAGCGCCACGCGGCCGCCGTAAAGCAGGCGCGAGAAGGTGTCGCGGCCAAGCTGGTCGGTGCCCGCCAGATGGTCCCATGTCGGCGGCGACAGCCGCGCCGGAATGTCCATCGCGTTCGGTTCGTAGGGCGCCAGCAGCGGCGCGAAGATCGCGCTGGCGAAGAACAGCAGCACCAGGACCAGCCCGGTCACGCCCTGCCAGTTCGTCAGGAAGCTCCTCAGCTTGTCGCGCCGCTCCCGCGAGGCGGATTCCTTGATATCGGCCGCCGTCACATGCAGCGCCTCGCCTCCGGCGGTGCCGGCGGCCAGGGTCGGGTCGGGGTCAGAGCGATTCACGGACACGGGGATCAAGCCAGGCAATGACGAGGTCCGAGATCAGGACCACAAGAATATAGAGCGCGGTGGCCACCAGCACGGCCCCCTGCACTACGGGAAAGTTGCGCGCCATCACGCTGTCGAAGATCAACTTGCCGATGCCGGGCCGGGCGAAGATGATCTCGGCGAACACCGCGGCGGAAACCAGCCCGCCGAACCCCATGCCGATCAGCGTGATCGTCGGCAGGATCGCGACCCGAAGCGCGTAGCCGAACACCACCTTGCGTGGCCGCAGCCCGAAGGCGCGGGCCGAGCGGATATAGGTCTCGCCCATCACCTCGAGCATCGACGCGCGCACCATCCGCGCCAGGTAGCCGACCCAGCCCAGCCCCACGGCGAAGGCCGGCAGGATCAGATGGGTCAGCTGGTCCCAGAACTGGCCCGGCTCGCCTGCCCCGATGGCGGGCAGCCAGCGCAGTTCCAGCGCGAAGATCAGAAGCGCCCAGATCGAGACCAGGAAGGACGGGACCGCGATCGCGCCGACCGACAGGACGCCGGTAAGCCGGTCCAGCCAGCTGTTCGGCTTGATCGCGGACAGGCATCCCAGCGGTATGCCCAGAAGCGCCGCCCAGCCCATGCCGGCAAAGATCAGCGCCAGGGTGAAGCCCAGCCGCTCGGCGATCATCATCGTGACCGGACGGTCCGAGAACACGTCGACCCCGAGATCGCCGGTCAGCGCGTTCCCGGCATAGATCAGGAACTGCTTCCAGATCGGCTCGTTCAGATGCATCTTCTCGGCATAGCGGGCGACCGTCTCGGGCGTGGCGCGGGGTCCAAGCGCGATGGTCGCGGGATCGCCGGGGATCAGGTGCAACAGCGAGAACAGCACCAGCACCACCGCGCCGATGACAGCAAAGGCAAGTCCCAGCCGCTTGAGAAGATAGACGTACATCCCTGGCCCCCGGTTCGGCCCCGCACCGAAAGGTGCGAGGCCCGCCCTGGTTCAACCGGCGGTGAACCGGCGGTAGTTCAACTCACCCGACGGGGCTGCATTGATCGTGATTTCCGATTTGTGAGCATAGACTTCCGGCTCGTGGTTGATCCAGACATAGGCGCCTGTATCCTCCATGATCTGCTGCATCCGCAGGTAGATCTCCTCGCGCTTGGCCGGGTCCGTCTCGGCGATACCCTCGTTATAGAGGCGATCGTATTCCTCGTCGGTCCAGCGTTCCCAGTTCCAGATGCCCACCTGATCCGACACGAACCACTGCGTCGCCTCGTAGGGATCGGGGACGGTGCCGAAGCGCATCAGGTAAAGCTCCAGCTCCTTCCAGGTCTCGCCCTTGTCTTCCTGGCCCATCTCCCAGAATGGACCGCTATCGACCGGCAGCACCTTCACGGTGATGCCGACAGCGGCAAGGTTGGCCTGCACGATCTGCGCGGCCAGCACCCTTTCCTGGGTGTTCAGCGTTCTCAATGTCACCTCGAGACCCGAGACCCCGGCAGTGTCCAGCAACTCCTTGGCCTTGGCTGGATCGTAGCTGTAAGAGGTCTCGCCGCGATGCCCCAGCAAGCCCGGGCAGATGATGCCGTTGGACCTCTCCGTCGTGTTCGAAAAGGCGCCGGCAAGGATCGAATCTACATCAACTGCGTGCTGTATTGCCTTGCGAACATTGATATCCTGAAGGTTCGGATGCTCGGTATTCATGCCCAGCCACAGATACTGCAACTCGCCCGCGGTGGTGATCGCGGCACCCTCGGGCATCGCCTCGTTGAAGCGCGCCAGCGTGTCGGACCCGATCTCCGTCGCATCAAGTTCGCCCGCCTCGAAGGCAAGTTCGGCGGCCTTGATCTCGGTGATGATGTTCGCCTCGATCCGGTCGAAATCCGGCATCGGTCCGGTCCATTCCGGATTGCGCTCGAACACCACCCGCTGGCCGGGGGTTTGCGAGTACGTGTATGGGCCGCAAATCGCCGGGAATTCGGTCGTGAACCGCCCGCCCGCGGCCTCCACCGCCTTCTCGCAGACGATCGCCCCCGGCCCGTGGCAGAGCGTGACCATGATGAACGGCGAGAACGGCTTGTTGAGAACGATAGTGCCGGTCAGATCGCCCGTCACCTCGACCGTTTCCAGAGCCTCGAAATAGCCGGCCCAGTCGCTTTCCTTCATCCGGTTGTAGGAATAGGCGACATCCGAGGCAGCCAGCGTTCCGTTGTCGCCGGACCAGACGAGCCCCGGCACCAGTTCGAAGTCGATATGCGTTGGATCGCGCTGCTCCAGCTTCGTGACGTAAGTGCTTGGCCGCCAGTTGAAACTGTCGCCTTCCTTGACATATTCGGCAAGGAACGGCAGGCATTGCAGCTGCGCCTCGATCTCGGTCCCGCCGACCATGTAGCCCGGATCGAGGATGTTATTGTCGCCGTCCTGGCGGATGCGCAGCACCTTGCCGTCTTGCGCCCGTACCATGTGCGGCATCACCGGCAGGAATCCCGCCAGTCCGACCGCCGCCGAAGAGGCCATGAAGCCGCGACGCGTGGTTTTCAGTTTGGTCATTTCCATTTTCTCCCGTTGGACAGTTTTTTGTTTTGGTGTCAATTCACTGCAGAGCGGCCTTCATGCAGCTATCCGGCTCGCGTCCTTTGCATCTGGCTCGCATCATACCAGATCGCGTGTAATTCTCTCATCCCATGTCTCCTCGGCGACGATGTCATCGCCTTCCCAGACCGTCATAGTGGCCTGAATCCGAAAGAAATCATCCTCCGCGGTCAGTTCCGTGCGGGTCCGGCTGCGCACCGACCAGTCATCGCGCGACAGGCCCAGCACGTGCTCTGCGGTCGCCTTCGCACTTGCGGGATCCTCGGCCTGGATCATATGCGTCTCGTAGCCCTGCTCATCCAGGGTCAGACCTATCCCCTCCAGGTGCACGGTGCCGCCGCCATCGGCGATCTGCATGATGTGGTCACCTGTCGTGGCGTCCTCGATCATGCGCACGTAAGTCTCGCCCTCCGCGATGACTGTCCGGGCCATCGGCGGCGCCGAGACGGCCGCTTCGAATTCCGAAAGCGTCTCGTCCGCCGGCGAGGGTGCACGCAGCGGCAGGTCGAGATAGCTGCCCTCGGTGTGGATCACAGCCGTCACCTTTTCCGGCGCCGGCCAGATCATCGGAAAGTAGCTGGTCGAGATCGCCAGCCGCATCCGATGACCCACCGGCAGGTTCTGGGCTACATGCTTCATCGGGATCGCGACTTGATACACCCTGCCCGGCTCCAGCGGTTCCGGATGTTCGTGGCTTTCCCGATGCGTGAGGTTCAGCACGCCGAAACTGACGCGGGTCGAGCGCCCTTCGGGATCGACATCGCAGATCCGGGCGGCAAGCTGCGCGACCGGCCGGTCGACCGAGACGCGCAGGTGCACCGCGGCATCTCCGGCGAACTCGATCGGCTCGGTCAGCGGCGCGGTCTCGAAGCACGAGCTGCCGGCATCGTCCCGCCGCTGGTCCACGGGCGCATCGCCGGGGCTGGAATAGCCGCACCACTTGCCGGATCCCATGCCGACCCAGAAGGGCGAGCTGTGGCTGAATTCGGCCCCGTCAGCCGGTGTCTCTGTGTCTAGACCGCCCGCTGCGGTCAGGTGAAACGCCGTCCGCGTGACGTTTGGCGAAGGCCATGACGGCTCGGCGATCCAGCGCCCCGGACGATGGGCATACCACCCGGCTGGCGGCACGCTGTCCTGCATGTAGAGCCGCAAGGGCGGTTCATCCATGATGCCGGTGTCGCGGCCCTTCAGCCAGTGATCCCACCAGCGCAGCTCTTCCTTCAGGAAATGGATCGCCGGTCCCGGCTGGCCGATATGCGGGTAGCGGTGCGCCCAGGGGCCGACCAGCCCCTTCTTCGGCCCCTGCAGATGCTCCATCAGACGAAAGACGCTGCGGCAATAGCCATCGGCCCAACCCGACACCGCATAGACCGGGATCGTGATCTTCGACCAATCCTCGCAGACCGAGCCGTATTTCCAGAAGGCGTCGCGGGTCTGGTGGCTGAACCAGGTCTTCGCCCAGAGCCCGCTGCCCGCCAGACGTTCCTTCCACATCGCGCGCCAGCGGTCGCCGACATTTGCCGGATCGGGCGGCAGCGTGTTCAGGCCGAACATGACCGCGGCCCAGGTCATCTGCTCGCCCAGCACACAGCCGCCCATGTAATGCACGTCATCGGCATAGCGGTCATCGGTCGAACAGAGCGTGATGATCGTCTTCAGTGCCGGCGGCCGGAGCGCCGCGATCTGAAGCCCGTTGAACCCGCCCCAGGAGATGCCGATCATGCCGACACCGCCATCGCACCAATCCTGTTCCGCGATCCAGGCGATGGCGTCGCAGCCGTCCTGAAGTTCCTGCTCTAGGTATTCGTCGCGCAAGACCCCCTCGCTGTCGCCCGAGCCGCGCAGGTCAAGCCGGATGACGGCATAGCCGTGCGCGGCGAGGTAGGGCTGCATCGTGGCATCCCGCGGGGCCACATGGTCGTTCTTGCGATAGGGCAGGTATTCGAGGATCGCCGGCACCGGATTGTCCAGCGCATCGAGCGGCCGCCAGATCCGCGCGCCCAGCCTGCAGCCATCCGGCATCGGAATCTCGACATGCAGGATCTCTTCGATCTCGCAGGGATATCCCGCTGTTTCGTTCACGACCGCCCCCTATTCCCGCTTCATATCCTCGGACATTTCACGCGCTTTGCCAATTTCGCAATGCTTCGCGACTTGACATGAGTTTCGCGTCATGATGCGCTATCCACTCATGGCCGATATCAGCGAAAACCTTGCCCTGCTCTGCAGCTACCACCGGTCGATCGCTGATGTGTGCCGCCGGATCGGCATCAATCGGCAGCAGTTCAACAAGTATCTGAGCGGCCAGTCCTTCCCCTCACAGCACAACCTCCGGCGGCTCTGCGACTTCTTCGGCGTCAGCCCGTCGGAATTGCTGATGCCGCCCGCGCGGCTGGAGCAGATGCTCGCCCTGCGCGGCCGCGCCGGCGAGCGGCGCGGCCCGGACCGGATGCAGCGGCATCTCGACCGGATCTTCGCGGCCAGCCAGCCGCTCGACCGCTATGTGGGCTTCTACTTCCGCTACTTCTATTCCTTCGGGAACAAGGGAATGATAATCCGCTCGCTGGCCTCGATCGCCCGCGACGGCGACCGTTTCCTCTGGAAGAATGTCGAGATCATCCGCGATCCGGAACAGGGTCGCCGAAGCGGGATGAACAAGTATGAAGGCGTGGTGTTCCACCTGGCCGACCGCATCCAGTTCCTCGAATACGAAACCATGCAGCTGAACTCGATCACCCAGATGACGCTTTATCCCAGCTACCGCCACCAGCCGGATTACCTCGTCGGCATCCAGACCGGCGGCCCGACCAGGCGGGGCCGCAAGCCCGGGGCATCCCGCGTCGCGCTGGAATATCTCGGGCGCGAGGTCGATCTGCGGCGCGCGATGCGGCAGATCGGGCTTCTGACGGCGGATCATCCCTCGCTGCGCCCCGAGATTGCAGGCGCGATCCGGAACGAGATCGCCGACGGTGCCTTCGTGCTGGAAATCGACGAACCCTAGCCGCGCAATCTCCTGCCATTGGGCTGCACCGGCCTTCGCAGGCCGGCCCGGATCATCCACGTTGACATATTAAGTGCATACATAATAATTACCCCATGCACATGATCTCCAGCCGTCCAGGTTCGCCGAACAATCGCATGGGTCGCGCGACCGAGGTGCGGCGGTGAGCTTTGTCGAAGTCACCGAAGGCGCAAGCCCGGTCATCCTCGGCCTTCCGCATACCGGCACCAAGGTTCCGAATGAGGTCCGCGACAAACTCAACGAGACGGGGCGCGCGCTTGCCGATACCGATTGGCATATACATGATCTCTACGCTGGCCTGCTGGACGGCGCGACGTCGGTGCGGACGGTCATCCACCGCTATGTGATCGATGTGAACCGGGACCCGAAGGGCGCCAGCCTCTATCCCGGCCAGAACACCACCGCGCTTTGTCCGCTGACGGATTTCGACGGTCAGTCCATCTACCGGGACCGGATG
>CALOEL010000010.1:0-177752 GCA_942492375.1 uncultured Alphaproteobacteria bacterium
GAGAAACGTTTCAGGACTATCATCAGAAACAGCGGATGCATGCCGAACTGACACAAAATGCTGTTGATCGAAACCGTAAGATGGATTTTTTAAGGTTCCAAATTGCTGAAATCGATGCTGCTGGATTCACAGAGCATGAAGAGACTGAGCTCAACGATGAGGCCCGGCTGTTGTCCAATGGGGAACGCCTTATCTCGTCTCTGGCCCCCATTGCCGAATGGGACTCGGGTGAAAATTCGCCTCTGGCGATCATTACCTCGGGCCTCAATCAGCTCCGCGATGCTCTTCGATTTGATCCCCGACTCCAGTCACCTACCGGGGAGATCGAATCTGGGTTGATCACATTGCAAGAAGCCACATCAGAGATCAGTCGCTATCTGGGAGATTTAGAGACCAACCCCCTGCGACTGGAAGAGATTAACAGTCGCCTTGCAGAGCTGGATAAATTGAAACGTAAGTATGGGAACTCCCTGGAAGAGATTATCACATACCGCGATGAGCAGGTGAAAACGCTCGAGCAGTTGGAAACCCTTGAGTTCAGCAGTGACACGTTAGAAAAAGACCTCGACCGATTAAAGTCAGCCATCGCCAGCCAAGCTCTCGAAATTTCCACCATTCGACATAGCAAGACCAGATTATTTGAGGAGCAGGTCGTCGCCAATCTACGAGAATTGGGCCTGGAACGCGCTAAATATCAGGTCAGTATTGAGCCCCTGCCTGTAGATGATCAATCGAATCAAACGTACACAGCCAAGGGAATGGACCGGGTGGAGTTTCTTATCACGACCAACCCTGGCAACCCGTTAAAGCCCCTTTCCAAAGTTGCATCCGGTGGTGAAATCTCCAGAATTATGCTCGCTATCAAGACCTCACTTAACGAAACCATTTCACCCAATGCCATGGTATTTGACGAAATTGACACAGGGATTAGCGGTCGAGTGGCCGAGACCGTGGGGCTCAAGCTGAATCAATTGGGTCAGACCCGTCAAATCATTTGTATTACCCATTCGCCCCAGATCGCAGCCAGAGCCGAGCACCATTTGCGCGTGGAAAAAATCTTCCAAGACAATGCCAGTATGACCCTTATCAGTTCGCTGGAACCTCAAGAGCGCATCGAAGAGATTGCACGGTTCATTGGTGGCAATGAGATCACAGATAAAACCCTGTCTGCAGCCCGAGAAATGCTGGCCTTAAAAAACTAAATGCCTGCAACCCTCCAGATCTGCAAACAAATCATAAAACCTAATTGCCAAACAGAGGGCCCCCAAGGGCCCCCCCCTCAACGAAGCCGTGACCAGCGTCTGTGTACATTTTTAATTCAACTGTATTTATGGAAATTTTCTCGCTTCAATTCTTAGGATTCTTGCTTTTGGCCATTGCCTTTGTCTCTTTTCGAGCTCGCAAAAAGAAAAAAGGCCCAACCATTGTGCGTGGCAAACAGATCTCTATCACGGGGGAAAAACTGATCGCTGCCATCTCCCTGGAGACCCCTTTGCGCTGTCTACTGGATGACGGCAAAACATTCGGCGATGATTACAAGCTGAAAGAGCCACCCCAGCTACCCCATACAGAAAACTGTCAGTGTCAGCTGCAGCCGGTAGTCCACCGAAGTGAAGAGTGGTTTGCCACAAAGCGGGGTACTGCGGACTATGAGTTGACGGACCTGGGAAGGCTGGATAAGAACGAGTACCGCTATTATAAATACTGGCTAATCGCGCACCATGCGGATGCGGATGAGTCAACGAGGAGAGAGTATTGGGATCTAGCAGACATCATTTCTGTAAGTGCCGATTTTAAAGAGCGAGTGAACCGCCATCTGGGAGTTGATCCAAACATTAAATAACCCTGTGGCAAATCCGCCTGGCCCCAGGTGATTGATTTTCCGTAGCTGCCCAGTCACGTCTCCGCTTGGCCGTTGGAAGGTAAGTCTCAAGACCTCCTTTTCCGCTAGAATCAATTGTTAATATATTTAACCGGGTTTTGTGGAATGCGGTTTAGAATCACCTCATAATACAGACGGGGGCCGGTCGTGCGGCCGGTATTGCCCACCAGGGCAATGACGCCACCTTTTCTGACAATTTCTCCCTCTTCCACCTCGACTTGTGAGATATGGCCGTATCGGGTAACAATGCCATTGCCATGATCCAAGACCAACACATTACCATAGTTTTCTTCTTCTTTAATTTCTATCACAATACCATCTGCCGGAGCGTAGATTTCGAAATCTAACCTTGAAGCAATATCAATTCCGTTTTGAGGTCTCATCTGGCCGGTAAACGGATCGGTGTGCAGCCCAAACTCATCAATCAAAAATCCATTCACCGGCTTTAAGTGGGGAATCCGTGAAAAGGGATTCTGCCGTTGCTGATAAAACTTCACTAGATTTTGAAATTTCAAGGCCCGTTCGTGTTTGAGATCCGAATCCACCTCAGAAGCATCCGAGTCAATCACCTGCATAATCCCCTGTTTTTCTGCAATCGCAGCCATTGCCGCCAATTCCTCTTCGCTGACCCTCTTGGTCTGAGCCTTCTTCTCCGCACTCATGGTGGTCATCACCATTGATTTCAGCTTATGATTGAGTGACAGCAGGTTATCATAATGCACCTGGGACGACTCATAACGATTGCTGAACGCCTCAATCTCTTTTTCCTGTTTCAGGTACTCATCCTGCAGCGTTTCCAGATTGGCCAGTTGAGATCTGATATGAAAATAGTCAATGGCCACATACGTCAATCCCGATACCAGGCCAACCACCAGAACTGCCCCCAGAACAAACAGATGCAGCGGAATTTTTATTTTCCGGACCTTTGATGTCTTTCTGGGAACCACCACCACTGTGAGATATTTACTAAACAAAACAAAATTCCTCAATCAATACCAAAAACTCTAGGAAACCGTTCCGGTCACGATCTTCAGCGCCAGAACCACCAAACCAACCACACCTTCCACCAACGCCAGTTTTTTCACATTTATTTGGGGAAACCGGCTGTGCAACAATGACTGAACCTTATTCAGATTCACCAGTGTAAATGCTGCATCAGAAATCATCAACACGGAAACAACCGTAATAAACAGATTCATTTTCTTTTCAATTAATTGTTCGAGATGTTCGAGGAGCCCATTCAATTGCCTACAGCCCCAAGTGCCGCCCCAAGGTATGATTTAATGTTGTCCTCGTTAAAACTCAGCCCAATCCCCAAATAGGGATTCCGATATTCGTTTCCTGATAAGTCCTTTTCTTCATTCAGCGCATCATCCACCCCCCCAACGAGATAAATATTCCCCAAGAAACGCCAAAAGGCCCCCACCCTTAAATGAAACGGGAGATCGTTCTCACGAGAGAAATCCCAGGCATCCACATTCAGACGAAACTGGTCTCTTCGTCCAAAATACTGGTCGATTCCGAATCCCCCCGTATTCTCAATCAATCCCAACCGAAACTCGGTATCAAAATACCGTTGGGCAATCATCAGAGTATACTTAAACTCATCTGTGGTCTCATATTCCTCTTCATTGGAAACAATGGAGTCGGAAGAAAGATCACGGACCAGGGTGGTTTTTTTGGTTTGCTTGCCGTTGGGATCAGACACCAGTTTAATAATATAATAATGATCCCGTACAGGCCTGATATTGACATTCACCGTGGATTTGAAATTATCACTCGCGGTTAGGTTTTCGATCTGAAATCCCACATCCAGCCGCAGTTTATTGACGGGATTGATGAATTGATTAATACCCTCTAACGCTTCATTCAGTGAATCCACTGTTTGCTCATCATTTAATAATTTGCCAATGGTTCCCTCTCCGTTTTCTATTTTGCGAGCCACCAAATCAACACTGGCCATGGTTGAGTTCAACCGCTCAGAAGCCTGCCGAATCTCATCCAGGGATATCTCTAGATTTTCCCTGTTATCGTGAAGTATACCCTTAAGATCTTTGGTTATTTCTGGGCCATCTTCCGCAACCGCCGCCATCAATCGATCCATGTTGGTGATGATCGCATTCAACCGAGCATTGTTTTCCTCAATCAATTGATGCAACCCATCGCTAAACCCACGTAGATTTGCGACCATCTCTCTCAGTTCATCTTTATTATCTCGGGTGATACTGCTTAAATCCCCGGTGAATCTATCGAGGTTCTGCATCACGGAAGCGGTTTTCGCATTGACCTTACCAATGGTATCATCCAAACGTCGAGTAAGTGACTCAACATTGAGAATAATACGCTGGAGCTGTTCCTCTCCACCTTTGCCCCCCAGAGAGTTATTCAACGCTTTGGTTACCCCCCTAACATCGTTTAGGATATGGGTTAGGTTTTCAATGAGATTGTCCAAGCTGGCGGAGGGTTCCACCAACTGCACAACATCATTGTGCTGCAACGCCTCAGAATTTGGCGATCCCATGGTCAGTTCAATATAGACATCCCCGAGAATCCCGATCGATTTGATGATGGCACGAGTATCGGTGCGCATCTGATATTTTTGATAAATAGCCATGGTTACCCTGGCTCGCCCCCGCTCCAAATCTATCTGGGTTACTTCACCGACCTGAATCCCCGCTACGCGAACCGCGGTGGAAACAGCCAGACCAGTCACATTATCAAAATAGGCAACCAGATCATAGGTTCCCTTCAAATCTGGACTGTGCTGGGTGACCCGAATGGACGAATACACCAACATCGCTGCTCCGATGATCATCAAGATCCCGACGTTGATCTCCGTTTTTAGTTTCGTAAAGATTTGCAGCAAAATGGTTACCTAATTATCCAAATTAACGGGAAAATCGGATCAGTGGCAGATTCCAGCATCCAACCGGATCATTTGCAAAATTCCTGTTCGTCGGGACCAGAAGCTCGAAAGAGCCCGCGAATGGTTAATATGGTCCGACAAACCTCTTGCAAATCGAACACGTCCTGGCAGAAATATCGCTGCTGGAACGATCGCTTACCGGCGCCGCAATCCATGTCTGGGAGCGACTTCGCGAGCGCGTGAGTGAGCACCCTTGGTATCGGCACGCCGGGGGCCAGCCATTAACGGAAACCGCGAGTCCTCCATCTTCTTGTCTAGATGCAACTTAACGCCTGAGCAATGCTAGCGGGCCATGCGTTTTGGCCCCCCATTTCGCGTTACGCGGGGCATTCTCGGGCGGCGGATTATAGGAGTCGCGCTCCCAGCTCACAAGAGCGAAAGCCTGCCGATTCCTGGCGGATTCTGTGAATTTGCCGGGCTAGTCCACTGCTAGCGGTCGGAAGTGTAGGTGCACCTTCGGTCATTCCGGGGAGTTATTCCGGCTGCTGCCCGAAACCCTGCCCGCTGGTCGTGGTTGAATGAATAGAGACAAACAGGCTCTTCGCCTTCGATCCAACTTACCAAGAGGAACTCACGGTGATTGTACGACTCCGGTGGATGACAGCAGTGGGTGGTTGCTTGCTGGCGGCGGTAACGGCCCGCGGCGAGGATCTCCCCTCCGCGATCGATGCGAAAGCTCTGTTCGGACAGCTCGATGCCAACAACGACGGGGAACTCGTGGAAGACGAGGTCCCCGAGAGTAAGCGATCTTTGTACGAACGGCTGGTGCGGCTTGGCGATGGCAACGCGGATGGCAAACTCTCGGCCGACGAATTTGCTGTAGGCCTGGCGGGCGGTGGAACCAAGGCCGCCGCCCCCGCGAAACCGGGCGACGCCAAGCAGCAACCAGCGAAGTCCCGGCCCGGACGCCCCGGCAAGGCGGCGCGTCCGGTGCCGGGACGCTTTTTGGCCCAGCTCGATGCCAACAAGGACGGCAAGCTGACCCCCGATGAAGTGCCCGAGGCCCGCCGCGAAAACTTCGCCGAGATGGTCGCTCGCTTCGATAAGGACGGCGACGGCGGTTTGTCCCGCGACCGAGCTTCCTGCCGCGGGCGGCCCAATCGGCAAGCCTTAAGCGTGCGAGGCCGGCTCAGGCTCCCGAACAGATGTTCAAGCGGATCGATGCCAATGCAGACGGCAAGATTACCACCGACGAAGTGCCGGAAGAGCGCCGCGAGGCGGTTGGACGGATGATTCGCCGCGGAGACAAGGACGGCGACGGCGCACTCTCCAGCGACGAATTTCAAGCGATCGCCAAGCTACGGGCCGAAGCCGCCAAGAAACGGCCGGAGTCGTCGGCAAAAAAGACCGACACTGCCAAACCCAACACTGCCAAGCCCAATGCTGCCAAGCCGGGCGAGAAAAGCCAAGGCCGCGAAGAACGCGAAGAAGAACAAGAAGGTCCGAGCGATGCCGGCCAGCTTGTTTCGAGCGGTTGATGCCGATCACGACGGAACGCTCAGCGGCGAGGAGATCAGCGCCGCACCCGCAGCCATCAAGTCGCTCGACAAAGACGGAGACGGCGTCGTGACCGCAGCCGAGGTTGCGCCTCAGGCCGGCAAGCAGGCCCAACCCGGCAAGAAAAAGAAGGCCGGCCGGCAAGAAGCCCGGCAAGGCCAAGAAGAAGGCCAGCCAGGCTCAGTAACGAACGGCGCGGCGGACGAAGCCGTGCAAGGATCTCTCGGCCCCGTCGAACGTGCGTGCTGATCTGCTTGTCGGATCGGCCCGGGACGTTCGAACAAACAGGCATCGAGTACCACCCCCTTGGCTCGATGCCTGTTTTATTGCGCGCCTGCCCTGTGCCCACGGGAAGTCTGTCCAGTCGTTCGGACTTTAGCGGACGCGGGGATCGTACGGCCGGCCCCGGTGCAGTCCTGAGGAAATCCGGCTCTTGGAGAGGCCATCGAGCTAGACTTGTGCGACGTCGAGCCGCTTGCCCAGGGGTTTATGGCGGTTCTGCCCCACTCGTCATATTTCGGAGAACGCACGTGAGTCTCGCCGAAGCGACAGGTTACTGTACGCGGCTTCCGGCCGACGTGGAAACGCGGCTCGTCTGCCCGCGCTGCAAGTGCCGCCTGGAAACGCGCGCACGGAATGCCTCTGTACGCATCCCGGATGCGGAGCGAGCTATCCCGTTCGACGCCAGGTGCCGGTCCTGATCAACGAGACGAACAGCTTGTTCTCGATCGCCGGAGTCCTGGCTGGAGCCGACCGACCGTTTCCGGAGCCCCCGAGCCGAGCTCGGTCCGTCCTCTCGTCGCTGGCGCCGTCGCTGAGCGCCAATGTCGTCGGAGAACGCTGCTACGAAGCGTTCGCCCGCCAGGTGCTCGAGCTGAGCACACCAGCCAAGGTGCTCGTGATCGGCTCCCGCGTGGCCGGCGCCGGCATGGAGGTCCTCACGCGGAACCCCGACATCCAACTCGTCGAAAGCGACGTGGAACTCGGTCCGCGGCCAGCGGTCGTGTTCGACGCCCATGACATTCCGTTCGAGGACGAGACCTTCGACGGGGTGATCGCGCAAGCGGTGCTCGAACACGTGGCCGATCCCGTCGGCTGTGCGGAAGAGATCCGTCGCGTGCTCCGACCGCGCGGGATCGTGTATGCCGAGACGCCGTTCATGCAACAAGTGCACGAAGGTGCTTACGACTTCACGCGGTTTACCCACCTGGGGCACCGCCGCTTGTGGCGAGATTTCGACGAACTCGATAGCGGCGTGGCCTGTGGGCCAGGCATGGCCCTGGCCTGGGCCTGGCGCTTACTTTCTCTTGAGCTTTACCGGGCGACCCGCCACGCGGGCCATGGCCTCGGCGGCTGCCCGGGGAACGGCCTTCTGGCTCAAGTACTTCGATCGCTTCCTGGCCAACTGGCCGGGAGCCTACGACGCGGCCTCGGGCTTCTATTTCCTGGGACGCAAGAGCACCACCCGGCTCACGGACCGGCAATTGCCGCACTTGTACCGGGGTGGAATGCGTTAGCAGGCAGCTCGCTGCCGACGGATTCCGTGGGTAAGGGGCATCCTGAGCGGCTCCCGGCCAAATTGATCGTTGGCGGTCCGCCGCCAAACCGGCCGGTTACCCCTGCAGCGTCTGCTGCGGTAATACAACAGGATTGCTCATCTTGTTGGCAATTCGAAACAGCGGTATACTCCTGAAATGGCAGAGCGTCTCGGCGAGAAGCCAAGTTTTTGGTCTTCCGAGCGAACAAATTTCCGGAGGCTGGGTCCCTATGGGGACCGGGTGAAATCACGCAAAAACTTGGGGAAAAGCGAACCTAAAGCCGCGCGAACCCGAACACCCAGTCGTGTTGTCCGTATATCAGGGTGGCGAATATGATGCGATTGCTGCGGTTTGGACCGCAAGTTGCATTACGAGCCCCAGCAATAGGGTAGGAAGCCTCAAACGACCCGCAAGATTCAGCGGCCATATCACGCAGGCAGATTCCCAGCTGGGACGCACTCGCAGCTGACGAACAGAGGATGAAAGGCAGAGAGAGCCATGACGCACGAATCGCTACCCAGCCCAACGTCAGAGACTAAGCAGCCCACGGCCGACGAGATCCGTCGGAGCCTGGATACATTAGCCGTTTTCGACGAATGGATGGACAATCAGCTTGAGCAACTCGTGGCGGCGTGGATTCACACGGCGGCCCCTAACGCTCAGCGGCCGTCTCTGCACGCTCGTTGCGAAAGTAGTCCTCTGCGCAGACTCTTTGCAACTCTTTGCGAAAGTAGTCTCTACGCAACGCGTTGTAGTCGTCACCGGGCAATTCGTTGCGTGCTGACCGTGGGCCTTTTTCCAGCTTGCTACGGTTTCGAAAGCCACTTCACGGCTTCCGCGGTTCGCTCAGCAGCAGTTCCATCGAAGGTGCTCAACTTGCCGGCGGCGCTCGCTGCGGTGTAGGCGGGCGCTTACAAGACCCGGTGCCATCGGTCCCTGATCGGCAAGCCACATCCCCGCTGGAGCACTCAGCGCGAGCATACCTGGCAGATCGCCGTACTTGGCGCCCCCCGGAAGAAATTGCAGCTCGCGAATGTTGGCTAGCTGGCCAAACCGAAACCCACCCGTATCGATGGCGGCCCGCGACACGGCATCTCCGGCCTGTGCGCGGGCGGCCGCCACCCAGGGGCCAGCCATCGGCCCCAACCCCAATAGCTCGACTGCCGGACGCTCGTCGGCATAGGTGCTGGCGAACGTGATCAGCGTCAGTACGTCGTGCACGCGCTTGGCAAACAGCGCCGGATTGTAGCCGAGCGTATAGCCAGCAAACTCACGCGGATTGTCGACTCGCCGTGTTTCCGTGAGCGGTTGGCCGTCTCTTAGGAACTCGCCCTGATAAAGAAGGTCCGCACCAATCACGGCCGAGCCGGCCGCTAAGAGCGCCTTCGTCTCCGGCGCCGGACTGCCATCGGCGGCAAACAGACCGTCTTTGCCCTGCTCGTGGATCCAAAGGACGACCCGCTTGTTCCAGTTCTTGGGATGCAGGGCCACCATGGGCAGCTCCTCGCCGTGCGGGGCGTTGCGCAGCAGGGCGTTTTGCAGCGTGTACTCGGGCTGCTCATCGGCCGTGGTTGGTTCATATTGCAGGTCCTCCGGCGCGGCAAGCCGCCGGCCGATCAGCACGTCGACGCCCCCGCCGACTACCTCGCGGAACCGCGCGAACGAAGTCTGATCGCTTGGCGTAAGCGCCGCGATCTGACGATCCGCGGCGTCCGTCATCTGTTTGATGAGTGAGCGTTCGTAGTCGTCGCCACTGGGCGGCCGCGGATGGGCATCGTCCCATACGGTCATCTCCGCAACCGTCGAGAGCGGAAAGTCTTCCTCAATGACCGGTTCAGGCAAGTTCACTCCCAGGTGCTTGTTGAAAAAGTGGTACATCACCTCGCGGGCGACGAAATTGTAGTTGTGACCAAACTGCGGCATGACCTTGGCCATGACCAGGTCCGGCACGCCCAGCATCGCATAATGCTTCTTGAGTTCTGGAAAGCCTTTCGTGTCGAGCTCACGGGTCCAGTCGTCGGCGCCCGTCATGCCGAGAGGCCGTGGCGCCGTGAGCGCGGCAAACTCGATGTTGCCGGTGCCCACACGCAGCAGGCTACAGTTTTCGCAGGTGCAGCCGCCATGCATTGCCGTGGAAACCATCACGGCCGGGAACGCCGCCGCGGGGCGTTCGTCGATAGCCGCCAGAATGAACGTCTGCGTTCCACCGCCGCTGGCGCCGGTCACACCAATCCGCGCTGGGTCGACGTCCGGAAGTTCGCTTAGCCAATCGAGCGCGCGGATACTGTTGTAGGTTTGCAGCCCCATGATGTTTTGCAGCCGCAGTTCGGCCTGCGTGCTATAGAAGCCCCAATTTTCGGGCGTGTCGAACTCGGGCCGTTGCTTGGCAAAGCCGTGCGCCAGCGCCTCGGAAAGCTGCTGACTATCGGCGCGGCCGACCATGTCGTAGTGAAACACGATGCAGCCCATCCGCGCGAGCTGAGCGCAGCGCGCCTGCAGTGGAGAGCGGCCGCTGTTTTCGAACCGTTCGGCACCGGCCACGATCTGTTTGCGAGCCTCGTCGACGCCCGCGTCATAGAAGCGGCCGTTCGCCCAGTGTCCGTGTGGACTGAGTACGGCCGGAAGTTTGCCTTCGCGCCCCTTGGGACGATATAGACTCCCGGTCACAAAGTGCCCCGGATAACTCTCCAGGTAAACTCGCTCGATCGTATACGTATCGCGATCGACCTTGCCGTGCACGACCGCATTCGGCGGAGTCCGCTCTGGCATCGGCCACAGCCCATTCGCAACCAGAATGCGCCGGCGAACTTCGGCGGCGCGAGGGGCCCAATCTTCCTTGCTCTTCGCGGGCGTGAACGGAAAGTAGCCGTTCAAGTCCTTAAGTGGGCCAAGGCGAACATCCTTGGGCGTTTGTCCTTCGGGCAGAATCCGGGGGCTCTGAGCGCGCGTGCCTGCGGCCAAGATCGACAGGATGAGCAGCGCGGGGCAGCAAACGGCAGCGAGGCGGCGAAGTTGCATCATGAGTACGTCTAGCGTTGTAAGGTGCGTTCTGGTGACTTCAGAAGAAGTATGAGCTTTGCCAAGGCGGGGTAAACTCGGTGGGTAAACGTTAGAATAGGCGTGCCAGCGTGCGAATTCCAGCGTGCAGGCCGGCTCGGACGCCGAAATATGGTGACAGAGGGGGCACAACGTCGTCCCCAGACCCGCGAATCTCTGCAAGGCCCCTGGGGACAATCACCGTGAGCGACCGGCACGTCGTGGTTTACATTGCCGCGGACCCCCAACAGGCCCATATGCTGCGCAATCTCCTGGCCGAATCCGGGATCGATTCTTTCGTCAGCAACGAAACGCTGAATTCCGTCCATTTCGCCCCGGGCGATTGGATGGTGCGCGCCGCTGGCGGGCCCGGATTCCTGCCCATGGCCCCGAAGGTCGTCGTCCACGAGGACGACGCCGAGGAAGCCCGCGAGATTGTGCTTTCTGCTGAAAAGCAGATGCTCGCGGGAGCGCCGGCTCCAGAGCTCATTGCCCTGGAAGCGGAAAGCGGCGAGGAGCAGGCCTGGCCGATGTGCCCCCATTGCGCCCGGCCGCGATTGGCGACTTGCCCGGTGTGTAAAACGTCGGGCGTGGATTTTGCGGCCGCCTTCTTGCCCGAGCAGCTGAACGCCGACGAAGATGCGCCCGCGATGGTCTTATGCCCAACCTGCGACGAGGCGTTCGCCCCCGGTATCCGGCGCGGTGCGAGTGGTGCGGCCATCGGTTTGCCGACGGATTCGACCCGCCAGACCGTGAACGCGGGGCGGTTCCGGTTTCGCCGGTCTGGAGCAGCTTTGCCGATCAACTCAACGGCCGAGCCGTCCTGCTGATGGCGGCCATGCTGAGCGCGGCCGGTGCGCTCGTGGGCTGGTTCTATTACATTCTGCGGTAGTCGCCCGTCGAGCTACTGCTTCGCGATTTCCGCCAATTGCTGCTCGCTCTCCATCTGCCGAATCTCTTCGGTAATTTTCATCGAGCAGAACTTCGGTCCGCACATACTGCAGAAATGCGCGCTCTTGAACGTGTCCTGCGGCAGCGTTTCATCATGCATCCGCTGGGCAGTTTCTGGATCGAGCGACAGACGGAATTGCTCGTTCCAATTGAACTCGAAGCGGGCCTTCGAAAGCGCGTCGTCGCGCTCGCGAGCCGCCGGCCGGTGTCGCGCCAGGTCGGCCGCGTGGGCGGCGATCTTGTAGGCGATCACGCCCTGGCGGACGTCCTCCTTGTTCGGCAGGCCCAGGTGCTCCTTGGGCGTGACATAGCAGAGCATCGCCGCGCCGCTCCAGCCGGCCAGTGCCGCGCCGATGGCGCTGGTGATGTGGTCGTAGCCCGGAGCAATGTCGGTCACGAGCGGGCCGAGCACGTAAAAGGGGGCTTCGTCGCAGACCTTCATTTGACGCTTGATGTTCATGTCGATCTGGTCCATCGGCACGTGCCCCGGACCCTCGACCATCACCTGCGTGTTTTTGGCCCACGCCCGGCGGGTGAGCTCACCCAGGGTGTCGAGCTCGGCAAACTGGGCCTCGTCGCTGGCGTCGGCAATCGAACCGGGCCGCAGCCCGTCGCCCAGGCTCCAGGTGACGTCATACTCGTGCATGATGTCGCAGAGGTCTTCAAAGTGCGTATAGAGCGGATTCTGCTGGCGATGGTGCATCATCCACTTGGCGATCAGCGAACCGCCGCGGCTGACGATGCCGGTCACGCGCTTGACGGACAGGTGCAGATGCTCCAGCAGAACACCGGCAGTGGATCGTCATGTAGTCGACGCCTTGCTTGGCCTGGTGCTCGACCATGTCCAGGAAGTCCTGCGGACGCATGTCGCAGATGTCGTCCATCTGCTGCACCATCTGATAGATCGGCACCGTCCCGATCGGCACCGGGCGAGGCGTCGATGATCGCCCGGCGAATGGCGTCGATGTCGCGGCCCGTGGAAAGGTCCATGACCGTGTCGGAGCCGAAGTGGACGGCCGTGTGGAGCTTGGCGACTTCGCCTTCAATGTCGCTGGTTACCGCCGAGTTGCCGATATTGGCGTTGATCTTGGTCTTCGAGGCCACGCCGATGCACATCGGCTCCAGCCGTTTGGTCAGATGGACCTTGTTCGCCGGGATGACCATCCGCCCACGGGCGACTTCATCGCGAATCAACTCGGGCGAGAGACTCTCTCGCTTGGCGACATACTCCATTTCGGGCGTAATTTGTCCGGCGCGTGCCTGCTGAATCTGAGTCATGTTCGACGTGACGCCTCCTGGAGAATTTCACCTAAGCCGATGCACGAGTTGGGGGTGATGCGGGCGCGGTGCCCACGATCGCCACGGGCGATGTGCCCGCAAGCGCCAAGTGCGCGCTCACCGACAGCCATCGTATCGGTCAGGAAACGAATGTCAAATGCAAGCGGCGCGGCGAGTTGCGCCGCGAACGGCCTCCGCGGTTCGAACCGGCCAGCCGTCTAGCTGACCGGCATCGCTTTGACCTGCTTGGCTTCGTACAGCTGGGCGCTGAAGTCGGCTAGCAGCCGGGCGTCGGCCGGTGTGTAGTGCGTGTCACCCCGCAGGGTGGCAATGTTCTGGTCGACGTCGCTGGGGAGCGAGACGCCAATATTCAGCATCGAGACACGCTCGTCCTGAAGCACCCAGCGAATGGCCGCGGCCGGTAGCTTGGCAAGCCGCTCGGCCGGGAAGCCTTCGACCATCTTGCCTGCGTTGTGATTGAGCATATTGGCGCCCATCACCTTCATGGCGACGACGGCCATCCCTCGATCGTTTGCGGCCGCCAGGCACATGTTGCGAAACTCAACATTGCCGTTCGAGAGGATCGTGTTCATGCCGCGGCGCACATAGCCATAGGCCAGCAGCACCTGGTCGAAGCCATCGGTTTCAATCATCTGGTGAACTGTTTCAAAGGCAACATGCGTCGTCAGGCCGATAAACCGCAGCAGCTTTTCGTCACGCAGCTTCACGAGTTCGGCATGCATCTTCATCGCACCCTCAAAGCCGATCGCCTCGATCGCGGGACTGTGAATCTGCACGCAATCCACGTAGTCCATGTCGAGCTCTTTCAGCGAACGCTCGACGCTCTCGCGCGTGCGGCGCGGGTCCGGAATGTGCACCTTCGTGGACACATAGCAGTTCTCGCGAACGCTCTTGAGCCCGCGACCCATGATGCGCTCGCTTTCGCCATACACCCGGGCAGTGTCGAAGTAGCGAATGCCCGCGTCGTAGCCGCGGCGCACAATGGCTACGCGTTCGTCTTCAGTGAGCAGCGGCACGCCGTAGCTGGCATTGAACAGCTGGACAAAGGCCGAGCCTCCCATGCCGAGTACCGGTAGTGTGTGGCCGGTCTTACCGAACGGGCGAAGCGGCAACCCCTGCGGGCTGAGTTCCGGCTCGGTCGGTGCCGCAGCGACCGCGGCCGAGGCCCGCAGCAGGCTTGTGCCGGCCGCCGCCATAGCACTCGACTTCAAAAAGTCACGACGAGCAGTCTGCGAAGCGCGGTCGGCCATGGCGGATAACCTCCGGGGAAATGGTGGCTGAAGCGAGTAGAGTGCCGCCTCGATTGTAGGACCCCGGCGTACACTCTCAAAGCTTTTTCCGCCAAGGCATTCCGCCTTAACTCGTCGTGCATCGCGCCACTGGCCGTGCTATATTCGCCAGGCGAGGGCTGGGTCGCGTGGGCGCATGCGGGGCTTCTAATGCATTGATTGCGGAGGATGCTGCCATGAAGGTCGCTTCGGTCGCTGCGCTGGTGAGCGCCGCTTCCCTTCTCGTTTCTGGCACTTCGTCCGTGGCCGATGAAGATCCGGCCAAGCTTGCCGGTAATTGGACGGTCGATTCGTTCGAGTTCAATGGCACGCCCGTCGCGGAAATGATGGGGGCCATCCGCGAATTCACCGGTGAGAATTACACGCTCACGCCCAAGAGCGGCCAGACCTATAAGGGCACGTTTAAGCTAGACCCGACGCAAACGCCCAAGCAGATCGATCTCGTGCTCAGCGACCGCACCTTGCGTGGCATCTACGAACTCGACGGCGCACAGCTTAAGTTGGCCTATGCGCTTGAGGGGGACGCCCGGCCCACGGAGTTTGCCAGCAAGCCGGACTCGGGCGTCGTGCTGGTCGTTCACCAGCGAACCGAGTGAGGGCGGCAACCAGCCGTGCTTCTTGAAATGAACTCGCTGCCGGTGGGCTGCCCAATGGCGGCCTGTCTCTAGAGCGTCTTCAAGTACTCGAGCACGGCACGCTTCTCGTCCTCATCCAAGGCGTCCGGGAACGTATGCGCCCCTGGGCAGCCTTGCCGTGCTTCGAAGTGTCGGAAAGTACTTTCGCCACTCATGTCCGCTCTTCGGTCTCGGCTGGCAACGCTTCAAGCGACGCGCGATCTCCAGCCCGACCTTTTCCTGGTCGTAGCCGTTTGCACGTCCGCCGCCAGATGCAGACATTGGCCAGTACCACCGTGCGGCGGCGCCGCGCGTACCGCGCCGTTGTGGAAGCAGGGCCATCGCCGCCGTCCAGGTAGCGGGCGATGACCGTCGGATCGTCGATCGTCGGATGCTCGCCGAAGTGGGCGAACCAGCTCTTGCTCATAGCCATGACGCTCGGCGCCGAAATACTTCACCGTCTCGAAATTCAGCAGGCTGTCGATCGCCTTCTGGTTGGCGTCGGTATCCTGGTCGTTCATCTCCTTGCGGATCCGCACCCGCCATTCGGTCACGGCGAATGTGAACCAGACATAGGCGGCGATGGTGACGACGACGACGACCAAATACCAGACGTCGAACAGGAAGAAGAGCACGACCGCAATCATCAGCAGCTCTAGAACCAGCGGGCCGATGCTGAACAGAAGGAACCGCAGCAGAAAGTCGACGCCCTTGACGCCGCGTTCAATGATGCGCGACAGGCCGCCGGTCTTGCGGGTGATGTGATAGCGAAGCGACAGCTGGTGAATGTGCTGGAAGGTCTCCAGCGCCAGCATCCGAAGCGCGCGCTGGCCGACCCGCGCAAAGACCGCGTCGCGCAGTTGCTGAAAGCCGACGTTCATCAGCCGCGCCATGCCGTAAGCCACCGTCACACCGATCGCGCCAAGGCCGAGCATCCACTCTGACGGCGTCGCATCTCCGGCCAGCATGTCGACGGCCGCCTTGTAGAAGAACGGCGTCGCGACGGCGATCAGTTTCGCCGTCAGCAGCAACAGCAGCGAGATGACGACGCGGCGTTTCACCCAAGGCTGATCATCGGGCCAGAGATAGGGCGCGACCTTGCGCACGGTCCGCATGTTGCCGGACCTGCGCGCCCCGGAAAGCCGCGCCGCTGTGACCGTCGATTTTCTCACCCGTGCCCTCCAGCAGATAGAAGGGCATACCTATGACCGACGAGCGCCAATGACCAGACTGCTTAGCGGGGCACTTCGAAGACCTGGCCGGGATAGATCAGGTCCGGATCACGGATCCGATCGCGGTTGGCCTCGAAGACGCGGACATAGAGGATGCCTTCGCCGTAATTGCGGCTGGCGATCCCCCAAAGCGTGTTGCCGGGCTGCACCGTCACAAGCGACAGGTCGATGCCGGTGTCAGGCGCGTCGGCAGAGTTCAGCTCTGCAAGCTCCTCCGGCTCTTCGCGCTTGAAGGGGGTCTCGACGCGAGAGACGACGTCGCCCTGCGAATTCACCTCGTCGATCCGAAGCGTGTAGACGCCGGCCTCGACCTCGGGCAAGGGCGCGCGCCAACGACCCGATTCTTCGATTTTCTGCGTCCGCACCGGCCTGTTGTCCAGATAGACGCGGATAAACCCTTCGCCCGTGCCCCGGCCCGCCAGCGTCACCTCGCCGCTCGGGTCATAGCTGATCGAGTCCAGCGCAATTTCCGACAGAAGCTCTGGCGCGTCACCGCCGGGCTGCAAGACATCTATGCCTTCCTCCGTCGCCAGCAACACGCTTGGCGCCGTCGTCGCCTCGGGGGCCGCCATCTCGGCATCGACCGTCGGCTGAACAGGGGTTTGCGGCTCTGTTTCGGCAAGCGCCGTCTCGGTCCCGCCTTCGGCCTCCGGGTCCGTCCGGAGCTCGATGTCACCGGTCTGGCTGGCCTCTGCGGCGGTTGGCTCGGCATTCTCGGCACCGGGCATCTGCTTGGTCGCGAAAGGAGCTATGATCACGTTCTCCGAAGCGGTTTCCGGATCCGCGCCCTGCCCCGCCAGCCGCATGACACGCGGGGCTTCCGCAGGTTCGAGGGTCATCAGGGACGTGAACATGCCGCCCGCATCGGTTTCGACCCGGTCGACAACCTGATCATCCAGCATGATCTCGACCGTGCTGAGCGGCGCCGCGCGCCCTGCGACCAGCGTGTTGCCCTCGGGATCGACGCGAACAACGTCAAAGCTTGGAGCGGCGGGCATCGCCGGCGCAGCCTGAGGCTCGGGCTCGGTGGCTGCGGCGGTTTCCTCGGCGACGGGATCTGCAGCAGTCGGGGTTTCGGTGACCGTCTCGGCTTCGGGCGGCGCTTGGGTGTCCGAAGCGAACGGGGTTTCCACATCCTCGTCAGGCGCGAAGTAGATGAACACCGACAATGCCAGGGCGACCACCGCAATGGCCACGGTCGCCATCCGGCTGTCGGTTCCGAGAGTCGACGTGCTGTTCATCCCCGATCCTCAATGCGCGGACCGTACGGACCCGAGCTTGAGCGACCATAGCAATCCCGCTATCACGGGTCAAAACAGAACATCGAGAGGCAGCAATGGCAAATCCGAGCAAAGCGATCTGCGTCTATTGCGGATCCCGCAACGGCGCGCATCCAGCCTATCTTGAGCAGGCGCAGGCATTCGGGGAAATTATCGCCCGAAAGGGCTGGCGTCTGGTCTACGGCGCCGGCGATATCGGCATGATGGGTGCTGTCGCACGCTCTGCCCAAGCGGCGGGCGCGGATACGTTCGGCGTGATCCCGACCCACCTGCTGCAACGCGAGATGGGCAAGCGCGATCTGTCGCGGTTCGTCATCACCGAGAACATGCACGAGCGGAAGAAGGTGATGTTCATGAATTCGGACGCGATCGTGGTGCTGCCGGGCGGTGCCGGATCGCTCGACGAATTCTTCGAGATCCTGACATGGCGCCAGCTTGGCCTGCACGGCAAGCCGATCTTCCTGTTGAACACCGAAGATTACTGGTCGCCGCTGATCGCCCTCGTCGATCACGTCATCGCGCAGGGTTTTGCAGAATCCAGTCTGCGCGATTTCTTCACCGCGGTTCCCAGTGCAGAAAAACTCGAAGACGCCCTTGGCCGCGCACTGGCCTGATATCGGCTAGTTCTCTTTCAACTCCGAAAGCACGATTTCCTCGATATCAACCAGCGTGTGATTGGTCAGGGTCTTGTCGATTTCACCGACGACGATGTCGGACACTTCCTGATGCATCTGTGCGCGCAGTTCCCCCAGAACATGCGGCGAGGCGACCAGAACAAGCCGATCCATCTTGCCGGCATGCACGCGTTCATAAAGCAGGTCCGCGAGATCTGCGGCGAACCGATCCTTGGCCAGCTCGTGCCAATCGGTGTCGCCGACCATCGACCGATGGACGCTGGGGCCGTCGTTGAACCGGCCCGGCCGGTTCGCGGCCTGTTCACGCGTCGGCGGATTGTCCTGCGTCTTCTTCTTCTCGACCGTAAGATGGGGGTAATCGCCGTCCCCGATATTCTCCAGGATCAGTGCTTTCTCGCTGTCAGCGACCAGCACATGCGTTCCGGGCTTCAGTCTGGTCATGTCAGCTCTCCTCCTTGTCGTCCGGGCGATCCTCGTCTTCGATCGACTTGGTCACGCGGGTAAGCCCCGCCGGCCGTTCCTTCGCGCGCTTTTCCTCGTCCTTCGAGCCGATAACCCGTGCGAGGCGCCCGCCAGCCCGACCGCCATGCGAGACGTCGCCCTTTTCGCCAAGCACCTCGTCGGTCTCGCGCCGCATATCCTTGGATTTCTTCCGTTCTGCCATCGCGCAACTCCTTTCGTGAAGCGTCATGAAGGCAACCAACGGATGCGCTTCGGGGTTCCGCTTCTGCGGCACGAAATGGGCCAGCAGCCCTCGCACGGCACCTCATTCCGTCGTCTGCCCGTCGAAATGCTCGTGGGATGCATCCGCCTCTGCCTTGGTCTTGTGGACCGTGCCGTCCTTATGCTCCGGCGGTCCGTAAAGCGTATAAAGCCGCAACGTGTCCGATCCGGTGTTGACGACATTATGCCGGGCACCCGCTGGGACGATCACGCCGTCGTCGGCTTTCACGCCATTGACCTTACCGTCGATCGTGACCTCGCCCTCCCCCGTCTCGAAACGAAAGAACTGGTCGCGGTCGTCGTGCACTTCCTCGCCGATTTCCTCACCGGGTTTCAGCGCCATCAGCACCAGTTGGATGTTCTGACCGGTATAGAGGACCTTGCGGAAACTGTCGTTCTGCTCTGCCAGCTTCTCGATATCGTCTGCGAAACCTTTCATCGGGTCGAGTCCTTCTGCTGTTTGGTTCGCGCCCTTCATCCATATCCCGGGCACGGCGACGGTCACTTTGATACCGATCAACGTTCCTCGAAGTCGATCGGATCCGTCTTGGACAGAACTCGTGCGGTGGCCGTTCGGCAAAGCCGCAAAGAAAAGGCCCGCCCTGCAACGCAGGACGGGCCATGTTCGTCTCTGACCGAAGCCGAAGTCAGGCGTTTGACAGCCGCTCGGCGACGTTGTCCCAATTCACCAGCTTGTTCAGGAAATTCTCCAGATAGGCCGGGCGCTTGTTGCGGAAGTCGATGTAGTAGGAATGCTCCCACACATCGCAGCCCAACAGCGCGGTCTGGCCGAAGCAGAGCGGGTTGACGCCGTTCTCGGTCTTGGTGACCTTCAGCGACCCGTCGGTATCGACCACCAGCCAGGCCCAGCCCGACCCGAACTGGCCCGCACCGGCTTCCGAGAACTTCTTCCTGAAATCATCGACCGAGCCGAAGGCGTCCTTGATGCGGCTTTCCAGCTCGCCCGGCATGGCCCCGGATTTCGGACTCATCATTTCCCAGAACTGGCTGTGGTTCCAGTGCTGCGACGCGTTGTTGAAGATGCCGCTCTGGGCAACTGCGTCCTTCTGATAGGTGCCCTTGACGATCTCTTCCACGGATTTGCCGGCCCATTCGGTACCGTCGATCAGCTTGTTGCCGTTGTCCACATAGGCCTTGTGGTGAATATCGTGGTGATATTCCAAGGTTTCCTTCGACATGCCGGCATCGGCCAGCGCGTCATGGGCATAAGGAAGATCGGGAAGTGAAAAAGCCATGGCAGCCCCCTGTTGGTGTTGAAATCCATTGGGCCATACCTGTGCCGCAGAGCACGCGGCGTCAAGCCCTCTGCCGTTCAACGCCGGCCGCTGAGCTTGGTTCCGGCCGGTCAGAAATGCCCGACTTCGCCGCCCGACCGCGCGGCATTGGCCAGCAGGCCGAACACATAGGGGGCGACGGAGCGGAAGCATACGATCTCGGCCGACTCCTCTCCGGTCGGCCAGAAGGCGCCCGCGACCTGCGCCAGACGGCTGCGCCGGATCTGGCCCGGCCCCAGGGCCGAGGGTGAAACATCGGCGGGCGTCAGCTTGGCCAGCACCTCGCGCCAGGCCGCGCCTTCCAGCCGGAATACCGCCCGCGCGTCCGATACATTGGCCACCAGGTGATGGCTGCCCTTCAGCGCCTTTTGCAGCGCCGCCGCATCCTCTGCCACGCTGTCATAGGGTCCGAGCACCAGCAGCTCGTCCGGTGACATCCAGGCCAGGCCGCGATCCTTCGCCAGCGCGATCCGGCCGGGTTCGGGCATCGCGACTCCGGCCAATTTCTTCACCGCCGATTTCAGCTTTGCCGCGTCAAGATCGCTGCGCAGCGTGATCATGCCGCGCAGACCCGCCTCGCGCACTGTGACATAACCCTTCGCGCTGGCCCCGTTCAGGGCGCTGACCGCCTCAGCCATCCTGCTTCTCCCCCGCCTTGTCGAAAAAGACCGGATCGACGATCCGCGCCTTCGCGATCTTGTTTTCGCCGCCCAGAAGCGGGAAGTCGATGACCTCGCCCATCCGGTTCGGTCCATGCTCGACCAGCCCCATCGCGATGCCGCGGTCGAGATTGGGCGAGTGGTAGCTGGACGTGACCCGCCCGATCGTGTTGCGCTGGCCGTTGGCGTTGCGCCCCGCACCCACGGCATAGGCGCCGTCGGGCAGCACGGACCCGTCCAGCGTCTCCAGCCCGACCAGTTTCCAGCGGCCCGGATCGGTCATGTGGCTGCGCTGCTGCGCGCGTTTGCCCAGGTAGTCGTCCTTCTTCTTCGAGATCGCCCAATCGAGTCCCAGATCCTGCGGGATGATCGTGCCGTCGGTTTCGTCGCCGATCATGATGAAGCCCTTCTCGGCCCGCAGGATGTGCAGGCATTCAGTGCCGTAGGGCATCAGGCCGAATACTTCGCCCGCCGCGACCAGCGCCTCCCAGAATGCAAGGCCCTGACTCGCAGGCACGGCGATTTCGTAGGACAGCTCGCCCGAGAACGAGATCCGGAAGACCCGCGCGTCGAAGCCGCCGATCTGGCCTTCCGCCCATTGCATGAACGGCAGCGCCTCCTTCGAGACATCCATGCCGCCGAGCTTCTCCAACACCTTGCGCGCGTTCGGGCCGACCACGGCGATCTGTGCGAATTGCTCGGTGATATTGGCGGTGTAGACCTTCCAATCCCACCATTCACACTGCAGCCAGTCCTCCATCCAGCCGTGGATGCGATCCGCGCCGCCGGTGGTGGTGTGGCAAAGCCAGGTTTCCTCGTCCAGGCGCGCCACGACGCCATCGTCGATAAGAAAGCCGTTTTCGGAACACATCAGGCCGTAGCGGCACTTGCCGACCGCGAGGCTGCTCATCATGTTGGTATAGAGCATGTCGAGGAACCTGCCTGCGTCAGGCCCCTTGACGATGATCTTGCCAAGGGTGGATGCATCAAGCAATCCAAGGGCTTGCCGGGTGTTCCTCACCTCCCGGCTCACGGCATCCTCGGTGCTTTCGCCTGCGCGCCGGTAGCAATAAGGCCGGCGCCAGTGGCCGACCGGTTCCCAGTAGGCGCCATGCGTTTCGTGCCAGTCATGGATCGGGGTCTGGCGGACCGGTTGGAACAGATCGCCGCGCGCCTCGCCGCCGATCGAACCCATCGAGATCGGCGTGTAGGGCGGCCGGAACGTCGTCGTGCCCACTTGCGGGATCGGCGCGTCCAGAGACTGAGAAAGCACCGCCAACCCATTGATGTTGCTAAGCTTTCCCTGATCCGTGGCCATCCCGAGCGTGGTATAGCGCTTGGCATGTTCGACACTTTCATAACCTTCGCGCGCAGCAAGCTGCACATCCGAGACCTTCACATCGTTCTGGTAGTCCAGCCACATCTTCATGCGCTTCTTGATGTCCGCGCCCTGCGGCATCACCCAGACCGGCAGGATCGGCTGCTCAGCCTCGTCCTCGGCCTTCGGCGCGGCACCTGCTTTGGGCTTGAAACCTGCCGCTTCGGCCGCCGCCTGGCCCGCCGCCGCGGCATCCGCCAGAGCCTCACCCGTCACCATCGCGCCAGAGGCACTGCCGGCGGTCTTCACGAAGCCCTCGCCATCCTGGTTGGTCGGCGCGCGGTTGGCGTCGGGACGGAAATGCGCCTGCGCCTCGTCCCAGATCAGCTTGCCGCCGCAATGCGACCAGAGGTGCACGACCGGCGACCAGCCGCCCGACATCGCCACCGCATCGCAGGCGATCTCCTCCAGCGGGGCGCCTTCGCCGGCTTGGGCGCAGACGATAACGCCAGTGACCGACTTGCCACCCTTGACCTTGGCGATGGCCTTGCCGGTCTCGACGCGAAGACCCATCGCACGGGCGCGTTCCGGCAGCGGACCGGTCGCCTCGGGGCGGGCGTCGAGGATCACCGGAACCTCCAGCCCCGCTTCCTTCAGCGCGATGGCGGTGCGGTAGGCGTCGTCGTTATTGGTCACGACCACGGTGCGGTCGCCGGGCGATACGCCCCAGTTCGCCACATAGTCGCGCACAGCCGAAGTCAGCATCACGCCCGGAATGTCGTTCCCCGCGAACGACAACGGCCGTTCGATGGCCCCCGTCGCGGTCACGATCTGCTTTGCCCGGATCCGCCACAGCCGATGCCTCGGCCCCTCGTCGTCGGGTCTGTGATCGGTAATGCGTTCATAGGCCAGCGCATAGCCGTGATCGTAGACCCCAGACCCCATCGTACGCAGGCGAAGCCGGACATTCTCCATCGCTTCAAGCTGTTGCACGACAGAGCCGATCCAGTCCTCGGCAGGCTGCCCGTTGATCCGGGCGCCGTCGACCGGGGCGCGTCCGCCCCAATGAGCGGTCTGTTCGACCAGCAGCACCTTCGCGCCGGTCTTGCCTGCTGTCAGAGCCGCCTGAAGCCCCGCAATGCCGCCGCCGATCACAAGCACATCGGCATGGATATTGAAATGCTCGTAGCGGTCGGCGTCCCGGTCGCGCGGGGCTTTGCCCAGTCCCGCGGACTGGCGGATGATCGGCTCGAACACGTGCTTCCAGGCTGCGCGGGGGGCCATGAAGGTCTTGTAGTAGAAGCCCGCCGGCAGGAACCGCGACACGTAGTTGTTCAGCACCCCGACATCGTAGTCGAGGCTGGGCCAGTGGTTCTGCGAGGTCGCCTTGAGGCCGGAAAACAGTTCGGTCGTGGTGGCCCGCTGGTTCGGTTCGAACTTGCCGCCCTCGCCGAGGTTGACCAGCGCGTTGGGTTCTTCAGCGCCGCTGGCGATGATGCCGCGCGGGCGGTGATATTTGAACGAACGGCCGACCAGCGTCTGGCCGTTCGCCAGCAGCGCCGAGGCCAGCGTGTCGCCCTCAAAACCCCGCAGGCGCTTGCCGTTGAAGGTGAATTCGACGGCCCGGGCCCGGTCCAGCAGCCGGCCGCCTGTTGCAAGACGTGTGCTCATGCCCAGCCCTTCCACTCGGGTCGTTTCTTTTTTATAGCGTTTTCAATAGATTTTGGTGGCTTCTTCGCCTGCGCCGGATAGGTGCCGAAAACCTCGAGCGTCATCGTGTCGCGCGCCGCCAGGAACCACTTGCCGCAGCCATAGGCATGGCGCCAGCGTTCGAAATGCACGCCGCGCGGGTTGTCGCGCATGAACAGATAATCCTCGAACGAGGCGTCATCCGCCCCGACCGTCTCGCGTTTCAGATGCGCCTCGCCACCGGCAGCCAGTTCGGTTTCGTCCGCGGCGACGCCGCAGTAGGGGCAATCAAGCAGCAGCATCGGGGATCATCCTGTGGGTGAAGGAACTTGCCGTCCGCGGCGTCGCGGCGCCGCTGGACATGCGAAAAGACCGGGCCGGAAGGGTCCGGCCCGGTTCGGAAAAAGTGCGGCGCGACCGCGCCTGATCAGTTGGCGGTGGTGTCCGCTTCGGGTTCTTCGGCCGGCTCGACAGGATCGGCCGCAGGTTCTGCGGTGTCGACCGCGGGGGCCTCGACTGCCGCAGGTTCGGTCGTCTCGATGGCAGCGCCATCGTCACCGGTGTAATACCAGACGCCGATGATGAGGAGCAGCACGACTCCGATAAGAACGATCCAGTTGGTACCTGACATGATGAAGCCTCCAGAATTACGTTGGGGTAACATATGTCTGAACTGGAGTTGCAGTATCGGGGAATCAAACACGATCCGCAAAAGCGGCTGATCTTTGCCGATGGCGTCTTGTCAGAGTCTGTCAAGACACAGCAACAAGATGTTGAAATCGCTCTGTAAATGCGGTTCGATATTGTCGTGCGACACGACGCCTCGATCGCCCCGGTTCTGGCGCGACGGGCGAAGTTTCCGAATTCGGCCTCGGGCAAGGTCAATGCGCCACTCCCGCCGCCACGCTTTCGTCGATGAACCGCCCTTCGCGGAACCGCTCCAGCCCGAAGGCGGCGGCCAGGGGTCCCGGCTCTCCCTTTGCGACCAGCTCGGCCATTGCCCAGCCGGATCCCGGAATCGCCTTGAAACCGCCGGTGCCCCAGCCGCAATTGACGAAGCAATTGCCAAGCGGGGTCTTCGACAGAATGGGAGAGCGGTCGCCGGTGATGTCCACGATCCCGCCCCATTGCCTCAGCATCTTGAGGCGCGACAGCATCGGGAAGGTCTCGATCAATGCGCGCACAGTTTCTTCTATATGGTGGAAGGAGCCGCGCTGGGTGTAGTTGTTGTAGCCGTCAGTGCCGCCGCCGATCACCATCTCGCCCTTGTCGGACTGGCTGAGATAGCCGTGGACGGTGTTGGCCATCACCACCACGTCCATGCAGGGCTTGATCGGTTCCGAGACCAGCGCCTGCAGCGCCACGCTTTCGATCGGCAGCCGGAAGCCGGCCATCTCGGCCAGAACACCGGAATGGCCCGCCACGACGATCGAGAGCTTCTTGCAGCCGATGAAACCACGCGGCGTTTCGACGCCCGTGACGTTGCCCGCCTCTGACCTTACGCCGGTCACCTCGGTCTTCTGCAGGATATGCATGCCCATATCCGAACAGGCCCGAGCATAGCCCCAGGCCACCGCATCATGGCGCGCCGTCCCCGCCCGCGCCTGCCAAAGGGCTCCGAGCACGGGGTAGCGCGGGCCGTTGATGTCGATGATCGGCACCAGCCGCTTGACCCGCTCTGGGGTGATGAACTCGGTCTTCACGCCCTGCAGCGCGTTGGCATAGGCGGTGCGCTGGTAGCCGCGGACCTCGTGATGGGTCTGGGCCAGCATCATCACGCCGCGGGGGCTGAACATGACGTTGTAGTTCAGGTCCTGGCTCATCGTCTCGTAAAGGCTGCGGGCCTTCTCGTAGATCGCGGCCGATGGGTCCTGCAGGTAGTTCGAGCGAATGATCGTGGTGTTGCGGCCGGTATTGCCGCCGCCAAGCCAGCCCTTCTCGATCACGGCGACATTGGTGATGCCGAAATTCTTGCCAAGGTAGTAGGCCGTCGCCAACCCGTGCCCGCCCGCGCCGATGATGATGACGTCATAGGACGCTTTCGGTTCCGGTGAGGCCCAGGCGCGTTCCCAGCCCTGGTGGTAGCGCGCGGCTTCGCGGGCGATGGCAAATGCGGAATAGCGTTTCATTGCGACGAATCCCCCAGTCGCGGCGCAGGATGCCGCGGGGGATACATGGAACGGACCGGCCCCGATGCCAAGGCTCGCAGCGGCATTTATGCGGGGATTTCCGACATGGCCCGGCGCGAAGTGTCGCAAGCGTGACGGCGGGGGCTTTTGAACCGCGCGGGGAGACGCTACATGGGAACCGCAAAGGAGAACGGATGTCATTCTGGATCATCAGCATCGCGGTCGCCGTGCTTGTCGCCGGCGCCCTGGCGCTTGCGCTGCTGCGAAGCCGGCGCCACCTTGGCGCCGCGGCGCAGGACATCCAAGTCTACAAGGATCAGTTGGCCGAGGTCGATCGCGACCTTGCCCGCGGCGTCATAACCGGCGCAGAAGCCGAACGCTCGCGCATCGAGGTGTCGCGCCGCCTGCTCGAGGCCGATCGCGCCGTGCGGACTGTGCGCCCGACGGCCGGGACGCGTTCCAGCCCGGTGGTGGCGGGGGCAATCGGCCTTGCCGTGATCGGGGCCGCCTTCGCCCTCTATCTGCAACTCGGCGCGCCACTCTATGCCGATCTACCGCTGCAGGCGCGGATCGAGAATGCCGAAAGGTTCCGTGCCGAGCGCATCGGCCAGGACGCGGCCGAGGCGCAGCGGACCGCGGTACAGATCGACCCGAATGCCGATCCGCAATATCTTGAATTGATGGCAAAACTACGGGCCGCGCTGCAGGAGCGACCCGACGACCTGCCCGGATTTCAGCTGTTGGCGCGCAACGAGGCCGCGCTTGGCGATTTCGTGGCGGCCCGCAAGGCGCAGGGTCGGGTGCTGGAGTTGAAGGGTGCCGAGGCCACGGCCGAGGATTTCGCCACCCATGCCTATCTGCAGATCGTGGCGGCGGAGGGCTATATCTCGCCAGAGGCGGAACGGGCCTTGTCGAACGCGCTGCAGCGCGATCCCCAAAACCGGCTCGCGCGATTCTATTCCGGCGTGATGTTCGATCAGGCGGGGCGGCCCGACCTGACCTACAGGCTGTGGCGTCCGCTTCTGGACGATCCTCCCGCCGGAGATCCCTTCGCCCCTGCGGTTCGCGACAGCATCGCCGAGATCGCCGCCGCCGCGGGCGTCCGATTTCAGCCGCCGGCGACCGCGTCCGGCCCCTCGGCCGCGGATATCGAAGCGGCCGACGCGATGACAGCGGAAGAGCGGCAGGCGATGATCCGCGGGATGGTCGAGGGCCTGTCGGAGCGGCTGGCAACCGAGGGCGGACCGGCAGAGGACTGGGCCCGCCTGATCACGGCGCTCGGTGTGTTGGGCGAGGCCGACCGCGCCGCGGCGATCTGGCAGAACGCACAACAGGTCTTCGTGGCCGCGCCGGAAGCGCTCGAGCTGATCCGCAGCGCGGCCAGTGATGCCGGGGTCGCGGAATGATCCACGAGGGTATCGCCGATTTCGCCGCCGCCCTGCCCGCCCGACGCGCCATTGCCGGACTTGATCTTGGCGAAAAGACCATCGGCGTGGCGGTGTCCGACGTCTTCCGGTCTGTCGCGACGCCTCTCGAGACCATTCCGCGCACCAAGTTCACTGCCGATGCGGCACGCCTGATGGAGATCGTCCGGATGCGCGATCTGGGAGGGCTTGTCCTGGGTCTGCCGCGGAACATGGACGGATCCGAGGGTCCGCGCTGCCAATCCACCCGTGCCTTCGCGCGCAATCTCTCGCGGCTGACCGAGCTGCCGATCGGCTTTTGGGACGAACGCCTGTCCACCGCGGCTGCCGAACGGGCTCTGCTTGAGGCGGATACGTCCAGAAAACGTCGCAGTCAGGTCATAGATCACGTGGCTGCGGGGTATATCCTTCAAGGAGTGCTGGATCGGCTCGGCCATCTAAGGGCGGAAGAATGAAGGACGAACTCTGGATGCGCGACGAGATCGAGAGCCCCTGCGTGAAGGTCTGCGTCGTTCATCCGACAGAGCGGATCTGCGTCGGCTGCCTGCGTTCCATCGACGAGATCGCCGGCTGGTCCCGGATGACCGCCGAGGACCGCCACGCCGTCATGCAGGACCTTCCCGGCCGCGCGCCCCGGCTTCGCAGGAGGCGCGGCGGCCGTACGGCGCGGGCTGCCGAGTGAACCCAGCGGGGTCCGAGAGCCACCGTCAGAGCACCAGCCAATCTTCGACCCTTTTCAGAAGCGGCCGGAAATAGGCGATCATCCGGCCCTCGGGCGCGGCATTCGCGCCCGGACCCCAGGGGCTGACCCCATGCAGCGCGAGGCGGTGGATCAGATAGGCCTCTCCCGGCCGGGCGTGCAAGCTCACTCTTCGGCAGGTCTCGAAGCAGCGGCGGCGCGCTGCGGTATAGGCCTCGGTCAGGTCGACATCCGGCCAGCGCTCCGGCGAGTGGTCGGCGAGTACCGCTTGCAGCGCGTTCCGGACGATGGCGGGGCTGCCCTGCCAGACGACAACCGGGCTCGCGCCGGGATCGCTCTCGGTCAGCGGCAGCCCCAGCACGAAGGCATGGGGTTCGCGCAGCATCCGGCGGTTGTCCCGCCCGGTCTTGATCAGGCCGTCGACATGGGCGGCATCGCGGCGCAGCCGGAATCTGAAAGCCGCATCGCTTTCATCCCCTTGACGTGGATAACCCGGATAGACGACCGAGATCTGGCCCCGATCCCAGCACAGATCCCCACCCGTGATCCGCCGCGCGGCCTTGACAGCCCGGCCGGGAAGCGGACCGGACCCTGCGACGCGACCGTCCGGATCATTGGCAAGCGCGTTGACGCCGGCAAACCATGTTCCCCCGCAGCGCAGCCAGTCGCGATACGCGGGATCGGCAACCGCGGCAGAGGCATGGGGCAGAACCTGCTGAACCCATTCGGCCAGCGCGGGCTCGGCCGCGAAATGCCTCCAGCCAAGTTCGGCCAGATCATCATCTCCTGGCACGTTCACTCCGCCGCGTCTTGCAGGTCCGTCACCGATTCCAGCGCTTCTCGCACCAGATCGCCATCTGCGCCGGGCCCGTGCGCACCTTCCGACAGGATCCGGCGCCAGCGACGTGCACCCGGCCGCCCGGCGAATATGCCAAGCATGTGGCGCGTGACCTCGTGCAGCCGGCCGCCTTCGGCCAGATGGGTTTCGATATAGGGCAGCATACGTAAGACCACTTCTTCGGCGCTCCGTCCCCCGGCCGCGCCGAATATCACCCTGTCGGCATCCAGCAGGACCGAACAGGGATCGTGATAGGCGGTCCGGCCGATCATGACACCGTCCATTCCCCGGGCCAGATGCGCCTGGACCTCCTCCAACGATCCGATACCGCCATTGATCGACAGGTACAGGTCCGGAAACCGGTCTTTCATGCGATAGACAAGATCGTAATCAAGCGGCGGTATGTCGCGGTTCTGCTTCGGACTGAGACCTTGCAGCCAGGCCTTGCGGGCATGGATGGCAAAGCGCCGTACCCCGGCATCTGCGACGCGCGTAAGGAAATCCGGCAGGACAACCTGCGGATCCTGATCGTCGACCCCGATGCGGCACTTGACGGTCACCTCGACCGGCGAGGCCGCGATCATCGCCGCGGCGCAGTCAGCGACGAGGGCGGGCCGCTCCATCAAGACGGCGCCGAAGCAGCCGGATTGCACACGGTCCGAGGGACAGCCGATGTTGAGGTTGATCTCGTCATAGCGTTCTTCTGCCGCCATTGCCGCGGCAGCGGCCAGTTCAGCCGGATCGGACCCGCCCAGCTGCACCGCCACCGGATGTTCGACATGATCGAACCGCAGCAAATGCCGCGCAGACCCGCGCACAAGCGCCGGCGCCGTGATCATCTCGGTGTATAGCAGCGACCGACTGGTCATCTGCCGGTGCAGATAGCGGCAGTGGCGATCGGTCCAGTCCATCATAGGGGCCGTAGACAGCCTCGCTGCCACAGTGGCTGCGTTCATTGGCATTCAATGGTCTCCTCGGATCCGCAATCACTTGGGACGGATCATCAGTGCACAGCATACGCACACGGCGACTGTCCCGCCACCCCACCCCGTACATAGACAGGAAGACGGCGTTGTTTAGGTGGGGCTGGCTTGAAGCAAGGTCACGACCGAACAGAGGATTCCAAGAAAGCCTTTGAGGAGATTCACCACGAAGAATGCAAGCATGCCGGAGTCAAACTACTCCATGCCATGTTATCAGATTTCCTTGCCGCGACAGAGGAACTCTGAGGGCCCCTCGGAGCCTCTCAGGGTGCGCTACATCGACGAGCGAGGCCACCGAACTCATGGTTAACGATTTCTAAAGTGCTCAACGGCACAAAGATGTCCTGAACAAACAACCTGCGCGCGAAATGACTCTGATCAATCCGCAAGAGTATCGGGAAGCCTTTGTGCAATATCTGCGCAAAGGGACGCCGATCCGGTTTGAGACAAAGAACACTCAGCCAACCACGCATTACATCTGGCGGACACGTCGCGACGGCAAAGTGCGCTCGTCTCATGCTGAGCGCGAAGGTCAGGTTTTCTCATGGGACAATCCGCCAGAAGGTGGCCACCATGGAGAAGACTATGGATGCCGCTGTACGGCAGAACCATATCTCCCACAGACTTCCGAGTTCATGGAAATCTCCCTGCAGGGTGTCTCAGGCGGCGGTGCCGCTTGGAGTAGCAGGGATTTTGTAAACCACTACTACCGTGGAAACGGTAGAGGCGTCACCGTACGCGAGACCGGCCATCTTTCCACAATCGTTGATGAGTACATGGCTCAGGTGGAGAGCAAGTTGAAGGACCAAGTTGCCAGAGAAGCTCGAAAGAAACGCGATGGCAGTTTCACTGACACGTTTTACAACACCTATGGCATGACCGGTGTCGTTTTCAGCATCGGCGATACGGTGATCGGCGGAGCATTTTTAGGGAACGTAGAAGAACAGCATGGTGTCCTGAGCGTGGAAGGCTCGTTTGATTTCTACGTGAGGGACGAATTTGCCGACCCTGCCGACATAGGCATTGAGGTGATCGATCCAGGCGAGACGATTTTTGAGAACATACACAGGCCGCTAGATAACTACCTTCGAGGCCGCACCGGCCTTCCACCCCGTGGCCCTCAACGGCTCGGGATTCAAACCGGTGAACCATATTCAATAACTGACGATTGGTCAGGGACGCTGAGCGGGCAAATCTACTTGGACCCTGCGCGAAGTGACTATGGATAGATACCGCCCCCTTTTGGCAATCGGAATGGTAGCTGCGGTTCTCTCATTAGGTTTCTATTGGGGGGTTCCAACACACTGCGTGCAGCTTCCCAACGGATTGAACATCGGCAAACAAGCTCTGATTGATCTGAACCGACCATATTTCAGACCAGATATCGTTCCCAAGTATGACAACGGTCAATCGCTGCTACCCGGAGACGCCTGGCCGTTCTACGCCACAGAAACAACAGTTCACGGGCTCGCGCTAGAAACCGATCCTGAAGATGATTTCTGGTTCGCATGGCGCGAAGACACAGGTTTGGTTCTCAAAACTGAAGATCCTGCGCTTTACGAAAAACTCGTTTCAGAAGCTGGTGCACCGATGGGAAACAAGGGCATCAATGTCGTAGGTTCTCATATGGTGATGATGGAGCTGCAAAGACGGTCGGAATATGCCAATCAAACCTGTCGGACGCGGTGGATCATAGTTGGCACAGGGGGCCTTTAGTTTGCGGGCAGCCCAACTCTCATTTCGTCAGGATGAATGGCCAGACGGGCTAACCTACCTGGAAAATTACATCTCAGACGATGAGACCGACAGGCTCGTTCAGGAGATCGACGCGGCCCCTTGGCGCACCGATCTGAAGCGGCGGGTCCAGCATTACGGTTATCGCTACGATTACAAAGCGCGGCAGGCCCGGCGGGAAGATTATCTTGGGCCACTGCCTGACCTATGTCAGCACCTGGCGGAACGACTAACCTCTGAAGGTCATTTTCAAGCCGTTCCGGATCAGGTCATCATCAACGAATATCAGCCCGGACAGGGCATCTCGGCCCATATCGACTGCCAACCCTGCTTTGGGGAGACGATAGCCTCCCTGAGCTTGCTCTCGGGATGTGTGATGCGGTTTGCCTCGAAGAGCTCATCCCGGAACATGGATCTTCTGCTTCAGCCCGTCAGCCTTTTGGTTCTGAAAGGTGAAGCCCGCCATGAGTGGACACATGCCATCCCGGCCAGAAAGACGGATCTTGTCGAGGGTCGGAAGTCCCAGCGAACGCGACGCATTTCGCTGACATTTCGGCAAATGAGATTCGAGAACTGAAGTTCGCCGCTTCGAATATGACGGACCGAAAACAGCCCGACGCTGCACGATCAAAACATGAACATACACTGCACACGCCTCCACTCAACCCATTGAAATAAAGCCCAAATCCCCACCATCCATCATGGGTGCGCAAGACATACGCCATGGTACGATATTTTGCGATTTTCTTTGCATTGCTCAGGTTTACCGCAGGTCGGGCAATCCCGCCAGAGCATCATTTCAATCCGTTTCTTGCCCATCCGAGCCCGTTTTCGATCAAGTTACAACATTTGTTGCGACTGACCCGCGCTGTTGTAGCTCGGCTCCACCTCCCCGTTCGTCTTTGGGCGATAGGTTCCATAAGTATGCTCGCAAATTTGTCGCCGTTCGCTGCGCTGCCCGTGAACGCACATTGTGCGCAATGAAGCCGCCTTGAGCACCTGCAGCTATTGCTGACGCAGCATTTGCTCGCATGTGCGGAAGCCTGATCACTGCTTCGCGGTCGGTGTCGCCGTACCGGCCATTCACACATGTCAATTTGGTCCAAGTCGCGCAGTATTTGCTCTAGCGTGCTCGGTAAGGTCCAATTTCGCGCTGGTAACGGAAGAACCGCTATGCATTGGCGAACGGCACAACCGCTCGCCAACAGGTCTTAGATATCGATCTGTTCAGCAATACTCAGCGCGTCTTCCAGCTCAACGCCGAGGTAGCGCACAGTGCTGTCGACCTTCGTGTGTCCAAGCAGGAGCTGTACTGCTCGGAGATTCCCTGTCTTTCGATAAATCTCCGCCGCTTTGGTTCGGCGGAGTGAGTGCCGTATCCGCTCGGCTCCAGGCCGATCGCGGTGACCCAATCACGAACGAGCCGACCATATTGGCGCGTTGAGATATGGGGTCGGTCATGGAACCGGCTTGGAAACATGAAGCCGCAGCCGATCATTTCGGGTGAACGGCCCCATGCGGCAATGGTATCCCGCGTGTTTTCTGTCAGCTCGAACTGAACCGGACGCTTGGTTTTGCTCTGGATCACCGAAACCCGTTCCCGAACGCGATCATCCTTGACCAGATCGGTTACGGCAAGTTTCACGAGATCGCAGCCACGCAGTTTGCTATCGATGGCGACATTGAATAGTGCCAGATCGCGCAAATTGCCTGCGAGCTCGAGACGCGCGCGGATCGCCCAGACCTGTTTCGGAAGTAACGGTCGCTTCTGACCGATAATCCGACCCTTGTTCCACGCTCTGCGTTTTGGGGTGACTGCGGGAAGTTGGACTCTTGGCATGATTTGCGCCCCAATCCTCCCTCCATGCCCAAGCATCAGCACCGCGCTGACCTCTCAAGACTACTTCACGATTGAATAGCTGGCATGCACCGGAATCTTTGCGCGTCATCCCCGCAGATGCATCGGGTCGCTGTGAGCCCAGAATCACCGATGCAGCGAAGTACATAAATGTTCGCTGTCGCGAGGTGCAATTTAGCACACCTCGCCGACCGTCAATCAGAACACCCAGCTGAATCCCGTCGCCTCTTCGGACACGTCCCATAACTTCTCCATGACGGCCTTGTCGTAGGCATGGGGATTCAGCGTGCCCTTGCCGACCGGGCCACCCGTTTGCATCAATCCTGTGGGACCATAAAGCGCGCGCTGTTCCAGACCGTCCTCGGTCGCGCACATGACTTCCGGGTACGCACCATTTTCGGCTGATTGCACCATCGGCGTTTTGCTCATCAACCACCATGTCGCCCGCGTCAGAAGCCCCCCGCTGGTACTGATTAGCGATGTCGCGGAGGCACCGGGGTGACAGACGTAGACCTGAACGTCCTTGCCCGACGCCTCAAGGCGATCCTGCAACTCGTAGGCAAACATCATCTGAGCCAGCTTGCTTTGGCTGTAGACAGGGTTTGCGCTGTAGTTCTTGTCCCAGTTCATGTCATCGAACTGGATGGTTTTGATCCCCATGTTGTAGCCGAGGCTGGCGACAACGACGATCCTGCCATTGCTGGCTTCGATCCGATCGAACAGCATCCCGCACAGCACGAAATGGCCATAGTGGTTTGTACCAAGCTGACTTTCGAAACCATCAACGGTGAGTTTCTGTGTCGGCACTTGCGCGATGGCCGCGTTGCAGATCAGCGCGTCGATCCGGGGAACGGTTTTCAGAACCTCATCAGCCGCTGCCCGCACGCTTGCGAGATCGGACAGGTCCATGCGCACAAAGCTCACATCGGCCTCCGCGCCGAATTCCTCTTTCAGTCCCTTAACGGCGGCGTCGGATTTGTCGGCGCTGCGGTTCAGCATCACGACTTTTGCCCCCTTCGACAGAAAGATGCGCGCGGCTTGAAATCCAGCACCGGCATTGCCTCCGGTGATGATGTAGATTTTGCCCGCAAGGGGGCCAAGACGTTCAGGGGTCCAGCCTTTTGGTCCGAAAATCGTATCTGCCATTCGTGTTGCTCCTGATGACGTCGGCACAACAGCCGCGCGGTGTCTGTTCTCGTCTTGAAAGGGTAGATAGCTCTCACCGACAGGCAAAAATAGACGGGTTCGTCGCGAATACTTGCCTGATTGTATCAGTCGACTTGTCATGGCTGAGTTTGCAGCATTAGATTGGCCACATGAGCAAAGAACAGATCAAACAGCTTATCGAAGGCCGGACCGACAAAGACGGCCTTACGGAAACCGGCATCAAGGGCGTGCGTCTGTTTCGGGCCACACAAGCGATCCCTTGTGTTCCGGCAGTATATGAACCCAGCGTCGTGGCCATCGTGAGCGGGGCCAAGGAGGCTGTCCTTGACGGCCACAGGTATGTCTACGACGACAGCCAATACTTGTGCTGCCCGATGTCAATGCCAGTGAAGGCCGGAACACCTGCCGCATCCACCGACAATCCTCTCTACGGCGTCATCATTTCACTGGATCAGCGGGTGATGACTGGACTGGCGTTAGAGATGGAAAATGCCGGAGGCGTCCTTCCCGAGGTCAAAGGCGGTTTGCGCGCGCAGGGGATCAGACTGGCCCGGTGGGATGCAGCCTTTACCGATGCGCTGCTGAGGCTGCTACAGCTTGGGGCCAGCCCGACGGACACGGCGGTCCTTGGGGAGGCGCGGTTGCGCGAGTTGTATTATGCGATCCTGAAGGGCGAGGCGGGTACTTTTGCGCGGCAGGCCTTTGGTGCTGGCAACGCCATCGCGCGGTCCATCGCGCATGTGTCGTCCCATTTGGAGGCACCGATTTCGATTGATGACATGGCGACCCGTGCGGGCATGAGCCGCGCCGTGTTTCATCGCAAGTTCAAGCAGGTCACAACAATGGCCCCGATCCAATTCGTGAAATCGATGCGCCTCAACAACGCAGCGATGAGGATTGCCGGGGGCATGACCGTGAACGAGGCGGCAATGGACGTGGGGTACGTCAGCCCGTCTCAATTCAGCCGAGAGTTCAAACGAGTGTATGGGCAGTCGCCGCGACAATGGAGCGACGCCAATCAACTTCCGGTGGGAGTTGCTTGAAATCGTGCAGGCGGCTGTGCTTCGTCGTTAGCGGCCAAGTTCGTCAGACAGAAACCGGACGAAGAGCAACGTCAGGGTTTCCCGCCGCGAAGAATCCGGCCAAACGGCATGCAGGTCGATGTCTCCCAATCGCCACTTTGGCAGGAGCCGGACAAGTGCACCGGATGCTACACCCCGCTCGGCCAGGTTTTCTGTCAGGACCGACGCGCCCACGTCTTGCATGGCGAAGTGATAGAGGGCGTTGACGCTGTCGACCTCGATCTGCGAACGCCCCGTGACGCTTTCGGTTTCGCCCTTGTCCGATGTCAGTTCTATCGTGTCGGACCGCTGTTGGTATCTGATCCAATCCCAATCCTCCATGTCAGCGGGTCGTTTGGGCTCTGGGCGCGCCTTAGCGTATTGGGCACCCGCAACCAGTGCCCTCGGGATGCCGCCCAGCTTGCGGGACATCATCGCACTGTCCGAAAGCGACCCCGCTTGTATGGCGAGATCGAACCCGTTCTCGATGATCCCGACCCTGCGATCGCTATAGAAAAGCGACAGGGCCACGTTCGGATACCTCTTGATAAACGTCGCCATGGCAGTCGAAAGATCCGATGTGGACAGGAACGCCGGGACGGACACGCGAAGCGCGCCGACGGGATCCTGCATGGTTGCGTTAATCTCGTTCAACCCCGCTTCCGCACTTCGCAACATCTCGCTTACGCGCGCATAAAGCGTTCTGCCTTCGCCGGTCAGCGCGAGCTTGCGTGTCGTCCGATAGAGCAACGTCGTGCCAAGATGGTTCTCCAGATCGGTGATCGTCTGGCTCACGCGAGAGGGGGCCACGCCGATATCCTGCGCTGCGGCCCGGAAAGATCCTTTGTCGACGACCCGCGCAAAGACGGCCATGTGTTTCAGGTGGTCGATCATTGTTCTGCTTTCCGGAATTATCAAATCTCAATTCATGAGATATTCGAAACTGTCCCGCGTGGATAGATGTCGCTTCAACAATTACGGAGCGACCCGATGAACGCGCAGACGACATTCAAGACCGACCGGGCGCGACGGTACCTTGGCACGCTCTGCAAGCATTTCGGCCACAAGGTTTCGGTGCAAATGGACGGCGACCGTGGCCGGATCGAGCTGCCGTTTGGCCAGTGTGACCTAGCCGCAAGTGACGACGCGCTGCGGATCGAAGTGTCAGCCGACACGAAGGGCGATCTCGACAAGGCGGCGCAAGTCATTGCCAGCCATCTTGAACGCTTTGCCTTCCGCGAGAACCCGCAGTTCGAATGGCATTGATCACCCTGGCTCGCCCCTTACGCACCACCCAACCCTCTCATCAATGGATCATAAAATGACACTGAAATCCCTCATGACCTCTGCCGCGATCGCGGTTGCACTGCCCTTCGCGGCGGTTGCCGACAGCGCGGAAAACAAGGCACTGGTCCTTGAAGCCCTGGAAAACACGCTTCTTGCGGGCAATGTCGATGCGGTCGACGACTATTTCGCGACCGACATCATCCAGCACAACGAGATGTTCGCCAACGGGATCGAGGCGCAGAAAGGCGTCGTCGGTTTCCTCGCGGGCAGCGGTGCCTTCAAGGCCGACTATATCCGCGTGATCGCGGATGACGACATCGTGGCTGTGCATGCGCGCTACGAAGGCTTCGGCCCGACCCCGGTCATCGGCTTCGACATCTTTCGCGTCGAGGACGGCAAGATCGCCGAGCATTGGGATAACCTGATCGACGAACAGCCGCTGAACCCTTCGGGCCGCAGTCAGATCGACGGCGCGACCGAGATCACCGACCTGGACCAGACCGAGGCGAACAAGGCGCTGGTCGAAGAATTCCTCACCAAGGCGCTGATAGAACACGCCGAGTTCAACATCACCGACTACATCAGCCCGGTCATCTACCTGCAACATAACCCGATGGTGGCGGACGGGCTGGAAGGCTTCGGCGCGTTCATGGCTGAAATGGCCCAAAAGGGCATCTCCATGGACTACGCGCAGGTGCATCAGGTGATCGGCGAAGGCAACTTCGTGCTGACCCTGTCCGAAGGGACGCTCGGCGATGCGCCCACCGCCTTCTACGACCTCTTCCGCCTCGAAGACGGGCTGATCGTCGAGCACTGGGACGTCATCGCCCCGATGCCGGGCGCGGACGCGACGCATAACGAAGCCGCAAAATTCTGATCGAAACCGGCGTTCCGTCCCGTCAGCCGCTGAAAGGACTTACAGATGAACCGCAGAACCCTTCTGAAAACCTCGCTTGGCGCATCGCTGGCGATCATTCTCGGAACACAGGCAGGAGCACAGGGCATGGACGAACAGACACAAGCATCCTTCGGCACCGTCATGGCCTTCATGGGCGCAATGGGATCGGGCGACATGGAGAAGATGAACGCACTGATGGCCGACGATATGGTCTGGCACAACGAGGGCGACGAAAGCCTGCCCTGGATCGGTGAAACGCGCGGCAAGGAAAACATCTTCGAATTCCTCGGCGTTTTCTCGGAGAACCTGCAAACCACGAAATGGGAAAACACTGACGCCTTCGCCTCGGGTGACACCGTGGCCGTGTTCGGCGTGATGAACGCCGTCACCACCCGATCCGGCAAAGAAACGGGGGACTTCTCCTTCGCCCTGCGCGCCAAGGTTCGCGATGGTCAGGTGGTGCTGTGGCACTGGTTCGAAGACAGCTTTGCCGTCAGCCAAGCCTATCACGGCTGACCCATGAACCAAGGCATGGCCGGTGTCGATGACCCGCCGTCCCCACGCAAACCAAAGGAGGCGAACCCGCCATGACCTATGCTATCACAGCCGTTTCAGGCCAACTCGGGCGAGAAATCGCCTTGAAACTGATAGACAAGCTTGGGCCGGGGCAAGTCGTGGGCCTGGCCCGCACGCCGGACCATGTGAAAGGACTCGATATCGAGGTTCGCCCCGGCGACTACGAAAAACCCGAAGACCTTCGCTCGTCTCTCAAGGGTGTCGACGCACTCGTTCTCGTGTCTGGTATGGCCCCGCCCGAAGACCGCATTCAGCAGCATCGCAATGTCATCCAAGCAGCCAAGGCCGCAGGCGTGCGCAAGATCGTTTACACCAGCATTCAAGGGCCTGAAGAGGACACCGCATTCTCGCCAGTGGTGCAAAGCAATCACCAGACCGAGGCGGATATCCGGTCCAGCGGTCTCGATTGGGCCATCGGGCATAATGGCATCTATATCGAACCGGATGTGGAATTTATCGACAGCTACCGCGCTAAGGGTGAGATCGCCAACAGCGCGGGCGGAGGCAAGTGTGGTTATACCACGCGGTCGGAACTGGCCCAAGCCTATGCCACTTTGGTGACGCAGCAAGACCTGAACGGTCGAACCGTCGACCTGAACGGTACGCCCATCACGCAGACGCAACTGGCCGAATACCTCAACGCAGCCTTCGGCACCAATTTGACCTATCGAGCGATGTCGTCAGAGGATTTTGTCGCGGATCGAACCGCCGAACTTGGCGACTTCATCGGCCCGATCATCGGAGGCATCTACGACGGCATCCGCCAAGGCGTCTATGACCGGCCGGGCGAATTCGAAACCGTTACCGGTCGGCCCCACCAAAGCTGGGAAGATTTTTTTACGTCATTCAGGCGCTGAACGCGACGGAATTGCTGCGTTGCAGCGTAGTAAGAGCAAAGCAACGGAGCCAGGATCATGTCCACCCTGAAATCCATCTGGGATCATCGCTATACCTTCTGGGCGCTTCTAGCGCTGCCGTCGGTCCCCTTGGTCCTTGGCCTGATCTCCGGCCAGCCGGGGCCAGAAGGCCAACCAGTCACCGAAATGTTGCTGCACCCGACCGGCGAATTCTCGGCCCGGTTTCTTATCATCGCGATGATCCTCTCGCCGATGCGCATGCTGTTTCCCGGCTCAAACTTCTGGCGCTGGATGATGAAGCGGCGGCGGTATTTCGGCGTGGCGGCCTTTGCTTACGCCGCATCCCACACCGTGCTCTACATCCTCGACATGGGCAGCCTGCAGGCGATCCTTGGCAAGGCGCTTGTCTTCGGCATCTGGACAGGCTGGCTGGCGTTTTTCATCTTCGTGCCGCTCGCGGTTACCTCCAACGACTGGTCGGTGCGCCGGATGGGCCCGGCGTGGAAAACGCTGCAGCGCTGGGTCTACGTCGCCGCTGTCGGCACGCTGATGCACTGGATATTCGTGCACAACAACTTCGGCCCGGCGCTGGTGCACTTCGTGCCGCTTGCAGGGCTCGAAGCCTATCGCATCTGGAAAAACCTCGCCCGCAGCCGCCTGCGCGCGGCCTGATGAAAGGAACGACCATGAAAACCTGGATCTTGATGATCGCCCTCGCAGTCCCGGCCAGCGCCTAGGCGACCGGCATGTATCAATGCGACCCGGTCGCCGCCGAGGACTGGCTGAGCGAGCCGCAACTGGCCAAGAAAATCAGCGCCGATGGCTGGAGCGTCAACCGCATGAAGCAGGACGGCGGCTGCTGGGAGGTTACGGCACCACGCCCGACGGCAAGCGGGTCGAGGCCTATTTCCACCCCGAGACCGGCGAGGTGCTGCTGATCAACCAGCGGGGCACGATCCTGTTCCGGGCAGATGACCAAGGATGAATGATTTAGGTACTGACTGAAACCGGCCGCCAGAACCGTCCGCAAATCCAAAGGGGAATGCGCCCCCTGACCACACACATGAAGGATTGAAGATGTTACGGAAGATAACTGCGATAGCAACCGTTGCGTTGATACTCTTGCCGGGCCTTGCACCGGCTCAGGATCAGGGCGCGCATCTGTTTCCCGAAGAGGTCATCCTGATCGCCGAGACGGAAACCGCAGATCTGCTGGCCGTTGCGCAGGACCCAATGCGCCCGCTGCCTGATGTCGTCTTCGAAGACCGTTACGTTTTGGAGACCGGTGGCCTGCGGCTCGAGATGCGCGATCTGGAACGCAGCTGGCATTCGTAAAGCGACATGCTGATCTGGGCGCCCGAGCAGCAGATCCTATTTGCCGTCGACATGTTCCACGCCGACGCGGCCCCGTGGATTCACTGGGGCGAAAGCTCGGACCCCCGGTTCGCCTTTGGCATGCCCGATCTGGTGCTGGCCGAGTATGACTTCAACTTCATCATTTCCGGCCATGAACGTATCGCCGCCACGCCGGATCACGTGCGCACCTACCAGGCCTTCATAGGTGACATGAAACAGACCATCATGGGCCTCGCGCAAAGCGATTGGTACCACGCCGCCATGGCCGAGGTTGAGACGCGCTACAGAGATACCTCCGCGCACTACGTCTACAAGGCCGGGATCATGACCGCCTCGAACGCCTGCGCGGTGGAAATGATCGAGAAATGGGCGGGCAAGCTTCGCAACGCGGAACTGAACATGGTGGAAAACTGTCAGACCATGTTCATTCATCTCGTCGTTCTTGATCCGTAACGGGCCTCTGAGGCCGGAAAGCCAATTCTTTTTCCGGCCTCGAACGTGAATACGATGTGGTCGGCAACGCCACACATACCATCGAAGAGAAACCGCCATGAAAAACGTCAAGATCGCCCTTTGGGGTATCCCGGCGCTGCTGACCGTCCTCTGGGTGGCAGCAACGCTGCCGTTTCCCGAAACGCTGAACTTCCTGACGATCCGCAACCTGGCTGTCCAATATTCCGGCGTCATTGGCACCGCTGTGATGAGCATCGGCATGATCCTCGCCCTGCGCCTGAACTGGCTGGAAGGCTGGCTCAACGGGCTGGATAAATCCTATCGGTTGCACAAGTGGCTGGGCATCATGGCGTTGGTGACGTCGGTGCTGCATTGGGTGGCGTCGGAACTGCCGAAATGGATGGTGAGCCTGGATCTCTTCGAGCCGCCCGAGCGCGGCGCACCTCCGGGTGGCATGCCGGAAATCGGCGCGATCCAGAGCTTTTTCAACAGCCAGCGAGGGACCGCGGAAGTGTTGGGCGAATGGTCCTTCTACACCGCCGTCGTGCTGATCGCGGTCGCGCTGATCAAGCGGTTTCCCTACAAGTACTTCATCTCGACCCAAAAGCTGATTTCCATCGCCTATCTGGCCGTGGTCGCCCATTCGGTGCCGTTCCTGACGTTCGACGACTGGCTGACCCCGATCGGCGTCCTCTCCGCCCTACTGATGATCGGTGGCACAATCGCGGCGGTGCTGTCGCGTGCCGGGATGATCGGCTGGGGCAGCAAGGTTGCGGGCAAGATCGACACCGTCCGCACCTTTCCCGACATCCGCGCGACGGCGATCAACATCACCTTGAACGATGGGTGGAAAGACCATGACGCGGGCCAGTTCGCCTTTGCCACCTTCGACCGTCACGAGGGCAAGCACCCGTTCACCATCGCCTCGGCCAGGGGCCCGAAAACGCGCGAGATCATGTTCATCACCAAGGCGCTTGGAGACTACACCGATTTCCTGCCCGAAACGCTGAAAGCCGGCGGCGACGCGGTTGTCGAGGGGCCCTATGGCCGCTTTACCTTCGACGATGCCCGCGAACGCCAGATCTGGATCGGCGGCGGCATTGGCGTGACGCCCTTTGTTGCATGCATGAAGCAGTTGGCGAAGACACCGGGCAAAAAGGCGGTCAGCCTGATTCACAGCACCAAGGAGTTGTCCGAGGAGGCGATGGAACTGCTCAGGGCCGATGCGGCCGCGGCAGGTATCGATCTGCATGTCCTGTTGGATGACAAGGACGGGTATTTGACCGGGGACCGGCTCCGCGACATTATCCCTGACTGGAAATCGGCCTCGGTCTGGTTTTGCGGTCCGGCTGGTTTCGGCCAGGCGCTGCGCGGCAATCTGATGCAAAACGGGCTGGCGCCCGGCGATTTCCACCAGGAATTGTTCAGTTCACCCCCAAAGCTCGCGCGAGGAACTTGGTCGCTGCGGTCTTGTTCCGCCTCTGTGAAAGCATGAAATCAAGGGGCTTCCCGAGCTTGTCGACGGCGCGGCAGAGGTAGACCCACTCGCCCTTCACCTTGATGTAAGTCTCGTCCATGCGCCAGGATCGGTCGGCAGGGGCCTTCCGACGCCGGGCTGTACTTGCGATCAAAGGCGAGTATTTGGCGACCCAGCGGTTGAAGGTGGCATGGTCCACGCCCACGCCCCTCTCGGCCATGATCTCCTCCAGGTTCCGATAGGACGCCGTGTAGCGGACGTAGAAGAACATGGCGAAGAGGATCACATCTCTCGGAAACTGCGCACCCTTGAACGAGATCATCTTGCGTCCACCGAATGGCGCTGCTGGAAGCTAGTACCGTCTGTCCTTCCGGACACGCCGGTCAAGAACCAAAGTTTGCGACAGAACCAGAGTACCGTCGTCGGTTTTGCTCTTGCGCCAACCGAACTGAAACCTGGCGAGTGGGTCGAAGTGCAGCGGTGGGAAAGTCGCGACGCCGGGTCACTTTGCAACCTCCCGTTCGACCAGGGTACCTACAGGTAGCCGGCGATCCGATCCTCGATGGCGCGGACGACGAGCGCGACCGCGGCGCTCTTATTGGCGTCCGGGTGCGGTGCACTGAAGTGGCCTGCGTCGTTGTCGAAATACAGCCCGGTCGCATCGGCGAACTCATCCGACAAAGCGGCGCGGCTCAGAATGTCTGCGCCAATTCCGATGTCGTTGCCGGAAACGCCAAAGCCCTCGCGCACCATCTTGGTCGCCAAGAGCGAGCCGGGGTTCACCGCGACTGTGACCGGCCCGCCCCGCCCGAGTTCTTCGGCGAGCGCCGCGCTCCACATCGTCAGCGCCAGCTTGCTTTGCGCATAGGCCTCCATCGCCTCCAGCCGCTTGCGACCGGCCATCGCCTTGAGGTCAACCGGTGCTTGAGCGGCGGATGACAGATGCACGATGCGCCCCTTTGCCGGGATCAGCGGCAGAAGCAGCCGCGTCAGAAGCGCAGGCGCAAAGGTATTGACGACAAAACGAATGTCTTCGCCGCTTTGTGCGGTCGGGTGATCCGTCTTGTAGACGCCGGCATTGTTGATCAGCACGTCGATCCGGTCATGGGCCGCGCGAAGGTCGCTGGCCAGCCGCGCGACTTCGGCGAGGTCAGAGAGATCGGCCTTGAATGTCTCGACCCGGCCTACGCCAGGTAATGCCCTCAGCTCACTGGCGGTTGCAGAGAACTTCTCGGCATTCCGGCCGTGGATCAACAAGTCGTGGCCCTTTTCGGCAAGGTTGCGTGCGGTGGCGCGGCCGATGCCGTCGGTGGCGCCGGTGATCAGGATTGTCTTGGTCATGTCGGTCCTCACTAAGTGAATTCAGGAAGTATCGCGCCCGCCAGCCGCTCCAGCGTCGGCAAGATCTCGGCAGCCCGCAACCTGATTGACCGGCTGGGGCACCGGGCGGATTGACGCAACTGACGCCCCGGTCAATGGCCCAGCGGAAAGATCAGGACCGCGCGGAAGTCGTTCACATTCGTCAATGTCGGCCCGGTCACTATCTGCCCGCCGACGGCACCGAAAAAGCCGTGCGCGTCGTTCGAGGCCAGCGCCGCTGCGGCCTCGTACCCGACATGCGAAGCATCTCGAAGCGTGTCCGGGCCGGCATAGGCGCCGGCCACCTCGGCGACTCCGTCGACGCCGTCGGTATCGCAGGCAAGCACATGAATGCCGGGCCGTCCGTCGAGCGCCAGCGCCGCTGACAGCACGAACTCGGCGTTGGGGCCGCCGATGCCGTCGCCCCGCCGCGTCACGGTGCACTCGCCCCCCGACAGGAGCAGGACCGGCGCGTCAACCGCCGCCATTTCAGATTGCATATCCATTGCCAGGCGGGCTTGTTTCCGGCCAACATCTCGCGCCTCGCCCTCAATTGCGTCGCCAAGAAAGCGTACCTCAAGTCCTGTTTTCTCGGCCAGCTCGGCAGCCGCGCTGAGCGATCCGGACGGTGCAGCAACGATGCGGGTTTCTGCCAGCGCCAGCCGCGGGTCAGAGGGCTGCAGGACGGAGGACGACGTGCCTATGATCTGGCGCAGATGTGCCGCGACATCGACGCGCCATCGGTCGAGAATGGCCAGCGCATCATCGGGACGACTGGCGTCGCCGACGGTGGGGCCCGACGCGATCTGTCCGGGGTCATCCCCGGGAACATCCGAGATCAGGAGGCTGATCACGCGCGCAGGATGGCAGGCCGCGGCAAGCTGTCCGCCTTTGACCCGCGACAGGTGTTTCCGCACCACGTTCATCTCGCCAATGGGCGCGCCGGAGGCGAGAAGCGCCGCGTTGACGGCCGTCTTGTCAGCAAGCGTCAAGCCTTCGGCGGGCGCGCAAAGAAGCGCCGAGCCTCCGCCGGATATCAGCGCAAGAACCAGATCGTCCGGTCCAAGTCCGGACAGCATCTCCAACATTCGGCTCGTCGCTGCCTCACCGGCTGCGTCGGGCACCGGATGGGCGGCCTCGACGATCTCGATCCCCGTACAAGGGCGCGCGTAGCCGTAACGCGTGATGACCAGCCCTTCGCAGGGGCCATAATGTGCCTCGACCGCCTCGGCCATCCGGGCGCTGGCCTTGCCCGCGCCGACGATCAGCAGCCGGCCTTCAGGACGGGGCGGCAGGTGCCCGGGGATAACCTTCATCGGGTCGGCCTCGTCTACCGCGCGGCGGAACAGGGCCGTCAGGAACGCGCGGGGATCGGCCTCGGGTCGCGCGATACCCATCGGTCAGCCCAGCCAAGTCGGGTAATCGCTGACAAGAAGGTGCCTCGGCGTCTCATCCTCCTCGACCTCGGCAAAGCGGCCGATCGGTTCTCGGAAGGTGTTGTCAGTCTCATCGTCGTTGACGGTCGAGACCTCGCCGATCAGCACATCGCCTCCCTCGCCCCAGAAAGCGTGCCAGTCGCCCGGCATCAAGGTCACGCTTTCGCCGGGCCCGAGTTTCAGTTTATCGCCGGGGCCGAAGTCGCGCCGGATTCCGTCGCACCAGACCGTGCCGCCCTTGTCCTCGGCGAACCGGCCCTGATCGTCCGAGCCGTAAAGCTTGATCACAAGCGCGGCGCCGCCGCGATTGATGATGTCTTCGGCCTTGATGACATGGGTATGCATCGGGCTGAGTTGATCCTGCTTTGAGATCAATAGTTTCTCGGCATAGCACATGCCGCCGCCACGCCGCAGATCTGCCAGGCGGCCGTTGCGGAGCGTGAACAGGAACAATCCCATCTCATCGTACCGGCCCGCGCCGTAATCGGTGATGTCCCAGCCGCAGCGGGCGTTGATGACGTTTTTCGCAACATCCCGCTTGGCCTTGAATTCATCTGGCGTCCAGTAGGCGAAGGGCGGAAGGACGAAACCGTAGGACCGGATCATTTCATCCGCTTCCGCCATGATCTCGTTGATGCGTGACCGTTTCATGCCGCCAACTTGCCTCGCGTCAGAAACTCGATGACCATCGCGGCAGTCCAGGTGAACTGTCCGCCGCCGCAGGGCTCTGCCGTCATCGGGTGGTAATACTCGGCGAAACCGCTCCGTTCAATCAGCCGAACGCTGTCGCCAACGATGCGCTCGACGATGGTGTGCTGGCCGGCGCGTTCCAGCCCGTCCGCGATCATGTAGTTCACGATCAGCCAGATCGGACCGCGCCAGTACCGCAGGCCGTCGAATTCGGATGCCCCAGGGTCGTGGCTCGGAACGAGAAACGTCGCCGTCTTGCCGAGCATCTCAATCCGCTTGGCGATGGCCGCCGCACGTTCCTGCGGGATGCCGGCAAAGGCGGCAAGAAGCCCGCCGATCGATGGGCTGTCGATCAGTTCGCCCGTGGTCCTGTCGCGGCAAAGGTACTGTCCGTGGGCATCGCTCCACAGCCCCTCCATCGCCGCGATGCCACGGTGGGCAAAAGCGCGCGATTCTCCGGCGATTGCCGGTTCGCCCAGACGATCGGCCAGGTCGGCCAGGTCGCTGCAGGATCGGATGAGGATTGCGTTGAACCCGGGATCGACGACCTGGAACGGCGATGCGTCGTGCAGTTTGGTGTTGTCCCAGCCGAGGCCCCGAAAATGCTCCACAAGCCAGACGAACCGCTTGTATTGCTCGTCCGTTGGCCGGTGTGCGGGATTGGCGTGCTGGGTATCCCGCCGCGTGAACGGCTCGACGCCCTCGGTCGGAACCCGGTCAAGGGCGGCATCCCAGTCGATGGAATTGTCACGGCCCGACTCCCAGGGATGCAGGATCGCGACCAGCCCGCTGCCCCGGGGATCACGGCAGCGGAAGAACCAGTCGTGCCAGGCATGTATCTTGGGCAAAAGCGACCGGGCGCGCGCCTCGGCAAGCGTCCGATCGCGGTTTTGGTCGAACAAGCGCCGCGCGCAGAACCCCGCCACGGGTGGTTGGGTGATGCCCGTCGTCGGCACATCCCGCCCGGTGCGCCAGACACCGGGACCGGGAAAATAGCCGTCGTTCGGAGTGTGAAAGACGATATGCGGAACCATGCCGTCGTCCCACTGATGCGCAAAGAGGGTGTCGATCTCGGTCCAGGCGCGGGCCTCATCGAGATGGGCGAGGCCGAGGGCGCTGAGGCAACTGTCCCAGTTCCACTGGAACGGATAAAGCCCGTCGGTGGGCACAGTATAGGTGCCACGGTCATTCTGACGGAGGATGGCTTCCGCCCGCTGGATCAAAGCGCGTGTCATGGATGGTCTCAGGCTACGGCGAGCGTGGTTTCAGGGTCGAACCAGCGCACGCGGTCCGGCTGCGGGGCCAGCTTCAACTGGTCGCCGGGGCGGACAGTCAGATCGCTGTCGAGAACGGCGCGGAACGACCTGCCATCAACTTCGCATGTCACCAGCAGATGCGCGCCCAGGGGCTCGACGACCTTCGCTGTGGCGGTCAGCCCCTCTTCGGCGGGCCGGATATCTTCGGGCCGGATCGCGAATTGCAGCGCGCCCTTATCGGTGCGCGGGCCGTCAACGACCTGCCCCGCGACGGTCCACTTGCCGTTGCCCGCGGGTGCGGCGTTCAGGAAGTTCATCGGCGGATTGCCGATGAAGCTGGCCACGAACTCCGCCGCCGGATTTCGGTAGACCTCGATCGGGGTCGCGGCCTGAACGATCTTGCCTTGGTGCATCACGCTGATCCGATCGGCGAGGCTCATCGCCTCAACCTGGTCATGGGTCACGTAGATCGCCGTGGTCTTGCTTTCCGCCAGGACGCCCTTCAGTTCGGCGCGCATTTCAAGCCGCAGAAGCGCGTCGAGGTTCGACAGCGGCTCGTCCATCAGGATCACGTCCGGCTCCATCGCCAATGCGCGCGCCACGGCAACCCGCTGCCGCTGGCCACCCGACAACTCGCCCGAGTAGCGCTTCAGAAGCTGGTCGATATGCATCAGCTCGGCGGTGCGTTCGACCCGGCGCTTGACCTGATCGTTGGGCAGTTTCTGCATCCGAAGTCCAAAGCCGATATTCTCGAAGACGGTCAAATGCGGGAAGACGGCGTAGTTCTGGAACACCATCGCGATGCCCCTGTCCTTGGGCGGCAAGTGATCCACCCGGCGCCCGCCGATCCACACCTCGCCGGTCGTTGCGGTTTCCAGCCCCGCCACGATCCGAAGAAGCGTAGTCTTGCCGCAGCCCGACGCGCCGAGGAGCACCATGAATTCCTGGTCCTTGATGGTCAGGTTGATGTCATGGAGCGCCTGGTACGAGCCAAAGATCTTGGCGACATTCTTGATCTGGATTTCGGCCATTTTCTGGTTCCTTTGTCTGGTCGCGTCCCGCATCAGCGGTTGGCGATGCCCCACATGGCGAAGAGGTATTTGCGCACGGCGAAGATGAAGATCAGCGCCGGCACGACGAGTATGAAGCCGCCCGCGAATTTTAGGTGCAACGGTGCCTCACTGAGCTTGACCAACAGGAACGCGGTCAGCGTCCGGTTCTCGATGGTGAGGACCGCGGCGGCGAAAACCTCGTTCCACGAGATCACGAAGGCGAAGATCGCCGAAGCGGTAATCCCGGGAAGGATCAGCGGGAGCACGACCTTGGTGAAGGCCGTGAACCGGGTGCAACCAAGCGTCCAGGCGGCTTCCTCCAGCTCCACCGGGATGCCGGAAAAGAGCGAGAAGGTGATGAGCACCGCAAAGGGGATCGCCAGCGTCGTATGGACGAGCGCAAGACCAAACGCCGTATCGTCAAGGCCGGTGCGGATAAAGAGCACCGCGAGCGGCAGCGCCAGGAGCGGCAGCGGAAATGCGCGCGTCAGGAGGATCAGCAGCCGGAACAGTTCCTTGCCCCTGAAGTCGAACCGCGACAGGGCGTATCCCGCCGGTGCTCCGATGCCAATCGACAGGATCATCGTCATCACAGCGACCACGATCGAGTTCTTCAGTGCGGTCAGCATGCCCCCGTACCCAGCGAAGAAGCTAAGGCTGCCCAGGTCGAATTCCGGAATGAACGGTTTGGGAAAGCTGTTGACCGTATCGGGTGAGGACAGCGTGTTGATCAGCAGGAAGTAGAGCGGAACGATCACCCAGGCGCAGAGCAGCACGATGGAGGCGACGTAGAGGTAGCGCCCGGTCTTGCGCGTCGCGCCGGTATCCACGGGGATCGCGACGGTGTCGGTCATATCGTGGCTCCTTTCGGGATGCGCAGGACGCGCAGGATCACAAGGGTGAAGCCGATCGAGATGGCGAGGACGATCAGAGCAAGTGCCGCCGCCGCGCCGCTGTTGAGAAGATCGAACTGGTAAGCATAGATCTCGCTCATCAGGACCGGGAAGAGCGTGCCGCCAAGCGCCACAACCACGGCGAAGACCTCGAATGCCAGAACCACCCGCAGGATCAGTGCGGTCTGGAGCGACGGCCGCAGGAGCGGCAGCGTGATCTTCAGGAACCGCTTCCACGGAGATGCGCCGAAGACCTCGGCGGCTTCGTAATATTCCTTGGGGATCAGCCCGATACCGGCCACCAGGATCACAAGCATGATTGCCGTAGCGCGCCAAATCTCAGCCAACGCGATCGCCACGAATACGATGACGGGGTTCTGGTAGGACAAGAAGTTCATGGGCCCGTCTATCAGCCCCAGCCCGCTCATCATCGAATTCAGAAAGCCCGACTGCTCAAAGATCGCGAGCCAGATAATACCCGCGGCAAGGTCGGAAATGCCCAGCGGGATCGTCCAGACATAGAGGACCAGATCGCGGCCTTTTTCCATCTTGCTGACCATGGTCGCCATCACCAGCGAAAGCGCCAGTTGCACGGGAACAACGACGGCCGCCAGAAGCAGCGTGTTCCTCAGCGAGATCGGGAACTTCCAATACGTTACCACCTCACGGAAGTTGTCCATCGTGAAGCCCGCGCCTTTGGTGAACGCCTGCTGGGCGACAAGGACGAAGGGGTAAAGGAAGAAGATGCACAGAAACAGCGTAACCGGCAATATCAGGATGTAGGGCAGAATTCGAGCGTTCATCGGATCGCTCCCATGCTAGCGCTAGGCGCATTTCTGAGTGTTGGCGAGGTGTCCGGGCCGGTATGGCCCGGACAGGTGTATCGGTGTCAGCAGGTGACGGCGATCATTCGACCGGGCACGCACCTTCGGACGGAGCGTCGGGCGCCCAGCAGGGTGCGCCGGTCTCTTCCATAATCGCGCTCAGCCGACCCTTCTGGTCGTCAAGCACGGCGCGGATATCCTGGCCACCCAGGATGATGCGTTCGAAGCTGTCGACGAAGACCTGGTTGAACTCTCCACCCTTCTCGCCAAGGCCGGCCGGCAGCAGGCCGGGGTTCGCATCGGCCGAGCCGCTCATCTTGGCGACCGCTTCACCGGCGGCTTGAACGGCGGGCGGCAGATCGTCCGGCAGGTCCACATCGACGACCGGGAAGAAGCTGGTCGCGCGGAGGGTTGCGATCTGGGTTTCCGGCGAAAGCATATACTGCACCATCGCCTTAGCGGCATCCACGTCAGGCGCGGTCGTCGGGATCGCGATACCTGCGAGAACCGGCATGAATCCGCGGCCCGCCGGACCCGCAGGCGCGGGGAAGGCGACGAAATCGTCGGGACGATCGTTGAAAGCCTGTGCCAGACGCGAAGTGTGGTCGAAGGCGATCCAGGCGTCGCCCGACAGAAGCTGTTCCTGCATGAACGAGAAGTTGGTCGAGGCCGGATTGGTATGCGACCAAAGTTCGGCGAATTTCTCCCAGGCCGTTACGGCTTCGTCCGAGGCGAAGGTCCGGACCACGCCATTGGTGTAGGACGGGTAGAGGTAGCCCTGAAAGAAGCGATGCTTCAGGCCCTTGGGGCCCGCCGGGAACCCGAATTTCGGCTCGCCGGTCGCCTCATGCACGTTGGCCGTCCATTCGATCAGTTGATCGTAGGTCAGCGCGTCGATATCGGCCCCCTCGGGCAGATACTGGAGCGCTTCCTTGTTGGCGGCCATGATGTAGGTCGCCTGCATCCACGGAACATACTGAAGGCTGTCGGTGCCGAGCATGGCGAGGTTGTTGAACGTTTCACTGTTCGATGCGATGCCAAGATCACCAAGATCGACAAGGTTCTCGGGATCCATTGCAGAGAAGTTGCCGTGCAGGGCGCCCAGGACACCGATCGTTCCGGTCCCCGCCTGAATCTCAGCCTGAAGCCGGGTCAGCCACGGGCCATCTTCGTTCGGCTGGTAGTCCACGGTTTCGGGCGCGCCGGCCAGAACGGTCTCGCGCATGGCCTGCGCCTCTTCCACGGGCCGGGCCTGGGTTGACCAGAACAGGACGTCTGCATGCGCCGCGGTCGTCGAACAGAGAATGGCGATGCCGGATGCGGCGCCAGCGAATGTGTGCTTCAGGTTCATATTTTCCTCCCAAAAAGCGTAGTTGTCGAGCGTCGGACCTCCTCCGACGATGGGTTCTTCTGCAAGCGCCAGCACAACCACGGCGGCTGGCCCCAGCTCGTTCCGCCGGCCTTTCGTCGAGCTGTGCGGCTTGTCGGAAAGACTCAATCAGCGGATCATCTAAGTTTGATACAACGTTATACCTTTGTCAAAGAGTTTCTGCCGCGCCCTTGTAAGCAACAGTGACTGACGAACGCGCATTCTAGCAGAGTTTCAACTTGGCATCGCTCCAAAAGAAGCTAAGGTTTGGGATTATCGATATATCAAAAGTATCAGTGCCGATGGCCAACAGACCAACCCTCGAAACCGTTGCGAAAGAAGCTGGCGTGTCCGTTCCGACCGTCAGTCAGGTCATGCGAGGGACGGGGCGCATCTCTGAAAAAACCCGCAAGAAGGTTCTGCAGGCGGCGCGCAAGCTTCACTATGTTCCCGATGCCCGCGCCGCCTCCATGCGGTCGGGTCAAAATCGGGAAATCGGCTTTGTCATCAACCAGATATCGAACCCTTTCAACGCAGAGGTCATAAGCGGCGTCAGCGATCTTCTCGAGTCCGAGGGATACTTGGTGTCCGTGCTTGACGCCCGCGACGATGCCGACCGCCAGGGCCGCCATCTGGAGGCGTTCGTTCGAAATGGCCGTGGCGGTCTGCTTTGGGTCCCGGCGATCGACACGCCAAAGGAATCGTTCGACTTCCTCATGGCCCATGACCTTCCGACGGTAACTTTCCTTCGGCGGCCCGCGCACGGCAATTTCGATCATGTCGGCATTCGGAATTTTGAGGCGACCGCCGCCGCGACGAACTATCTGGCCGATCTTGGGCACAGGAACATCGCCTATCTCGGCGGCACGGCGATGACCGAAGTGCGCAAGGAACGGATCGCGGGCTACTTGCAAACGATGTCGGAACTGCACCTGCCCGCACCTGTCGTCTGGGATTCGCCTGACAACAAGCTGGCGGGGATGAACGCGATGCTCGACCTGCACCGGGATCACCCTGAAACCACCGCGGTCGTGTGCAACGGCGATATGGTGGCGCTTGGGGCCTGTCTCGGGCTGATCCGGTCCGGCCTCCAGCCCGGCCGCGACCTTTCAGTGATCGGGTTCGACGACATTCAGGACGCCGCGGTTGCAACCCCCGCGCTCACGACGATGGCGGTTTCACCCTATCAACTGGGACGGCGGCTGGCGCTCGTTCTTCTCGACCGGATCCGCGAACCTGACATGCCGGTGACCCTGTCCGAGGTTGCCGCGGAACTGACCGTTCGGGAAACCACAGGCGGTGTCTATGCCCGGGCGTGATAAGCCGCGCCTCAGATCTTCTGAAAATGACAACAGGAATCTGTCGCCGTCATTGCAGCGATGCTGCTCGGAAGCCTAACGACCCTCGGCCGGGGTCCGCGTTGTCAGGTCCGGTAGTCGGGATCACGCGCATCCTAGAGGCGGATCGGTTAGGCCCCTTCCCTCTCACCATTGTAACAATAATGCTCGGACCGTACCAACTGATCTTGGTAGGGTTCGACCTTCTGTGGGTCAATCAGATGCAGTTCACATCCCATCGACAAGGACTTGATCTGCGCCGAGCAGGTCTAGCGCAAGAAGAAGGCCTCGGCCGCAGTCTCGCCTATGGCATAGTAACCGTGATTTTGACGCCCGACCCGTCTGTTCAAGCGGTATCTAAGGCATGCGCCGACCAGCTAATACTTACTTCTGAAGATCGAGCGCGCCCGCGAGATGCTCAGGAACTCCACGCTCACCGTCAGTGAATTCGCCATCACCTGCGGCTACGTAAACCTCGAGATCTTTTCGCGCGCCCACAAGACGCATTTCGGCGAGGCGCCGTCACGGGATCGGAGGAAGTGATGAATCCGGCCGAACAGGCACTACCGGCCAGAACTTCAGTTTGGCGACGTTTGCAGCGCTTGAGGAAGACGTATCTCCACTCCATTTCCACGCCCGCGCCCGGCCACGCCCGTTGAACCTCCATGCGCTTCCGCGACTTTCCGCACGATGGCCAGGCCTAGTCCACAGCCCCCCGACGCATCGTCACTTATCCGGAAGAACCGGTCGAAAACCCGGTCACGAACATCTTCGGGAATGCCCTGCCCTGAATCCGTCACGCGGATCACCAGCTCGTTGTTGTTGAAATCCAGTTCCAGTTCAACTTCGCCGCCATCGGGGCAGCCGTAGCGGCTGGCATTGTCCAGCAGGTTTTCGATTGCCTCGGACAACATGACCGGATCGCCTGCAATCGGGCGTTCGTCGCCAGACACTTTGAAAGAAACAGAAACACCGCGCCGCAATTCACGTTCCGCAAACCGCTTCGCGAGATCTTCAGCAAGCGCCCGAATGTCCACGGCTCGCCAGCTGTTCGAGGTATCGCGCCCGCGAGCCTTTTCCATTGACAGAAGCTGTTGCGTCAGCCGCCCGGTCCGCCGCGCCGTCTCGGCGAGGTCAGCCACGCGGCTACGAAGCTCCCCTTCGCTAGGCGCCGTCGTCGCCGCCTCGGCCTGCGCCTGTATCGCCGCGATCGGATTGCGCAATTGGTGCGCCGCGTCGGAAATGAAGGCGTCGCGGACAGCGAAGGCGTCCGTTAGCCGCTCGAACAGGGAATTCATCGCGCCGACGAGGTTTCGAACCTCCTTCGGAACCTGCCGCCGGATCGGACCGAGATCATCCGGAGATCGCAAGGCGACAGCTTCGCGCAGTTGCAAGAGCGGTCTCAGCCCAAGATTGATTCCAAACCAGACCAAAAGCCCCGCCGCCGCCACGACGATGGCCATCAACACGATCGATTGCGCGAAAAGCTCCAGACTGAGGGCATCGCGCTGGTTAATGGTCTGCCAGACATCGACTGTGACCCAGCCCCCGAATTGCGGCTCCGCAATGAATTCGCGCAGGGTCACGACGCGCACAGGATCGCCCAGGCTGACGGCGTCGTAGAAGAACGGTATGCCCGGCTCCACCTCGGCCGCGTCGGGCAAGGGCGGCGCATCCGAGTACCCAGTCACGAACCGCCCGTCCGGCCCCTCGATGCGGTAGTAGACGGGATCGCCGAGCGCGTTTGTCAGAGCGTCAAGCAATTGCTCCGTCAGCACGTCGCCCTCACTGAGCACGACATCGCGGGATATCGTCAGGGCAACCGTCAGCAGAGTGTTGTCATACAGGCGCTCCGACATCCGTTCGGCCATGACATAACGCGCCACCGCGGCGATGCTCGCAACAAGAATCAGCGGCAGGATGATCAAGAAAAAAAGCCGACTACGCAGTGACCAATGGTTCATGCGGCGCCGTCGTCCAGGAGGTATCCCAAGCCGCGCGCGGTCCTAATCGTGACGCCTGTGCCAGCCAACTTGCGCCGCAATCTGGAAATCAAAAGTTCCACGGCGTTTGCGTCCACGTCGGAACCGACGCCGTAGAGCGTGTCGGCAATACGCTCCTTTGAAACGACCATGCCGCTGTGGTCCACGAGGCATTCGAGCAGGGCAACCTCCCGCCGCGGCAGGTCGATCGCTCCGTTCGGGCCAGTCACTGTCCGGGCGATCCGATCAAAAACCAATTGGCCCATTTCTTGAGTCCCTGTGCGAATATCGGACCGGCGCCGGGACAGCGCCCTGATCCGCGCCGTCAACTCGGCCATTTCGAAGGGTTTGACGAGGTAGTCGTCTGCGCCCGCATCGAGCCCTTCCACCCGGTCACCCAACTCGCCGCGCGCCGTGAGTATGATCACTGGAATGGTACCGCCCCGCTTGCGCAGCGCCCGCACGATGTCGAACCCACTGAGGCCGGGGAGGTTGACATCAATGATGGCGATGTCCGCCCCTTCTGTCGCAAGAAACCGATCAGCTTCACCGCCATCGGATAGCCAGTCCACCGCATAGCCTTGGTCGCGCAGAGAATTCTCGATTCCCCGCGCCAATCTCTCATTGTCTTCGACAAGGACGATCCGCATCCGCTCCGTCCGACAGGTTTTCGACAGGATGCGCGTTTATCGTGCCCATTATCAAGTCGCCTGAGTCAGAGGACTCTCGGGCGGCGGGTGTTTGAGGGGAGGGAAAGTGTGATCGTTGTTGACGGCGCATGACCCGCCCTTCCAGAATTGAAATCGGTTATGGGAGGATCTTACATGACAGGACTATTCACTACCACGCGCCGCGGCGCCATCAGCATTGCACTTGGCGCAGCGGCTGCATTCGGGCTTGCCGGCCAGGCCACGGCCCAAGTTTCTTTCGAGGGCAAGACCATCGAATGGATCATCCCATTCTCCGCGGGCGGCGGCTCGGACACTTGGGCGCGATTCAACGCGCCACTGCTGAGCAAGTATCTTCCCGGCGAACCGACCGTCGTCGTCGTCAACGAGCCCGGTGGCGGTTCGACCAAGGGCACCAACCTTTTTGCCGCCCGCGCCAAGCCGGACGGGCTGACGATCCTCGGCACCTCTGGTTCCACGCAGTTCCCTTACCTTCTGGGCGACCCGCGGGTGCGCTATGAATATGCCGACTGGAAGATCGCAATGGCCTCGCCCACCGGCGGCGTCGTCTACACCTCGCCCTCGACGGGTGTGACCGGCCCGGAAGACATTGCCAAACTGGCGGGTCAGAAGCTGATCTATGCCAGCCAGGGCGCGACATCGCTCGATCTCGTGCCGCTGCTGGGCTTCAAGATGATGGGTCTGGACGTTCAGCACGTCTTTGGCTTCAAGGGCCGCGGCGATGGCCGTCTGGCGTTCGAGCGTGGCGAGACCAATATCGACTACCAAACCTCGTCAGGTTACATCAAGAACGTGCAGCCACTTGTCGATGCGGGCACCGCTATTCCGCTTTTCAGCTGGGGCGCTCTGGATGAGGACGGAAACCTCGTTCGCGACCCGACCTTCCCCGATCTTCCGCATTTTGGTGAAGCCTATACGACGATGACCGGCAAAGCGCCTGAAGGCCCGGATTACGACGCCTATTTCGCCTTCTTCACGGCCGGTTTCCCGGCACAGAAGATGGTGTTCCTGCCCAATGAAACACCGCAGGAGATCGTTGACGCTTACCAGGCGGCGGTGATCGCGATGAAGGAAGATCCGGACTATCAGGCCAACAAGGAAGCCGTTCTGGGAACCTACGAGCAGGTGACAGGCAAGGCGGCCGACGCCCTCTTCCAGAAGGGCACAACGATCTCGCCGGAACTGCGCAAGCAGGTCGTGGATATGCTTGCTGCCGACTACGGCGTCAAGCTGGGCGCGGACGAATAGCGCCCAAGGGTCAGCCACCCCACAATAGAGCGGCGGTCCACTGCAATCTGTGGACCGCCGAACCCAGACCTTCCGATACTAATGACCACATTACCCGGAGCCGATCCGCGCCGGGCCGGAGGACCCCGCCATGATGGACACACTTCTCACCGCACTGGCCACCCTGTTCACGTTTCAGCATCTGACCTACATGCTGCTTGGGGTTTCCGTCGGGCTGATCATCGGCGTCATACCCGGCCTCGGCGGCATCGCCGGCCTATCGCTTCTGGTGCCGTTCCTCTACGGCATGGACCCGATCTCGGCGCTCGGGATGCTCATCGGCCTTGTCGCGGTGATCCCGACCTCCGACACGTTCTCGTCGGTTCTCATGGGGATACCAGGATCAAGCGCCAGTCAGGCCACGGTGCTTGACGGCTTTCCGATGGCCAAGCAGGGACAGGCCGCGCGCGCGCTTTCGGCGGCGTTCATCTCGTCGCTCTTTGGCGGCATTGTCGGCGCCATCATCCTTACGGGTTTCGTGCTGATCGCGCGCCCCCTGATCCTCTTGTTCGGGTCGGCCGAGCTGTTCATGCTCGCCCTTTTCGGCCTCTCGATGGTCGCCGTGCTGGCGGGGCGGAGCCTGCCCAAGGGACTTGCGGCCTGTGCCGTCGGCCTTCTGATCGGTTCCATCGGCGCCGCGCCGGCAACGGGCGAGTTTCGCATGATCTTCGGCACCGAGTATCTTTATGACGGCATTCCGCTGGTGATCATCGGCCTCGGCCTTTTTGCCATTCCGGAAATCTCTGATCTCCTGCGCAAAAACAGCACGATCGCCGAAGGAAACACCCTCGGTTCCGGCTGGCTTCTGGGACTGCGCGACTGGTGGAGGAATATCTTCCTGTCGATCCGCTGCTCCGGCTTCGGCTGCATGATCGGCGCGATCCCGGGCCTTGGCGGTTCGGTCGTGGACTGGATCGCCTACGGGCACGCAGTGCAGACCGCGAAGGACACGTCGAAATTCGGCAAGGGCGATCCGCGCGGCGTGGTCGGGCCGGAAAGCGCCAACAATGCGATGCAGGGCGGCGCGCTGCTGCCGACGATGCTCTTCGGCATCCCCGGTTCGGGGTCGATGGCGGTGTTCCTCGGCGGCATGGTTCTGATCGGGATCGAACCGGGGCCCTCGATGGTGGGCCCGGATCTCGACGTCACCTACTCGATCATCTGGTCTCTGGCGCTCGCCAATATCATGGGCGCGGGCATCTGCATGGCGCTCGCGCAGCCGATCTCGAAGTTGACGGCGATTCCGTTCCAGTATCTCGCGCCCTTCATGATCGCACTGATTTGCTTTGCGGCATTCCAGGCGACCCGCGACCTCTCGGATCTCGTGGCACTTCTGGTAATCGGCCTTGTCGGCATCCTGATGAAGCGCTTCGGCTGGCCGCGCCCCGCCCTGCTGATCGGCTTTGTGCTCGCGCCGCAGGCCGAGACCTTCTTTTATCAGGCCCTTCAGTTCAATGGTTGGGGCTTCCTGATCCGGCCCGGCGTTCTCATTATCGCCGCCCTGACCATCACCTCGATCTATTTCGGACTGAAGAACCGGGTCGATGACACCGGCCCAACCAGTGAAGTGGCCGTGACATCGCATGCCAGCCGCAATATCCAGGTTGCCTTTGCGCTCGCGATGATCGCCTTCTTCGGCATGGCGCTGTGGGATGCGTCGGCCCACACCCTGCTTGGCGCCGTCTTTCCGCTCGGGGTCGGCGTTGTCGGCGTGGTCTTCGGCCTCATTCTGCTGATCCACCTGTGGCGCGGGCACGAGGATCATCCCGCCTTCTTCGACTACGAGATCGTCGGCGATCACGTCGGCAATGAGGGCAACAGCTGGTTCTGGACCGGCCCCGCCTGGATCGCCGCTCTGGTCGCGGCGACTGCCTTGGTCGGTTTCTACATCTCTATGATCGTGTTCTTCGTGGCGTTCCTGCGGCTTCGCGCCAATGCCTCCTGGGTAAAGACCGTGGTGATGACTGCCTGCGCGGCGGGCTTCATCCTGGGGCTGGCCTACATGCTCAGCCTGAACTTCCCATCGGGCTGGCTGCAAAGCGCCTATGATCTGCCTTGGCCAATCCGTTGAGGGCAGCGAGATGACGCAAACCGCGATCCCGTTCCACTTCCTGCGCGGTGGCACGTCGCGCGGGCCCTACTTCAACCGCGCTGATCTGCCGGAAGACCGCGAGACGCTGGCCGAGGTGCTGCTGGCGGTGATGGGTTCCGGCCATCCGCTCAATATCGACGGGATCGGCGGCGGGGCGGCAGTGACGACCAAGGTCGCGATGCTGTCGCGCTCCGCCGATCCGGGCGCGGATGTGGATTACTTTTTCGCGCAGGTCTCGGTCGAGGATCGCACGGTCGATTTCAAGCCGACCTGCGGCAACATCCTGTCCGGTGTCGGTCCTGCGGCGCTGGAGATGGGGCTGGTTGAAGCGACCGGAGGAACAACGCGCATCCGCGTGCTGTCGGTGAACACCGGTGCGCGGATCGAGGCGGTGGTCGAAACACCCGGCGGCAAGGTCCACTACGACGGCTCCGCCGCAATCGACGGCGTGCCGGGGACGGCGGCACCGGTCTACCTGAACTTCATGGATGTCGTCGGCTCCAGCACCGGGGCCCTGCTGCCGACCGGCGCCGTCAGAGACGTGATCGACGGGATCGAAGTGACCTGCATGGACGTCGCCATGCCGATGGTCATCGCCCGCGCCGCCGATTTTGGGCTGTCCGGCCACGAGACCGCCGCCGAACTGGACGCCAACCGAGGCTTCTACGCACGGATGGAACCGATCCGGATCGAGGCCGGGAAGCGGATGGGCATGGGCGACGTCTCTGGCTCCGTCACACCGAAATTCGGTCTCTTGGCCGAACCGCGCGCCGGCGGGACGATCGCCGCGCGCTACTTCATGCCGAAGAATTGCCACCCGACGATGGCGGTGACCGGCTCGCAATGCCTCGCCTCCTGCGTGCTGACGCCGGGCACGGTTTCCGAGGGTCTGTTCTCGCCGCCTGCGGGCGTTCCGGCGCTGGTGGTGATCGAACACCCCACCGGCGCGATCGAGGTGACGGTCGACTACCAGAACGGCGCGGACGGTTTTCAGTTGCGATCCGCGGGGTTGCTGCGCACGGCCAGATTGCTTGCGCATGGCGAGGTGTTCGTGCCCGGAAGTGTCTGGAAAGGGCTTTAGTCGAGCCACGGCTTGTGGTATGTATACTATGGTATGCAGCGGAGGTTTGAAGATGTGCACCGACATCGCCGAATGCATGACGCTCGCCAAAGCCGAGCTTCAGGTTGCCAAGCAGAAGATCGCTGACGAACTGGCGGGCTATCCGACGCCCATTGCAGGATGTGACGCTCAGTTCAATCATCTGCTCGCACAGCGCCAGAAAGTGAATGCGGCCTTGGCAGCCCTGACGGCCGACATTCACGTGCCGACGCCCCGGCAACCTTGAATGAAGGTCCATATCCTCGACGATTGGTTCGACACGCTGCGCGGCCTGCCCTCTTTCGCGCGGCTCGACGGGCATGAAGTGACGGTCTGGACGGACCATGTCACCGATGAAAGCGAGTTGTCTGACCGTCTGAGCGACGCCGAGGCGCTGGTCCTCTTTCGCGAACGCACGCCGATCACGGCGGAGCTTCTCGCGAACCTGCCGAACCTTAGACTGATCTCTCAACGCAGCGTCTACCCGCATGTCGACGTTCCGGCCTGCACCGCGAACGGCGTGCTGCTCTCGTCCAACATGCATTCCGGCACCCCGTCCTATGCCGCCGCGGAACTCACCTGGGGGCTGATCCTTTCGGCGATGCGCCAGATCCCGCAGCAGATGGCCAGCCTGCGCGCGGGAAACTGGCAGATGGGCGTCGGCAAGACGCTGCGCGGGCGGGTGCTGGGGCTTTACGGCTACGGGCGCATCGCGCGTGCGGTCGCGGGATATGCACGCGCCTTCGGGATGGAGGTGCTCTGGTGGGCGTCAGAGGATGGCCGCGCGCGGGCGCTGGCCGAAGGCGAACCCGTCGCCGAAAGCCGCGACGCGTTCTTCGCCGCATCCGATGTCGTCAGCCTCCATGTCCGTTTGAAACCCGCGACGCGCGGCATCATCGGGCCCGCCGATTTCGCCGCGATGCGGCCCGGATCGGTTTTCGTCAACATTTCGCGGGCGGGCCTCGTCCAGCCCGGCGCCCTCTTGGCAGCACTGAATGCCGGCCGGCCCGGCATGGCCGCGCTCGACGTGTTTGACACCGAACCGCTGACCGATCCTCGTGACCGGCTCATCTCGCATCCCAACGTCATCGCCACGCCGCATATCGGCTTCGTCACCGAGGACGAGTTCGATTTGCAGTTCGCCGACATCTACGACCAGATCAACGCCTATGCCGCAGGCGCACCCATTCACATGATCAACCCCGAGGTCTGGAAGGCCTAACGCTTCCGCACCCCGAGCAGCCGCGCGGCAATCGGCGCGCCGGTGATGACCAGGATGATTCGCGTCAGGTGGTGGATGATGACAAACCCGAGATCCGCGCCCGCGACGATGGCGAGCACCGTCATCTCGGCCTGCCCGCCGGGGGCATAGGCCAGGAACGCCTCGACCGGTGCCGCGAACCCGGCCAGCGTCACGATCTCGGTGAAGGCCGCGGCGAGCATCGCCAGAAGGATCACGAAGGCCACCCCGGAGGCCACGACCTGCCGAAGCTCGCGCAGGGTCACGCCGACGTAATAGACACCGATCCCCATGCCGATGAAGAACTGCGCGGCAAGGATCGCCTCGCTCGGCGGGCGCATGTGGATCCACCCAGCCAGCGAAAACACCGCCGCCACGATCATCGGCCCGAGGATTGAGGCGCCGAAGAGCATGATCCGCTCGCCGCCCTTCCAGCCGACGATGGCCGCGACCGCCATCAGCGCAAGCTCCTTCAGCGGGATCGTCGCCGCCGGGGCGCCGATCGGGTTGGTCAGGGTCACCCCGTAGATTTGGGTCAGCAAAATGGGCGCGATGGTGACGATGATCAGGACCCGGGTGGCATGGACCAGCGACAGGGTGCGGACATTGCCGCCCGCCGCCTCGCCAAAGATGACCATGTCCTGCAATCCGCCCGGCATCGCCGCATAGAACGACGTGACCGGATCGAAGCCGCAGAAGCGGTTGAAAAACGGCACTCCGATCAGCGCGATCAGCGCGATATAGGCCGGGATCAGCGCCACTGACGCCGCCATAAATGGCAGTTGGTGCAGAAGTTCCGGGGTGATCGAGGCGCCAACGGCGACACCTAGGATCGTCCGCGCGGCGACGGAGACCTGACCGAGCCCCTTCAGAGGCGCGCCGAGCAAGGCGGCGATCAGACAGGCGGCCATCGGTCCGAAGAGGAACGGCAGCGGCAGGCCGGCGAGCGCGAAGACCACTGCACCCAGCGCCGCCATCATCACGGTCAGCGCGCGCGGCGGAACTCGCTGGAGCAGGTTCATTTCGATGCCTTCCTGGCCGGGCTTGACGTTTGCTGCATCCATCTGTATGCAATTGGATACTAAATGACAAGCGAAGTTTGAATGCCCGATCCGAACGAAAATCCCGAAACCGAGGACGGCCCGCAGGGCAACAGCGCCTATCGCCGGCTGCTGGAGGAGATCAGCCGCGGCGACCTTCTGCCCGGAGCACGGCTGCGCGAAACCGAACTGGCGGAGCGGTTGGGGATCAGCCGGACGCCCGTGCGCGAAGCGATCCGGCAATTGGAGGCGGACGGGCTCGTAGCCCATATCCCGCGTCAGGGCGCCACGATCCGCGTGCTCGACTACACCGAGGTGATGGAGCTCTACGAGATGCGCGCGGTGCTTGAAGGCACCGCCGCTCGTCTCGCCGCGCGGGCGGCCTCCGACCTGGAACTCGACGAGCTTGGCGCGCTGAACGACGAGCTTGCCGCGGCGCCGGACGCGCGCACGGCCTATGAACTGAACCGTCAGTTCCACATGACCCTGCTCGACGCGGCGAAGAACCGCTACCTGATCAAATCGGTGAACGCGCTGCAAAAAACGCTTCTGATCATCGGACCGTCAACCCTGACCGAGGCGGACCGCGCAAGCCAGGCGGTCAAGGAACATGCCGACCTTCTGGACGCGCTGAAAGACCGCGACGGGACGCGGGCCGAGGCACTGATGCGGGCGCATATCGAGGCGGCGCATCGGGTCCGGCTCAAGGCATTGCGCGGCCGCGAACGGCCCATCGATGCGGCCTGAAGAACGGAAACGCCCATGAAATCCTCACCCCTCAACGGACCTTGGGATATCGTCATCGTCGGCGGCGGCAACGCGGCCCTTTGCGCCGCGATCACTGCCGCCGAGGCGGGTGCCCGCGTCCTGATCCTCGAATCCGCGCCGAAGCCCTATCGCGGCGGCAACAGCCGCCACACCCGCAACTTCCGCTGCATGCATCAGGGGCCGCTGTCGGTGCTGACCGACAGCTACGGCGAGGACGAGTATTTCGACGACCTGATGCTTGTCACCAAGGGCAAGACAGACGAACCGCTCGCCCGCCTCGCGATCCGTTCCTCTGAGGAATGCCTGCCGTGGATGGAGGCGCACGGCGTCCGGTTCCAGCCCTCGCTTTCCGGCACCCTGTCACTGTCGCGCACCAACGCCTTCTTCCTCGGCGGCGGCAAGGCGCTGGTCAATGCCTACTACAACACCGCCGAGGATCTCGGCGTCACGGTCGCCTACAACGCCGAAGTGACGCATGTGCATCTCGACGGCGACCGCTTCACCCATCTCGACGCGCAGATCGGTGGCGAGACAGTCCGTATCGAAACCCGCGCGGCGGTTTTGGCCTCGGGTGGATTCCAGGCGGATACCGAGTGGCTCACCCGTGCCTGGGGACCGGCGGCGGCGAATTTCCTGATCCGGGGGACGCCTTACAACCGCGGCGTCGTGCTGCGCGACATGCTCGACCAGGGCTGCGAAAGCGTTGGCGATCCGACGCAGTGCCACGCTGTCGCCATCGACGGACGCGCACCGAAATTCGACGGCGGCATCGTTACGCGACTCGACTGCGTGCCCTTCTCCATCGTCGTAAACCGTGACGGCGAGCGCTTCTACGACGAGGGGGAGGATGTCTGGCCCAAACGCTACGCAATTTGGGGGCGATTGGTCGCAGCGCAGCCCGATCAGGTCGGCTATGCGATCATCGACGCAGAGTCGATCGACCTCTTCATGCCCTCGGTCTTTCCACCCAATCACGCCAACAGCATCGAGGAACTGGGCGCGCAGATGGGCCTCGACGGCGCCAAGCTCGCGCGGACCGTCGCCGATTTCAACGCCGCATGCCGTCCCGGCAGGTTCCATCCGACAGAGCTCGACGGTCTGGCGACCACCGGGCTTGTCCCCGCCAAGACCAACTGGGCCCGCCCGATCGACACACCGCCCTTTTACGCCTATCAGCTCCGCCCCGGCGTCACCTTCACCTATCTCGGGTTGAAGGTCTCGGACCGCGCCCAGGTCCATACCGCCCACGGACCGGTCAGCAACATCTGGGCGGCGGGCGAGATCATGGCCGGCTCGATCCTCGGCCAAGGCTATCTCGCCGGGTTCGGCATGACCATCGGAACCGTCTTCGGACGCATCGCAGGACGGGAGGCCGCGGCCCATGTCAACTGACCTCATCGCAGAGGCCCGCCGCCAGACCGAGATCTGCAATGCCTGCCGCTATTGCGAAGGCTTCTGCTCGGTCTTCCCGGCGCTGACCCGCAACAAGGCGTTTGCGGATGGCGACATCACGCATCTCGCGAACCTCTGCCACAACTGCCGGGGCTGCTACTATTCCTGCCAATATACCGAGCCGCACGAATTCGCGCTGAACTTCCCGGCAGCACTGGCCGAGGTGCGGCAGGAAAGCTGGGAGCGTCACGCCTGGCCCGCACCACTCGCCCGGCTTTTCCACGAAAGCGGCGTCGCTGTCGCAGCGGCTCTGGTCGCGGCATTCGCGCTCATCTTCGGGATGCTTCAAACCCTGCGTCCCGAAAGCGGCGAAGGCTTCTACGCCTATCTCGCCCACGGGGCGATGGTCGCTCTGTTCCTGCCAGCGTTCCTACTTCCGCTCGCTTCGGTCGCGATCAGCTTGCGCGCATTTTGGCGAGAGGTCGGCGGCCAGCGGCTGCGCTGGCGCGACGTTGTCGCCGCGACGAAGTCGGCGGGGCGCCTCAAAAACCTCGATGGCGGGCAAGGCCAAGGCTGCAACTTCGAGAAGGAAGACCGTTATACCGACCGGCGGCGCTGGTTTCATCAGGCGGTCATGTATGGCTTTCTCCTGTGCTTTGCAGCGACTTCCGCCGGAACGATCCTGCACTATGCCTTCGCCATGCCCGCGCCCTACGGGCCGTTCAGCCTGCCGAAGCTTCTCGGCGTGCCGGGCGGCGTGCTGCTGACGATCGGCTGCGGGGGCCTCGCATGGCTCAAGATGCAAGCAGACAAGGCCCTTGGCGTGGCCCGTGTCTGGGGCGGCGAGATGGCGTTTGTTCTATTACTCGGCGCGACGGGTGCCACGGGCCTCGCGCTCTATGCCGCGACCGGGACCGCCGCAGTCCCTGCCTTGCTGGCGATCCATCTCGGGACCGTGCTGACTTTCTTCCTGCTTCTGCCCTTCACCAAGATGATCCACGGCTTCTACCGCTTTGCGACACTTCTGACCGAGGAACAAAAGAAAGAGACGGCCCGATACGCCTTGGCCCGGATCTGAGCCGGGCCAAGGCGGCGCCTCACACCACGAAGTGACAATCGGAAGCGGGGCGTGCGCGTGTCCATATTGCGGCCGCGATTGTGAGGTGCCCCTAGATTTGTAGACGCTTTGCCGCCTAACTTTGAGGCGAGGAGGCCGAGATGGGGACAAGCAATTACAGCGACGAGTTCAAGCGCGACGCGATGCATCAGATCACGGTGCGGGGGTATCCGGTTCGGGAGGTTTCGCGGCGTTTGGGCATCAGCTCGCATTCCCTGTACAAGTGGATAAAGCTGTTCGGTGATCCTGCGCCGAAGAAGCCCGGCGTGGATCATGAGGCCGAGAACCGGCGCCTGAAGCGCTAGCTGGCCAGGGAGACCGAGCAGCGCGATATTCTAGAAAAGGCAACGGTGTACTTCGCGCGAGGGTCCCAATGAAGTACGCCTTCATTCGGGCGCATCGTGGAGAGTTCGGTGTCCGGGCCATGTGCCGGGTGCTTCGGGTCCAATTCAGCGGCTTCTACGCATGGCTTAAGGAACCGTTAAGCCACCGTACGCAGGAGGATGCGCGTCAGACGGAGTTGATCCGTCAGGCCTGGGACGACAGCGGTAAGGTCTACGGCTATCGCAAGCTGACGGATGATCTGCGCGATCAGGGGGAACAGGTTTCCGAGAATCAAGTGGCGCGCCCGGCGTCGCTGGCCGGGAGCGCCGCACAAGTCGGCTACAAACGCCGTCCCGGCCGATACGGAGGCAAACCCGCTATCGTGGCCGAGAACAGACTGGAGCAACGGTTCGAGAGCTCCGCCCCCGATCACGTCTGGGTCACCGATATCACTACATCAAGACCCATGAGGGCTGGCTGTACCTGTGTGTCGTCATCGACCTGTTCTCGCGCCGCGTGGTCGGTTGGTCCGCGCTATCACGCATGACCACCGACCTTGCCTTGCAGGCCCTGGTGATGGCCGTCTGGCGGCGAAAGCCTGCTGGCCAGGTCATGGTGCATTCCGATCAGGGGTCCCAATTCACCAGCCGGGAGTGGCAGACGTTTCTCCGCCAGCACAATCTGGAACCCAGCGTGAGCCGGCGCGGCAATTACCATGACAACGCGGTTGCCGAGAGCTTCTTCCGACTGCTGAAACGGGAGCGGATCAGACGCCGCACCTATCCGACACGAGAAGCTGCACGGCACGACGTGTTCGAATACATCGAACTCTTCTACAACCCGAAGCGCAAGCACACGAACAACGGCACGCTGTCGCCCGTTGACTTCGAGGTGGACGCCGTCCCGATCGTGGCGCCAATCCGGCAGAGGTTCGGCGACCTGCTATGGCTGTTTCCAGCCGATCAGGCCAAGGCATCTCAGGCCGGCCTCAATGTTTCCGTTGACGGAATCGTCCGGCGGTGGGACAATCAATCATTAAACACAATGATGCTTCATCATCTCACCTGAGCGCAGGTATGTCCTTGCGTGGCGATGAATTTCTTATTTTGCGGACAACCCGAGCTGCGGCATAGCGGCCCGAAGGGATGTGGTCGAGTTACCGCTGCACCGCTGGCTGCAATTCGCGAGTACTTCGATCCTCAATGGGCGTACACGCATGCACCTGATCTTGGGCCACCCTGCCGATTCCTTATGCAGCGCCGTGCTATCGAACCTGACGGCGCGCGGTCTTCAGACCCGCATTGTCGAGGCAGCCTTTGCGCCGACTTCCCGCATTGATCTGCGCATAGAGCCGGATGGAAAGACGGTGCGGCCATGCGCGGCCGTAACGCTCGACAATATTGATCCCTGCGAGGTCGAAAGCCTATTCCTGCGCGCCAGCGGCGGTCTCGATCCGGCAGGCTGGAGACCCAGTGATCATGCCTATGTGCAGGCTGAAACTCAGGCCGCTGTGTTGGCTTGGTTGACCGCACTCGATTGCCCGGTGGTAAACCGCATCGGGGCTGATCTTTGGTATCGGCCGCGCAACCCGCTGCTGTACTGGTTGCCGCTCCTCCGCCGCGCCGGACTAACGGTGCCGGAGATTGTAGTGACATCTGATCCGGAGGCAGCGGAGCGCTTTCGAGGCAACCTCGAGGCGGACGAGGTGCCGGGCGCGGTCTGCTCCTCGCTCGTGCGAGGCCAGGGCTGGCTGGTTGGACCAGCGGAATGGGCAGGAGTCGGGGCACTGCAGAATTACGCACCTGTATGCCTTGTCGAACCGCATCATACGCCCCGACCGGTCTGCATCGTCGGTTGCAAGGTTATCTGGGGCGGAGCGCCGACGCCACTCGAGGCAACGCTGGACGGCCCGCTGCGCCGCTTCGCAGAGATGGCCGGTCTTGACCTCGTCGAGGTCACGATCGGGCGCGTCCGTCGGGGCTGGGCAGTCGCCGATGTCGACCCTTTGCCGCAGTTGATGCATTTCGAAAAACGAACGCAGTCGCAGATCGTCGATGCTGTTACCGACTTGCTGCAAGTCGCTCCGACAAGGACAGTCGATCTGGTGGAGGCGTCGCGATGATTCTGGTGGCAGGCGGCATCGCGGACACTGTGACCGAACTTCTGTGTTCCCGGATCGAGGATTGCGGCTATCCCTATCGGCTTCTCGATCTCGGGCACTACCCGGCTGACCACGGCATGGACGTGTCCTGGACTGATGGGCGGCTAGCCGGGCAACTCCGAGGGCCGGACTGGCGGCTGGAACTCGAGGCGATCAGCGGCGCATTCGTGCGTTTTCTCGGCGCCGAAGGTCGCACGCCTCTGGCAGGCCTGCCCATGGCGCAGGCCAACGAACTTCAACTCGAGGCCGACACCGCGCTTATACTCCTGCTCGATCACCTAGATTGCCCGGTAGTGAACCGGATGGGCGGCGGCATGTCCAACAACAGCAAGCCGCACCAGTTGCTACTTATCGCCCAGGCGGGCCTGCTTGTGCCGCCGACCCTCGTTACCAACGACCCCGCAGCTGTAAGGGCCTTCGACGCCGAACACGACGGGCTGATCTACAAATCAATCAGCGGGATCCGGTCGGTGGTGCGTCGGTTAGGGCAAGCGCAAATGGAGCGGCTCGACCTTCTACGCCATGGCCCGGCGCAGTTTCAGGCCTTCGTGCCTGGCGACAATGTGCGGGTCCATACCGTTGGCGACCAGCTCTTCGCCACCAGAGTCAGAACCGAGGCTGTCGACTACCGCTATGCGCGACGGGATGGGCTTTTGCTCGAGATGGAACCGACGGACCTGCCGCCCGGTGTCGCCGCTGCATGCCAGCGTGTGGCCCGCGACCTCGGACTCGTGCATGCCGGCATCGACCTGAAAGAGACGCCGGACGGTGAATGGTACTGTTTCGAAGTGAATCCCTGCCCGGGCTTTGTCTACTACGAAAGGCACACCGGGCAACCGATCTCTCTCGCGCTGGCCGAACTACTGCACTCCGGCCGTATGGACGTTCTTACTCCCCGCGACGCTTCCGAGAGGCCCGGCCAGGGCCCTGCGCGCGCCGCATCTGCACCAGCCTGAAAAGGAGGCCATCATGGCCGACAAAGACAAAAGCGAAAAAGACAAGAAGGAACCGTTCATCGGGGCGGCGGACCGGCCCGAAGTCAAGATCGACCTCGACATGCCGCTGAATGACCTACGAGTCCGTGATCTGGCGGCGATTCTGGGGCATCTCACTCCGAAACCCATCACTGATATCGGCAAGGCACCAATCAAGGATTTCTTTGACAAACCATTTCCTGAGGTGGTGAAGGATTTCCTGAAGGAGATCAAGATCGAGAAGGTGGAGAAACCCGAGAAGCCGGAGAAATTCGAGAAACTCGAAAAGATCGAGAAGCCGGAGAAGATCGAAAAGCCTGAAAAGATCGAGAAACGAGAGGTCAAGGAGTTCAAGCTTGAGAAACTCGAGAGCGACGGTGTTTTCGACCCCGGCTTCCAGATCCCAGGCCCCGATCCGCGATTCGAAGGCGTGATGCAGGCGATAGGGGGACTGACACAGCAAGTCAGCGCCTTGGCTGATCAGGTGGAGGTACTGCGCAAACGCGTCAAGGGATGACGAAGCCTCGGTCTCTGGCGGAAGCGGTAACTCGGCACCCCGGTTTCGCCCGTTCGCTGCCCCGCGCGGCATAACCTCAACGACGGTGATCAATGCGGTCGACGCAAGCGGCAACTTAGATCGAGAGTTGCGTCCTCGCAACCAGATGGCTGCGCCACTCGAGCCGCATTTACTGCTCAAGTACGCTTCGGCTGCACAATGGTCTTACGTTGAGGCCTTAAACGCGGCGGGCAGAAGTCCAACAATCGTTCATTCAGCGCAGCGCCAAGCGTAAAGAGCAGACCCGGAGAGGGCCATCTTCCTTCGATGATCCCTGTCGTATTGCAGCAACTTCCGGCTGTGCAGCTCAATCTGAGAGCGCTTCCCAAAATAGAATCTAAAGCGGTCGTTCGGCGGTCAGTGATTAAGGTCCGCAGTGTCCGCTCCCTTCTAGTTCCGGCGGCATGCAGCGAAGGGGCGGTTTGGAATCCGCGTCTTTTGCCGGCATTTCAATGGCAGCTTCGACGACTAGGGCTGCATCGCAGCATGAGGCATGCGGCACACGCAAAGACTTTCATTGAACCGGACGCCGCGCCCTGCCTGCAACGCAGTGTTCAGGCCGGGCGTCTGACCCGGCCGGCGCAATATTCTGGGTCGGTCTGGTTCGTCGCGAGACGGTGCACACGAACTGCGACAAGTGCGAAAATGTACCTTCAATCTATTGAGGCGCAGAAACCTGCCGTCTAATGATGCATTCTAAGGCATCAATCTGGCATGGTGTCTTCCGGCCGCCTGCAGGACCAATGAACGGATTGACGCAAAACAGCAGCTGTCTGTTCAAAGGTTAACCAAATGCGGCGTGGAATTGGGCACTGCTCCGAAGTGTTTTGCGACCGGCCGTTCTTTTTGAGGAGATGCACTGATGAAATCCCGCGCCAAGGTCGCCGTGATCGGCGGAGGCATCGCCGGGTGCTCGACTTTGTATCACCTGTGTCAGGAGGGCTGGACCGATGCCGTCCTGATCGAGCGTGACGAGTTGACCTCGGGCACCACGTGGCACTCTGCCGCGCAGGTCACGAATTTCGGGATGACCCAGACGATGGTGGGGCTGAAATCCCATTCCATCGCGCTTTACAAGAAGCTGCGCGACGATCCCGACTATCCGGTCGGCTACCACCATGGCGACGGCGGCATCCGGCTGGCCAATACAGAAGCGCAGATGCATGGCTATCGCCATTTCGCCTCGATGGCGCGCGGCATGGGGGTGACATTCGAGGTGATCGATGCCGAGGAATGCGCGCGGCGGCATCCCTTGATCTCGACCGACAACCTGCTGGGCGGGCTCTGGGACGGTGAGGATGGCGATATCGACGCGGCGCAGCTTTGCCAGGCGCTGGCTTTCCACGCCCGCAAGGCCGGGGCCGAGCTCTATCGCAACACCGCCGTGACCCGGCTGACCCAGCATAAGGACGACACCTGGACGGTCGAAACCACCAAAGGCAGCATCGACGCGGATATCGTTGTCAATGCCTGCGGCTACCGGGTCAACGAAGTGGCCGCGATGATGCGGATCCAGCATCCGGTCGCCTCGATGGAGCACCAGTATTTCGTGACCGAGGACATCCCTGCCATCGTCGAAGCCGGCCACCGGATGCCGCTGCTGCGCTGTCCGATCAGCGACTATTACTGCCGCCAGGAAAAGAACGGGCTGCTGGTCGGGTTCTACGAACAGGATTGCAAGACCTGGGGCATGGACGGGATCGACCCTAATTTCACCAATGCGCTTTGCCCTGACGATCTGGACCGGGTGATGGACGTGCTGGAAGGGGCTTTCGCCCGGATGCCTGTCCTGACCGAGGTCGGCATCAAGCGCGTGGTCAACGGCCCGATCACCTACACGATCGACGGTGCGCCGCTGGTCGGGCCGATCCCCGGCAAGCGCAACGCCTTCTGCATCATCGGGCTGCGCGCAGGCCTCGGCGAAGGCGGCGGGCATGGCTGGCTTCTGGCGCAGCAGATCGTGCATGGCGAGGCCTGCTATGACACTTGGGTGATCGATCCGCGGCGCTTCGGACCTCACGCCAATGTCGAATTGACGGCTCTAAAGGCGATCGAGGACTACCAGAACGAATTCCGCTTCCACTTCCCGCATGAACACCGGCCCGCTGGCCGCCCTGCGCGCACGACGCCCCTGACCGCCGTTCTGGCCGCCGAGGGCGCCGAATTTACCGTGGTGAATGGGTGGGAGCGGATGGAGTATATCAAGCCCTCCCCCGAGCTTCACCCGACGCTCGGTTTCGATTTCGACGAGACCTTCGGCCTCGTCGCCGCCGAGATCGCCAACGTGCAAACCAATGTCGGGCTGACGGAAGTGAATGGCTTCAACCGGATCGAGATCACTGGTTCCGACCGTCACGCCTTCCTTGACCGATTGGTCTGCGGTGCGGTCGCCAAGCGGCCCGGGCGCGTAGGGCTGGGCTATCTGCTCAATCGTCACGGGATGCTCAAATGCGAGGCGACGATTGCCAACCTGCCCGCCAGTGACAGGGGTCCGGATCGCGTCTGGTACGGCTCCGCCGCGGCTGCCGAGTTGCATGACATGGATTGGCTCAGGCAGCATCTGCGGGCAGACGAGGACGTGCAGATCCGCAGCCTGACCAACGAGCAGACGATCCTGGTTCTTGCTGGCCCCAACGCCCGCAAGGTGCTGTCGGCTTGTGCTCGCGGCGACTGGTCGAAAGAGGCGTTTCCGTGGCTCAGTGTCCGCGAATGTTACGTGGGAATTGCCCCCGCGACGGTGATGGCCGTCAGCTTTTCTGGCGAACTCGCTTATGAAATCCACGTGCCGAACGCATCGCTCCAGGCCGCATGGCGGGCGCTTCGCGAAGCCGGCGAGGCGTTCGGACTTAAGCTTTTCGGCGCACGAGCCATCGAGTCGATGCGAATGGAGAAAGGTTTCCTGCACTGGAAAGCCGACATCCTCACCGAGTTCGACCCGTTCGAGACCGGCCTCGATCGCTTCGTGCGGCTCGACAAGCCAGAGTTCATCGGCAAGGAGGCCTTGCTCGAACGCACGGCCGCAGGGCCGCGCAAGCGCTTGGTCACGCTGACGATCGGCACCGACGAGGCTCCGGCCCACGGCGGAGCGTCGCTGATGCAGGACGACCGTGTCGTCGGCACCGTGACGTCGGGTGAATGGGGGCATCGGACCGGTCTGAATCTGGCCTACGCCTTTCTGGATTTGGCGCTGGCCAGTGAAGGCGACCGCATGAAACTCGATCTGTGCGGAGAGCTTGTCGACGCAACCGTAATCGCTGCGTCCCCCTATGATCCGACCATGGCGAGAGTTCGGAGCTAGAGCCGTGCTAGAGGCCCGTGCCGCCGGCGCAGTTAAAGATTGCCAGCAATGCGCTCTTCGATCGCTTGCACGACGCGTGCAACTTTGGACCGGTTCGCCGCATCCGGATGCGGGGATGCGAACCGCCCCGCATCATTGTCGAAATACAATCCCGAAGCGTCCGCGAACTCTTCGGACAGGGCCGCGCGGACCAGAATGTCGGCCCCAATGCCGATGTCGCTGCCCGACACGCCAAAGCCCTGCCGGACCATCTTGGTTGCCAGCAGCGAGCCGGGGTTCACTGCGACCGATACCGGCCCGCCTGCCCCAAGCTCGGCCGCAAGCGACGCACTCCACATCGTCAGTGCAAGCTTACTTTGGGCATAGGCGTCCATCGCTTCAAGCCGGCTCCGCCCGGACATCGCATCCAGATCCACCGGTGCCTGCGCCGCTGATGACAGATGCACGATGCGCCCCTCAGCGGAGATGAGCGGCAGAAGGAGTCGCGTCAGAAGTGCTGGCGCCAAGATATTGACGACAAAGCGAATATCTTCACCACTATGCGTCGTCGGATGATCGGTCTTGAGTATGCCGGCATTGTTGATCAGCACGTCGATCCGGTCGTGCGCGGCTTGGACGGCACTTGCCAATTGCGCGACTTCCGAAAGGTCGGACAGATCGGCCTGGAAGGTCTCGATCCGGCCCGCTCCGGGCAGAGCTTCAAGTTCTTCGGCTGTCGCGGCGAGTTTTGCTGCATTCCGGCCATGGATCAACAGCTCATGGCCATGTTCGGCGAGGCTCCGAGCGGCCGCCCGTCCGATGCCGTCCGTGGCGCCAGTGATCAGAATCGTCTTGGTCATGTCGACCCTCATGCTTTGAAACGTGTCTCACGGCAACCTTCCTGTCTGTGAGATCGCCCTGGCACGCCCCCGAAAACGCTAATTCTTATCCGCTGGCGGTCCCAGCGTCTCTCTCATCCGTATCGACACGTCCAGTTCCAGTGATCGGCCCTCGGCCTTGCCTTCGACCATTTCGACCAGCAGCCGCGCGGCCTTCTTACCCATCTCGCGATGCGGGACGTGAACGGTGGTCAGCGCCGGAACCAGCACCTTGGCCAGTTCGATATCGTCAAAACCCGTGATCGAAACATCGCCCGGCACCGCAAGACCCATAAGCCGGGCTTGGCGCAATGCACCGGCGGCAAGCACATCGTTGCCGCACATGATCGCGGTCGGTTTTCCTTCGGCAGACATCAGGCCTTCGAAAGCCCTGGCGCCGGTGTCGATACCATAGGTGGTTTCAACGACCTGCAGGTCGGCCGCTGGCAGCTTTTTCGCCTCCATGGCGTCTTTGACCCCCATCACGCGAAGCCGGGCACGGTCGTTCGCCGCGGTATCAGCCGATATCATGCCGATCTTTCTGTGTCCCATGCCAAGCACGGTTTCGGCCAGCATCCGCATCGACTTGCGGTTGTCGAAGCCGATCGAGGGCAACTCTGCCCCCTCGTCGAAGGCCCAGGCCGCGACCGCAGGCACGGTCTGCATTTCGAGGAACCGGCAGATCGACGGATCGCGGTCATGTCCGATCAGCAACAGCCCATCTGCCCCGCGCGCGACGAGGGCGCGCACCTGCTCTTCCTCACGGTCGGGCCGGTACGACGAGCAGGCCACGAGGAGCGTGTAACCCTTGCCGTGCAATTCCTCCTGAAAGGCCTGCAAGCCACGGGCGAAGATCGCATTCTCCATGGTCGGGATGATGGCGCCAATCGTGCGGGTCCGCCGAGCAGCCATGACGCGGGCGCCGAAATTCGGTGAGTAGTCAAGACTTTGCACGGCGCTCATCACACGTGCCCGCGTGCTTTCCATGACCTGCTTTGGCGAGTTCAGGCAGCGCGAGACCGTGGCCGTCGAGACCCCCGCTTCGCGTGCAACGTCCTCAAGGGTCGGAGTGGAACGCTGTGAGGCCATCCCGGTCGCATCCTTCCATCTTTCGCCCCCGATCAGGTGGCAGGTTACTATGTCGCTCCGGCGCTGTCGTGTAAACGCTTGCCAAACACGCGTGTAAGCGCTTACATCCCGCCGGATGTAACAAGATCGGACCCGGCGAGATGGCGCGTGAATACCTCAAGAAAGCGAAGTTGACCGCGACATCCGACGCGGCGGATGTCCAGCAGACGGTTCGGGCCATCCTTGCCGATATCGAGGCGCGGGGCGAAGCGGCGGCGCGCGAATACGCGGCGAAGTTCGACAGATACGATGGCAGCATCGTCCTGTCGCCCGCGGAAATCGACGCAGCCTGTGGTCAGGTATCTGAAAGGGTCAAGCAGGACATCCTGTTCGCTCATGACAATGTAAGGCGTTTTGCCGAAGCGCAAAAATCCACCATCGCCGATGTCGAGCTCGAGATCGTACCTGGCCTGACCGCCGGTCAGCGGACGATACCGGTCGATGCGGCGGGCTGCTATGTGCCGGGCGGGCGCTACAGCCATGTCGCCAGTGCCATCATGACGGTGACCACGGCGAAAGTCGCCGGGTGCCGTCACATCACTGCCTGCTCGCCGCCCCGCCCCGGTGTGGGGATTGCGCCGGCCGTCATCTACGCCGCCCATGTCTGCGGCGCGGACAAAATCCTGGCGATGGGCGGAGTGCAGGGCGTGGCCTCGATGACTTTCGGCCTGTTCGGCTTGCCCAAGGCCAACATCCTGGTCGGCCCGGGCAACCAGTTCGTGGCAGAAGCCAAGCGAATTCTCTTCGGCCGCGTCGGTATCGACATGGTCGCGGGACCGACCGACAGCCTGATCCTGGCGGACGGATCGGCGGATGCGCATATCGTCGCCACGGATTTGGTCAGTCAGGCCGAGCACGGCTACAACTCGCCGGTCTGGCTGGTGACCGATGACCGCGGTCTTGCCGAAACGGTGATGCGCGTGGTTCCGCAGCTGATCGATGATTTGCCCGATGTGAATCGGGAAAACGCGACTGCGGCCTGGCGTGACTATGCCGAGGTGATCCTCTGCGCTGACCGAGAGGAGATGGCCGAGATATCCGAGGATTATGCGCCGGAACATCTGACCGTGCAGGCCGAGGATCTCGACTGGTGGCTTGACCGCCTGACCTCGTACGGCTCGCTGTTTCTCGGTGAGGAGACGACCGTGTCCTATGGCGACAAGGCAACGGGCACCAATCATGTGCTGCCGACCTCGGGCGCGGCGAACTATACCGGCGGTCTGAGCGTGCACAAGTTCATGAAGATCGTGACCTGGCAGCGGGCGACCCGCGAGGGCGCGCGCCCGGTCGCGGAAGCGACGGCGCGGATCTCCCGGCTCGAGGGAATGGAGGGCCATGCCCGTGCCGCCGATGTGCGTCTGGCGAAGTACTTTCCGGACGAGAGTTTCACGCTGACCCCGTAGGGCTGCCCCGCTTGGAAAGGCCCATGAACTATCGCCCGAACTATTGCGGCTGCTCCTCGAATGGCGTGCCGATGTCAACGGTTTGTTCTGCAGCGCCGACAGTGGGATCGGAGGCGATCATCACCGGGTTAGGGGCATCGGGCAGATAGCTGAGCAGACCATCCTCACCGACCTCCACGCGGTTGTGGTGAAACAGGCCAATGGCAGGCACCAGCCGTATTCCGTCATAGCCTTCGGGTACCGTGAATTCCATTGTCAGGCTGCCGTTCTTTTCTTCGGGAATGAATTCGGGGGCGTTCGCATAGATGCCGATCCCCTGGCCACTTGGCGTCAGAAGCTGACCCCAAAGCGCATATTTGTATCCTTCCACCAGGTTCACGTAATCGACGGTGGCCAGGATCGTGCCACCCTCGGGAGGCAACGCATCATCGCCGTCGGCGGCGTCGGCCGCCGTTACCGTTATCGCCTGGATCGCATGCGACTGGATCGTCTGGTCCATATTCGAGGTATCCTCGAGCGTGGCCAGCACCGTCGCATCCTCCACGCTTCCCGCACCCACCTCGCCCTCGTAAAGGTTAACGAAAACGACGTAGTCGATATTGAAGTCTGTCCGGTTCTGCGGGACCGGCAACTCGATGCTGGCAGTTCCGCTTGGCGCATCCGGCGTGAAGGTGTGGAACGCCATTTCGCCCGTCGGTTCCCCGGTGGTCATGTTCTGAAGCTGCGCCGCAAGCGTATAAGTCTGTCCGGCGGTCAGACCCTCATAACTCACATCGTCGCGGACCGTGCCGCCGACACGGGTGAAGAACCGGTTATCATCGATCGTGTCCAGCGCGACCCCGTTCAGCGAGATATCTTGCGCATGGAGCGGACTAACAGGCGCAATCAGGCCCCCGAGGCAGATCAGCGAGATGGCGGCGGGACGCGTCAGGGCGGGCAAAGCTGTCGGAAGTTTCATCGAATATTCCCTCGCAATAAGACTGGTTCCTACTGCCAGCAGAGATAGCCAGCAGCGTTGCCAGATCAAATCGAGGGGCAGCGAAGACTCGCCACCGAAACGGCGGAGTCTTGCTGAGGAACCCGCGCGGGAAAGCGGCCCGCAACGCCGCAATTTTGGCGTCTTCGGTCAACAGTATTCGGGGTGCCGAAACATTGATGCAACAGTCGCAACAGCGTCGGCGCTGATCGCAAAAAGGTGACTTGGCAAGCGCCGACCGCGGTGTCAATTGCTGTCACAAGCCCCGGATCAGTCCGATGCGACGCGGATTAAGTTCTTATAATCAAGGCGGTACTGGGTTTCGCCCCATAACCGCAAAGCAATGGAAGACCGTACCCGAGCTGAACCGAGCGCCTCGCTATTCGTGCATTTCTGCCACGCTCCGGCCCCATCCGCATGATTGCCTGTTTGCGGAAAACCCGTTCGCGGTCAGACTTTTCCACAGTGTAACGCGTGACGCCACAGCCCAAGGGCATGGCATTGGAGCAAGAGATGGCAAGAGTTAGCCAACAGAGCCAGACCGGATCCGGACGGGAACACCCCGACCGGCAGCAGGCCGAGCAGCAGAAACCAGCCGATCAAACGCAACGCCAGGCTGGCAACAGCACTATCGGCTCGACGCAGCAGGGCGGATCGGAAACGCCCACCCGCTTCAGCGACTGGGCCAGTATCTGACCCGCTGACATCCGGCGCCGATCAGGATATCCTCCGGGTTCAGGAGAACCCGTGACAGACCCCGTTTCCTCAATTCGAAATCTTGGCCCTGCCTCGGACAAGGGCTTCGCCCGCGCCGGGATAACATCGGCGGAAGATCTCCGCGCGCTCGGCGCCGATGCCGCCTATCTCAAATATCTGCAATCCGGCGGAGCGCCGCATTTCATCGGGTACTACGCCCTCGTGATGGGTCTGCAGGGGCGTCCCTGGAACGACTGCCGGGGCGCCGAAAAGGACGCGTTGCGTGTCCGGTTCGACCAGCTGAAGACCATCGCCGCGGCGTCGCCGTCCCGTAAAAAAGACCGCCTCGATTTCGAGGCGGCCTTGAATGCCATAGGCGTCGTAAAGCGGCAGTCCTAACCGACGATATCCAGCCCCGAGAAGAAGAACGAGATCTCCTCCTTCGCCGTTTCCGGCGCGTCCGAGCCATGGACCGAGTTCTCACCGACCGATTCAGCGAACTCGGCGCGGATCGTGCCCGGCGCTGCGTCGGCGGGGTTCGTGGCTCCCATCACTTCGCGGTTCTTGGCGATGGCGCCCTCGCCCTCCAGCACCTGCACGACCACGGGCGCCGAGGCCATGAACTCGCACAACTCGCCGTAAAACGGGCGGTCCTTGTGGACCTCGTAGAACCGTCCGGCCTGCGCCGGGGTCAGATGGATACGTTTCTGCGCGACGATGCGCAGCCCCGCCTCCTCGAACTTGGCGTTGATCTTGCCGGTCAGGTTGCGGCGGGTCGCGTCCGGCTTGATGATGGAAAGGGTGCGTTCGGTGGCCATGAATTGCCTCTTGTCTGTAGGTCCGCAGGCAGGCCCCATGCCCGCCGCAAATTCCGCGCTGCCCTAACATGCAGCATCCGGCTTGAAAAGCCTCGAACGTCCCGGCTTCATTGTCTTCCAAATATCCGCGCCGCAGGCTTGCGGCGTCCGCAGGACGCTGCAAACCCTCGCGCAAGCGATTGACCATTTCCACTGCCTCGTGCAGAGACCGCCCATGCTCCGGATCGAGAACATAACCTATTCCGTCGAGGGCCGCCCGTTGATCGATGGCGCCAGCGCCGTCATTCCGACCGGCCACAAGGTCGGCCTCGTCGGGCGCAACGGCACCGGCAAGACCACGCTCTTCAAGCTGATCCGCGGAGAACTGGTGCTTGAGGGCGGCGAGATCCGCCTGCCCTCGCGCCACCGGATCGGCGGCGTCGCGCAAGAGGTGCCGGGCAACGAGGTCTCGCTGATCGACACCGTGTTGGCCGCCGATACCGAACGCGCCCGCCTGATGGCCGAATCCGAGACCGCCACCAGCGGCACCCGTATCGCCGAAATCCAGACCCGCCTCGCTGATATCGACGCTTGGTCCGCCGAGGCGCGGGCCTCCGCCATCCTCAAGGGCCTCGGCTTCACCTATCAGGAACAGCTGCAACCCTGTTCGGCCTTCTCGGGCGGCTGGCGGATGCGCGTGGCGCTGGCCGCAGTGCTCTTTTCCGCCCCCGACCTGCTGCTATTGGACGAACCGACGAACTATCTCGACCTCGAAGGTGCTCTGTGGCTGGAAAACTACCTGACCAAATACCCGCACACGCTGATCATTGTCAGCCATGACCGCGAATTGCTGAACCGCTCCGTCGGCGCGATACTGCACCTCGAGGACCGCAAGCTGACACTCTACCAAGGTCCCTACGATACGTTCGCGCGCACCCGTGCCGCGAAACTGGCGGTCGCCGAGGCCGAAGCGGTCAAACAGGACGCCCGCCGCGCCCACCTGCAAAGCTTCGTCGACCGCTTCCGCTACAAGGCGTCCAAGGCCAAGCAGGCGCAGTCGCGCCTCAAGATGATAGATAAGATGCAGCCGATCACAAGGCCCGAAGAGGCCGCGCTGCGCCGCTTCAGCTTCCCTGAACCGGAAGAGCTTTCGCCCCCGATCATCAACATGGAAAGCGCCAGCGTCGGCTATACCGACACGCCGGTGCTGTCGAAACTGAACCTGCGCATCGACCAGGACGACCGTATCGCGCTCCTCGGCCGGAACGGAGAGGGAAAATCAACCCTTTCCAAGTTGTTGGCCGGCAAACTTGAACCAATGGGCGGGCGCGTGACGCGCTCGAACAAGCTGCGGATCGGCTATTTTGCCCAGCATCAGCTCGAGGAACTCCACCCCGACGAGACGCCGATCCAGCACGTCCGCCGCCTGCGGCCCTCCGAGACGCCGGCCAAGCTGCGCGCGCGCCTTGCCAGCTTCGGGATGAACGCCGATCAGGCAGACCTCGAGGCCGGGCGGCTTTCCGGCGGCCAGAAGGCACGGCTGTCGCTGCTGCTGGCCACGATCGACGCGCCGCATCTGCTGATCCTCGACGAACCGACCAACCACCTCGACATCGAGAGCCGCGAAGGTCTGGTCGAAGCGCTGACCGCCTATTCCGGCGCGGTGATCCTCGTCAGCCACGACATGCACCTGCTGTCGCTGGTGGCCGATCGACTGTGGCTCGTCAAGGACGGCCGCGTCGCGCCCTACGAGGATGACCTTGAATCCTACCGCAAGATGCTGCTGACCTCGGACAAGCCTGCCGAGAAGCCGGCCAAGGCCAAATCGGTCCGGCCCGCCGCCAGCCGTGACGAGGTGCTGGCGATGAAGGCCGAGGCGCGCAAATGCGAGGCGCGGGTCGCCAAGCTGAACGAGATGCGCGACAAGCTGGCCAAGAAACTGGCCGATCCGGCGCTTTACGACGACGAGAAGAAGGGCGAGGCCGAAGTCTGGCAGCGCAAATATGCCGAGGTGATGGAGGCGCTCGACCGGGCCGAGGCGCTCTGGCTTGCGGCGCTGGAAAAACTGGAAGGCGCCGACGCATAGATGGATACCGGTGCTCTTATCACCGTCTTCGTGACGCTTCTCGTGGTGATCGACCCGATCGCGCTCGCGCCGCTTTTCATCGCCCTGACCAAGGGCACTGATGACGCGCATCGTCGCGCGGTCGCGATCCGCGCCAGCATCGTGGCGATCCTGCTGCTGACCGCTTTCGGCCTACTGGGCGAGGCGGTGCTCGAATTCATCGGCATCTCGATCCCGGCCTTCCGCATCGCCGGCGGCATCCTGCTGTTCCTCACCGCCCTCGACATGCTGTTCGAGCGCCGCACCCCGCGCCGGCAGAGCCAGACGCCCAATGCCAGCGACCCGTCGGTCTTTCCACTGGCGATTCCGCTGATCGCCGGGCCGGGCGCGATGGCGACGATGATCCTTCTGGTCGGCCAGGCCGAGGCCTGGCAGGGCGTTCTGGCGGTGCATCTGGTGATGGTTGTCGTCGTGATCCTGTCGGGCATATCCTTCCTGGGCGCCGGAGTAATGGAACGCGCACTGGGGGATACCGGCATCAACGTCACGACCCGGCTTCTGGGAATGCTGCTGGCCGCCCTGTCGGTACAGTTCGTGCTGGACGGGCTGGCCGGATTCGGACTGGCGATGCGATCCGCGGGGTGAAATTTCCCGTGGCACTGCCTATCTGAAAGTCGGAAAGGAGCCCGAGATGTCCCCGGAAGACTATGGAAGACTGGCCTATCTGATCCTGCTCGGCCTAGCGGTCGGCGGTTACTTTCTTGCCCAAAGCCGGGATAACCTTGGCAAGACCGCGCAGCAGGCGGCGATCTGGGGCGTGATCTTCGTCGGCGTCATCGCCGGGGTGGGCCTGTGGTCCGATATCCGCGACGATGTCGCGCCGCGCCAGATGGTTGTCGGCGAAGGGGTGATCGAGGTGCCGCGTGGGCCCGACGGGCATTACCAGCTTGTCCTGAACGTCAACGGCACCAACCTGCCCTTCGTCGTCGATACCGGGGCGTCCGGCATCGTCCTGTCGCGGCAGGACGCCGAGCGGATCGGCATCGACGCGGCGGATCTTGCCTATTCGGGACGTGCCAGCACCGCCAACGGCATTGTCCAGACCGCCCGCGCGCGGGTCAACGAGATCCGGCTTGGCGACGTCGTGGACCGTAACGTGACGGTGTTCGTCAACCAGGGCGAGATGGACGGGTCGCTGCTGGGAATGGATTATCTGCAGCGCTTCCGCCGTATCGAGATCGAGGATGGGCGGCTGATCCTCACCCGCTGAGCGTTGCGGCGAAAGCGCCGATGCCTAGCTGCTACAATCAGCCGTAACTGCTACAATCAGCCGTAAGCTGCGCCTTTCAGATCTCGTCAGCCGCCGCTTTCGGCCTTCTTCGTCCATCCCCCGTCGGACTGCGCCCAGTACTGCGCGGCGCAGCCTGCCCCGGTCAGCGCCTTCCACTGATCGCGGGCCGCCTGAAGGGCGGGCGGATCGTTGCCATCGAAGAGGATGCAGACCCGCTCCATCGCCGCGACCTCGGCGGCTGACACAGCCGCGCCGTCAATGGTCATCAGGCAGGACGCGCCGTTCGGTATGTCGGGGGCCTCGGTCAGAAGAATTGGCTGATCCGCATCGAACTCTCCTCCGGCGCGGCCATGTGGCAGAAAGCCGTCATCGGGGCCGAGCCAGAGCTTTTCGTCGAGCCAGTCGAGCCGTTGCGCATCGGTGCCCCGCACCGCCACGCGCCAGTCCGCCGCCCGTGCCTTGGCCAGCAGCGAGGGCAGCGTCGCTTCCAGCGGCGCTTCGGTCAGGTGATAGAAATAGACCGCCCCCATCAGCTTTCGTAGCGATCGGCGATCAGCCGGTTCAGCGCCAGAACGCCCCAGCCCGTCGCGCCTTTCGGGGCCAGATCGGTGTCCTTCTTGACGCTCGCGACCCCGGCGATGTCGAGATGGATCCACGGCGTTTCGTCTTTCACGAAGCGTTGCAGAAACTGCGCGGCCGTGATCGACCCCGCCGGACGCCCGCCGACATTCTTCATGTCGGCGATGTTGGATTTCAGCATCTCGTCGTAGGCCTTGCCCAGCGGCATGCGCCACGCGCCCTCGCCCTCGGCCCCGGCGGCCTTGAGGAAGGCGTTGCAGAGCGTGTCGTCATTGGAAAAAACGCCTGCATTCTCATGCCCAAGTCCGATGATGATGGCTCCGGTCAGCGTGGCGAGGTCGATCATGCCCGCAGGCTTGAACCGGTCCTGTGCGTACCACATCACGTCGCAGAGGACCAAACGGCCCTCGGCATCGGTGTTGATCACCTCGACCGTGTCGCCCTTCATCGACTTGACGACGTCGCCGGGCCGCTGCGCCAGCCCGTCGGGCATGTTCTCGACCAGTCCGACCAGACCCACGACATTCGCCTTGGCCTTGCGCAGCGCCAGCGCCTTCATCACGCCCGAGACGGTTCCGGCGCCGCCCATATCCATGGTCATGTCTTCCATTCCAGCCGCCGGCTTGAGGCTGATGCCGCCGGTGTCGAAAACAACGCCCTTTCCGACAAGGGCGAGCGGGGCTTCCTTGCCACCGCCCTGCCACTCCATGACCACGACTTTCGAAGGCATGGCCGATCCTTGCCCGACCGCAAGCAGCGCCCGCATGCCGAGCTTCTCGAGGACCTTCTCCTCCAGCACCTCGACCTTAAGCCCCAGTTTCTTCATCGCTTCGAGCCTTGCGGCGAATTCGCTGGTCGAAAGCACGTTCGCGGGTTCGCTGACCAGATCGCGGCTGAAGTACACACCTTCGGCCAGCGCCTCCGGCGCTGTCCAGTCAGTCGCCGCGCCTTCGGGATCGCTGCACATGACGCGCAGCTTGCCGGGTTTCTTCACGTCCTTGGTCTTGTGATCGCTGAACTCATAGGCCCGCAGCACCAGCCCGAGCGCCAGTTCGGCCGGATGCTTGAGCGTTCCGGCGACCACCAGCAGATCGCGGTCCTTGGCAGCCTTGCCGATGGCCGCCCCGGCCTTGCGGCTCTCTTCGATCGAGGCGCGGCGCGACAGCCGCACGACCTGAACCACATCTGCGGATAGCCCTGTCGGCCATGCCAGGTCGGTCGCCTCGCCCTCCTTCATCTTTTCGAAGGCCTCCGATCCGACCAGCCGCTCCAGCGCGCCGCGCGTCAGCTTGTTGATCCGCCGCGCGCCTTGGTCGAGCTTTCCGTCCTCGCCGATCAGAATCGCGATGCGACCCTCGAATCCGGCAAGCGCATCAAGGTCGACGGCAGTGAACTCCGGGCGGATTGGGGCGGTCATTGGCATCTCCTTCGCGATGTTTCGTCATACCTAGTCCGACGTTCCGCGATTGACCAGATATCAGTTTTCCCGCCTCCTCCGATCGGATAGAGTCGCCGCAAAACGCGGGCGGCGACAATCAGAGGTGCGGGTGGGAAAGTTCGACAGATACCTGTTTTCACAGCTCATGGTGCTGTTCGGCTTCTTCTCGCTGGTGCTGGTGATGGTCTATTGGATCAACCGCGCCGTGGTGCTGTTCGACCAGCTCATCGCCAACGGGCAGTCGGCCATCGTCTTTCTCGAGTTCACCGCACTGAGCCTGCCGAACGTGATCCGGCTGGTGATGCCGGTGGCCGCGTTTGCCGCCTCGGTCTATGTCGTGAACCGGCTGTCGTCGGAATCTGAAATGGTGGTGGTTCAGGCGACCGGCTATTCCTCGTGGCGGCTGGCCCGTCCGGTGTTTGTGTTTTCGCTCTTCGTCGCGCTTCTCGTCTCGCTGATGACGCATTTCCTGGTGCCTGCCAGCATAGCCGAACTTCGCCAGCGCCAGGTCGAGATTGCCAACGACATGACCAACCGGCTGTTCCGCGAGGGGACCTTCCTGCATCCGGCGGACGGGATCACCTTCTATATCCGCCGGATCACGCCCGAGGGCGAGATGCGTCATGTCTACCTGTCGGACAGCCGCGGCGAGAACCAGAGCACGACCTACACCGCGCAGCGTGCGCTGCTGATCCGGGACGATGACGGCCCCAAGCTGCTCATGTTCGACGGCATGGCCCAGACGCTGCGGCTTGCCGACAAGCGGTTGTCCACGACGGGGTTCGCCGATTTCGCCTTCGACATCGGTTCGATGATGGGAGAGACGAGGAGCGGACGGGCGCGTCCCGAGGAACGCTCTACGGCCGAGCTGATCTTTCCGTCGAGACAAATGATCCGGAACACGAACGCGTCGCGGGCCGAAATGCTGCAGGAAGGCCATGACCGGTTCTCGCAAGCGACGCTCTCGTTCGTTGCAGCCTTGGTGGGTTTCGCCACGCTGATGATCGGTAATTACAGCAGGTTCGGCCTGTGGCGGCAGATTATGTCGGCCATCGTGATCCTCATACTGCTGAAATCCTTCGACAACCTGATGGCGGACATGGCGCGAAACGATGCCGCACTCTGGCCGCTGGTCTATGCATCGACCGGGCTGGGGCTGCTGGTGCTGGCGGGCCTGATGTGGCTTTCGGAACGTCCTGCCCTGTTGCGCGGGTTTCGCAGGACGGCAGCGACATGAGGCTGGATCTTTATTTCGCCCGTCGGTTCCTGACGACCTTCCTGGGCCTCTTGCTGCTGTTCCTGGCGTTTTACGCCCTGCTCGACATGGTCGAACAACTGCGCAAATACGATGCCCAGAGGATCGGCTTCTTCGGCATTCTGCACCTGACCGCGCTGAACGTGCCGGCGGGCCTATACCGCATCCTTCCGCTTGTGGTCATTCTTGCGACGATCGCGCTGTTTCTCAATCTCGCGCGCAAAAGCGAACTGGTCGTCACCCGCGCCGCCGGGCGCTCTGCGCTGCGCAGCCTGGCCTCGCCGGTCATCGTCGCCTTCCTTCTGGGCGCGCTTTCGGTCGCGACGGTCAATCCGATCGTCGCGGCAACGACCAAGCAGTATGAACTCGTGGCCAATCGCTATTCCGAACGCGAAGAATCGGTACTGTCGATCAGCAAGGAAGGTCTGTGGCTCCGCCAGGGCAACCAGGACGGTCAGACCGTCATCCGCGCAGAACGGTCCAACCTCGATGGCACGCATTTCTTTGGCGTCAGCTTTGTCGGATTCACCCCCGATGGCGCGCCCGCCTACCGTATCGAAGCGGAAAGCGCCCTTTTGAACGATGGCGCATGGCAATTGACCAACGCCAAGCGATGGGACCTGCGCGGTGCAGAGATCCCCGAGCAGGGGGCACAGACGCAATCTGCGATGACGATCCCGTCGGATCTGACGCCGGACCGGATCAGGGACAGTTTCGGCACTCCGTCGGCGATCCCGATCTGGGAGCTTCCGGCCTTCATCGACCGGCTGGAACAAGCGGGTTTTTCAGCCCGTCAGCATCGGGTCTGGCTGCAGATGGAACTGGCATTGCCGCTTATGCTGTCCGCAATGGTCCTTGTCGGAGCGGGCTTCACCATGCGCCACACTCGGTTCGGCCGAACCGGCCTTATGGTGCTGTTCGCCGTTCTTCTGGGCTTTGCTATCTACTTCGTTCGCAACTTCGCGCAGATCCTCGGTGAGAACGGCCAGATACCCGTCCTTCTGGCCGCCTGGGCACCACCGGCGGCGGCGATACTGATGACACTCGGCCTGCTTCTGCATCTGGAAGACGGTTGACGATGCGGCGGGTTCTGTCGGTTGTGCTGCTTTGCGCAGGACTGGGCGGGCCGGCGCTGGCGCAGGATGCCGCGCTGCTGGCCGACCGGGTGGAGATTGTCGGCGATGAATCCATCGTGGCGAGCGGCGGTGTCGAAATCCTTTACGAGGACATCCGGCTTCGTGCACCCAGACTGGTCTACGACTCGGTCGCCGAGACCCTTGTCATAGAAGGGCCGATCGTTATGGAACAAGGTACCGACACTGTCATCCTGGCGGCCGGGGCCGAATTGGATGCGGAGTTGCAGAATGGCATCCTGCGCAGCGCCCGAATGGTTCTGGATCAGCAGCTTCAGGTCGCGGCCAGCGAGATCCAGCGCGTCGACGGCCGCTATTCGCAGTTCTATCAGACCGTCGCCTCCAGTTGTCAGGTCTGCGTCGACCGGCCGGTGCCGCTCTGGCAGATACGGGCGCGGAAGGTGATCCACGATGACGTGGAGCGGCAGTTGTATTTTCACGACGCCCAGTTCCGCATCGGAAATCTTCCGATCGCCTATTTTCCGCGCCTCAGAATGCCCGACCCGACTGTCGAACGCTACACTGGTTTCCTGGTGCCCCGGATCGTCAACTCCGGCAGAATTGGGGCGGGCATCAAGGTTCCCTATTTCGTCACGCTCGGCGAGCACGCCGATGTCACCCTCACGCCGTTCCTGACGACCAAGGCCCGGACCCTCGAGACCCGGTATCGGCAGGCCTTCAGCTATGGCGACATCGTGCTGAATGCCGCTTTTTCGACCGACGAATTGCAATCCGGGTTGCGCGGCTATCTCTTTGGGAGCGGTCGGTTCCAGCTTCCGCGGGACTATCGGCTGACCTTCAAGATCGAGCAGACGTCAGATTCCCGCTATCTGCTGGATTACGATTATTCGAACACCGACCGGCTGGAGAACAATATCGAGATCTCGCGCACCCGCCGCGGCAGCTATTCAGAGGCGGGCTTCACCACATTCGAGACGCTGCGCGGATCGGAACTGCCGGTCGATGACCAGCTGCCCAACGTCCAGGGCTACGCCTTGCACGAGGGCCGGTTCAGCCCGGCGGCCATCGGCGGACAGGGCAGTTGGGAACTCAGTTTCGACACTCATGCGCGCAAGTCCGACTTGGATGTGACCGGTCGCGACATGGCGCGGCTGGGTGGCCAGGCGGAATGGTCGCGCAGCACCGTTTTCGGCAACGGGATGATCGGCAAGGTCGGCGGCCGCATCGCTTCGGACATTTACAACATCCGACAGGACAGCCGCTTCGACGATTACCTTGCCCATGTCACCCCGGCCGTAGAGGCCGAACTGCGCTGGCCGTTCCGCCGCGATCTTGCCAATGGCGGCAGCCAGGTGCTGGAACCCGTGGTGCATCTGGCCTGGAGCGAGCGCTATGGCGACGAAGGGCCGAACGAGTCCTCGACACTCGTCGAGTTCGACGAGGGCAATCTCTACGCGCTGTCCCGGTTCCCCGGTTATGACCGTTATGAAGAGGGTCTGCGTGCGACCGCGGGTCTGAGCTGGACCCATTACGCGCCGCAAGGCTGGTCATGGAATGTCACAGCCGGCCGGGTTTTCCGCGCCGATGATCCAGGCCAGTTTTCGAACGCGAGCGGCCTTGATGGCCAGTTTTCCGACTGGCTGCTTTCCACCGGCGTTCAGTTTTCCAACCAATTGGGCGTCGATGCTCGCATGATCGTCGCGCCGGATTTCACGATCGCCAAGGCAGAGACCCGCGTTGCCTGGACCTCGGAACGCTTGAATCTGAGAGGTAGCTACAGCCGTATCGTGGCCGATCCGGAAGAGAACCGGCCCGACCTGAATTCCCAGATCCAGCTGGGAGGCGGCTACGATCTTAGCCGTCACTGGCTTGCCGATTTCGACCTGCGCTACGATGTCACCGCGCGAGAGGCGACGCGGGCGGCGCTTGGCCTGACCTACCGGAACGAGTGCATCAACGTCGATTTTTCGGTCTCGCGTCGCTTCACATCATCCTCTAATGTCGTGCCGACAACGAATTACGGCCTCTCGATCGGCCTGAACGGATTCGGATCGGATGGCCGGCGTTATGGCCGCGGCTGTAGTGGATAACAGATGCAGGACGAACCCTTGACCCTCAAACGAACCAGATTTCTCGTCGCCCCGCTGCTCAGCTTCTTGATCGGCCTGCTTGTTCTGGCCGGTGCAGCCGGACCCGCAGCCGCCCAAGGACTTTTCCAGCCGGTCGCGCTGGTCAACGACAAGGGCGTCACGCGCTTCGAAGTGGAACAGAGGATGCGTCTTCTCCAAGTGCTCGGAACCGCCGGCGACCTGGAGCAACAGGCCCTCGACGGTCTGATCAACGAGAGGCTTCAACTCGATTCGGCAGAAAACTTCGGCATCGAGATCACCGATGAGGATGTCGCTACCGGCGTCGAGGAATTCGGCGCCCGCACGAACCTGACAGGCCAGCAGCTTCTGGACAACCTTGCCGGTGCTGGCGTCGACCCGCAGAGCTTCCGCGACTTCGTGCGCGCCAGCCTGGCGTGGCGGCAGGTCGTTCAGGGCCTGTTCCGCGGCAAGGCGAACATCACGCAGACCGATATCGACCGCGCGAAAAGCCAGATTGATCCCGCGCAGAACGCTCAGGTCCTGATTTCAGAAATATTCCTGCCCGCAAATACCCCCGAAAACGCCGCCAGGGCCGAGCAGCTTGCCCCGCAGATCCAGCAGATCACCAGTTTCGAGGAATTTGCCGAAGCCGCCCGCGCCGTTTCCGCCGCCCAAAGCCGCGAGGTCGGCGGAAGGGTGTCGAACTGGGTGCCGCTGCGCAACCTGCCGCCGGCCATCGCGACAAGCTTTCTGACGATGACGCCCGGTGAGGTCACAGCTCCGCTGAAAATTCCCAATGCCATCGCATTGTTCCAGCTGCGTGCGCTGCGCGAGGGCAGCACCGACCCCGGAAATGCGGTGTTGGATTATGCCGCCTATTACATTGCCGGGGGCCGTAGTTCGGAAGCCCTGCAGCGTGCCGCGAATATCCGCGCGCGCGTCGACCGCTGCGATGATCTTTACGGCATCGCCAAAGGTCAGCCGGAGTCGGTGCTGGAGCGCGTGAGCCTGCCGCAATCGCAAGTGCCGCAGGACGTCGCGATCGAACTGGCCAAGCTGGACGCGAACGAGGTTTCCCTGAACCTGACCCGCGCGAACGGCCAGACGCTGGTCTTCCTCATGCTCTGTTCCCGGACCCCCGAAGCCAATGCCGAGCTGGAGGACGACGTTGTACGGCAGACCCTGCTCAACAGGCGACTGGCCTCTTATGCGGACAATTACCTCGCCCAGCTGCGCGCCAACGCGATCATCCGCTATCCATGAGCCGCGCGCCGGTCGCCCTGACCTGCGGTGAACCTGCGGGTATCGGGCCCGAGCTGTCGGTCAGGGCATGGGAGGTGCTTGGCAGCGATCTGCCCTTCTTCTGGATCGGTGATCCACGGCATCTGCCTGACGGCACGCCGGTCGCGGCGATTTCGGAGCCTTCGGAAACGGCGGGCGCCGCGGGTCGGGGTCTGCCGGTCCTGGCACATTCGTTTGCCGCGGCCTGCACGCCCGGAAAACCCGAACCCGGGAACGCAAGGGCCGTGGTCGAGGTGATCGAACGGGCGGTGGACCTCGCCCGCGGCGGTGCGGCTTCGGCAGTCTGCACCAATCCGATCCACAAGAAAGCACTGCAGGACGGCGCGGGCTTCGCCTATCCCGGCCATACTGAGTTCCTGGCCGCCCTGGCGGGCGTGGAGCGGGTCGTGATGATGCTGGCCTCGGACCAGCTGCGGGTCGTTCCGGCGACCATCCATATTCCGCTGTCACGAGTGCCCGAGGCGCTGACCGCCGCGGCGCTAGAGCAAACGATCCGCATCACTCAGGTCGGGCTGCAACGCGATTTCGGCATCAGCCGCCCAAGGCTGGCGGTGGCCGGGCTGAACCCGCATGCCGGCGAAGGCGGCGCGATGGGTCGGGAAGAGATCGAGCTGATCGGCCCGGTTCTGGACCGGCTGCGCGGCGAGGGATACCAGATCACCGGGCCGCTGTCGGCCGACACGATGTTTCATGCTGCGGCCCGGACAGGGTATGATGCGGCGATCTGCATGTATCACGACCAGGCGCTGATCCCGATCAAGACGCTGGCCTTCGACGAAGGGGTGAATGTGACGCTGGGGCTGCCTTTCATCCGCACGTCGCCCGATCACGGCACCGCCTTCGACATCGCGGGCACGGGGGTTGCCAATCCGTCCTCGCTGATCGCAGCATTGCGGATGGCGGCGCGGATGGCGGAGGCGCGCGGATGACGGACGTTTTGCCGGTGGCGATGCCGGATGCCTCCGGCGGGGATATTTTCATCAAGAAGAAGTCCGGATGAGTGCGATCGACAACCTGCCGCCCCTGCGCCATGTGATCGAATTCCATGGCCTTTCGGCGAAGAAATCGATGGGGCAGAACTTCCTGCTCGATCTCAACCTGACAGCGAAGATCGCGCGGCAGGCGGGCGACCTCAAGGGGGTCGACGTGCTGGAGATCGGGCCGGGGCCCGGCGGGCTTACACGCGGGCTTCTGGCAGAGGGCGCGCGGCGGGTGTTGGCGGTCGAAAAGGACAGCCGCTGCATGGCGGCGCTTGCCGAAATCGCCGCCGCCTATCCGGAGCGGCTGGAGGTAGTGAATGCCGATGCACTGGAACTCGACCCGCTGGCCCATCTGACGCCGCCGATCCGGGTCGTGGCCAACCTGCCCTACAATGTCGGAACCGAACTGCTGGTGCGCTGGCTGACCCCACCTGTCTGGCCGCCGTTCTGGCTGAGCCTTACGCTGATGTTTCAGAAGGAGGTTGCCGAGCGGATCGTCGCGAAGCCCGGCGGCAAGGCCTATGGGCGGCTGGCCGTACTGGCGCAATGGCGCTGCGAGGCCCGGATCGTGATGGAACTGCCGCCGGAGGCGTTCACCCCGCCGCCGAAGATCCGCTCGGCCGTCGTGCATCTGTCCGCCCTGCCCCAGCCGCGCTTCCCAGCCGATCCCGTGGTGCTGAGCCGCGTCGTCGCGGCCGCTTTCAACCAGCGCCGGAAGATGCTGCGCTCGGCGCTGAAGGGCCTGTCACCGGACATCGAGGCACATCTGCTTGCCGCCGGGCTGAAGCCCACCGACCGGGCGGAACAGATTTCCGTCGAGGGGTTCTGCGCCCTGGCCCGCGAGTTGAAAGGCGCGTGAAATGGACCATCGCGACGTCCTTTCGCGCCTCTCCCCCGACCGCAAGACCGCGCTGACGCTGCGCTCGAACCGCGCCGGGCTGCTCAATCTTGCAGGGCATTGGGGCGCGATCCTGCTGACCGGATCGCTGATCGCGGGCGGCGCGCCGTTCTGGCCGCTGCTGCTTCCCGTGCACGGGGTGCTACTGGTCTTCCTGTTCACCTTGCAGCACGAATGCACCCACAAGACGCCGTTCGCGACCGAAGCGATCAACGAATGGGTCGGCCGGGTCTGCGGGCTGGTATTGATCCAGCCCTTCGAATGGTTCCGCTACTTCCACCTGGCGCATCACCGCTGGACGAATATCGAGGGGCAAGACCCTGAACTCGCGTCGGAAAAGCCCGCCACACTGCGCGCCTGGCTGGTCCATGTCTCGGGCCTGCCGTTCTGGGTCGCGATGATCCGCATCACGCTGCGCCTGGCGCTTAGGCGCGAGCGGGCGTCCTACCTGCCCACCGGCGCCCTGCCCCGGATGCAGCGCGAGGCGATCGTGATGCTTTGCCTTTACGCGCTGGGTCTTGCCTTTTTCGCGCCGCTGCTGTTCTGGGTCTGGATCCTGCCCGCACTTTTGGGACAGCCGTTCCTGCGGCTCTACCTGCTGGCCGAGCATGGCGACTGTCCGCGCGTCGCGAACATGCTGGAGAACACCCGCACCACCTTTACCACGGGGCTTGTGCGCTTTCTGGCGTGGAACATGCCCTACCATGCAGAACATCATGTCTATCCCTCGGTGCCGTTCCATCGCCTGCCAGAGTTCCACCGGGTGCTGCGCGACCATCTGAAGGTGACGTCGGACGGCTATGTCGGCTTCACCCGGACCTACCTGGCACGGCGGCGCTAGCGCGACGACCTCCGGGCCATGGTCCCTGCCCGACGCTTCTGCTACGGAACCCGGGCATCCATGGAGCGAGTCGATGGCGACACCGGCACCCACCCTTCCCCGAAGCGAGGACAGCCTTCAGGGTTTCGGCTTTGCCTTGGGCGCCTATCTCCTTTGGGGCATCCTGCCGCTCTACATGAAGGCGCTGGCGCATATCTCGCCGGTCGAGGTCATTGCGCATCGCGCAATCTGGTCGGTGCCGATTGCCGGGGCACTGCTGATCGCGCTGGGGCGAACGGCCGACCTGCGGCAGGCGATCCGAACACCCGCGATGCTGGGCATGGCGGCGGTGACGGCGGCGCTGATCTCGGTCAACTGGGGCATCTATGTCTGGGCCATCGGTTCTGGCCACGCGCTGGATGCAGCGCTCGGTTATTACATCAACCCGCTCTTCTCGATCTTCCTTGGCGCGGTGCTGCTGGGCGAACGGTTGAGTCCGGCGCAATGGCTGGCCATCGGGCTTGCGGCGCTGGCCGTGGCGGTCCTGACCTGGGATGCCGGCGGGCGTTTGCCGCTGGCCGCGATCGGGCTGACGGTCAGCTGGGGGGCCTATGCGTTCTGCAAGAAATCGCTGCCGATCGGACCCAACCAAGGCTTTCTGCTGGAGGTGCTGCTGCTGACGCCGGCAGCACTGGTCTATGTCACCTGGCTGGCGCTCAGCGGCGACGGCCATTTCCTGCAGACCACACCCTTCGATACGTGGATGCTGTTGGGTTGCGGCCTGGTCACCGCCGTGCCGCTGATCCTTTACGCCAATGGTGCGAAACGGCTGAAACTCTCGACCATCGCGATCCTGCAATACATCACGCCAACGATGGTCTTTGTCGTCGCCGTGCTTGTCTTCGGCGAGGAATTCGGCACCGCGCGGATGATCGCCTTTCCGATGATCTGGGCCGCGCTGGTCATTTACACCTGGTCGATGATCAGGCAGGCGCGGAGAGTTTCTCGATACCACCCGGCCGGCTGATCCGGCCCCCGCCAATCGCAGCCGGGACCCCTGTCGTAGACGGGCAGGAGGTCGGCAAGCCGCGCAGCACCCGCACCGCGAGATAAGCGAAGGCCTGCGCCTCCAGCATGTCGCCATCCAGATCGACATCCTCGACCGGCACGACGGGACAGGGCAACCGCTTGGCCAGCATACGCATCAACTCCGGGTTGTGGCGGCCGCCGCCAGTAACCAGAACGCGTTCCGGCAGGATCGGGCAGAACTGCATCCCCGCCTCGACCGAGGCCGCGGCGGCATCGGTCAGGGTCGCCGCGGCGTCAGCGTCCGAAAGGCCGGAAACGGCGTCGATCAGAACCGCAAAATCGTTCCGGTCCAGCGATTTCGGCGGAACCTTGTGGAAATAGGCAGAGCCGAGGAAGCGCTCGATGATATCCTCATCGACGACGCCCTCTGCCGTCAGCGCCCCGTCTTCGTCCAGCGCAAGTCCACGGCGCGTCTGCATCAGGTCGTTGACCGGGGCATTGGCCGGCCCGGTATCGAAGGCCAGAAGCGCGCCCGGCTCTTCGGGTCGCGCCTTGCGCGGATCGATCCATGTCAGGTTGCCGACCCCGCCGAGGTTCAGAAAGGCCATGGGGGCCGCGGCGCCCATCCACTTGGCGCAGGCGAAGTGGTAGAAAGGCGCCAACGGCGCGCCTTGTCCGCCCATTTCCACGTCACTACTGCGGAAGTCCCAGATCACCGGGCGATCCAGCACCTCGGCCAGCACAGCGCCGTCGCCGGCCTGATGCGTGCCGCGACCGCCGGGATCATGTGCCAGGGTCTGGCCGTGAAAGCCGATGATCTCGGCATGGGGATAGCGCGACAGCAACTCGGCATGGGCGGTCTCGACCACCTCGGCGGCTTCCTCGACGCCATCCCATTTGCCAAGCGCGGCGCGAAGGACTGCCCGCTCCTCCTGGTCATAGGGGCGATAGCCGCTTTCACCGAAGCCGTGGATCACCTCTCCATCGGTATAGAGAAGGGCCGCATCGACCCCGTCGAGCGAGGTGCCCGACATCGCGCCCAAGGCCCAGACGGGTCCGGTTTTCTTCATCGCTTCCCCTCCGCCGCCGTGCCTTATATAGAGGGCCGACACGCCCGAGAATGGACAGAAAAGCGATGACCTACCACCCCAAATCCGACTTCCTGCGCGTGATGATCGAGCGTGGCTTCCTGGCCGACTGCACCGATTATCAGGGGCTGGACGAAGCTTTGGCCAAGGGCGTGGTTCCGGGCTACATCGGCTTCGACGCGACCGCGAAGTCGCTGCATGTCGGCAGCCTGATCCAGATCATGATGCTGCGCTGGCTGCAGAAGACCGGGCACAAGCCGATCGTGCTGATGGGCGGCGGAACGACCAAGGTCGGCGATCCCAGCTTCCGCTCCGAAGAGCGTCCGCTGATGACGCCGGACCAGATCGAGACGAATATCGCCGGGATCAAGGCGGTCTTCACCAATTACGTCAGCTTCGGCACGGCACCGGGTGACGCGATCATGGTCGATAACGATGAATGGCTGGCGGATCTGAACTACCTCGATTTCCTGCGCGATATCGGGCGGCATTTCTCGATCAACCGGATGCTGTCCTTCGAGTCGGTGAAATCGAGGCTGGACCGCGAACAATCGCTGTCGTTCCTCGAATTCAACTACATGATCCTGCAAGCCTATGATTTTCTTGAACTTAACCGCCGCTACGGTTGCCTGTTGCAGATGGGCGGTTCGGATCAATGGGGCAATATTGTCAACGGCATCGACCTGACCCGGCGGGTGCTGGACCACGAGATCTACGGGCTGACCTCGCCGCTGTTGACCACCAGCGACGGCAAGAAGATGGGCAAGTCGCTGTCGGGGGCTGTCTGGCTGAATGCCGACATGCTGAGCCCTTACGAGTTCTGGCAGTTCTGGCGCAACACGACGGATGCCGATACCGGCCGGTTCCTGAAGCTCTACACCGAGATGCCGGTCGAGGACTGCGAGCGCCTCGGCGCGCTGGAAGGCTCCGAGATCAACGAGGCGAAAATCCGGCTGGCGAACGAGGTCACGACGCTGCTGCACGGCGCCGAGGCCGCGAAAGCCGCCGAGGCGACAGCGCGCGAGGTTTTCGAGAAGGGCGGAGTGGGCGAGGACCTTCCGACGCTTGCGCTGACCGAGGCCGAGATCGGCGATGGAATCTCCGTCGTGCAACTGATCGTCCGGTCCGGACTTGCGGCCTCCGGCAAAGAGGCCAAGCGGCTGATCTCGGATAACGGCGCGCGGCTGAACGACGAGCCACTGACCGATGCGGGGCTGATGGTCACCAGCGCACAGCTGGCACGACCCTTGAAACTGAGCGCCGGAAGGAAACGGCACGCCTTGGTGGTGATGGAATGAGATTGGGTCGCATTGCCGCGCTTTGCGCCGCGATCGGCGCTGCCTGCCCCGCCCTGGGCCAGGACTTCGAACCCGACGCTATCGCCCGCATCAAGGCCGCCGCGCCTTTCGAGGTGGGAGAGAGATATTTCGGAGGCGACTTCGTCTTCCTTTTCGACAGGAAGGTTTCGTTCAAGGGCAGGACCAAACTGAAACGCGGAATAGCCTTGCTTAAGAACGGCTATGCCCCTGCGGATGCAACAACTGCGGGCGAGGCGCTGAGGAACATCACGAACCGCAGCGGCTGCACTCTCGACTCTCAGGAGTTCATGCCCGGCAAATCGCTGGCCTTCTCGCTGCGTTGCGATCCCTGAAGACCACCGCTGACGCCGGGCGCTATTCCAGCATCCACTTACCCTCGGGCCAGAACGCGTGGAAGGCGAAGGCGAACAGCACGTCATGCGGGACATCTCGGCCCTGGCCGTCGCGGACCCGCACCGTCCCGACCTCGCGCCCCGACCCGATCCGTGCGGTGTCCAGCGCCGAGGCCTGGCCCTCGGTCCATGAGATCACCACGCCGGCCTGCTCGATCCGCCCCTCCTCGCGGATCCGGTCGAAGGTCCAGGCGCGATCGCCAACCCGCACGACCCGCATCAGCGGCGCGATCCCGTGCGGCGGATCTTCCCCACTGTAAAGAAACGGCCGGGTGGAACTGTCGTAGCTGACATAGGGGTTTCGGCCATAGCTGCGCGGCCAGTCGGGCTCGTCCATCACGAGACCCCCGGGATTTCGGGCGCGGAACTCGGCCCAGCTTTCCATCCAGGCCGGAAGCTGCGTGAGTTCCGTTCCGGTGTATGTGCCGACAATGCCGGTGCCGATGGCCTGCTGCCACCAGCTTTCGGTTTCGCGGTCATACATCACCATGTCCGAATTGCGCAGCTTGCCGGTGACGCCGAAGGTCAGGATCTTGCCCCCGACCCGGCGATCGAAGACCATTCCGGAATTGCAGAGCGGGCAGAAGGTCACGGCGACGGGGACGCCGCCCACCACATCATTGACGATCTCGTGCCAGGTCAGGTAGCGGATCGGATAGGCGCGCGGTTCCGACCCTTCGACTTCAAGCGTGATGACCGGCTCACGTTCGACGATGCGATCTTCGTCGGCTACCCGACGGAATTCTGGATCGGAAAGTGCTGGAATGCCGTCCTTGCCGGGCCCGCCCGAGATGACCTCAGCCCAGCTTTCCAAACTTGTGCGGTTGAAGTCGGTCTGCGGCCATTCGTTTTTCCAGAAGGACGGTTCCGCACCGGCCCCGCCCGCCGCGAGTGCAACTATCAAACAGCCGACCCAAAGCGAGATCCGTGACATTGCAACCCTCCGAAGACAAGCCTGCCACAGAGAGAGGCATCGCGAAAGGTGGCCTCACGCGGGAGTGACGACGCGCTACTCGACCAGACGGACGTCGGCCATCACATCCGGCTCGCCTGCAACCTCGCCGTTTGGTCCGGTGCCGCGCTTGATCGCGTCAAGCACGTCCAAACCCTCAACCACCTGCCCCACCACGGTATATTGCCCGTCAAGATGCGGTGCCGGAGCGAGCATGATGAAGAACTGGCTGTTGCCGGAATTGGGGTCGTTGGACCGCGCCATTCCGACGATCCCGTGCTGGAACGGGATATCCGAGAATTCGGCCGGCAGATCCGGCAGATCAGAGCTGCCCATTCCGGCACTGGACGCGTCGCCACCCGCCTTGCCGAACTCCACATCGCCGGTCTGCGCCATGAAGCCGTCGACGACGCGGTGGAATACGACGTTGTCATAGGCGCCGGACTCGACGAGCGCAGTGATGCGTTCGACATGGGCGGGGGCGACATCCTCGAACAGCTTGATACGGATCGTACCTTCGGCCTCGCCTGCCACGTCGATTTCGATCATCGGCCCCTCGTGATCCGCGGCCTGTGCGATGGCCGCGCCCGGGCCAGGCGCGGTCTGGGTCCAGTAGTAGGCCCCGAGCACTGCGAATCCGACGATCATCAGCGCCCCGAACAGGAAATTGCTGTTACGCATCGGCGGCCACCTTGACGCTGTGAATCCGATCGGGAGCCATTGGCGGCTCGCCGCGGGTGATGGCATCGACATGCTCCATCCCGTCGATCACGCGTCCGTAAACCGTATACTGTCCGTTCAGGAAGTGGTTGTCCTTGAAATTGATGAAGAACTGGCTGTTGGCCGAATTCGGGTTCGACGACCGCGCAGCCCCGATCGTGCCGCGGTCATGTGGCAGTTTCGAGAATTCGGCGGGCAGGTCCGGAAGGTCGGAACCGCCCGTGCCCGCCCGCCGGATGTTGAAGTCCTTTTCCGCATTGCCGTGCGAGACATCGCCGGTTTGCGCCATGAAGCCGTCGATCACGCGGTGGAACACGACGTTGTCATAGGCGCCGGACCGGGCCAGTTCCTTCATCCGCTCGACATGCTTGGGCGCTACATCGGGCAGCAATTCGATCGTGACAGTGCCGTTCGCCAGTTCCATCAGGATCGTGTTCTCTGGGTCTTTGATCTCGGCCATCGGGTTCTCCTTTTGGGTTTGGCGGCAAACTAGGGCGCGAGGGCCGGAAGGGAAAGGCCGTTATTGACGCCGACGCAAGGATCGGGTGGATAGAAGCGGAGGCCCGCCTGCAGAGGAGATGCCAATGAGCTGGAAGACACTGGACGACCTCGACCTATCCGGAAAGATCGTGCTGACACGGGTGGATATCAACGTGCCGGTCGAGAATGGCAAGGTTACCGACGCGACCCGGATCGAGCGGATCGTGCCGACGGTCCGCGACATCCTTGCGGCGGGTGGCAAGCCGGTTCTGCTGGCGCATTTCGACCGGCCCAAGGGCAAGGTGGTGCCCGAGATGTCATTGCGACCGCTGGTGCCCGTATTGCAAAAGCACCTGGACGCTCCGGTGCGATTTGCCGAGGATTGCGTGGGGGGAACCGCCAAGCGCGCGGTCGCGGAACTGGCGCCTGGCGAGGTTCTGTTGCTGGAAAATACCCGGTTTCATGCCGAAGAGGAGGCGAACGAGCCCGCCTTCGCCGCGTCTCTTGCCGCGCTCGGGGATGTCTATGTGAATGACGCCTTCTCTGCCGCGCATCGCGCCCATGCCTCGACCGAGGGCATCGCGCGGCTTATTCCGGCCGCGGCCGGGCGGCTGATGCAGGCCGAACTGACGGCGCTCGACGCGGCATTGGGTCAGCCCAAGCGCCCGGTGGTGGCAGTGGTCGGGGGGGCAAAGGTGTCGACCAAGCTCGAGCTTCTGGGCAACCTCGTCCGCAAGGTCGAGCATCTGGTGATCGGCGGCGGCATGGCCAACACGTTCCTGGTGGCGAAGGGCCTAGGCGTCGGCAAGTCGCTGGCCGAACATGACATGGCCAAGACCGCGCACGAGATACTGAAGAAAGCCGACGAGGCGGGCTGCGAGATCCTGTTGCCGGTCGACATCGTGGTGGCAGAGGAATTCAAGGCCGGCGCCGCGCACCGGGTGCTGCCCGTGACCGAATGCCCCGAGACGGGGATGATCCTCGATGCGGGGCCGGAAACGGTGCGGCTGATTGGATCCGTGTTCGAGAAATGCCGCACGCTGATCTGGAACGGGCCACTCGGCGCATTCGAAATCGAGCCCTTCGACGCCGCGACGGTCGCTGCCGCGCAGAAGGCGGCGGCGCTGACACGCGAAGGCAAGCTCGTGTCGGTCGCGGGTGGGGGGGATACGGTCTCTGCGCTCAATCAGGCCGGGGTGGCGGATGATTTCAGCTACATCTCGACCGCAGGAGGCGCGTTTCTGGAATGGATGGAAGGCAAGACCCTGCCCGGTGTCGCCGCGCTGGAACGCAAGCGGGGCTGAAATCGCCTCGTTAGCGCCACCATGTTTGCAACCGAACCCGGCCTCTCGTAAAACCGTTGCAGGCGGTGGGACCGCGACCGGACAATTTTCAAAGGCGGATTTCAGATGACAGATACCACCCAGGCGGAACGGATGCGCAGCGGCAAGGGCTTCATCGCGGCTCTGGATCAGAGCGGCGGCTCGACCCCCAAGGCTTTGCGGCTCTACGGCATCAAGGAGGACGCCTATTCCTCGGAAGACGAGATGTTCGAGCGCATCCACGAGATGCGGAGCCGGATCGTGAGTTCGCGCGTCTTCAACGGCGACCGGGTCCTGGGCACGATCCTGTTCGAAAAGACGATGGATGGTCAGATCGGCGGAAAGCCCGCGGCGGACTATATCTGGCACGACCGCGGCGTCGTGCCGTTCCTGAAGATCGACAAGGGCTTGCAGGACGAAAACGAAGGGGTGCGGCTGATGAAGCCGATCGACAACCTCGACGCTCTGCTGCGCAAGGCCGTGAAGGCCGGTATCTTCGGCACCAAGGAACGTTCTGTCATCGAAGCGGCCAATCGCGACGGCATCTCGAAGAACATCGAACAGCATTTCGACCTGGCCGGGCAGGTTCTGGATCACGACCTGATACCGATCATTGAACCGGAAGTGACGATCTCGATCCCCGACAAGGCCGAAGCGGAGGACATGCTTCTGGACGAGATCCGCAAGCACCTCGACAAGCTGCCCAAAGGCCGAGAGGTCATCTTAAAGCTGACGCTTCCGACCAAGGCCAACCTCTACAAGCCCCTCATTGACCATCCAAATGTGATGCGGGTCGTCGCCCTGTCCGGTGGCTACAGCCGGGAGGAGGCGAACGAGAAACTGGCGCAGAACAAAAGCATGATCGCCAGTTTTTCACGGGCGCTGACCGAGGGGCTGTCGGTGCAACAGAGCGACGCGGAATTCGACCGGACGCTCGACGGCGCGATCCAGAGCATCTACGATGCTTCCAACGCGGACTGAGTCAGCCGATCCGATCCAGCAGCGCTGCGATATCCAGCCCGGCAACGGAACCGGTGACGCGGCCGCGTTCCCCCGCGACGCGGGTGGCGACATAGCCGTCCGCGACCGCCGCGTGTCCGGCGCGGATCAGGATCGAGCCGGTCAGGAGTGTCGCAAGTCGTTCGGTGAACCAGCGCGCTTCCGACTGGTCCGGCAAACCTGACCAACGGTCGCGATGGGCGGCCAGCGCCGAATCGTAACGCGGATCGGCGCCGGTCGCGGCATCGAGTTCCCGCGCAAGCGCCTCGGCTGCCTGGGACGAGCGGCCCAGCGTCCGTAACACATCGAGGCAGATGACGTTGCCCGATCCTTCCCAGATCGAATTCAGCGGCGCCTCGCGGTAGAGCATCGGCATCGGGGTGTCCTCGACATAACCCATGCCCCCCAGCACCTCCATCGCCTCATAGGTCACATTCGGGCAAAGCTTGTTCGACAGGAACTTCGCAAGCGCCACGCCGATCCGCGCGAACGCGCGCTCTTCGGCGGTGTCGCCGTCGAAGCTCTGCGCCACCCGAAGGCCAAGCGCAAGCGATCCCTCCCAGTCCAGTGCTAGGTCGGCGAGGACCGCGCGCATCAACGGTTGGTCGATCAGGCGCTTCTGGAAGGCGGTGCGGTGGCTGCACCAGTGATGCGCCTCGGCCAGGGCGGCGCGCATCAACCCTGCCGGAGCCATTGCAGTATCTAGGCGGGTTTGGTGCACCATTTCGAGGATCGTGCGCACGCCGTCGCCTTCCTCGCCAACCCTGTGGGCCAAGGCGTCGCCATACTCGATCTCCGCCGAGGCGTTCGAACGGTTGCCGAGCTTGTCTTTCAGCCGGATCAGGTCGACCCGGTTCCGCTCCCCTTCCAGCCAGCGCGGAACCAGAAAGCAGGTCAGCCCGCCATCGGCCTGCGCCAGTGTCAGGAAGCCATCCGACATCGGCGCGGAACAGAACCACTTATGCCCCGTCAGCCGGTAGTGATCGCCGTCGGGGCGGGCAACGGTGGAATTGCTGCGGACGTCAGAGCCGCCCTGTTTTTCTGTCATCGCCATGCCCAAGGTGACGCCTGTCTTGGCCCCGACCGGACGAATTGAAGGGTCATAGCGCCGCGAAAGAGCTTTAGGCAGCCAAGTGTCGCGCAGGCCGGTATCGGCCTGAAGGACCGGCACGGCCGCGTAGGTCATCGTCATCGGACAGCAGACGCCCGGCTCGACCTGGCTGGTCAGGTAGACCATCGCCGCATGCGTGGCATGGCCACCCGGTGTCTTCTCCCAGGCCATTGCCGAGTAGCCATGACCGATGCCGATCTCCATCAGATCATGATAGGCGGATGTGAAACGCACCTCATCCAGCCGCCGCCCGCCTTGGTCGAACCGCACAAGCTCTGGCAGCCTGCGATTTGCCACGCGCCCCCGGTCGCGATTCTCCGCCTTGCCGAGTTCCGCGCCGTAGGCGGCGAGGATGTCGCGCTGGCCGCCGGTTCGGTCCACTGCCTCCCGCAGCGGTATATCGGTGTTCCAGAGATCGCGATCGGCCGCGACCGCAGGCTGATTCACGACCTCATGAGTCGCGAGATCGGATCTCGGAGGAAGTCTCTCCATCATCTTCTCCGGTTCGCGGGCGGCCATCAAGCCGTCGGCGCAACCCTACAACAATGCAACACTATAGAAGCTAGGCGCATTTTCGCAAAGTTCGCGCTTGTTGGGGATTCACACAAGGCCCCGGCTGTGGCATGATTCGCCAAAGCCGCCAGCAAGGACGGCATTCGAGGCAGAGCATGAGCGGTTCCAAGGCCGCGCCCACATATGGCGCAATCATCTATTTCGCGATCAGCTTCGTCCTGGCGGCCTATTTCACCTTCGCGAGCGTGCAAGGCGATTTCGGCTTATTCCAGCGGGTCCAGATCGACGCCGAGGCAGAAGCTCTGAGCGTGGAACGTGACCACCTGAAAGCCGAAGTGGCGTTGATGCGGAACAAGACCCGTCGGCTGTCGGATGACTTCCTCGATCTCGACCTTCTCGATGAACAGGCGCGCGACGTTCTGGGGCTTGTTCGGATGGACGAGGTCGTTATCCGCTAAGTTTTCCCTTCTCACGTGAACACGCCTGACTGGATCGAACCGGCTTGGCGCAGCCGGGGCCTATTCACAGGTTGCATATCCGCTTTTCATAAAGCAGGCTGAAAAACAGGTCGCAATTGCGCGATTGCTGCTTTATTGGGTAGTTTAATATTAAACTATCAAAGCGACACGTGGGAGGGCGCCGAATGGCCGCTGCAAAGAACGCGACGAAACCAAACGTCTCCAAGGAAGAGCTGCTTGAGTTTTACCGCGAGATGCTGCTGATCCGTCGTTTCGAGGAAAAGGCAGGCCAGCTTTACGGCATGGGCCTGATCGGCGGGTTCTGCCATCTTTACATCGGTCAAGAGGCGGTCGTCGTCGGCCTTGAGGCAGCCGCCGAAGAAGGCGACAAGCGCGTTACCTCCTACCGCGACCACGGGCATATGCTGGCCTGCGGCATGGACCCCAAGGGGGTGATGGCAGAACTGACGGGCCGCGAGGGCGGCTATTCCAAGGGCAAGGGCGGCTCGATGCACATGTTCTCGAAAGAGAAGCATTTCTACGGCGGCCACGGCATCGTCGGCGCCCAGGTGCCGATCGGCGCCGGCCTCGCCTTCGCCGACAAGTATCTCGACAACAGGCGCGTGACCTTCACCTATTTTGGCGACGGTGCGGCCAACCAGGGCCAAGTCTACGAAACCTATAACATGGCGGAACTCTGGGACCTGCCGGTGATCTTCGTGATCGAGAATAACCAGTACGCGATGGGGACCTCGGTTAAGCGCTCGACCAAGTCTCCCAGCCTGTGGGAACGCGGCGCCGCCTACGGCATTCCGGGGGAAGAGGTGGACGGGATGGACGTTCTCGCCGTCAAGGCCGCCGGTGACAAGGCTGTGGCCCACTGCCGCGCGGGCAAGGGCCCGTACATCCTGGAGGTAAAGACCTACCGCTACCGCGGCCACTCGATGTCCGACCCCGCCAAGTACCGAACCCGCGAAGAGGTGCAGAAGATGCGCGAGGAACGTGACGCGATCGAGCATGTCCGCACCATGCTGCTGACTGGCAAGCATGCGACCGAGGACGATCTCAAGGCGATCGACAAGGAAATCAAGGACATCGTCAACGAATCCGCCGAATTCGCAAAGGAGAGCCCGGAACCGTCGCTGGACGAGCTCTGGACTGACATCTACGCGGAAGATACGGAACAGCGAGAACCTGCGTGATGGCGGCGCATTTTGAGATTCACGTCGACGACATGGAGCGGGCAAAGCGCTTCTACGGGAAGGTCCTGGGATGGCGGTTCACGCCCATGGAAGATGCCGGCGGAGCCGAGATCGACTACCATCTCGTTCAAGCAGGTGACATCGGAGAAGGCCACGAGTTGACCGGAGCCCTCATGCGCAGGGCTGACAAGAGCCCCGAACAGGGTGGGCCGATCCGCGGATGCACACTGACATTCAGCGTCGCGAACTGTGACGCGACCTACAAGACAGCGCTGTCGTCGGGCGGCGCAGAGGCGCTGCCTCCGACAGACTACCCCGGTATCGGACGCGCCGCCTATTGCGAAGACGGCGAAGGCAATGTCTTCGGGTTCATCACGCCAGCTGCAAGGGAGCGCTGACCATGGCAACCGAAATTCTCATGCCCGCCCTCTCTCCGACGATGGAGGAAGGCACGCTGGCCAAATGGATGGTCAAAGAGGGTGACACTGTGTCCTCGGGTGACATCATCGCGGAGATCGAGACCGACAAGGCGACGATGGAATTCGAAGCGGTGGACGAAGGCATTGTCGGCAAGATCCTGATCGCAGAAGGCAGCGAGGGGGTGAAGGTCAACACGCCTATCGCGGTTCTGGTCGAAGAGGGCGAGGATGTCGAGCAAGCCGACACCGGCAGCTCGGACAATGCCAATGACCAAGGCGGTGACTCGCTGCCGAAGGATGAGCCGGTTGCGGCCAACCCCGGCGCCTCTGTCCCGGCCCAACCGAAAACGGCCGCGGTCCAACCTGAATCCGAGGTGCCGGAAGGCACCGAAATGAAATCGACCACAGTGCGCGAAGCGCTGCGCGACGCGATGGCCGAAGAGATGCGGCGCGATGAGACCGTGTTTCTGATGGGCGAGGAGGTAGCCGAGTACCAGGGCGCCTACAAGATCAGCCAGGGGCTGCTGGACGAGTTCGGCGCGCGCCGCGTGATCGACACACCGATCACGGAACACGGTTTCACCGGCATCGCGGTCGGCGCGGCATTCGGCGGGCTAAGGCCGATTGTCGAGTTCATGACCTTCAACTTTGCCATGCAGGCGATTGACCATATCATCAACTCTGCCGCCAAGACGCGCTACATGTCAGGCGGCCAGATGGGCTCGCCCATGGTGTTCCGAGGCCCCAATGGCGCCGCAGCCCGCGTCGGCGCGCAACACAGCCACGACTATGCCGCATGGTACGCTCAGATCCCAGGACTTAAGGTCGTCATGCCCTATTCCGCAGCCGATGCCAAAGGCCTGCTGAAAACCGCCATTCGCGACGACAACCCGGTGATCTTCCTGGAGAACGAAATTCTCTATGGCCGATCATTCGATGTGCCGGCGATGGAGGATTTCACGGTGCCGTTCGGCAAGGCCAAGGTCTGGCGGGAAGGGACGGATGTGACGATCGTCAGCTTCGGCATCGGCATGACCTATGCCCTGGAAGCCGCAGAAGCGCTGGCCAAGGAAGGCATAGAGGCCGAGGTTGTTGACCTTCGGACGCTCCGGCCCATCGATTACGAGACTGTCATTCGCTCGGTTCAGAAGACCAACCGCTGCGTGACGGTCGAGGAAGGGTTCCCGGTCTGCTCGATCGGCAATCACCTGTCTGCCAAGATCATGACCGAAGCTTTTGACTATCTCGATGCGCCTGTTCTGAATTGCACTGGCAAGGACGTCCCGATGCCGTACGCCGCCAATCTGGAGAAGCTTGCGCTGCTGACCACCAAAGAGGTCATCGACGCCGTCAAGGCCGTTACCTATCGCTAGGAGAGAACGAAGATGCCAACAGAAGTTCTGATGCCGGCCCTCTCCCCGACGATGGAAGAGGGAACGCTTGCAAAGTGGCTGGTGAAGGAAGGGGATACAGTTTCATCCGGTGATTTGCTGGCCGAAATCGAAACCGACAAGGCCACGATGGAATTCGAAGCCGTCGATGAGGGCAAGGTCGGTAAGCTGCTGGTCGCCGAGGGTACCGAGGGCGTCAAGGTGAACACGCCGATTGCAGTGCTGCTTGCCGAAGGCGAAGATGCCGGAGATATCGGCAAGAGCCCTGCCCCGCAAAGTCAGACCGCAGCCAAGAATCCTGAAGGCAATTCTGCCGCTCCTGTTCCAAAGGAAGTTCAGGCAAAAGCCGAAGCGTCGGCGGCACCAGCGCCAAAGACGGATGGTGAACGTATATTCGCTTCGCCGCTCGCGCGCCGGATTGCGGCCGACAAGGGCCTGGACCTCGCCCAGATCAAGGGATCGGGTCCGCATGGTCGTATCGTGAAATCCGATGTGGAAGACGCGAAACCTGTCGAGAAAAAGACTGCAGCAGCAGCTCCGGCGCCGTCCGGGTCGGTCACTGCCACGGGACCATCTGCCGACACGGTCATCAAGATGTACGAGGACCGTGAGTTCGAAGAGGTGAAACTCGACGGAATGCGCAAGACCATTGCTGCGCGTCTGACCGAAGCCAAGCAAACGATCCCGCATTTCTACCTGCGCCGCGACATCCAGCTCGATGCCTTGCTGAAATTCCGCGCCACGCTGAACAAGCAACTTGAACCCCGTGGCGTAAAGCTGTCGGTCAATGATTTCATCATCAAGGCCTGCGCGCTCGCGCTACAGCAGGTGCCCGATGCAAACGCGGTCTGGGCCGGCGACCGGATCCTGAAGCTGAAGCCTTCGGACGTCGCTGTGGCGGTGGCCATCGAAGGAGGACTCTTCACCCCCGTTCTCAGGGATGCCGAGATGAAATCTCTCTCCACGCTCAGTGCAGAGATGAAGGATCTCGCGTCGCGCGCCAGGGAACGCAAGCTCGCGCCGCACGAGTATCAGGGCGGCAGCTTCGCCGTCTCCAATCTGGGCATGTTCGGAATCGACAATTTCGACGCGGTCATCAACCCGCCGCACGGCGCGATACTCGCAGTCGGCGCCGGGGTGAAGAAACCTGTCGTCGCCGAAGACAGTCAGGTCGCGGTCGCCACCGTGATGTCAGTCACACTCTCCGTCGATCATCGGGTCATCGACGGCGCGCTTGGCGCCCAGTTGCTGGAAGCGATCCGCGACAACCTGGAGAATCCGCTGGCGATGCTGGCTTGATCCTGTTGCCCCGGCCGCGCCGGGACAACAGATCGGCTTTCATCCGGCGCTGTCGTTCAGCAGATGGTCCATCATGACCGATGGCTGGTCGCAGCCGGCCTCGCCTACGATTTTCGCGGGAACTCCGGCCACTGTCTTGCAAGGTGGTACCTCGTTCAAGACCACCGAGCCCGCCGCTATGCGGCTGCAATGGCCGACCTTGATATTGCCAAGCACCTTGGCCCCCGCGCCGATCAGCACACCATCGCCGATCTTGGGGTGACGATCATCATCCTGCTTTCCTGTACCCCCAAGCGTCACTGAATGCAGCATCGATACATTGTCCCCGACCACGGCGGTTTCGCCGATCACGATCGAGTGGGCATGATCGATCATGATACCCTTCCCGACGCGCGCCGCCGGATGGATGTCAACGCCGAACTGCTCGGATACACGCATCTGAACGAAATACGCCAGATCCTTGCGGCCTTCCCGCCAAAGCCAATGCGCGACACGGTAGCACTGGATTGCCTGGAAACCCTTGAAGAACAACAAGGGCTGTAGAAACCGGTGGCAGGCCGGGTCGCGTTCGTAAACGGCGACGACATCTGCTCGCGCGCTCTGACCCAGCGACGAGTCTGCGCGATAGGCGGCATCGGCGATTTCGCGTAAAAGTTGCTCTGACATTTCGGCGGAAGCAAGCTTTTGCGCCAGCCTGTAGGCTAGTGCGGATTCCAGCCCTTCATGGTGCAGGATACATGCATGCACGAGACCGCCCAACAACGGCTCCGACTTGACCGCTTCGCGGGCTTCCGCGGTGATACGCTGCCATACAGGATCGACCTCGGCTAGTCTTGTGCGGGTTTCGGCCATTGCGCGCTCCTTTTGTCTGCTATCTTTTACATCAGATAGGCGGGAAGCTTCAAACGCAAAGCCGAAATCGGCGAAATCACCGGCATGAATGAGCGAAAAGAGTCTGAAACACGCGAACTGCTTGCGCAGATGCAAAGGGAACTGGATGTTGCTTCCCAGCTTGGCAAGGACAACCAGCGCACAGTGATGCTCGACCAACAGGCAGTTGGCCGTCTCAGCCGCATGGATGCCATACAGCAGCAAGCGATGGCCCAGGCTTCGCAGCGACAGCGGCAACATCAAGCTCAGCGCATCTCGGCGGCCCTGAAGCGCCTCGACGAAGGCGAATACGGCTACTGCGTTTCTTGCGGAGATCAGATCTCAACCGACAGACTGACCAAAGATCCTGCCGTTCCCACATGTCTAGAATGCGCGCGGGGCTAAGGCCTCGGCAGGGTCAGTCGCACCAGATGTAGCGCAAAGCAAACTGATCCGCCTGAGAACGTTCCCCCTTCGGCGGTCAGTACCAGATCCTCGGGCTGATAGTAGGTCAACGGCGATCCAGTGAAACCGCGCAGCCAATCGCCCTGGCTGAATCCGAGACCACTTCCATAGCGGTCGGCTGAACCGACGACTCCCAAGCTCCAGCCTGACAGACCTGCGCCGAGCCCCTGAAGCACGCGTCCTGTGATGCCGATGACAATCGCACCGCCCGGAATGCCTTCGGGCACCACTGACGATGAACCAGCCACGACAGCGTGATCTATCTCGATCACTTCCTGAATGGTGCCGGCGCCGTTCGATGACACTGCCAGAGCACCCACGACCCAATCGGACCCATCGAATATCGCATTGGCGGAAAGGTCTGCCACCCAGGCCTTCCAACCGAATGCCGGCGGGATGAAGATCCAGCCGCCGTTCGAGAAGAGCGCAACCTGCCCATCTTGCCCCGCCCATTGAGCGCCAGCACCAACCGGTACCCCGAAGCAGTCGCCTTCCCGTGGCACGCCGGGCGGAACTGGTCGGCTCACTGACGCGAGAACAAGTTGCGCCAGCCCATCCAGCCGGACAAGCGCCTCGTTGACGGAAACATGCTTCTGCGCCTGAGCTGGCTGCAGCAGCGGCAACCCGAATTTCGGTGTTTCATCCATCTATGTCGATCCTTCTGAATAGCCCTGCGCCGTAGCGATCCGAGAGCTGCGCCACGTATATGGAAAAGCCTCCCACGATGCCGTCGGCGGTCTGTGCGGCATGTGAATAAATCCAGTCCGGTGTGCTCACCGTAACCTCACGAAAGATCTGGCCCTGGTCCAGGACCCGAACCACGTAGCTCTCGCGCTCCTCGCCCAACGGCACTTCCAGCGACTGCCAGCTATCACCCTCGATCCGCGTCCGCCTGATCCACGAGAGATCCAGATCGCCGGACGCAAGTCTGGCGGCACGCAGGTGGGCCGGAGCATAGGGACGAAGACCTACCCCGTAGAACGATCTCACACTATGACTGTAGGAAGGATCGTCCATCGGCTGGGCCGCCGGCCCAACAAGATAATGCCGGTCGAGACCGCGCTCCGACACCGACATTCTGATCTGCGAAGGGCCGCCATCGAGAAGCACGAAGATGCTGCCATTGGGCCAGTCCAGCGTCGGCAGAGCATCCGTCCCCGCCTGCCCCCTAAGGCGGCCGGAAATCTCGTAGGTATCTTCGGCGACAAGCACCGCGTCTGTGAATTGGAACACCTCCCAGTTCCCAGCACTGCCATCCCCTACCGCGGCCAGATTGGCCCCGCCCAATATGCTTTCCCTCAGGCCGGACGAAAGCGTCCCGCCAAACAACCTGACCCGCAACGGCGCCCCCCTGTCAAACAGGCCCGGAGCCGCTTTCAGCAGCGGTGTCTCGGTCACGCCGATCACCGATCTTCGAGTGACCAATCGGTTCAAGGTATAACCGCTGTCGGTCGCCGAACTGTAAAGCGCAGCGGAGCCAGGCCAGGGTGAGCCGGTCACAGCGATGTGCGGCGCCGATGGCGCCTCCTGACCAGTAAGCAACGGCAGGTCCATAAACACCGAATGTAGCGGCGCCGGAGGGGTGAACTCCCGCACAGGGGTCGGCGCCTCGACTTCATCGCTATGTTGGAAGGTCTCCGGTTCGATCCTCACCGCTTCCAGCAATCTCGAATCTCCATGCGAAATCCGATCGACCCGGTAGCGGGCCACTCCAGTTTCATCCGGCATGCTTATCACGTCGCCCGCCCCGACAGACAGAGACGACATCGGTAAAGCGAGTCGCAAGTGATCGCGCGCGACGCGCGCTTCGGCCAACCAGCGTTCCAGCATGGTTCTGGCCTCGGTTCTTGTCAGCGCCAATTGCATTTCGGACCGGGATACGACATTCGCGGTTTCATCCGGGAACGTCGTCTCCTCCGATCTCACCTCATAATCGCCGTCTGCATCGACAAACCCCAGCTGCAGCCGGCCGAATACTTCCGCATCCGGAGCCCGGAGATGGTCGACCCGTCCCTCCAATTCCGGAGAAAGCGCCACCAGTTCCGCGTCGATTTCGCTCGTCAGCCGGCCGGATCGACTTTGAAAATGTAGTTCGCCTTCTCGCTCGATGGCTTCAAAACCATAAGCCAGCATCAGAGGCTGAAGCGCCGACCGGGCATCCCGCTGATCCGCAACGCTATAGCCGCGCAATACTCCGAAAAGGCGGGTCGTATCGACACGGGCCAGCCCAGAACGCGAGCAGATTTCCGCCACTACGTCCGCGAGCGAACGTGAGGCGCTGCGGCCGTTGATCCAATGCCCGCGATAATAGTTACCGCCGTCTGACCAGACCTTGGTGCTTTGCGGAAAGAACGGAAATGGACGCGCATCCCAGGCCCAGACATGCGCCCTCGACATGTCCACCATTGGCGCTCCGTAGACTTCGGAAACGGGATTGTTCGCCGCGTCATTCCAGAACTCGGATATCGCCCGCAGATATTGCATCTGGATGAACTCGTCCCGCCGCCCGTCAGAGTACTTGGGCAAACTCGACTCGGAAGACTTGGGGTCCAGGAAACGGTTCGGCTGATTGGTACCCTTGTCTACTGCAGCGCAACCATATTCGTCAACCCAGGCCGCGTCGAATTGCGGCCCCCGCAACGCTTCCGGCTCATGCGCCGAAAAGACCTGAGCGGTCGCGCCATTCGGCCACTCGAGCAGCTTCCGAACCGCCCGCCATTCCGGCCGCCGGTCGGGCGGCGAACAGGCCAGGATGCCGCTCTCGCCAAAGATCATCACCTCGCGGACCTGCGCCTCGGTCTCGCCGACCAGCGCCACCCGCCGCGCCCGTCCCGGATCCAGCGGCCGGTTCCCCTCGACCTGCGCGCGCACCCATTCGGCGCCGGCGCGGGTCTTGCCGGCGCCGCGCCCGCCCATCGCCACCCAGGTCCGCCAATCCCCCTCCGGCGGCAACTGGTGCTCCATCGCCCAGAACTCGAAAAGAAAAGGGAGTGCCATAAGCACTCCCTCATCGAGATCATTCAGGAATTCCGTCAGCCGCTCCGGCGGCCCGGAGGCAAGCCATTCTGCGTCCGATCTCGTCGCGCGCCGCGCCAAGGTCCAGTCCGTAGTCGCCACGGATGCCTTTCTGTCTTCGCCGTTCATCTTCAAGGGATTGCCGCTCCCGAAATAATGTTGTCGCCAGTTTCCGGTATTCGCCGACCAGGTCGCGCCCCTTCGCGGGGTCGATGATCTCACCGGCCTTAAGTTTCCTCGCCGCCTCCCTGAACCTCTCGGCGGCCTCGTTGAAATGCTCCTCGACGCCGGAAAGAAACCTTCCCGCGTCCCCGTCCTCACTGTCGGGTCTGATCAATGTCATCAAGTCATACGCCTCTCATGCCACTCCGCACGAGCGAAACGAAAAGACGACCTCCGGGTCATCCCCGGGGCCGCCTGCCCACTTCTCCTAGCATGCACAAGTTCTACACCGGACCGTGCGCTATGTCAAGCAACCTCGCCCGGGGGTTGCGCGCGGTGGGGTTAACAAATCGTTGATTTCAAAGGCTTTGCGCAGAGACCGGCCCATCCGGGCGATCACAGCACTCAATTCGCCTCCGACGCCGCCTGGGCCGCCTCCGCCTCGATCTCGCGCCAATTGGCCACATTGCGGTTATGCTCTTCCAGGGTCTTGGCGAAGGCATGCCCCCCGGAACCGTCCGCCACGAAAAACAGGAAATCCGTGCTGTCCGGATTAAGCGTCGCCGCAAGGCTCGCCTGTCCCGGATTGGCGATCGGCGTCGGCGGCAACCCGTCGATCAGGTAGGTGTTATAGGGTGTCTCCTTGCGAAGCTCGCTCTGCCGCAGGCCGCGGTCCAAAACACCCTGTCCGTTCGTTACTCCATAGATCACCGTCGGGTCGGTCTGCAGCCGCATCCCCAGCCGCAGCCGGTTGACGAAGACACTGGCCACCTGGCCGCGCTCCTCCGGCACGCCGGTCTCCTTCTCGACGATCGACGCCAGGATCAACGCCTCTTCCGGCGTGTCGACCGGCAGACTCTCCGCGCGGTTCTCCCAGGCCTCCGCCAGGCGCACATCCTGCCGCGCCTGCATCTCGGCCAGCAAGGCACCCCGGTCCGCCCCGACAGTCACCTCGTAGCTGTCCGGTGCCAACCGGCCTTCGGCCGGCACCTCCGCCACCTCGCCCTCCAGGAAATCGGCCGCCTTCAGCGCCTCGGCGACCTGCCAGCTGGTCACCCCTTCGGCCAGCGCGATCCGGTAGCGCGTGTCACCGCCCTCCCGAACCTCGACGTACTTCTCTGGCGCCTCGCCCTCGCCCGGCACGAATTCCGCGACGTCCTCGAAACTGTTGGTCGCCGGGTCGAGTTCACGCACCCGCATCTCCGCGGTCCGCACTCCGATACGGAAAACCACTTCGGTGCCGCAGGTGCTCGCACCACCGCGGGTCACGATATCGACGATCTCCTTCATGCTGGCGCCTTCGGGCACAAGGAAGGATCCGGCCTTCAACTGTCCCGACTTGTCCGAGTAATCCGCCCCGACCCGGAGGATCGAGGCATTCCCGACCGCGCCGCGCGCTTCAAGATCATCGGCCACGCGCCGCATGTTGGACCCGCTTTCGACGCGCAGGCAGATCGCCTGCTGCAACGGGCCCTCGGCGCTGTATTGCGCCTTGCCCCAAGCGATGATCCCGCCGACCACCACGAGCGCCAGGATCAGCAGCGTCAGCGCGTTAGAGGCAAGATTGCGCCACATCAGACGTCCACCTTGCGGAACACCACCGACGCATTGGTGCCGCCGAAGCCGAAGGAGTTCGACAAGGCCACGTCGATTTTTCGTTCCCGCTTCTCGTTCGCCGCCAGGTCCAGCACCGGCTCCACGGCCGGGTTGTCGAGGTTGATCGTCGGCGGCGCCACCTGGTCGCGGATCGCCAGCATGCAGAAGATCGCCTCGACCGCCCCCGCAGCCCCCAAGAGATGCCCGATCGAGGACTTGGTCGAGGACATTGTCGCATCCGCCGCCGCATTGCCCATCAGCCGCTCGACGGCGCCTAGCTCGATCGTGTCGGCCATCGTCGAAGTGCCATGCGCGTTGATGTAATCGACATCACCCGGCGTCAGCCCGGCGCGCTCGACGGCCGCCTTCATGCTGCGATAGCCGCCATCGCCATCCTCTGCCGGCGCGGTGATATGATAGGCATCGCCCGACAGCCCGTAGCCCACCACCTCGCAATAGATCTTCGCACCCCGCGCCTTGGCGTGCTCGTATTCCTCCAGCACGACGACGCCTGCGCCCTCGCCCATCACGAACCCGTCTCGATCCGCGTCGTAGGGCCGGCTGGCCTTCTCCGGCTCGTGCGCGCGCTTCGTCGACAACGCCTTGCAGGCATTGAACCCGCCGATCCCGATCGGGGAGATTGGGCTTTCGGCGCCGCCTGCCACCATCACATCGGCATCGCCCAGCATGATCAGCCGCGCCGCATCGCCGATCGCATGTGCGCCCGTCGAACAGGCAGTCACCACCGCATGGTTCGGCCCCTTGAACCCGAAGCGAATGGAAACCTGCCCCGAGATCAGATTGATCAAAGCGCCCGGAATGAAAAACGGCGAAATCCGCCGCGGCCCGCGCTCCTTCAACAAAACCGCCGTATCGGCGATCGAGGTCAGCCCGCCGATCCCCGACCCGATCATCACGCCGGTGCGCAGCCGGTCCGCCTCTCCCTCGGGCGTCCAGCCGGCATCCTCCACCGCCTGCTGCGCGGCGGTGATCCCGTAAAGGATGAACTCATCGACCTTGCGCCGCTCCTTCGGCTCCATCCAGTCATCGGGATTGAACGTACCGTCGCTGCCATCGCCGAACGGGATCTCGCAGGCATAGCTCGTGGCGAATCCCTCGGTGTCGAACCGCGTGATCGGCCCGGCGCCGGACTGACCCGCCAGCAGCCGTTTCCAGGTCTCCTCCACACCGCAAGCCAGCGGCGTGACCATTCCCAATCCCGTAACGACGACACGACGCATAAGCGGCCCCTCCGGCTCTGTTTCGCTCTCGAACCAATACCGTGCCGAACGCCCCGGGGGCAAGTCCGCCCGGCACCTTTCCGCTCCCAACCCACCCCGCGACGGAACGAACCGCATCAGGCATCATTTGTCCCGCAAATATCCCCGCCGGAGGCATCCGAGCCGGACGCGAAGCGGCAGGTCGAGAGTGGGAACGACGGCGCCGCAGGCGCCCCCGTCCGACGGAGAAGCCGGCTCGATGCGCAATCCGGACGACCGGGCGGGCGGTATGGCAGCGGACTTCGGCCTTCAAAAGAAAACGGCGCCCGAGGGGCGCCGCATCAGGTCAGTGTCGAAACGGTGTCAGGAGGCTTTCTTGATGAAGCCGACAGCGTCGCCAAAGGTCTGGATCGACTCGGCGGCGTCATCCGGGATTTCGATCCCGAACTCTTCCTCGAACGCCATGACCAGCTCGACCGTGTCAAGGCTGTCAGCGCCCAGATCGTCGATGAACGAGGCGGATTCGATGACCTTGTCCTCTTCCACGCCCAGATGCTCGACGACGATCTTCTTCACGCGATCTGCGATGTCGCTCATGTGTTGTCCTCTTTCCGTTCTCGGGGCCAGTCCCCAAGTGATGCTTCAGCCCCCGGGGGCCATTTCTTCACTTGCCGCGCGGCAAGCAATTTCGGATCGGATCAGTCTATCCGATGCCATCCGCGCCGCCTATAGCATATCGTCTAGCCAAGGCAAACGCTTTCGCTCAAGCCGCAAACGGCTTCTAGATCATGGCCATGCCACCGTTGACATGCAAGGTCGCACCCGTGACATAGGCCGCTTCCGGGCTTGCCAGGTAGGCGACCGCGGCGGCGATTTCACCCGCCTCGCCCATCCGTCCGGCAGGAACCTGCTGCAGGATCCCCGCCTTCTGCTCCTCGGTCAGCTTGTCGGTCATCGCCGTGATGATGAAGCCCGGCGCAACGCAGTTGACGGTGATGCCGCGACTCGCCACCTCATAGGCCAGCGACTTCGACAATCCGACCATCCCGGCCTTGGACGCCGCGTAATTCGCCTGGCCGGGATTGCCCGTCGCCCCCACGACCGACGAGATGTTCACGATCCGCCCCCAACGCGCCTTCATCATGCCGCGCAGCACCCCCCGGCACAGCCGCATGGTCGAGGTCAGGTTCACGTTCAGCACGCTCTCCCATTCCTCGTCCGACATCCGCATGAACAGGTTGTCCTTCGTGATGCCCGCGTTGTTCACCAGGATATCCAGCGCACCCATCGCCTCGACCGCCTGCTTCGGCAGCGCCTCGACCGCATCCTTTTCCGACAGGTTGCAGGGCAGGACATGCGCCCGCTCGCCCAACTCGCTCGCCAGCGCCTCCAGCGGCTCGACCCGCGTGCCCGACAGCGCCACGACGGCGCCCTGCTTGTGAAGCGCCCGCGCGATTCCGGCACCGATGCCGCCCGATGCGCCGGTGACCAGCGCGCTCCTGCCTGTCAGATCGAACATTCCTCGTCCCTTCCGCTTTGCTTTCGCCCGAAATAACAGCCCTTCGCCCGCCGCACCACCCGCGAGATCGGACCGCCCGCCAAAAACCCGCCGCATTCCCGGACTATCCTTGTCGCCATCCGATGCGCCACGGGTCCGATGTTACAGACCAATCAGTATTACGACACCGGCATTCTGCCCGATCCGCTGCCCCAGCTTCTGGGGCTGCTCCTGCTATTGGCCGCGTTGGGCTGGTTCGGCCTGCGCCCGATCCTCAGATCCCGGCGATACCAGACCGGCCATCCGGAGCGTCCGGCCACGGTTCGGCAGCATCGCACGGGTTACCATCCGCAAGCCGCGCGCCTCGACGCATCTCGGCTGCCGGACCCGCCACGTTCCGATCTTGCCGATCCCAAGGTCCAGATGGAGGCCATCGCCCGCGTCGACTTCAAGACGCAGCCGCTTCTCAACGCCTCCGAAGCACGCCTGCTTCCAGTGCTCGAGAAAGCGGTGCGCGACTTCGGCTCGGGCCACCGCCTCATGGCACAGACCAGCCTGGGCGAGGTGATCCGCCCGGTGGCGACCTCGCCGGTCACCGGCGCGCTGCATGCGGCATATGCCTCGATCAATTCCAAGCGGCTCGACTTCGCGGTGATCAACCGGTTTGGTCATATCGTGGCCGCGATCGAATACCAGGGCGCCGGCCATTACCAGAACAATGCTTTCCTGCGCGACGCGGTCAAGCGAGAGGCGGTGCGCAAGGCCGGCATCCCCTATATCGAGGTCGCGGCCGATTTCGACGCCGCGGAAATCCGCGCGCGCCTCAGGCGCATCCTGACGCCGGTCAGCGATAAGGCACGACCATAACCCGCCTCTTGCGCGGCTCACCGCTTGCGCCTATTCCCGCTGGCCATGAGCACCCATGAACGCCTTCTGATCATCGACTTCGGCAGCCAGGTCACCCAGCTGATCGCGCGACGCCTGCGCGAATTGAACGTCTATTGCGAAATCCACCCCTTCCAGAACGTGACCGAGGCGTTCCTCAAGGACTTCCGGCCCCGGGCCGTCATCCTGTCGGGCGGGCCGGCTTCGGTGCGCGACGAAGGCGCGCCGCGCCCGCCGGCGCGGGTCTTCGAGCTTGGCGTGCCTGTGCTCGGCATCTGCTACGGCCAGCAGGTGATGATGCAGATGCTCGGCGGCCGCGTCGAGCGCGGCGACGGCACCGCCGAATTCGGCCGTGCCTATGTGACGCCCACGGCCGACCGCATCGACCTTCTGACCGGCTGGTTCCTCGAAGCCCGCGAACCGGTCTGGATGAGCCATGGTGACCATGTCGCGGCGCTGGCCCCCGGCTTCAAGGTCTACGCCACCTCCCCCGGCGCCCCCTTCGCGGTGACCGCCGATCTCGACCGGCGGTTCTTCGCGGTGCAGTTCCACCCCGAAGTGCATCACACCCCGAACGGCAAGACGCTGTACGAGAACTTCATCAAGCTCGCGGGCTTCTCCGGCGACTGGACGATGGAGGCGTACCGCGACGAGGCGATCCGCCAGATCCGCGACCAGGTGGGCGATGCCAAAGTGATCTGCGGGCTCTCGGGCGGCGTCGACAGCTCGGTCGCCGCGGTGCTGATCCACGAGGCGATCGGCGACCAGCTGACCTGCGTCTTCGTCGATCACGGCCTGCTGCGCCAGAATGAGGCGCAGGAGGTCGTGACGATGTTCCGCGACCATTACAACATGCCGCTGATCCATGCCGATGAAACCGAGCTGTTCCTCGGCGAACTCGACGGCGTCTCGGACCCCGAGACCAAGCGCAAGATCATCGGCCGGCTCTTCATCGACGTTTTCCAGAAACACGCGACCGAGGTCGGCGGCGCCGAATTTCTGGCCCAGGGCACGCTTTATCCTGACGTGATCGAAAGCGTCAGCTTCGCCGGCGGTCCCTCGGTGACGATCAAGTCGCACCACAATGTCGGCGGCCTGCCCGAAAAGATGGGGCTGAAACTCGTCGAACCCCTTCGCGAGCTGTTCAAGGACGAGGTCCGCGCGCTCGGCCAAGAGCTTGGCCTGCCCGCCAGCTTCATCGGCCGCCACCCCTTCCCCGGCCCCGGCCTCGCGATCCGCTGCCCCGGCGAGATCACCCGCGAGAAACTCGAAATCCTTCGCAAGGCGGATGCTGTCTATATCGACCAGATCCGCAAGCACGGGCTCTATGACGAGATCTGGCAGGCCTTCGTCGCGATCCTGCCGGTCCGGACCGTCGGCGTGATGGGCGACGGACGCACCTATGATTTCGCCTGCGCGCTCCGCGCGGTCACCTCGGTCGACGGCATGACCGCCGACTACTATCCGTTCAGCCACGACTTCCTGGGCGAAACCGCGACCCGGATCATCAACGAGGTCAAGGGCATCAACCGCGTCACCTATGACGTGACATCGAAACCCCCCGGCACGATCGAGTGGGAATAGATCCATGCCGCGGGTGCATGTCACAGGATTTCTGACCTGCCGCTCGCTGGAGGAAAGCGACCGTGTCGCCGCCCTCTTGCCCGAACATATCCGGCTGAGCCGCGCCGAGCCGGGCTGCCTGACCTTCGAGGTTCTGCGTTCCGCCGCCGATCCCCGCTGCTTCGCGGTCAAGGAAAGCTTCCGCTCGCCGCAGGATTTCGACGCGCACCAGCTTCGCGTCCGGGACAGCGACTGGTGGCGCGCGACGCAGCACATCCCCCGGAACTACCGGATAGGCGAGAACCCGGACTGAAAGAAAACACTCCGCCCGTGACCGGACGGAGTGCCTTCATCGTCTGCGATCATCGGCGTCCCCGCCTGTACCGCCCGGCCAAACTCTCCCATCAGGATTAACAATCCCTTTCATTGTCTTGCAAATATCCCCGCCGGAGGCGAAAAGTTCGCGATCTTTCGCAGAAAGATCGCGCCTCCGGCGGGGATATTTTTGAGACAATGAAGGGCAAGGCGATGGCATCCCGACCCATGACAGCGCCGGCCGAAAACAACCCGCTCGGTGCCGCGCTCTGGATGATCGGCGCGATCCTGTCGTTCACCTCGATGGCCGTGGCCGGGCGCGCGGTGTCCTTCGAGCTCGATACGTTCGAGATCATGATGTACCGCTCGTTCATCGGGATCGGCGTGGTGCTGGCCGTGGTCGCGGCGACCCGGCGCGGCCGCGAGATCACACGGCGCAGCCTGGGGCTGCACCTGGTGCGAAATCTCACCCATTTTGCCGGGCAGAACCTCTGGTTCTACGCCATCGCCGTGATCCCGCTGGCACAGGTCTTCGCGCTGGAATTCACCATGCCGATCTGGGTGATGTTCCTCGCCGTTCCGGTGCTCGGAGAGGCGTTGACCCGGGTCAGGCTGCTGGCCGCTCTGGTCGGCTTTGCCGGGATCCTTCTCGTCACCCGTCCCTGGGCCAGCGGGTTGAGCCCCGGCATCATCACCGCGGCCCTGGCCGCCGTCGGGTTCGCCGGATCGGCGGTGTTCACCCGGCTGCTGACCCGCACCGAAACCATTCTCTGCATCCTGTTCTGGCTGACCCTGATGCAAGCCGCATTCGGTATCGTCTGCGCAGGTTACGATGCCGATATCGCAATGCCCTCGGCGCGATCCTGGCCCTGGATCGTCATGATCGGCCTTGCCGGTCTGATCGCGCATTTCTGCCTGACGCGGGCGCTGTCCATGGCGCCGGCGGCGGTCGTCACGCCGATGGATTTCGCCCGCCTGCCGATCGTCGCCGTCGTCGGCGCCGCGTTCTACGGCGAGTCCCTGCACCCCCTGACCTTTCTGGGCGCGGCGCTGATCTTCGGGGCGAATTACGCCAATCTACTCGCCGAAACGCGACATAGACGCCACAACCCTGGGAATAATTGACGAATAGGTGCCATGAGTCCGCGGTTACGCTGCGTAGCCGTTGCCCGGTTTCCCTCGCTCATGCAAATTCATTGGCACAACCATAACAACTTCTCAGCGGGGATCAGCCCATGAAATACATTGTAGCAGCCTCGGCGATCGGCGCTGCAGCAGCAACAGCCGCGAATGCGGGTGCAATCGATCGTTCGGGCCAGACCCTGAACATCATTTTCGAACCCGGCAACTACGCCGAGCTGTCCTACGGGATCGTCAAGCCCGACGTCAGCGGCGACCAGCTTCTGCCGCTGGGACCCTTCGGCGCCGTTGGCGCGAATTCGGGCGACATGGCCGGCGACTACGACACGTTCGGTTTCGGCGTGAAGGTCGCGATCAACGACAAGGTCGACATGGCGCTGTTCCTTGACGAGCCGATCGGGGCCAGCGTCAACTACGCCGCCGGCACCGGCTATGCCTATTCCGGGTCCACCGCCACGCTGGACAATACCGCGCTGAACCTCGTGATGCGCTACAAGATCGACAACAATTTCAGCATCGTCGGCGGCGTGCGCAGCAGCTCGCTCAGCGGCGAGGTCGCGCTGTTCAATGGCTACACGCTCGATGCGAGCCAGGACGTGCGCTACGGCTACATGCTGGGCGCGGCCTACGAGCGGCCCGAGATCGGCCTGCGCGTGGCGCTGACCTACAATTCCGCGATCGACCACACGCTCGCGTCGACCGAGGTCGGTGTCTTCCCCGACGATCTGGAAGTCACGATCCCGCAATCGATCAACCTCGATGCCCAGACCGGCATCGCAGAGGACACGTTGCTGTTCGGCTCGATCCGCTGGGTCGACTGGACCGAGTTCGAGATCGCGCCGACCTTCTACGTCGCGAATTTCGGCGGGCCGCTGGTGTTCTATGAAGATGACGTCATCACCTACACTCTGGGTGTCGGCCGCCGCTTCAGCGACAACTGGTCGGGATCCTTCTCGCTTGGCTACGAGGCTCAGAACGACAACCTGACCGGGAACCTCGGCCCGACCGACGGCGTGAAATTCGCGGCGATCGGCCTGAAATACACGATCGAACAGGTCGAGATCTCGGGCGGCATCCGCTACTTCATGCTGGGCGATGCGCAAACCCGTGCCCCGGCACCCTATCCCGATGGAACGCCGTTCGGCGATTTCACCGACAATGACGGCTATGCCGTGGGTCTGAAGGTCGCCTACCGCTTCTAGACCCTGTCATACTCATGACCGGAAACCCCGCCTTCGGGCGGGGTTTTTTTGTCGCATCTTCCGGGTCGCGCGCACCGCTTCCGGCTGCTAGGGCTCTGACGATGACACCTCAAGCGACCATATCCGCCCGCGCCTGGGTCGAGCTACTGCTCCTGTCCCTGCTCTGGGGCGGGTCTTTTCTGTCGATCTCGGTGGCGCTTCGCGAATTCGGCGTCTTCACCGTCGTCGCGATCCGGGTACTCGGCGCCGCGGCCGTGCTTTGGGCCTATGTGCTGATCCGCGGTCTGCCGCTGCCGCGCGGTCGCATCTGGGTGGCTTTCCTGGTCATGGGACTTCTGAACAACGTGATTCCCTTCAGCCTGATCGTCTGGGGTCAGCAGAACATCGCCTCCGGCCTCGCGTCGATCATCAATGCCTCGACCGCCATCTTCGGCGTGCTGGTCGCCGCCGCCGTCTTTGCCGACGAACGGCTGACGCCGCGCAAGGCGATCGGCGTGAGCCTGGGCTTTCTTGGCGTCGTGACGGCGATCGGCCTGTCCTCGCTGCAATCACTTGATCTCAGGTCGCTCTCGCAGCTTGCGATCGTCGGTTCGTCGATCAGCTATGCCTTTGCCGGAGCGTTTGCCCGCAGCGCCTTCAAGGGAGTCGCGCCACCGGTGACGGCAGCCGCGATGACGACCTGCTCCGCAGCGTTCATGGTGCCGGTCGCGCTGACCCTCGAAGGAATTCCGTCGCTACCACAAGCCTCCGGGACATGGGCGGCGCTTGGCTATCTCGCGGTGATGGCGACCGCGGCAGCCTATCTGCTCTATTACCGTGTGCTGGCGGTCGCGGGTTCGGGCAACCTGATGCTGGTCACGCTGCTGGTCGCGCCTGTCGCGATCGCCCTGGGCTCGATCGTACTGGGCGAGGATCTGCGGCCTCAGGCCTATGCCGGGTTCGCGCTGCTGGCGGTTGGCCTGGTGATACTGGACGGCCGCCTGCTGCGCGCACCGGCCTACTAGAAATTTTTCCCTACCGCCCGGTTACGCCAGCCGCTACCAAGTGACGGGGACGAGGGCAGGACCAGGTGATGATCTACGAAACGGCAAAAGACTGGCACCGGGCCAAGCACAAGCGCGTGCTGTTGTTCGGAATGTCGGGACTGGGCAAGACCCATGTCTCCAACATGCTGCGCGACGCCGGCAACTGGTTCCACTACTCGGTCGATTACCGGATCGGCACCCGCTATATGGGCGAACATATCGCCGATAATTTCAAGCGCGAGGCGATGAAAAACCCGTTCCTGCGCGATCTCCTGCGCTCGGATTCGATCTATGTCGGGTCCAACATCACCTTCAACAACCTCGCGCCCCTCTCGACCTATCTCGGCAAACCCGGCGATCCCGCGAAGGGCGGCCTGCCCTTCGCCGAATACCAGCGCCGGCAGGGCCAGCACCATCTGGCAGAGGTCGCGGCGCTATTGGACACCGTGCCCTTCATCGACCGGGCGATGGACCTTTACGGCTACGACCATTTCGTCTGCGACAGCGGCGGCTCGATCTGCGAGGTGGTGGAGCCGGGAAATCCCGACGATCCGGTGATGCGCGCCCTGTCGGACAACCTGCTTCTGGTCTGGATCAAGGGCACCGACGCCCATACCGAACAGCTGATCCGCCGCTTCGACAAGGCGCCGAAGCCGATGTGCTACCAGCACGAGTTCCTGGAACAGGCCTGGGCGGAATATCTGCGCGCAAACAATGTGTCGGAAGACGATGTTGATCCGGATGACTTCGTTCGCCGGGCCTATGTCCAGGCGCTCGACCACCGCCAGCCACGCTATGCCGCGATGGCGGATTGGGGCGTCACCGTGCAGGCCGAGGACGTGGCGAGGGTCGCGACGCCGGCGCAGTTCGACGCGCTGATCGCCGCCGCCCTTGAGAACCGCATGGCCTAGGGCTATGTCACCCCATTCCTGACCCAGAGTCCCGAGCAATGCCGATCACCCTGCCCGAAAACCTTCCCGCCTTCGACGTGCTGACGCGCGAGGGTGTGAACGTGATGTCGGAATCCCGCGCTGCGCGGCAGGATATCCGGCCGCTTCACATCGGGCTCTTGAACCTGATGCCGAAGAAGATCCAGACCGAGAACCAGTTCGCCCGGCTGATCGGTGCGACGCCGCTGCAGATCGAGCTGAGCCTGATCCGGATGAGCGAGCACCAGACCAAGACCACCGCCGCCGAGCATATGGAAGAGTTCTACCGTCCCTTCCAGGAGGTGAGGAACGAGAAGTTCGACGGGCTGATCATCACCGGCGCGCCGATCGAGCATCTGCCTTTCGAAGAGGTAACCTACTGGGACGAACTTCTGGAGGTGATGGATTGGACCCAGTCCAACGTGCATTCCACCTTCGGCGTCTGCTGGGGCGGCATGGCGATGGCCTATCATTTCCACGGCCTTCCGAAGCACATGCTGCCGCACAAGGCGTTTGGCTGCTTCAGGCACCAGAACATGGCCCCCGCCTCGCCCTATCTGCGCGGCTTCTCGGACGATTGCGTGATCCCGGTCAGCCGCTGGACCGAGGTGCGGCAGGACGAGATCGACGCGATACCCGAGCTTTCGACGCTTCTGGGTTCGGAAGAGGTCGGGCCCTGCCTGGTCGAGGATACCGATCACCGGGCGCTCTATATCTTCAATCATTTCGAGTATGACAGCGGCACTCTGAAAGAGGAATACGATCGCGACGTGGCCAGCGGCACGCCGATCAACGTGCCGCTCAACTATTATCCGAACGACGATCCCTCGCTGACGCCGCAGAACCGCTGGCGCAGCCATGGCCATCTGCTCTACGGCAACTGGATCAACGAGATCTACCAGTCAACGCCTTACGACCTTCATGAAATTGGCCGCTAGCCTTCTCGTCCTTGCGGCGCTGCTGCTGACCGGCTGCGGCGTGACCGCATGGCGCGCGGCCGAGCGCGAAGCGGCCGCCGAGGCTAACTACCCGCCGGAGGGCCAGTTCGTGACGGTGGACGGTCTGCGCGTCCATGCCGTCGTCACCGGCGAAGGCCCCGACCTGGTGCTGATCCACGGTTCGTCCGGCAATACCCGCGATTTCACCTTTTCCTTTGTGGACCGGGTCAAGGACGATTACCGCGTGATCGTACTCGACCGACCCGGACTGGGATATTCCGACCGTCTGCCAAAGGGTTCCGAGGGGATCTTCGCGCAAGCCGCGCATCTGTCCAAGGCTGCGGCACAGCTTGGCGCGGACAAGCCCATCGTGCTGGGCCAGTCGCTTGGCGGCGCCGTCGCGCTGGCTTGGGCGCTGGAACAGCCCGCAGCGGCGCTTGTCACCGTCTCCAGCCCCTCGCATCGCTGGCAGGGCGAGTTGCCGCTGCTCTACAAGGTCAATTCCTCGGATCTCGGCAGCGCCCTTGCCGTGCCGCTGATCACCGCCTGGGTGCCCTACGACTATGTCGAGGGCCAGATCGCCGAGGTCTTCGACCCGCAGGACATGCCGGCGGGCTATGCGGATTACATCGCCGCCCCGCTGACCATGCGCCGCGAAAGCCTGCGCGCCAATGCGGCGCAGCGCGCCGGGCTGAAGGCCGAGATCACCGAGATGCAGACCCGCTACGGCGAGCTGACGCTGCCCTTCGAACTCGTCCACGGTGATGCCGATGATACCGTGGGCTACAGCATCCACGCCGTTCCGATGGCCTCGGACGCGCCCACAGTGAACATCACCCGCCTGCCGGGGATCGGCCACATGCCGCATCACGTCGCGCCAGAGGCCGTGGTGGCCGCGATCGACCGCGCCGCCGCCCGCGCCGGATTGCGCGGGGACGGCAAATAGCCATACTGGCCGGAAAACCGCGGAAAGGTTGCCGAATGTCCCTGCCCTTCGATGGCGCGATCACCGATTTCTACCGGAACGAGGCCCCTGACGAGGTGCGCGCGGCGATCGAAGACGGCAGCAAGAAGGACATCCTGTCCGACAGCTATCCCTACGACAAGCGGCTGGACAAGCATGGCTACCGAGAGGTCATGGAGCAGCTTCAGGTCGAGCTGGTGAAGCTTCAGGCCGATGTGGCGGAGGCCGGCAAGCGGGTGGTGGTGGTCTTCGAGGGCCGCGACGCCGCCGGCAAGGGCGGCACGATCAAGGCGATGACAGAGAACCTGAACCCCCGCGTCGCCCGCGTCGTGGCGCTGCCCAAGCCCTCGGACCGCGAGGCGGGTCAGTGGTATTTCCAGCGCTATGTCGAGGAACTGCCGACCACTGGCGAAATCGTGCTGTTCGACCGAAGCTGGTACAATCGCGGCGTGGTCGAGCATGTCTTCGGCTTCTGCACCCCCGACCAGCGCGAGAAGTTCTTCGATCAGCTTCCCGAATTCGAGGAGATGCTGGTCGACGAGGGGATCACGCTGGTCAAGCTCTGGCTGAATGTCGGCAGGGCCGAGCAGCTGCGCCGTTTCCTGAAACGCGAACATGATCCGCTGAAGCAGTGGAAACTCAGTTGGATCGACGTCGAGGGACTGAAGAAATGGGACGCCTATTCCGAGGCGATCGCCGAGACGTTCGAGCGCACGCATACACCCCACGCGCCTTGGACCATCGTGCGGTCCGACGACAAGTCGCGCGCCCGTATCGCGGCGATCCAGACGGTGTTGCGAACGGCCGACTATGCGCGCAGGGAGGCCGGCGCCATCGGTACGCCGGACGGCTCGATCTGCGGAGGGCCCGACATCTGGGATGTCTAAGCGCGGCTATCACCACGGCAATCTGCGGCAGGCTCTGGTCGATGCGGCCCTGACCCTGATCGAGGAAAAGGGTCCGACCGGCTTCACCCTGTCCGAAGCCGCGAAGCAAGCCGGGGTGACGCCCGCCGCCGTCTACCGCCATTTCGAGGGCCGCGACGACCTGATCGCCGAGGCCGCGCGGCAGGGCTACGAGGTCTTCGCGGATCTGATGGACTATGCCTATAAGAAGGGCCAGCCCTCGGCGCTGGCGTCGTTCGAGGCGACGGGCCGCGCCTATCTGGCCTTTGCCCGCAAATATCCCGGGCATTACGTGGCGATGTTCGAAAGCGGTATCTCGGTCAACCGCACCGCGGAACTGGCGCGACTGTCGGGGCGGGCTTTAGGCGTGCTGGAACGCGCGGCCGAAGAGCTGTCGGCCCATATACCGCCCGACCGAAGGCCGCCGGCGCAGATGGTTTCCGCCCATATCTGGGCAATGTGCCACGGTGTGGTCGAGCTTTTCGCGCGCGGCTCGCCGGGCACCAAATCGCCCTTTCCACCCGAGGATCTGCTGGAAAGCGGAATCGGTGTCTATCTGCGCGGCCTGGGACTGGTCCCGCCGGACCGCTGAAGCTCAGGCCGAGCGCCGGATCGGGCGGAAGCACATCACCTTCACCAGCCGCAGGCAGCGCTCGCGGATGGTTGTCTTGGTCCAGTTGGCGGCCCGTCCGACCAGCAGCACGAAGGCCAGCCCGAAACCTAGTGCGGCGAGCATCCCGAAGAAGACGAGGCCAAGCCCCGTCGCCGCGACGATGATCAGCGTCCGGACGGTGTCGACCGGGCCTACAAACCCTGACATCACGTTGGGAAACAGGTCGAGCAGCACCGCCAGCGCCAGATGCATCGCCGCACCCAGAAGGACCGCGCCGGGAAAGATCGTTGCGCCGAGATAGGCCAGCCGCTCGCGCACGGCCTGGGTCGCGGGAACCGGCACTGTATCCTCGGGCAGCAGACCGTCCCAGGGGTCTTCCTCGTCAACATGAACGAAGATGACATAAAGCGTCGTTCCGGCCAGAACCGCCGCCATGCACAGGATCGTTGTCTGCAGATCGGGCGACAGCAGCCAAAATCCGGCGAAGGTGGACACCATAAGCAGGATGATGAGCGCCCGATCGGACAGGCCCAGCACGCGCAGCGCGTGCAGCGAGGCTTCGGTGGCAAGGTCGGTGCCCCGCATCGCCAGGGTGATCTTCAGCCGGCTGATGAAGATGATGACCGGGACCAGTATCGTCGCGATGAAGAGGAACAGGAACCTCGACAGCCCCTCGCCGGCGAAGGGTGTCACCAGCGCCACCTGAATGATCACGCCAAGCGCGAAGCCCAGAACGAACTTGATCAGGACATTGCGCAACGGCACGCGGTCGATGATCGCGCCGACGGGGTCGGCCAGAACCAGGCCCAGGAACAGGCCCGAGGCGGTGTTGTAGCGCCAGATTTCGACCGAAGGCAGGTAGATATGCGCCGCGGCGAAATCGACGATCAGGCTTGCCAGCGTATGGCTGACAAGCAGCGCAAGCATCACGCTGCTGAAATAGCCGGTAAGCGGATCGGCTGTTCTGGGGGTGGAGGTTTTGCTCACACGCGGGGTTCCGTCGACTGTTCAGTTCGCGTGATACCGGGGAATCTGGCCAAGAAAAGGCCGAAGCTGCGGCAAAAATGAAAAAGGGCCGCCAATACCGGCGGCCCGTTCCCCGATCTGATGCAAGCGGCCTAGCGCTTGGAGAACTGGAAGCTCTTGCGGGCCTTCGCCTTGCCGAACTTCTTGCGTTCCACCACGCGGCTGTCGCGGGTCAGGAAACCCGCGGCCTTCAGGGCGGCGCGCAGGCTGGGATCGTAAAGCTGAAGCGCCTTCGAGACACCGTGCTTCACGGCACCCGCCTGGCCCGACAGACCGCCACCCTTGACGGTGGCCGTCACGTCGAACTGGCCGGCCACACCGGCGACGGTGAAGGGCTGCGCCAGGATCATCTGCAGTACGGGACGGGCGAAATACTCGTTCATGTCCTTGCCGTTGACGGTGACCTTGCCGGAACCGGGACGGATCCAGACGCGGGCGACCGCATCCTTCCGCTTGCCGGTGGCATAGGCGCGGCCCAGCGAATCGCGCACTGGTTCGCGCGGCGCTTCGCGTTCGATGACACCGGCTTCGCCGGCGGCCTCGTTCAGCTCTTCGAGCGATTTGATCTGTTCGGCCATGATTATACGTCCCGCGTGTTCTTGGAGTTCATCGACTTCACGTCCAGCACTTCCGGCGACTGCGCCTCGTGCGGATGCTCGGCGCCGGCATAGACGCGCAGGTTGGTCATCTGCTGGCGCGACAGCTTGCCGCCCGGCAACATGCGCTGCACGGCCTTGGTGACGACGCGCTCGGGATGCTCGCCTTCCAGGATCTGACCCGCGGTGCGCGACTTGATGCCGCCCGGATAGCCGGTATGCCAATAGTAGTTCTTGTCGGTGCGCTTCTTGCCCGTCAGCTGGACCTTGTCAGCATTGATGATGACGACATTGTCGCCCATATCCATATGCGGTGTGAAGGACGGCTTGTGCTTGCCGCGCAGGCGCATGGCGACGATCGAGGCAAGTCGGCCCAGCACGACGCCCTCGGCGTCGATGAGGATCCACTTCTTCTCGATATCCGCCGGGGTAGCGGTGAAGGTTTTCATATCATTTGCCCTTTGGGGTCTCGAATTCGGATTGCGCCGTTCTAAGGGATTTCGGGGCGCGGTCAAGGGGGATTGAGTGAAATAAAAACCGACAAATCAATAACTTACAAATAAGGTATTTAAATACCCCACGAACGAGGCGATTTATTCCGGTGGCAGAGAGTATGTCAGCGACGCCCGGGCGACGGGTGCGTCCACACCGTCGGAATACATCAGCACGTCACCGACCGCCAGAACCCGCCCCAGCTTCAGAAGCTTCGCGCGGGCGATCATGTCCACCCCCGCGGCGGGCTTGCGCATGAAGTCGATCGAGCAATTGGTTGTCACCGCCAGCGCCTTCGGCCCGATCCGCGACAGGATCGCCAGATAGACCGACACATCGGCCAGCGCGAACATTGACGGTCCAGAAACGGTGTCACCGGGTCTCAGGTGCCGGTGATCAACGACCAGCCGGACGGCGATTTCCTCGGGGGTCACGCTTTCGACCCGGAAATCCTGCGCAACCTGCGGAAAAGCCTCGTGCAGGAACAGCTCAAGCTCGTCCTCGGTCATCTTCAGGCTCATGGCTTCCCCTCCTGCGGCTCCGCGCCTAGACTTGGCCCGATCGATGGCGGAGGGCAAGATGGCGATACTCGAACGGACCGATAGCGGCGCAGTGGCGAATCTGCGGCTGAATGCGCCCGACAGCCTGAACGCGCTGTCGGATGCGATGCTGGCGGCACTGAAGACGGAATTCGAGCGGTTGACGGAGGATCGGTCGATCCGCGCCGTGGTACTCTCGGGTGCGGGCAAGGCGTTCTGCGCCGGTCATGACCTGAAGGAAATGACCCGCAGCCGGCAGGCCGAGGATGGCGGCGCTGCCTATTTTGCCGATCTCTTCACCCGCTGCGCCGAGGTCATGCAGGCCATTCCGAGACTGCCGCAACCGGTCATTGCACAGGTCCACGGCATCGCCACCGCGGCGGGGTGTCAGCTGGTCGCGTCCTGCGACATGGCCGTCGCGGCGGAAGGGACGCGGTTCGGAGTGAACGGGGTGAATATCGGGCTGTTCTGCTCGACGCCGATGGTGGCTCTGTCACGGAATATCCCGCGAAAACAAGTCTTTGAAATGCTTACTACAGGCAGTTTCATCGAGGCGGGCTGCGCGCTGGACCTCGGGCTGCTGAACCGGGTCGTGCCGGCCGACGCGCTCTCGGACGAGGCGAAGGCGCTGGCCGAAACCGTCGCCGCCAAACTGGGCACGGCCGTCAGGATCGGCAAGCGGGCATTCTACGACCAGATCCAGATGCCGCTGGATCAGGCCTACCAGTTCACCGGCGAGGTGATGGTCGAGAACATGCTGGACCGGGACACCGCCGAGGGGATCAGCGCGTTCATCGAGAAGCGCGACCCGAGATGGGAGCAGTGACCGAAAGTTCGGTTTTCGTACCTTTGGGACAACCGGGTTCGTACCTTCTGTACGCCGCCGTCGCACCGCGTTTGCATGATTGCCTCGGCATCGGACAGAGAGCGGCGCACCGCCGCAAGGTCGCTGGGATTGGTTCAGACAGCTAAACATAGCGGCTCAGTTCGTCGACTGACGGTTGCCGATCTTGCTGGTCAAACGCGTCGTTGAGCCGCTTGATCTCGGACCGCAGCAGAACGTCCACATCTGGCCAATCAAAAATGACCTCGTTCGTCTGCATCGAAACTGCAAGCACTCGACCGTTCCCTCTCTGAACATATTTGTGCTGAATGTTTCCAAACATCGCTCCGCCAATGACCAATCCGTCAAAACGATTTCCGATCTCGGAGTAGTTGATCGCAGCATCGACGATATCCCACGGGATTACGGTGCCACCCCATCGGATTCCGTAAAGGTACAAAGCGGCCGAAAACAATATCAGGCCGTTAACCTGTTCAAGGAACGAGTTATAATCATAGCGCTCAAGTTCAGGGAAGGATTGTCTAGCGTCCTGCAGCGCGGGCAGGCTTACTGGGTAGAGGTGATGCAGATATGAAAACTCTCCCGCGTGGGGAACCCTTCCGATCGAAATCACTCCCTTGTCTGTCCTGTGGGTGCCGAGGTCTTCCCATTTGGAAAGAAGGTGCCGAATCTGTTCAGGCCGCATCTCTGTCACCCCAGTCACGCCTCTGTAGCTAACATCATTCTCTAGCGCCCTGCCCTTGTCCTGACCAGATAGGCGAACCCGGCCGATCCGGCGGCGATGATCAGGGCGCCGGTCAGAAGCGCATAGACCCCGCCCCCTTCCAGCAGCAGCGCGCCGATGAACGGGGCCATCGCATTGGCGACAAGCGGCACAGTGGCGATGCCGCCCGAAATCGCGCCAAAACCGTCGCGGCCCAGGACCTCGGCGATCAGGACCGGGCGCAGGATGCTCATCATTCCGATCGCCGCCCCCTGCACCACCGCGAAAAGGAAGAGCAGCGGCAAGGCGAATCCCGCCGCCATCAGGACGGCGCTTGCCAGCGTCATGCCGATCAATGACGCCCGCGTCGAGGTCAGGATATGGGTGCGCTCGCCCCGCAGCATCAGCGCCAGCCGACCGACCACCTGGAACGGGCCGACCGTGCTGGCGGCGGCGACGGCGATGGCCTTGGTGGCACCGAGCCCGGTGAAGAGCGGGATGAAGTAGTTGACCAGCATCGAATGGTTCATCCAGGCAAGCCCGAACGCCCCGGCGAGGAACCAGAACTGCGGCAGACGCAGCGCATGGGCAAGCGCGCCCCTGCCGTCGGCGGGCTTTGGGCCGCCAAGGCGTTCGCGGCGGCGAAGCCTGACGCCGGCGTAATAGTGCAGCGGCGCCGTCAGCAAGAGCTGCATGAGGCCGAACACCACGACCGCGACGCGCCAGCCGTAATGCTCGGCCAGGACCGCGCCCAGGGGGAAAGCCAGTGTCGAGGCAAGCCCCGCGACCAGTGTGACGCGGATGATCGCGGGCCGCGCGGCGGGGCCGAGGCGGCGGGTCAGAAAGGCGAAGCAGGTGTCGTAGAGGCAGGCCGACATGGCAAGCCCGACCGCCGACCAGGCGAGATACCAGTGCGTCAGCGTCTGCGCCTGCGACAGCGCCAGCAGGGCCATCCCGCCCAAAGCCGCCCCGCCAGCAAGGATTTCCGCGCCAAGGCCCTTGTCCACCAGCCTGCCGGTCAGCGGCACCGCCACGGCCGAGACCAGAAGCGCAAGCGTGACGCCGATGGCGAGCGCCGGGCGGTCCCAGCCGGTCGCGGCCTCGATCGAGACCAGAAGCGCCCCGTAGATGTAGTAAAGCGTCGCGAAACCAAGGGTTTGCCCGACCGCGAGCATCCAGACCGCCGGGGCGTCGCCGTCCTGGGCCTCGATGGCGCTGAAGGTCAAAGCCGGTAGATTTCGGAAAACTTGGCGTCGAGGTAGTCGAGAAGCGGCCCTTCATCCGGCTCGAACCCGCAGGCGCGGCGGATGGTGTCGCGCGGCTCGTAGAGGCCGCCGTGGGTTTGCAGGTTGTCCCGCAGCCAGCCGGTCGCGGGGCCGGTATCACCCTTTGCCAGCGCGTCGTCGAGATCGGGCAGCGCCTTGCGCATCGCCTTTGTCAGGCAACCGGCATAGACATTCCCAAGCGTGTAGGTCGGAAAATAGCCGAACAGGCCAACCGACCAGTGCACGTCCTGCAAACAGCCGTTCGAGGGCTTGTCCACCTTGACCCCGAAATCCGCCTCGAACCTCTCGTTCCAGGCGGCAGGCAGGTCGGCGACGCTCAGGCTGCCATCGATCAGCGCCCGTTCTAGATCGAAGCGCATCAGGACGTGAAGGTTGTACTGCACCTCGTCGGCCTCGGTACGGATGAAGCCGGGATGCACCCGGTTGACGCTGCCGTAGAAGGCGTCCGCATCGGCGATGTTGAGGTTGCCGAACATCGCCTGCATGCGGCCGTAGAGGTACCGGGTGAAGGCGCGGCTGCGGCCAAGCTGGTTCTCGTAAGCCCGGCTCTGGCTTTCATGGACGCCCATGCTGACGCCCTGCCCCAGCGGCGTCAGCAGGTAGGCGCGGTCGATATTCTGCTCATAGGCGGCGTGGCCGACCTCGTGGATCGTGGAATAAAAGCAGTTGAACGGATCGGCGGGATTGGTCCGGGTGGTGATCCGCACGTCGAGGCCCGAGCCCGAGGAGAACGGATGCACCGCCTTGTCGATCCGGCCGTGGTCGAGGTCGTAGCCGAAGGTCAGCGCAAGTTCCCGGCTAAGCGCCAGTTGGCCTGCTTCCGGGAAGGTCCCGGTCAGCGGCACGGGCTGGTGCGGCGAATGCAGGATCTTCTCGCGCAGCGCCACCAGCCGAGGGCGCAGCGCGCCGAACATGGTTTCGAGCATTTCCGCCGTCGCGCCCGGCTCGTAATCATCCAGCAGCGCGTCGTAAAGATCGCCATTGCCAGCCAGTGCCGCGGCCTCCTCCTGCCGCAGCGCCACGACCTTTTCCAGCACCGGCGCGAAGGCGGCGAAATCCTCGGCGGCGCGGGCGCGGGCCCAGACGCCTTGCGCGACCGAGGTCACGCGGGCGATCTCGGCGGCAAGCCGTGCTGGCACCTTCAGGGTGCGCTCATGGCGGCGGCGGATATGGCGCAGGTTGGCGCGACCCGCTTCGTCCAGCTTGGCCTCGTCGATCGCCGCCAGCCAGTCGTCGATGCGGGGATCGATGCGGCGGGCATGCAGCACGCCCTCCATCGCCGCCATCTCCTCGGCACGCTGTTCGGCGGCGCCCGAAGGCATCACCGTTTCCTGGTCCCAGCCCAGCCGGCCCGCGACCTGGGCCAGCGCCTCGGTGTCGCGCTGGAAGGCCATCAGATCATCAAATGCACTCATGCGCGCGCCCCACGCACCGATTGCGGCATCGGGTATTGCGCCAGGTAACGGCCGCGCAGGATCAGCATCCAAAGCGCCACAGCGCCCAGCTGGTGCAGGATCGCCAGAGGCCAGGGCGAGGAATGCATCACCGTGACGATCCCAAGCACGATCTGTCCGAACAGCATCACGGCCATCCAGTCGAAGGCTCGCCGCGTGCGGGTGTTGCCGCTGGAACGCGAGCGCCGCCAGACGACCAGGCCGAAGACGAACAGCAGATAGCCCGACATCCGGTGCATGAATTGCACAAGCCCGTCATCCTCGAAGAAATTGCGCCAGACCGGGGTCAGCGAAAAGGCGTTTTCCGGGAAGAACTGTCCCGCCATCAGCGGCCAGTCGGTATAGCCGCGTCCGGCGTCGATCCCGGCGACCAGCGCACCCAGTAGGATCTGCAGGAAGGCGAAATGCATCAGCCCGGTCGACATCGAGAAGAGCTTCGGCTCGCGGTTGCGGCGGGCCTGCATCAGGTCGGCCTCGCGCCGGCCGAGCAGCATGACATACCAGGCGATGAATCCCAGGATCACGAAAGCCAGCCCCAGATGCGTGGCCAGCCGGTAGCTGGCGACGTCCAGCCGCGCGCCGCTAAGGCCCGAGGCGACCATCCACCAGCCGATCGCCCCCTGCAGCCCGCCAAGCAGGCCGATGAACAGCAGCCGACCGGTCCAACCCGTGGGGATGCGCTTCGTCGACCAGAAGCCGATGAAACCCAGCGCCCAGACCAGCCCGATCACCCGGCCCAGCTGGCGATGGCCCCATTCCCACCAGTAGATCGTCTTGAACTCGGCAAGTGTCATGCCCTTGTTCTGCAACTGGTATTCCGGAATCGCCTGGTATTTCTCGAACTCGGCCTGCCAAGCCTCCGCATCCATCGGCGGCAAGGCCCCCGTGATCGGCCGCCATTCAGTAATCGACAGCCCGGAATCGGTCAGCCGCGTCAATCCGCCGACCGCGATCATCAGCACCACCAGCGCGAAAAGCACCACTAGCCAGACCCGGATCGCCCCCCGCGCCCCGCTGCGGGCACGGTCGATCAGCCCGGTTTGCGGTTTGGGAGTGTCGGGCGTCTTGTCAGATCCGACTTCCTCGAAGATCGAACGTTTCTGGCTCATGGGACCCCCGGAAAATCTCGACGGGACAGTATGGGAGGGGGTGTGGGGGTTCAAGAGTGCTCGGATCGCTCAAGCAAATGCGGGCGGGCCGGCAGTTGCAGATTAACTTGCGGGCAATACTGCGGTTGGCTCTGAACAGCTGCGCATTCACGGACCGGAACCGCGTCAGGCGACGAACTTCTTCTGTGCGGCGAACGGGCTGAGTCCGAGCCAGATCTGTATCCTCGATGAAAGCTTCCTGGAGCCGGTGAACTCGAACTTGTCCCACTCGGCATCCACATCTGTGAGTCCCATCCAGATCGCCGTCATCGTCCCTGAGATCCGTCGAGACATAGAGATCGACCTCGAAACCGGGATCGGCCCAGCAAAGATCGACTTCGCCTGCGGGCTCGACCACCAGCCACCAGTCGCGTTTTGTCGGCGGCAGGTCGTGATACACAAACTGGACCACCGTGCGCCTTTTCGGGAGCGGTTCGGGGTTCAGGTTCCGTCTCATGTCCCACATCAGAAGCGATGGATCGAGATTCTTGAGCGAGAGCGACGACTCGACCCATTTCTGGCCCCACACCCCCATCGCCATCACCACCTCGCGCAGGTCGTGCCCTGCCTCTGTCAGGTGGTACCCGAACACGCCGCGCTCGGACGGACATGGCTTTCTCTCAATGATCCCAGCCTCTTCAAGATCCTTGAGGCGCCGAGACAAGAGCGTCGGCGACATCTTCGGCACGCCGCGGCGAAGATCGTTGAACCGTGTGGAGCCGGCGATGAGTTCGCGCATCAGCACCATCGTCCATCGCGTGCAAAGAACTTCGGCGGCCATTGCGAGCGGGCAGAACTGCTTGTATCCGGGTTGTGACATCACATTCTCCTCGACCTGTCCCATACAGTCTATCGGTGACGGCGCGTGCGGCTAGTCCAGAAACTGTATCACCCGGTTCAGTTCCGTGACTGGAAGCGATTCGGCCATTGTGGGCAGTCTACAGGCTCACCGCGGCCATCCCGGCCGCTGAAAAGGAGCAGAAAAATGAGCGTTTATCTGATCGCGGACATCAAGGTCACCGATGACGGCTGGGTCCCGGAATACGCCGCCAATGTCCACAAGCTGGTGGAAAAGCATGGCGGCCGCTATCTGTCCCGCAGCGGGAATATCGAGACCGTCGAAGGAGAGGCGAAAGACAGCACGTTGATCGCCATTCTCGAATTCCCGACGCGCAGCGCGCTCGACAGCTTCGCCGCCGATCCCGACTATGCGCCCTACGGACGAGCACGCCAGGCGGGAAGCGTGTCGAACTTCCACGTTATCGACGACACGGATATTGCCGGGGCTATACCCTATCTGAAAGCGGGGTAAACAAAGCACGGGCAGCGCTCGAACCCCACCGCTCGGTTCGGGCGCGGCGCTGCGCGTGTTGGCCGCGGGTTACTCCCCCCGCTCCTTCCACCGCACCATCTGCCGCAGCACCCCGTGCAATATCTGCACATCGGTCCGGGTCAGGGGCATCCGGCTCCACATGTTGCGCAGCACCAGTTTCATGCTCGGCGCCTTGTCCTCGGGGAAGAACATTCCGGCTTCGGTCAGACGCTGCTCGTAATGGTCGCCGAGTTTCTCGACCTCGAGCTTGGTGGCGAAGTCCGTGCCGGCGAGCGCCACGCGTTCGGGTGCCGCGACCCCGGTTTGGCGGCGCCATTCATAGGCCAGCAGCAGCGCGCATTGCGCGAGGTTCAGCGACGGGAAATCGGGGTTCACGGGGACCGAGATGATGGCGTCGGCCAGCGCGATATCCTCATTCTCCAGCCCGGCGCGTTCGGGGCCGAAGAGGATGGCGATGTTGCGGCCCGCGGAGGTCATGGCCCGCGCCTTTTCCATCGCGCGTTCCGGCGTCAGCACCGGCTTGGTCAGGTCGCGGGTCCGCGCAGTGGTGGCGAAGACATAGGTGCAATCCGCGATGGCCGCCCCGGTGGTCTGGTAAAGCCCCGCCTGATCCAGCAGCCGCCCCGCCCCGCTGGCCATCGCCACCGCCTTGGGGTTCGGCCAGCCGTCGCGCGGGTTGACGACGCGCATCCGGTCCAGCCCGAAATTCCACATCGCGCGGGCGGCGGCACCGATATTCTCGCCCATCTGCGGCGCGACAAGAACGAAGGCGGGCTGGCTGTCGGGCATCACGGACCTTTGGCTTTGACCCGCCGGGTGATACGCTTGACCGACCCCCGAAGCAAGGAGGCGGCGATGGCCTATGACGAGGGCGTAGCGCAGCTGTTGCGCGACGAACTGACCGGACAGGAAGGCGTCAGCGAGCGCAAGATGTTCGGCGGACTCTGTTTCATGGTCGGTGGCCACATGGTCTGCGGCGTTCACAAGGACGGCGGCATGTTCCGCGTCGGCAAAGACCGCGAGGCCGAGGCGATGGCGATCGACGGCGCGGGGCCGATGGATTTCACCGGGCGCAGGATGGGCGGGTTCGTCAACGTCACCGGCGAGGCGCTGGCCGATGACACGCGCCGCCGGTCCTGGATGCTGCTGGCGCTGGCCCATGCGGCAAGCCTTCCGGCGAAGTAGCCATTCCCGGATTTCCGGGCTATAGCGGGCAAAACCCCGTAGACGGAAAGCCGAGATGGCCGAGAACGAGCGCCCGCAAATCTACCTGATCACGCCCTCCGAACTGGAATTGTCCAGCTTTCCCAGCCTATTGGCGCGGATCCTTGACAGCGCCGAGATCGCCTGCGTTCGCATGGCGCTGGCGACCCGCGACGAGGACCGGTTGCTGCGCGCGGGCGACGCCTTGCGCGAGGTCACCCATGCGCGTGACGTGGCGCTGGTGATCGCCGAACACGGGCTGATGGTGGACCGGCTGGGACTCGACGGTGTGCACCTGCCGGACGGTGCGCGGTCGGTGCGCAAATGGCGCAAGGAACTGGGCGAGGACGCAATCGTCGGCGCATTCTGCGGCGCCTCGCGGCATGATGGGATGAATGCCGGCGAGGCGGGTGCCGACTATGTCAGTTTTCGGCCCGGTGGGGCGCACCGCGCTTGGTGACGGCACCGTCGCGGAGGCGGAATTGTTCGACTGGTGGTCCGAAATGATCGAAGTGCCCGTTGTCGCCGAGGGCGTGCTTGATGCGGAAAGCGTCAGAACGCTTTGTAGAACAACGGATTTCTTCGGCTTCGGGCAAGAAGTCTGGTCCGCGCCGGACCCCGCCGAACGGCTGAAGGCGCTGATCGCGGCGATGGGCTAGGGCAAGGCCGGCAGGCCCGACCGCACGGCCTCTTCGCAGCGCAGCGCCAGGTCCTTGCGGCCGGCACAGTCAGCGACCCGCACCGGCGGATGATAGACCAGTTCCACCGAGCCCTGCCGCGGCGTCGCCAAAACGCGCAGAAGATGGCTGCCGAACCCCATATCGCCCCACCAGCCGTAGAACCGCAGATCCGCGCCGGGCGGCGCACGATAGATCACCGTGACCGGCTGGATCGACAGGATATCGCGCAGATCCGGCGCGAAGAATGCCGCGAACAGCGTTGATTTGAAAGGAAGAACTCGAAGTCCGTCCGTCGATGTGCCCTCGGGGAAGAACAGCAGCCGGTGACCGATCTTCAGCCGCTGCTCGAACAGGTGGTTATGCGCCCGCGCCTCTTTCGGATCGCGCCGGATGAAAACGGTGCCGGTGGCGCGCGCCAGCCAGCCGATGAAGGGCCAGCCCGCGACTTCGGATTTGGAGACGAAATAAACCCGCTTGCGCGCGTTCAGCGCGAAGATGTCGAGCCAGGAGGCATGGTTCGACACCACCGCCCCCCGCTGGCGCATCATCCTTCCCCGCACCCGGTAGCGGATGCCGAGGATGAAGAATGCGAGCCGGCAGACGACCCGCGTGATATGCGGCGTCCAGGGACGGTTCAGACCGCAAAGCGGCCGTTCGGCCAGGCGCAGCACCAGCATCAGCACCAGCCCGCCGAAGACCGTGAAGACCAGCAACGGGCCGCGGAGCAGCACCAGCAGCCAGCCCAGTGCCGAGATCGGCGGCGCGGCGGCCCCGTCCTCGGAATCCCATGGCCGGATCACGTGACCCGCCTCGCCGCGTAGCGCCCTCGCTGCCGATCCGTCAGACGCGCTGTGTCGAGGATCAGACACACATCGGTGGTGTTGAAGTCCCGATCGATGAAGGCACCGTCTCCGACATAGCCGCCCAGCCGGACATAGGCCTTGATCAGCGCCGGCGTTGCGCGCAGCGCGCGGGCGCGGTCGATGGCGTCCATCGGCAGAAGGTCCATCCGTTGGGCCTCTGCCGCATGGACGCGCACCCGCAGGTGTTCGGGCGCCAGATGCCGGTGATACAGAAGCGAGAGCGGTTCGGCCAGCGCGTCGATCCGCGTGCCGTGAAAGCTGGCAACCCCGAACAGGATCTCATATCCGCCCTCGGCGACGTAATTGGCCAGACCGGTCCAGAGCTGGAACATCGCATCGCCGCCACGGTAGTCGGCGGCGACACAGGACCGGCCAAGTTCCAGAAGCTTGCGGCCGCTCTGCAACAGCGGCCCGAGATCGTATTCACCGGCCGAGTAGAACCCGCCTGCCCGAGTCGCCGCGGCATCGCCGAGAAGCCTGTAGACTCCCACGACATGGTTCAGCGCCGTCGGATCGCGATCCTCGTCGACGAGGATGAGGTGGTCGCAGAACGCGTCATGCGCATCGCGTTCCAGCTGCGCCTCGTGGTCGACCAGGTCGCCGCGGCCGCCCAGCTCCTCGATGAAAACGCGGTAGCGCAGGCGCTCGGCGGCCCGAAGATCCTGTTCGGACCGGGCTAGACGCAGGGAAAACTGGGGATTTCTGGGCGTCATTGGCTGTTCTGGCTTTGCCCTGTCAGGTTCCGCGGGGTTCTATTGCCCCCGCAGGTCCGATGCAAGGCGAGCCGGAGGCGTGGTCTTGGCCACATCTTAAGGTTGTGTTAAGGCCAGAGACATAGAGATAAGCAAATTACGTGTCGTAGATGATCTCCAGCAGCACATGACGTCCGTCCAGAACCTTCTTGCCCGCCTCTTCGAACATGACCGTGACGCGAGTGCCGATGTTTGACTGCACCTGTCCCAGCCCCCAGTCGGGTCGCGCCGGATTGCGTACCAGCATGCCGGGTTCAAGAAGCGCATTCGCGTTGTCCAACACCATTCTCCCGAAAGGAAACCCCGCCCTATGTCCGCCGACCGGCCCGACCTGACAGCCCTGATCGGGTCCCGCATCTGCCATGATCTTATCAGCCCTCTGGGCGCGATCGGCAATGGGGTCGAACTGCTGGGAATGAGCGGCGCCGCCGGGCCCGAGATCGACCTGATCGCCGAAAGCGTCGAAAATGCCAATGCGCGGATCCGGTTCTTCCGCATTGCTTTCGGCGCGGCCCAGCCGGACCAGCCCTCCGACCCGCGCGAACTGGCTGCCATACTGGCCGATTATTCGCGCGGCGGTCGGCTGACTGTCGACTGGCAGGCGCAGGGAAGCCTGGAACGCCCGCAAGTGAAGCTGGCCTTCCTGCTTCTGCTCTGCTTTGAAACCGCGATGCCGCGCGGCGGCCATGTCGCGGTGAGGCTGGTCGGACAGGAATGGGCCATCACCGCCGAAGCCGAGGCGTTGGTCATCGACCCGGACCTTTGGGCGATGCTGGCCAAGCCGGCGGCGCGCTCCGATCTGCGGCCGTCCGAGGTGCAGTTCCCCCTGGCCGCCTTGGCAGCAGCGGCGATCGGACGGCGGCTGATCCTGGAAACCTCGGAACGGACGGCACGGGTGCGGTTCTAGCGGTCCCTGCGGTTGATTGCCCGCCGTCAGTCCCGCAGGCTGCCGTCGCCGGTCACAAGATACTTGAAGCTGGTAAGCTGCTCGGCGCCGACCGGCCCGCGCGCATGCATCTTGCCGGTGGCGATGCCGATTTCCGCCCCCATGCCGAATTCACCCCCATCGGCGAACTGGGTCGAGGCGTTGCGCATCAGGATCGCGCTGTCGAGTTCGGCGAAGAAGCGGCCGGCGGCGGCGTCATCCTCGGTCAGGATGCAATCGGTGTGGTTTGAGCCGTAGCGGCGGATATGGGCGATGGCGGCATCGATATCCTCGACCACCTTCGCGGCGATATCCATGTCGAGATATTCGTGGCCCCAATCATCCTCGGTCGCCGGCATGGTGCCGTCGAAGTTTTGCAGCGCCTCGTCGGCATGGACGCGGACGCCCTTGGCGATGAGGGCGGCGATGATATCCCGGCCAAGGGTCTCGACCACATCGCGATGGATCAGCAGGCATTCGGCAGCACCGCAGATGCCGGTGCGGCGGGTCTTGGCGTTCAGCACCACCTTGACCGCCTTTTCCGCATCGGCCGACTTGTCGACATAGATATGCACGATGCCTTCGAGATGCGCGAAGACCGGCACGCGGGCTTCACGCTGGACCAGCCCGACCAGCTCCTTGCCGCCGCGTGGCACGATCACGTCGATATGGTCGGTGGCGCGCAGCATCTCGGTCACCACCTCGCGGTCGCGGGTGGGAACGAGCTGGATGGCGGTCGCGGGCAGGTTCGCGGATTTCAACCCGTCGACCAGACAGGCATGGATCGCGCGGGAGGAATGGAAACTTTCCGAGCCGCCGCGCAGGATCACGGCATTGCCCGCCTTCAGGCACAGCGCGCCGGCATCGGCGGTCACGTTGGGGCGGCTCTCGTAGATCACGCCGACGACGCCGAGGGGGGTGCGGACACGTTTGATGTGCAGGCCGGTCGGGCGATCCCATTCGGCGATCACTTCACCCACCGGATCCTTCTGTTCGGCGACGGTGCGCAGACCGTCGACGATGCCGCGGATCCGGTCCTCGTCCAGCATCAGCCGGTCGAGCATGGCGGGCGACAGCCCCTTGTCGCGGCCATGGGCGAGGTCCCTGGCATTCGCCTCGATGATCCCGCCGCGATTCTTCCAGACGGCCTCGGCCGCGCCGATCAGGGCCGCGTGCTTGCGTTCAGCGCTGGCGGTCGAAAGCTCGGCCGCGGCGGCGCGGGCCGCCCGGCCGATTTCCTGCATCATCAGGTGGATGTTGTCATGGTCCTTCATACTCTCGACCTTTTCGCCTGTGAGATGCGTCGGATGCCTCCGGCGGGGATATTTATGGACAATTGATGCGCCAAGGTCAAAGCGCCATGTCATCTCGGTGGATCAGCGCGGCGCGGCCCGGATAGCCGAGGATGCCCTCGATCTCGGCCGAGCGGTGGCCGGCGATGGCGCGGGCCTCGTCCGCGGTGTAGCGGGTCAGGCCGAGGCCGAGGCGTTGACCCTTGGGGTCGAAGATCGCGACCGGATCGCCGCGGCCGAACTTGCCCGCGACGCGGACGACACCGGCAGGCAGCAGGGACTTGCCGGAGCCGAGAGCGATGGCGGCGCCGTCGTCGACGGTGATCTCTCCCCTCGCCTTCATCGCGGCGATCCAGCGCTTGCGGGCGAGCTGCGGGTCGCCCTGCGCGGTGAACCAGGTGGCGGGCGCACCAGTTTCGAGCGCCTGGAGGGGCCGGTGCAGCGAGCCTTCGGTGATCGCCATCGCGCAACCGGCGCCGGTGGCGGTCTTGGCGGCCATCAGCTTGGTGATCATGCCGCCTTTCGAGAGGCCGGACCCGGCATCGCCGGCCATCGCCTCGATCTCGGGGGTGATGGCGTCGATCACGTCGAAACGCTGCGCGGCGGGATCGGTTTTCGGGTTGCCGGAATAGAAGCCGTCGACGTCCGACAGAAGCACCAGTTGATCCGCGCCAACCGTCACCGCGATCTGGGCGGCGAGGCGGTCGTTGTCGCCGTAGCGGATCTCGTCGGTGGCGACGGTGTCGTTCTCGTTCACGATCGGCACGACACCGAGCGCCAGCAGGGTTTCGAGCGTGGCGCGGGAATTGAGGTAGCGGCGGCGGTCGGTGCTGTCTTCGAGCGTCACCAGCACCTGCGCGGTGGTGATGTCGTGCGGCGCGAGAGCTTCTTCATAGGCGCGGGCGAGGCGGATCTGGCCGACCGCGGCGGCGGCCTGCGACTGTTCCAGCGGCAGGTTTGGCGCGGGCAGGCCAAGTACGGCGCGGCCGAGGGCAATCGAGCCCGAAGAGACGAGGATAACGGATGTGCCGCGGGCCTTCGCTTCGGCCACGTCCTCGGCCAGGCCTTTCAGCCAGTCCGAGCGCAGCCGTCCCTTCTGCACCAAAAGCGCAGAGCCGATCTTGACGACAAGGCGCTTGGCGGTTTTCAGGGTCGCCATGCTTCGGGCTCTTCGCTGGCCTTGCGCTGCCGCAGCCGGTTGGCATCGATGTGAGAGCGGAGAGCGCGCAGCACCTCTTGCACACCGTCGCGGGAGACGCCGGACATGGTAAGAACATCGCCGCCGGCGGCTTTTTCCAGCACCTTGCGCTTTTTCGCGATCTCCTTGGCGTCGAGCGCGTCGATCTTGTTCAGGACCGTGATGCGGGGCTTGTCGGAGAGGCCGGCGCCGTAGGCCTCGATCTCGGCGATGATGGTCTGGTAATCGGCTTTCACATCCTCGGAGGTGCCGTCGACGAGATGCAGCAGCACCGCGCAGCGTTCGACATGGCCGAGGAAGAGATCGCCGAGGCCCCTGCCCTCTGACGCGCCTTCGATGAGTCCCGGAATATCGGCGATGACGAACTCGACCTCGTCGACGCCGACGACGCCGAGATTGGGGACAAGGGTGGTGAAGGGATAATCGGCGATCTTCGGCCGCGCGTTCGACGTGGCGGCGAGGAAGGTCGATTTGCCGGCATTGGGCAGGCCCAGCAACCCGACATCGGCGATCAGCTTCAGCCGCAGCCACAGCGTGCGCTCGACGCCCGGCTGTCCCGGATTGGCGCGGCGCGGCGCCTGGTTGGACGCGCTCTTGAAATGCATGTTGCCGAAGCCGCCATTGCCGCCCTTGGCCAGCAGCACGCGCTGGCCGACCTCGGTGAGGTCGGCAATGACGGTTTCCTCATCTTCGTCGAGCACCTCGGTCCCGACCGGGACGCGGAGCACCACATCCTCGCCATCCTTGCCGGTGCGCTGTTGGCCCATGCCGTGCTGGCCGCTTTTCGCGAAGAAGTGCTGCTGGTAGCGGAAGTCGATCAGCGTGTTGAGTCCGTCCACCGCCTCGGCCCAGACATCGCCGCCGCGGCCGCCATCGCCGCCGTTCGGGCCGCCATATTCGACGAACTTCTCGCGCCGGAAGCTGACACAGCCGGCACCGCCGCCGCCGGAGCGGATGTAGATCTTGGCGAGGTCGAGGAATTTCATGGCGCGGCTTTCACTGGGTCCGGCTTTGGCGATAGAGATTTTCGCGGGCTTTCTCAAGCCTTGCCGGATTATCGCCGCCAGCCTTCGGCGTCGAGGCAGAGCTTCTGCAGATCGACATCCCGGCCAAGCGGGACCGACCGGGTCATTTCGCGGTGGGTCGGGCGGAATCCGAGCTTGGCCAGAACCTTGGCAGAGGCCGTATTGCCGGGGATATAGCCGGATGTCACCGTATCGTCGCAGCGGGCAAAGTGATCGGCGAGCAAAAGCCGCGCCGCCTCGGTCATCAGGCCACGGCCCCAGAATGGCCTGCCCAGCCAGTATCCAAGACCGTCATCGGTCCCGACGCTGCCAATGATCCGGTCCCCGAGCGCAATTCCGTAAACCTTGTCCGAGGCCGGGCTTCCGATGAAGGCTTCGGCATCGGCAAGGCTATAGGGCCAGAGCGGAGAGGTGAGCCAGCGGATCACCTCCCAATCGCTGATGAGCCGGGCGATCCCGGCCGCGTCGCGCTGGTTCAGCGGGCGCAGCTTCAGTCTTTCGCCTTCAAGCACCCGCATCGACATGTGCTCGAGGCGTCAGCAGAGCTTCTTGATATAGGTCCAGGTCGGGACGGTGGCGTTGCGCGCGACCGAAAACGCCTCGGCGTCGCCGAGATATTCGAAGCCGGCATTGGTCACGACCCGGGCCGAGGCCGGATTGTCCTGAAAGACCACCGCAAACAGCGCCTTGGCGTTCTGCGGGTTGGCGTCGACCATCGCGCGCACAGCTTCCGACGCGAGACCGGAATTCCAGAATGTCGGTGCGATCCAGAAGCTGATTTCGGATTGCTCGCGGTCCATGCGCTGCAGCCAGACGACGCCCAGAACCTCGGCCAGACCATGGGCGGACCCATCCATCACCCAGGCATCCTCGGTTCGCGAGTCGCTTTGCGCATGCGCGATGTAGCCCTCGGTGGCGCCCGGCGGAAGCGGATGCGGGATCGTCTGCGTCGCTTCGGCCACCCGACGGTCGCCGGCATACATGGCCAGCAGACCCGCATCGGATTTCCGCATCGGTCGCAGGATGAACCGCTCCGCCTCGATAACGGGCTGGTTGGTGATCTGGTCGAGAATCATGTCTTCCCTCCTCTGAAGAACACGAACTGCCATTTACACATGGGAAGCCGGCAATTTGATGGCCACCCTTTGGCACGGCCTGTAACGGTAAAATGAAATGAGAAAGGGGACCGGCCTGTCGGGCCGATCCCCCCTGAAACTTTGGTAAAGGGCTTCGGCTTATTCTGCGGCTTCGGCCACCGGAAGCACCGAAATGAAGGTGCGGCCCTTCAACCCCTTGTGAAAGGTCACGGCGCCCTCGGTCATGGCGAAGATCGTGTGATCCTTGCCCATGCCGACGCCTTCACCCGGCCACCACTTGGTGCCGCGCTGGCGCACGATGATATTGCCGGGGATCGCGGTCTCGCCGCCGAACAGCTTCACGCCAAGGCGACGACCGGCAGAGTCGCGCCCGTTCCGGGATGAACCGCCTGCTTTCTTGTGTGCCATTGCTCGTTACTCCTTTTCTGCGGCCAGTTTCTTGGCCTGCGCGATCCAGTCCTCGCGCTCGATGCGGCCCTTGAAGGACAGCTTTTCGTCCATCTCTTCGATGTCGGCCTTCTTCCACTTGGCGATCTGCTCGAAGGTGGTCACACCGGCTTCATGCAGCTTCTTCTCCAGCGCCGGGCCGACACCCGAAAGCTGCTTCAGATCATCCGCGGCCGCGGCCTTTTTCGGCGCGGCTTTCCTCGGTGCCTCTGCCTTGGCTTCGGCTTTCTTAGGGGCCTCGGCCGTCTTGGCGGGCTTGGCCACTTTCTCGTCGGCTTCGCCGGTCTTCACGCGCTTCTTCATCTCGGCCTGTTCGGACCGGTTCTTGGCATAGCGCCCGTCAGAAGAGACCATCGCGACGCCGGCAGCCCCTGCCCCGATCGCGGCCTTGATGCCGGACTTGTCGCCACCCTTTTCCAGGATGTCGGTGACGCGCAGCAGGGTCAGCTGCTGGCGGTGACCCTTGGTGCGCTGGCTGCCGTGCTTGCGGCGGCGCTTGACGAAATGGATGACCTTCTCGCCCTTGATCTGCTCGATCACCTCGGCCTGGACGGCGGCGCCGTCGACCAGAGGAGAGCCGACAGTGGCGCCCACCATCAGAATCTCGTTGAACTGGATTTTCTCGCCGGCATCAGCTGCAAGTTTCTCGACGCGGAGCACATCGCCGCTCTGAACCTTGTATTGCTTGCCACCGGTCTTCATGACCGCGAACATCGTGTCTTCCTTTGCATTTTCGCGTCCTGCGGTCCCGGTCTTCCGGCGTTCCCGGCCTTTCGGCCACCTCGAACAGCGCGCCTCTTCCGAAGCGACATTTCAACAGTCTCGCGGGCCGATGCCCGTCCGAGATGCGGGCTTATGGTGGAGTCGCGCCCCCAAGTCAAGAACCTGATGCCAGAAACCGGCCCCCGAAAGGGTCAAAGATCCTCGCCGGCGACGAAGACCGCCGCCGACTGGCCAAGCGCGTGGCTCACATCGACGAAGAGCTTGTCGAAGGCGGCGAAAAGCGCGCGGTTCAGGTCCTGCCCCTCGGGGCTGCGCGACAGGTCGATATAGGCCTGCATTTCGTCCTCGCTGAGCGGCTGGTAGGCCATGGTCAGAAAGGCGTAGAGCCACTCTTCGGTATCCGCGCGGATGACGTCTTCCTGGCTCCAGACATCGGTGAGTATCTGGTCCTCGGTCAGCGTGGCGTCGAAGGCTCCGCCGGCCTGCATCCCGGTATAGAACGCGTAGTTCGAATTCATCGCGCCGACGACATTGTATTCCAGCAATTCGTTGATCGCGATGTATTCCTGAACCTGATCAAGCAGCGGATCGCCATCGAGCCGCATGTCCTGCAGCCGTTCCTTGCCGGCCTCCTCGACCGCGTCATCCAGCAGAGCCTGCCGCGCGCTGACCTCGAGCGCCACGATCTTGCGCCCGGTCTCGCTGGTGAAGAACTCGGTCAGCGGCGCGATGTCGGTGCCGTCCAGTTCCGCGGCGAAACGGCCCCGGACGGTCTCGTCCATCCAGCCGGGATCGTAGATGGTCCCGACCATTTCGTCCCAACTTTCGTCGGCCCGTTCGGGGAACATCTCCTCGGCCAGCTCGGCGCCGTTCTGCAGCCCCTCCTGCCGCATCACGTCGAGGATCTCGGGCAGCCCGAGCGCTTCGGCCAGGGCATCGATCCGGGCGAGAGGCGTCTCCGCCTGCACGGCCACGGCAGTGCCGAGCCAGATGAATAACGCGATCAGTGCCTTCTGCATGGTGACTCCGACAAATGCCTGCATGCGCCAAACTAGGCGCGATCGGCGGCAGTTCCAAGCGCCAGTACGCAGATCGGCGCAAGTCGGCGGACAAATCCTCGAGAGGCCTTCGAGACGTCAATTTTTTCATTGCGTCCGGGCCGCGGTTTTCCTAGATAGCCCCACGGTTCGACAGAGCCCTTCGCGGAGAGGTGCCAGAGTGGTCGAATGGGGCGGTCTCGAAAACCGTTGAACCTTCACGGGTTCCCAGGGTTCGAATCCCTGTCTCTCCGCCATAAACCACTGATTTAGAAGAATATCTCCAAATCTCCACATTTGGGGCGATACGGATGGTTGCGCAAGTTGTGTCATACTATGACGCTTTTTGCCTCGCCGAATGCACCAGGCAATGCCAAATAGGCGCTGCATTTCTGCTTTCCCGAAGCATCGGCCTGCCGGCGCCGCTATTCGATACGCCGTCGTCGCAGTGGTCATTACATTGACAAGGCTCACCCAGTGAGGCCAGGACGAAACTGCGAAGGACGATGACTTCGGGAAGCGTTTTCACGATGCAGTGGCCGGCCTCGCGAAGGCATTCAAGCTGGCTGCCGGCTCTCCGGAGGCAAGCGCACACGCGGAAGAAGTTGCATTCTTCTTCGCTGTCATGGCCGCACTGCTGAAGTTGGACGTGAAAGGCGGGTCCGGCAGGAGTGCCAGCCCTGATTTCGCGATCGAGCAGCTACTCAATCGCGCCGTCGCGTCCACGGAGGTGATAGACATCCTGGAGGCGTGTGGGTTCGACCGTCCGGATATCAGCGTTCTGTCTGAAGATTTCCTGATGGAAATCGAAAACATGAAGCACAAGAACCTGGCGGTCGAGGCGCTCAAGAAACTGCTCAACGGCCAGATCAAAGCCAAGACCCGCGGCAACGTCGTGCAGAATGCGAAGTTCTCGGAGCGCCTGACTGACGCAATTGCCCGCTATCACAATCGCAGCGGGGATGCGCTCCAGGTCATCCAGGAACTCATCGCGCTCGCCAAGGACCTGAAATCCGTGCCCGACGACAACTTGTCCGAGGCGGAGCGGAGCTTTTATGACGCCCTTGCGCAGAACGAGAGCGCGGTCGATGTCATGGGCAACGACGAATTGCGGATCATCGCAACAGAACTCGTCAAATCGGTCCGGGAAAGCTCCGGCACCGACTGGTGGCAAAGGGATGATGTCCGGGCGAGGATGCGTGTCGTCGTGAAACGTATCCTGCGCCGGCATGGGTATCCCCCGGACCTTCAGTCGGAGGCTGTGAAGCTGGTCATCAAGCAGGCAGAAGCACTGGCCCGGATGGCGGCATGAATCTGGGGCCTCTGATCGATCGGGCGTTCACCTATGACAACTTCCTATGACAACCGGCTTCACCGAGAACAGAAAATCGACGGTTTGTGGCAGCACGCCACTCAATAAAATAAGGGCTCCCTGCCCGGCCATCTGACCCGAAAACGGTCTCGAAAACCGTTACTCGCAGGTTCGAATAAAGCGAGACACCATGAGTTCTATTTTCCGTCGTCTTTCATGATGACTTGGTAACCGCTTCCCCTGTCCGGCCACCCGCCCCAAGGGAGGCAGCAGCCATCCACTGCAACTGGCCCGGATGACAGCTATTCCACCAACCCTTTTGATAAGTTCTGCTTGGTCTGCCGCTCATTAAGGACGTCGAGCAGCGGGCAATCTGGTGCGTCGGACCCGGTGCAGCATGCGATAGTCCGAGCGAGAATGGTTTCGATCGCCTGGAGGTCGCGGATCTTGGCGCGGACCACCTCGAGATGGTGGCGCCCCATCCGCTCGACCTCGGCGCAAGTGTGGCTGCCGCGATCGACCAGAGACAGCAGGCCCCGGATCTCTTCCATGGTAAAGCCAAGATCCCGTGCGCGCATCACAAAGTTCAGCCGCTCCACATGCGTCTGACCGTAGCGACGATGCCCCGACGCCGTGCGCGGTGGATCAGGCATCAGGCCGACATTCTCGTAGTAGCGGATCGTCTCGAGGTTACAGCCTGTCAGCTTGGCGAGATCGGAGCGCTTCAGGTCGCTCGCGAGGGCGTGATCGTCAGGCATGAGATTTCTCCTTGATTCTGTAGCTGCTACAGACCCTATCTTGTCAGACATCGAACGACAACAGGGCGACACGATGATGGTGGAGACGAACGAGACAGAACGTCTGACGGAGGAACGGTCCGACAGGACCGGATGGACCGCCACCGGCGCCGGGGTGCTCGGGGCGCTGGCGATGACCTCCTGCTGCATCCTGCCGCTGGTCTTGGTCAGCCTCGGCGTCACCGGGGTCTTCATCGGCCAGCTCACAGCGCTCTACGCCTACAAGTGGGTGACCCTCTCCTTCGCGTCGGCGGCGCTCGTCTATGGTTTCTGGAAAGCCTATCGTCCGGTCCCTGCCGCAAACTGTGGCACCGGAGCCTGCGCGCGCCCGGTGGATCGCGGCCTGATGCGCGGACTGCTCTGGGGCGCGCTGGCCGTGGTCCTGTTGGCCCTGGCATTCCCCTATGTCGCACCACGCATCCTGACCTTCTGATAACGGAGCCCATTATGAGACACCTGCTATTCGCAACGATCCTTTCAATCTCGCCGACCGCGATCCTTGCGGCTGAGGCCGAGACCCGCCTACACGTTACTGGTCTGACCTGCCCCTCGTGCAGCTATATCGTCGCCACTGCGCTCAAGCGCGTGAAGACTGTGGAGATCGCGGAATTCCTCGAGGGCGAGGCCGAGGATGGCGTTTACGTCCTGCACTATGATGACGCCGTCACCGGCCCGGCCCGGCTTATCGCCGCCGTCACCGGCGTGGGCTATGGCGCCACAGTGGCCCCGGAAGACGGCTCATGACCGAGCGCGAGGCCAGCCCGCAAGACAACCGATTGCTGAAATACGGGCTGATCGGCACTATCGTGGTAGCGCTCTGCTGTTTCACCCCGGTGTTGGTGATCCTGCTGGGCGCGGTGGGGCTGTCGGCCATGCTGGGCTGGCTTGACCTCGTGCTCCTGCCGGCGCTGGCGGTGTTTGTCGGAATTACCCTCTATGCGCTCTGGCGCCGCCAACGCACGAATTGAAGAGAGAATGATATGAAAGATTGCTGCACTCCCAAGGGCGGTTACGAACTCGCTGTGATCGGCGCTGGTTCGGCCGGATTTTCCGCCGCCATTACCGCCGCAGAAGCCGGGGCCCGAGTCGCGCTGATCGGCGACGGGACGATTGGCGGGACCTGCGTGAACGTGGGCTGCGTGCCCTCCAAGGCCCTAATCCGCGCCGTGGAGGGTCTTCACCGCGCCCGCGCCGCCAATCGGTTTGACGGCATCAGTGCCGAAGCCAGCGTGACTGATTGGACTGCGACGGTCGCGCAAAAGCATGCGCTCGTTGAGGAGTTGCGCGCGGCAAAATACGCCGACGTGCTGCCTCGGCACGAGAACGTGGCCTACGTCGAAGGTCACGCCCGGTTCGACGACAAAGGCAATCTCACCGTAGACGGGGTGGCGTTCCCGGCAGCGAAGATCATTATCGCCACCGGATCGCGTCCCCACGTGCCCGCGATCCCCGGCATGGAGGATATCGGCGCCCTCGACAGCACGTCGGCGCTGGAACTCACCGTTCTGCCCGCCTCGATGCTGGTCCTCGGTGCGGGCTATATCGGCGTGGAGCTCGCGCAGCTCTTCGCCCGTGCCGGTGTCGCGGTTACACTGGTCAGCCGCCGCGGCGTGCTGCCGGAGGCTGAGCCCGAGACCTCCGAAGCACTGGAGGGCTACCTCGCTTCGGAGGGCATCCGCTTGGCGCGGGTCGCTGGCTACGAGAGCGTGGTGCGCGACGGCGACGGCCTGCGTCTGAGCGGCAACGGGGGTGAGAACTTCATCGCTGAAAGACTGGTGCTTGCTACCGGGCGGGTGCCGAACAGTGATGGCTTGAACCTCGGCGCGGCCGGGATCGAGACAGACGCGCGCGGCGGCATCGTGGTGGACGCGCAGATGCGCACTTCCAACCCCAGTGTCTGGGCCGTGGGAGACGTCACCGGCCGCGACCAGTTCGTCTACATGGCGGCTTACGGCGCCAAGCTCGCTGCCCGGAACGCGGTGGCGGGAGAGGCACGCAGCTACGACGACAGCACGATGCCCTGGGTGGTGTTCTCCGACCCGCAGGTGGCGGGCGTGGGACTGAGCGAGGCACAGGCGCGAGCCGCTGGGCGCGAGGTCGTCACCTCAGTCCTGCCGCTCGACGCCGTTCCGCGCGCGCTTGCCGCCCGCGACACGCGCGGTCTGATAAAGCTGGTGGCCGAGGCAGGCAGCAAACGCCTGCTGGGGGCGCAGATCCTCGCCCCCGAGGGCGCAGACAGCATCCAGACCGCAGCGATGGCGCTGAAAGCCGGGCTCACCTACGAGGAGTTGGGCGATACCATCATGCCCTATCTCACGACAGTGGAAGGGCTGAAGCTTGCGGCCCAGACCTTCGAGAAGGACGTGGCAGCGCTCAGCTGCTGCGCTGGGTGAAGGCATGAGCGGCAGATCGGAACGCGACCTCCTCGGTTCGACCCTCGGCGCCGCTCTTGCCTGGTGGCTGCCGATAGGTGCCATGGTTCTGGCGATTCCACTGCCCGATGGACCCAAGATGGCGATCTGGTTGCTGGCACTGGCGTGGATGGGGAGCGCCTGCCTGTTCAACGCCCGGCGCTGTGGCCGGGTCCATTGCCGCTACACTGGACCCTTCCTTCTGGCGATGACGCTCCCTGTGCTGGGCCATGGCACGGGGCTGGTGCCGCTCGGAGAGGATGGCTGGCGTTGGCTCGGCATTGCGACGGGTGGAGGCACTATGGCGATCTGGGGCCTGGGTGAACAATTGATGGGTCGCTATCGTTAAACGCATGAGCGGCCCCCATCTGACAAGCATGAACGAGGAGCACATATGACCGAGACACTCGACCTGATCGTCGTCGGCGCCGGCATGGCCGGGATCAATGCCGCGAAAAAATGCAGCCAGGCGGGGTGGTCCGTCGCCATCGTCGACGAGTTGCCTTATGGCGGCACCTGCGCGCTCCGGGGATGCGACCCGAAGAAGATGCTGCGCGCCGGCGCCGAGGCGGTGGAGGCCGTGCGGCGGCTCGAAGGCAAGGGGGTCGCAGGAGAGACCAGGATCGATTGGCCAGCGCTGATGAAGCACAAGGAGAGCTTCACTGACCCGGTGCCCGAGAGCATGGAAAGTGGGCTCAGGGAGGCCGGGGTGCGGACGCTGCAAGGCCGCGCCCGCTTCACCGCCGAGGACCGGATCGAGATCGACGGTCACGGCGAGATCGCTTTCCGCCACGCGCTGATCGCTACAGGGGCGATACCCCGCCCGCTGGATTTTCCTGGAGCAGAGCGACTGATCGACAGCACCGACTTCCTGAACCTCGCCGAGCTGCCGCGCCGGATCGTCTTCGTCGGTGGCGGCTACATCTCCTTCGAATTCGCCCACATCGCTGCGCGAGCGGGAGCTGAAGTGACGATCCTCGACCGCGGCGCACGCCAGTTGAAGATGTTTGACCCCGACCTCGTAGAGATGTTGCTCGAACGGAGCCGCGAAGCCGGGATTGAGATCGTGGCTGAGGCCGAAATGGAGCGGGTTGAGGATACGGATGGGGCGCACCGCGTGCTCTACCGCAAGGCCGGGCAGAGCCATTCCATCGAAGCCGATCTCGTCGTTTACGGTGCAGGTAGGGTGCCCGCCATCGACCATCTTGACCTTGAGGCTGCCGGTATCGAAACCGAGCACGGTGGCGTGAAGGTTGCGGCCTGGCTGCAATCTCCGTCGAACCCACGCATCTATGCCGCCGGAGACGCTGCGGCGTCGCCCGGAAAACCGCTGACCCCGGTCGCCGTCTTCGAAGGCAAGATCGCTGCTTCGAACATGCTCAAGGACAAAAGGACCGAGCCAGACTACACTGGGGTGCCGAGTGTAGTGTTCACCATTCCCGAACTTGCGCGGGTCGGCCTACTTGAGGAAGAGGCACGAAAGATGGGTGAGGCGGAGGTGAGCTTCACCGACACCTCGGGCTGGTTCTCACAGAAGCGCATCGGTGAAACACATGCCGGTGCGAAGATTATCACCGGTAAGGACGGCGAGATCCTCGGTGCCCACATGTTCGGTCCGGACTACGCTGAGCTGATCAATGTCTTCTCACTCGCGATCAAGCTGGGACTGACGGCGGCGCAGGTGAAGGCAATGCCCGCCGCCTACCCGACGGGGGCGTCAGACATCGGATCGATGTTCTGATGGAGCAACGGCGTTCCGCGCCGTGATCCTTCAAATTTGCATAGCGTCGGCACCCAACCTTCGGTGCTTTAATTCCGATTGACCTGTCTGGGGCCATCGCAGAGAGCCAATGCTGGTTTGTGCGGCCGCGGTTTGGGGCCATAGTTGATTCAAGCGTCTTTGCTTGAGGGTAGACGACCCCAAGTCGTCAGGAATTTCAGACGACTTGGCAGACTTCCCCTCCTGATCGCAGAGCACAGAGACTATGCCGTCCGACTATGCCGCCCGGCCCCGCCGAAGATGCCGATATCGCGCATCTCGCTGTCGATGACCAAATGAAATAAGGGCTTTGGTGGGGCACCATAGTCTGAAAACGGTCTCGAAAACCGTTGAACCTTCACGGGTTCCCAGGGTTCGAATCCCTGTCTCTCCGCCAGCAATCACCTACAGGTCTGGTCACATCGTACCGCCGGGAGCCGAGGATTGTTCGTTATCTGGCGCGGGGAGTTCCCGCCAAGGCCGCTGTCACATGCGCCGCAAAGGCCGTCATCTCGGGCTTTGAGTCGCTATGCGGCGACGCGACAACGGCGTGGCGATTGGCCGACGCGCACCGATCCGAACGGCCCGTTCCGGACATCGCCTTCAGAAACCGCAAGATGCGGCCCGCGGTTTCGAGCATTCGCTGCCGATTGAAATCGCGCTTTCCGCGGAGTATCGCCGGAAATCGTGATTTTCAGATCGGTCGCCTTTGCTGCAAACTGTAGGGGTCATGATCAGTACCAGAGCTCATCCAGCCATCGGGCGGGCCCTTGCCGGTGCTTGTTGTCTTGCCTTTCTGCCCGCAGCGGCCGCAACGCAAGACGGCCCGGCTCGGCCTCGCGTTATCAAACTGCCGGAAGCCACCGAAACGAGCCTGCCGGGCGACAGCAGCGGCGCGAGGTTCGGCGTCGCCGTACGACGCGGATCCGGCTTTCCGCAACCGGCCGCTGCGGAACAGAAGCCGGATCAACTCGATGCGACGGAGGCTGAACCTCCGACGGAGGTGATCACCGAAACCGTGACAGTTTCCCGGTCACGCCGCGGAAGGTACTGACCGAAACGCTTATCCGGTCACGGTCGCTCGGGGAACGCCCGAGGCGCTGGCGCGGCCCGATCGCCGCCGATCGGGCGAATGCCAGCCCGCCTCTGGCGGTGCAGCGTTTCACCATGGGACAGGCCTGACCCGCAGCCCGGAACGGCTTTGGGATAGGTGTGCCGTCCCCCTCCTTCGGCGGCGCGAATGCGCTGACACTACCGCTCCGGAAACGCCGTTCTACGTTCCGCACCCGCGCCGAATGGCATCAAGGGCAGCGGAACATGTGACCCAGGGCGACGGGCGCAGGTGCCTTCCGTCGAACAACGCCGTAGCCTGACGCCGGTATTTCGTCCTATACAGAAGCACATGGCCCCTCGCACCGCTGCGCGTGGGTAATTGATACGGGAGGATTTCAATGCCACTGACCCTGACTCGCCGCGCGCTTGCCGCGGCCGCGATCCTGACGCTTTCCGCCGTTGCCGGACAGGCACAGGACTTCACCCCCAACAACCCCGAATGCATCGCGCCGGCCGATCCGGGCGGCGGCTGGGACTTCACCTGCCGGCAGGTCGGCAAGACGCTGCAGGATCTCGGGCTGATCCCCTCGACGATGCAGGTCGTGAACCTGGCGGGCGGCGGCGGCGGTGTGGCCTATGCCGAAGTCGTCAACAAGCGCAACGACGAGAACGACCTGATCGTCGCCGCCTCGTCGGCCACGGCCACGCGGCTGGCGCAGAACGCCTATCCGGGCAACACGATGGATCAGGTGCGCTGGCTCGCCTCGGTCGGCGCCGATTACGGCGTCATCGCCGTCGCCGCCGACAGCGAGATGCAGACGCTGCCGGACCTGCTGGACCAGATCAAGGCGGACCCGACGACGATCTCGATCGCCGGCGGTTCGGCGGTGGGTGGCTGGGACCACCTGAAAGTTCTGATCGCAGCCAATGCCTACGGGATCGAGGATGTCCGGTCGATCAAGTACATTGCCTTCGACGGCGGCGGCGAGGCCGTGACGCAGCTTCTGGCCGGATCGGTCCAGGCCTTCACCGGCGATCTGTCCGAGGCCAAGGGCTTCGTGCAGTCGGGCGACATCAAGGTGCTTGCGGTTCTGGCGCCAGAGCGGCTGGGCGGCGAATTCGCCGACTTCCCGACCGCCAGCGAACAGGGGGTCGAGGCGATCGGCGCCAACTGGCGCGGCTTCTATGCGCCGGGCGGCATGTCGGACGCGGCCTATGCCTACTGGGTCGATCAGGTCGCGGCACTCTACGCCTCGGACGAATGGAAGCAGGTGATGGAGGCCAACGGCCTTGCCCCGCTCGATCTGCAGGGCGACGAGTTCCAGGCCTTCGTGGGCGAGTCGGTGGCCCGCATCCAGCAGATCTCGAAAGAGATCGGCATCATCCAGTAAACCGAGACCCGGCCGGCGCGGAACCGCGTGCCGGCCGGACCCAACGACCGGCGGCCAATGCGGACCGACCGGCATCCAACGTCCGGGAGGGTAAAATGAGCGACCGCGTCTTCGGAGGCATCGGCCTTCTGATCGCCCTGATCTTCGCCTGGCAGGCGACCGTCATCCAGGAAAGCTTCATGAGCGACGCGGTGGGCCCCAAGGCGTTTCCGCTGATCATCGCGGCGGTCCTGGGGCTGTCTTCGCTCTATTTCCTGATCAAGCCCGACCCGAACCCCGAATGGCCAAATGCCGGCCGTCTGGCGGAGATCGGTCTGGCCGTGCTGGTCATGCTGGCCTATGCCAGCCTGCTGCCCGAACTCGGCTTCGTCATCGCCACGGCGCTGGCCGCGACATACCTGACCTGGCGGCTGGGCACGCGCCCGCTGCCGTCGGTGCTGGTCGGGGTGCTGACCTCGGTCGGCATCTACGTCGTCTTCCACCTCGTCCTTGGCCTGTCGCTGGCCAGGGGACCGTTCGGCTTCTAGGGGGCACGGATCATGGAAACGCTTGCATCCCTTGGTGACGGTTTCGCCGTCGCGCTGACCTGGCAGAACATCTTCCTTGCGCTGATGGGCTGCTTCCTGGGCACGATCATGGGCGCGCTGCCCGGCCTCGGCCCGTCGAACGGCGTCGCAATCCTGATCCCGCTGGCCTTCACGCTGGGGCTCGGGGCCACGCCCGCGCTGATTCTGCTCACCTCGGTCTATTACGGCGCGATGTATGGCGGACGGATCTCCTCGATCCTGCTGAACATCCCCGGCGACGAACCGGCGATGATGACCTGCCTCGACGGCTATCCGATGGCCAAGGCGGGGCGTGCCGGCGAGGCGCTGGCGCTATCGGGCATCGCCTCGTTCTTCGGCTCATTCTTCGCGACCTGGGGGCTGGTGCTGCTGGCGCCGCAACTCGTGAAGGTGGCGCTCCTGTTCGGCCCGGCGGAATATTTCGCCCTCTTCACGCTGGCCTTCGCGACGCTCGGCGGCATCTCGGCCACCAACCAGGCGAAATCCGCCTTCGCCGCCGCGCTCGGCCTTGGCCTTGCGATGGTCGGCGTCGACACCCAGACCGGCGTGCCGCGCTTCACCTTCGGCGAGGTGCATCTTTATGACGGCATCGACTTCCTCGTCGCGATCGTCGGCCTCTTCGCCCTGTCCGAGGTCTTTGTCTTCCTCGAACACCGCGACACAGACCGGGACGCGGCGAAGCCGAAGATCGAGATCGGACGGATCACCCCAAGCTGGCCGCTGATCCGCCGTTGCACGCCCACGATGATCCGCTCGACCGGACTCGGCTTCGTCGCCGGCGTGCTGCCCGGCGCGGGCGCCTCGCTGGGATCGTTCCTGGCCTATTCTGTGGAAAAGAAGGTCGCCGACCGCAAGGGCACCTTCGGCACCGGCGATCCGCGCGGCGTGGCCGCCCCCGAGGCGGGCAACAATGCCGCGGCCGGCGGCGCGCTGGTGCCGATGCTGGCGCTCGGCGTGCCGGGATCGGGCACCACGGCGGTGCTGCTCGCCGTGCTTCTGTCGCTCAACATCACGCCCGGCCCGCTGCTCTTCACCCAGAACCCCGACGTGGTCTGGGGCCTGATCGCGGCGCTCTTCATCGGCAACTTCATGCTGCTGGCGATGAACATCCCGATGGTCGGCCTGTTCACCCGCGTGCTGCTGGTGCCGCCGCGGATCCTGATGCCGATCGTCGCGATGGTGTCCTTCGTCGGGATCTACGGCATCTCCGGTTCCAGCTTCGACCTGATGGTCATGGTCGGCTTCGGCGTGATGGGCTGGGTCTTGCGCAAGCTCGACGTGCCGCTGGTGCCGATCATCCTCGGCACGCTCCTGGGCAATGCGATGGAGGCGAACCTGCGCCGCGCGATCACCATCGACAACGGCAACTGGTTCACGCTGATCGACTCGCCGCTGTCGATCACGCTCTGGATCATCGCCGCCGTGGGCTTCGTTCTGCCGATCCTCTTCGGCAAGGTGGTGAAGCGCCGGATGCGGATGGCGCGGGACGAGGAAGGCTCGCTCACCGACTGACGCGCCGCCTCAACCTCGAAACCCGGTCGCCACGACGAACTTCTCGGATGAATCCGCCCGGCTCGCGGGCGGTTTCACATTGGCGACCTTGGTGAATTTCTGCTTCAGAAGCGCCTGCAACTCGCCCTCGGCCCCGCCGGCCAGAACCTTGGCGACGAAGGTGCCGCCCTCGTCCAGCACATCGAAGGCGAAATGCGCCGCCGCCTCGCACAGCGCCATGATCCGCAGGTGATCGGTCTGCTTGTGGCCCGAACTGGCCGCCGCCATGTCGGACATCACCACGTCGGCCCTGCCGTCCAGCCAGTCCTTGACCTTGTCATCGGCGCCGTCTTCCAGAAAATCGAGCTGGTGGATCTCGGCCCCGGCGATCGGCTCGACCTCCTGCAGGTCGATCCCCAGCACCCGGCCCACCGCCTTGCCCGGCTTCTGGCCCAGCGCATTGACCCGCTCGACGGCAATCTGGCACCAGCCGCCGGGCGCGCAGCCCAGATCGACGACGCGGGCGCCGGGCACCAGAAACCGGTACTTGTCATCGAGATCGCGGATCTTGAAAGCCGCCCGGCCGCGATAACCCTCGGCCTTGGCCATCTTCACGTAAGGATCATTCAGTTGCCGCTCCAGCCACAGCGTCGAGCTCAACCGACGTCCGCGCGCAGTCTTGACCTTGACCCGCAGATCCCGCGTTCCGCGCCCGCTCGTCTTCTTCGCCATCGCGCTCCGACCGGTACAAGGCACCGGCCCCCCGACATCATTTGTCCAAAAATATCCAGACCCCGCACATGCCGCAAAAGCACCGCCGGGGCAAGGGCGGGGGCTTAATACGGGCCGTCCTCCAGCACGCCATCCGCCGACATCTGCGCGTAAAGCAGCCCCTCGCGAAGCCCGCGATCGGCCACCGAAAGCCGGTCGGTCGGCCAGACCCTGAGCAGCGCCTGCAGGATCGCCGAGCCCGACATGATCAGGGCGTGCCGGTCCCGGCCGATCCGGGGATCGCTGCGCCGCCCCTCGGGGCCGAGCGACAGGTAGTTGCGGATCACCCGGTCGATCTGGTCCGAGGTCATCCGCAGCCCGTCGACCTTGTTGCGGTCGTAGCGGCGCAGACCCAGATGGCTGGCCGCGACGGTGGTGACGGTCCCGGACGTGCCGATGATCTGGAACCCCTCGCGGGCCTGTTCGGCGGCATAGGGCGCGAATGTGGCCAGGTTCTCTTCGAAGAACCAGCTCATCAGCGCGAACCGCGCCGCATCGTCTACCACATCGTCGAACTGGTCGCGCAGCGTCGCGACGCCATGCGGGACAGAGATCCAGTCGACCACCTTGGCGTGGGGAAACGGGCTCTGGCCGGGCTTGAACCCGGTATGCAGCCGCATGATCGCCTTCGGCCGCTCGATCCGCGGCACGTTCGAAAGGTCGATCCAGACCAACTCGGTAGAGCCGCCGCCGATATCCACGACCAGAAGCTGCTCGGTCCGGGTCGAGACCAGCGGCGCGCAGGAGATGACCGCCAGCCGCGCCTCTTCCTCTGGCTCGATGATATCGAGCTTGAGCCCGGTCTCGGTCCGGACATAGCGGATGAATTCGTTGGCATTCGACGCGCGGCGGCAGGCCTCGGTCGCGATCAGCCGCATCCGCTTGACCTTGTGCTTTTCCAGTTTCTTGCGGCAGATGCGCAGCGCCTGAACGGTGCGCCCCATCGAGGCGCGCGACAGCCTCCCGGAGGCTTCGAGCCCCGAGCCAAGCTGGACCGACTTGGAAAAACTGTCGACGACGTGGAACTGGTTGCCCTTCGGTTGGGCAATCAGCATACGGCAACTGTTTGTGCCCAGATCCAGCGCGGCATAGAGATCCGCGGGATCGGGCTTGGACGGCGCGGGTGGCTCGACCGGATTCAGGAACGCGCCCGCACCACTGGGACGCTTGGGCGTCATGGATCGCCCTCCGATTTCAACTTACGGTCAGCCTACCGACCCCCCGTGCTTCGCGCAAGTGGCATGGCGCGGCCGGCTCATGATCTCCATGAAGATTTTTCACGCGCAGAAGACTGGCCCTCGGAGCCCAAACCGCCTAGGCCCATTTTGCGACCACGAGGTCGCTCTGCGCGCGCGCCATGTCGAAAACCGACACCGGTGACGCAAATGCTGCGCGTAGAAGCGGAGCACGAAAAGGAATCGGCAATGGCGGATGTGACACTGGTTTTCTGGCGCGACATCCCGGCCCAGGTGATCGTGGGCAAGGGGCGGCGCGGCGCGAAGGTGCAACTGCCGGAACGGTTCGAGCAGGCCATAGACCGCGCCGCGATGAAGGCCGGCATGGCCGGGACAGACGACTACCTTGCCGAATGGCGCAAGGCAGAGCCCTACCCCGTCGATGGCGGCGGGTCCGACATTGAAATCGCGCAGTCCGAGGCCGCGCGGCTCGACGCTGAATACGATCAGGACCGGATAAAGACCCTGATCGCCAATCTTGGATGGGCATGAACCCCCGCTCGCTTCTGGAGGCTGCAATGGCACTTCTGAACTTCCGCAAGAAAGACACTTTCACCGCTCCGTCCCGCGCCATGTTCGAGGCGTTCCTGCGCGGCTATTCGATAGAGGTGATGCCGCGCACCGCCGAGAAGGTCGAGGATTTCCGCACCATCCTGCCCGCCGGCACCCGGGTCTACATCGCCCATATCGACGGCACCCCGATCGAGGACATGGTCGCGACCGCCAAGCGGCTGAACGATGCCGGAATGAACGTGATGCCGCATTTCCCGGCCCGGATCATCGCCGATGCCGCGATGCTTAAAGACTGGATCGCCCGCTACCAGGGCGAGGCCGATGTGCGCCAGGGCCTGATCCTGGCCGGCAACCCCGCCGAGCAGCGCGGCGAGTTCCATTCCTCGATGCAGCTTCTGGAGACCGGCCTGTTCGACAAGGCGGGCTTCGAACGCCTGCATGTCGCCGGCCACCCCGAGGGCAACCGCGACATCGACCCCGACGGGTCGGATCACCAGGTGTCCGAGGCCCTGCGCTGGAAGAACGCCTTTGCCGAGCGCACCGATGCGACGATGGCGATCGCCACCCAGTTCTGCTTCGACGCCAAGCCGGTCATCGCCTGGGTCGACCGCCTGGCCGCCGAGGGCATCACCCTGCCCGTCCATATCGGCATCGCCGGTCCCGCCAAGCTGCAGACGCTGATCAAGTTCGCCATCGCCTGCGGCGTCGGCCCGTCGCTGAAGGTGCTGCAGAAGCGGGCGATGGACGTGACCAAGCTGGTCCTGCCCTACGAGCCCACCGACGTCATCGCGGAACTCGCCGCCCATAAGGCCGCCAACCCGGCCTTCAACATCGAGCAGGTGCATTTCTTCCCGCTGGGGGGTATCACCGCCAATGCCAACTGGGCGATCCAGAACGGGGGCGACAGCGCCCGGCCCGCCAACGCAGCCTGAACCTTAGGAAGACATATGACCCGCACCGTTCTCGAAAGCAAAACCAAGACCGTCACAATCGGCTTTGACGAACCCTTCTGCGTGATCGGAGAGCGGATCAACCCGACAGGGCGCAAGGCGCTGGCCGCCCAGCTCGAGGCGGGCGACTTTTCCACCGTCGAGAAGGATGCGCTGGAACAGGTCGCCTGTGGTGCCATGGTTCTCGATGTCAATGCGGGCGTGGTCTACAACTCCAACCCCAACCCGAACGAGACCGAACCGCCGCTGATGACCAGGATGATCGAGCTGGTTCAAGGGCTTGTCGATGTACCTTTATGTATCGACTCGTCCGTGCCCGGCGCCCTCGAGGCCGGTCTGGCCATGGCCGAGGGCCGTCCGCTGCTGAACTCGGTGACGGGCGAGGAGGAGCGGCTGGAACTGGTCCTGCCGCTGGTCAAGAAGTACAACGTGCCGGTCGTGGCGATCTCGAACGACGATACCGGCATCTCGATGGACCCCGACGTGCGCTTCGCCGTCGCCAAGAAGATCGTCGAGCGGGCCGCCGATTTCGGCATACCCGCGCATGACATCGTGGTCGATCCGCTGGTGATGCCGATCGGCGCGCTCGGCACCGCAGGCCAGCAGGTCTTCACCCTCGTCCGGCGCCTGCGCGAAGAACTGGGGGTGAACACCACCTGCGGCGCGTCGAATATCAGCTTCGGCCTGCCGAACCGGCACGGGATCAACGCCGCCTTCCTGCCGATGGCAATCTGCGCCGGGATGACCAGCGCGATCATGAACCCGGTCCGCCCGGTCGAGATGGAGGCGATCCGTGCCGCCAATTTCCTGATGAACAACGATGCCAATGGCAGTGAGTGGATCAAGTTCGCCAAGGTCATGGATCAGGTCAAGGAAGGCGCGAATTTCGCCGAAGCCTCGACCGCAGCCCGCGCCAGCGGCGCCGGTCGCGACGGCCGCCGCCGCCGCCGGGCCTGAACCGTCCGGCACCGCGCCGCCGATACCAGAACGAAGCCCCGGACCCGATCCGGGGCTTCGGCGTTTCAGGGCCTGCCCGGTCCGCCTTCGGCCGTTTCGATGCTGCGATGCATCCGCCACCAGGCCAGCCCGTCTTCGCGCATATATCGGGCATTGCGGCGGATGCGTTCATCACCGCTCTGTCGCTGCGCCTCCAGCCAGTCCCAAAGGCCGGGCGGTCGCACCGCCTGGGCCAGCCGGCAGAGCGGCTTGAACTCCTCGAGCCCGGTCCCGTCGGTGACAGCCCGCTGGCAGATCGGGACCAGCCGCGCGATATCGCACTCGGTCAGCCTTGCCTGGGTCAGCCGCCGCGCCAAAGATTTCTTCGCGTAGCCCGAACGGAACCACATCGGATCCTCTTCCAGGAAGGTCAGGGCGAAATCGACCAGATGCGCGTGATCGGGCGGCCAGCCGCCGCCATAACCCGCATCGAGGGTCAGCTGCATCAGACCGAGGTGATCGCCCGCGACCCGGTCCAGCGCTTCGGTCCAGGGCCGGTAATCGCAGGGGCGCAGCGACGGGATGGCACGGGCGACCGGTCCGGCGCGGCGCAGAAACGAAACCGCAGCCGCGACCGCTTCGGGCGACATTCTGCGCCAGCGGTCCGCCCGGTCGGCGGCGCGCGCGGCGCGCAACTGCTGGCAATAGTCCCGCAATTCCGCCACGCGGTCGGCATGGACCCGCATCGGGTCGATCAGACCCAGAAGGAATGACGGTGGACGATAGCCGGACATCTTCCCGGTGATAAACCGTCCGCGGGGCAGAAAAATGGCAGCCCGGCGCTATTTCAGATGATCCGTCGTGAACAAAAGATCTTCGCCCGCGCCGGTATGGCAGGCGATGCAGCCCTCATCCGCGCCCTTGGCCACGCGTCCGGCCAGCTGCATCCCGGCCGGGTTCTGGTCGAGCGTGCCATCGGGCAGATATTTCGCCCAGAACCAGTTCGCATTGTCGGGGTCGTAGCCCTCTTCGCGGCGGAACATCACCGTTACCGCGTCGAGATGCTCGGCGGGATTCGACAGGACCGCGCCTGCTTCGACGCCTTCCGGCCCGTAATTCCGCTTGACCACCAGATCGCCCGTGTGGCCGCTGACGTCCGCCGTAGTATAGAAGGTTTCCAGCATCATCCCGTGCGGGTCGGTGCCGGGATATGGCACGGTCATGATCGCCCCGTCGCCGGCAAGCCGCGCCTCGACCATCACGGACCAGAGCAGCTTGGCATATTCGGCATCGGCATCGGTGCCGAAGGGCGCATCCTGCGCCATAGTGGCGGAACCTGGCAGTGTCAGCGCCATGATTGCCGCGGTAATCATGCGTCTCATCTCTCAACCCTCCTTGTCCTGATCCCTTCAGATTAAGGCCGAATCGGCGCCGGACGGGTCACATCGGCATGACAATCGAGTGAAGCCGCCCGCCCCCGCCCCGCGGACATGGCCCTTGCGCGCGCCCCGCCAACACCCCAGCATGTTGCATCTGTCTGCGAGGTTTCGCGCCCATGATCCATAAAAGCGTGCCGTCAGCGCTTCCTCCGCTACTCCGGCTGCTGCTGCGTGCCGCGACGGTGCTGGCGCTGGCCTATGCGGCGCATCTGCTGATGAACTGGACCAGCGCGCGGTTGAAGGCGCTGCCCGAGGGCGAGTCCTCGGTGATGCTGACATCGCTGCTGGTGCTGATCCTGGCGGCCTATGCCGTCCTGATCGCGATTCCGTTCGTGCCGGGGGTCGAGATCGGGCTGGCGCTGCTGCTGATGCAGGGGCCGCCGGTCGCCCCGCTGGTCTATGCCGCCTCGGTGGCCGGGCTCTATCTGGCCTATGTCGTGGGTCGCTGGCTTCCGCTTGCGGTGATCCGACGGACATTGTCGGATCTGGGGCTTGCGCGCGCCGCCTCGCTGATCGACCGGGTCGACCCGCTGCGTCCCGAGGATCGTCTGTCGCTGTTGTCGGACCGGCTTCCGGCCTGGCTCGGCCGGCATGTCGTGCGCTGGCGCTACCTGCTGCTGGCGGTGCTCGTGAACTTCCCCGGCACCACCCTGATCGGCGGCGGCGGCGGCATCGCGATGATCGCCGGTCTCAGCCGGCTGTTCACGCCCTGGGCCACGGCGGTGACCTTTCTTGTCGCGGTTCTGCCGGTGCCGCTTGGCATCTGGTTCTTCGGTATCGGGCGGCTGCCCTGATTTCTGCCGCAAGCGAGCCAGATTGTGACGTGCCCCGGCTTCCTTCCCCTCGGCGATCGGATAAGGTCGCGCCAGTGAAACCCGCGCTTTGAGGCTACCATGTCCACCGATCCGCTCGTCATATTCACCCCGTCCGGCAAGCGCGGCCGGTTTCCCGTCGGAACACCGGTGCTGACCGCGGCGCGGCAGCTTGGGGTCGATCTCGATTCCGTCTGCGGCGGGCGCGGCATCTGCTCGAAATGCCAGATCACGCCGAGCTATGGCGAGTTCTCGAAACATGGCGTCACGGTGGCCGAGGACGCGCTGACCGAGTTCAACGAGGTCGAGGCCCGCTATGACCGGATCCGCGGCCTCAAGGCGGGGCGCCGGCTGGGCTGCCAGGCCAAGGTGCAGCGCGACGTGGTGATCGACGTGCCGCCCGAAAGCCAGGTCCACAAGCAGGTCGTGCGCAAGGAAGCGACGATGCGCGACATCGTCATGGATCCCGCGACGCGGCTTTACTATGTCGAGGTCGCCGAACCGGACATGCATGAACCCACGGGCGATCTGGAACGCCTGCAGCGCGCGCTGGCCGAACAGTGGCAGATCGGCGAGGTCCGCACCGGCATGGCGGTGCTGCGCAAGCTGCAACCGGTGCTGCGCAAGGGCGAGTGGAAGGTCACGGTCGCGCTCTACAAGGGCCACAACGACAGCCATGACACGATCCTCGACATCTGGCCGGGCTTCTTCGAGGGGCGGCTTTACGGGCTGGCCATCGACCTCGGCTCGACCACGATCGCAGCGCATCTGACCGACCTGCGCAATGGTTCGGTGCTGCATTCGGCCGGCGTGATGAATCCCCAGATCCGCTTCGGCGAGGATCTGATGAGCCGCGTCAGCTATGCGATGATGAATCCCGGCGGCGATGTCGAGATGACCGCCGTCGTGCGCGGCGCGATCGACGCGCTGGCGCATTCACTGGCCGCCGAGGCCGGGATCGACCCCGCACAGGTGATGGAGGCGGTCTTCGTCTGCAACCCGGTCATGCACCATCTTCTGCTGGGCATCGACCCGGTGGAACTCGGCCAGGCGCCCTTCGCGCTGGCCACCGCGAATTCGCTGTCCCTGACGGCGCCCGATCTCGACATGACGGCGATGAATCCCTCGGGCCGGATCTACGTGCTGCCCTGCATCGCCGGCCATGTCGGCGCAGACTGCGCCGCCGTGGCGTTGTCCGAAGAGCCCTACAAGTCCGAAGACCTCGTGCTCGTGGTTGATGTCGGCACCAATGCCGAGATCCTGCTGGGCGACAAGTCCCGCGTGCTGGCCTGCTCCTCGCCCACCGGCCCCGCCTTCGAGGGCGCGCAGATCAGCTCCGGCCAGCGTGCCGCCCCTGGCGCCATCGAGCGGGTCGAGATCGATCCCGCGACCAAGGAACCCCGGTTCCGCGTCATCGGCTCTGACACCTGGTCGGACGATCCGGCCTTTGCCGAGGCGACTGCCGCCACCGGCGTCACCGGCATCTGCGGCTCCGGCATCATCGAGGCGGTGGCCGAGATGCGGATCGCCGGTATCGTCGACGGCTCCGGCCTGATCGGGTCGGCCGGGCAGGTCGGCACGCCGCGCTGCGAGGCGACCGGCCGCACCCATTCCTACCTTCTCTTTGACGGCAGCGCCGAGGGCGGCCCCCGGATCAGCGTGACCCAGGGCGACATCCGGGCGATCCAGCTGGCGAAATCGGCGCTTTACGCGGGCGCGCGTCTGCTGATGGACGAAATGGGGGTCGACAAGGTCGACCGCGTGGTGCTGGCCGGCGCGTTCGGGGCGCATATTTCGCCGAAACACGCGATGGTGCTGGGGATGATCCCCGACGCGCCGCTCGACCGGGTGTTCTCGGCGGGCAACGCCGCGGGCACCGGCGCGCGGATCGCGCTCTGCAATGTCGCCAGCCGCCGCGGGATCGAGGAGACGGTGCACCGGATCACCAAGGTCGAGACCGCGATCGAGCCGCGCTTTCAGGAGCATTTCGTCGCCGCCAACGCGATCCCGCATGCCACGGCGACCTTCCCGGAACTGCACAAGGTCGTCACCCTGCCCGATGTGTCCTACAACACCGCCGGCAGCGGCGAGGATGGCGGACGCCGGCGCAGACGGCGCGGCTGACCGCTTGACGGAACGCGCGGCATCGCCTACCTCGGAGGCCGGAAGGCGGGTGTAGCTCAATGGTAGAGCAGCAGCTTCCCAAGCTGAATACGAGGGTTCGATTCCCTTCACCCGCTCCAGTCCCACGCCTGCCCTGATGCCGATTTGACGCAGCGCTTCGCCTGCGGCAGAACATTGGCAAAGAAGGAGGCCGGGAATGGCGAAGATCGACTTGCTGCGCCGGGAAGCCCGCCGCCTGTTCACTGCCGCGGTGGCCGCAGCCGATCCGGCTCCGGCACTGGCCACTCAGCTTACCGCCCGCCCCCTCGTCCCGCTTCGCGACGGTCGCTATATCCTGATCGCCGTCGGCAAGGCCGCCTGCACGATGATGGCCGAGGCCCTGCACCACCTGCCCGACGGCGCGGCTCATGACGCCCTCGCCGTGACGAATTACGAGAATGCGCGCGACATTCCCGGCGCCCGGGTGATCGCGGCCGGCCATCCGGTGCCCGATGCGAACGGCGCCCGCGCGGCCGAGGCGGTGATCGCGCTGCTTGAGGGCGCGACCGCAGGCGACCGCGTCATCGCGCTGATCTCGGGCGGGGGATCGGCGCTCCTGCCGGCACCGATACCGGGCGTCAGCCTGACGGACAAGGCCGAGGTCAGCCGCATCCTGCTGGCCGAGGGCTTCGACATCACCGAGATGAACCTGGTCCGCCAGCACCTGTCGCGGCTCAAAGGGGGCGGTTTCGTCCGGCTCGCCGCGCCCGCGCCGGTGCGGGCCTTCATCCTGTCGGACGTCATCGGCGACGATCTGCGGGTGATCGCCAGCGGCCCCACCGCTTCGCCGGTCGGCACATTGGCCGAGGCGCGCAAACTGCTGGTTTCACGCAAGGTTTTCGACCGGCTGCCGCTATCCGTCCAGGGGCATCTGCAAAAGCGGAACGCAGCGGAACCGGAGCCGGTCGGCGCCGAGAACGTGCTGATCTGTTCGAACCGGCAGAGCCTCGATGCGGCGGCGGCGGCCTCCAGCGTCCCCGCCACGGTCATCGACCCGCCGCTGACCGGCGATGTCGCCGATGCGACCGCGCGCCTGCTGCAAAAGGCCCGAAGCGCCGCGCCGGGGACGGCGCTGATCCTCGGCGGAGAGACCACCGTCACGCTGCGGGGCACCGGACTGGGCGGGCGCAATCAGGAACTGGCGCTGCGCTTCGCGCTCGGCGCGGGCGATCTGACGGGAGACTGGGTGTTTCTTTCCGGAGGAACCGACGGGCGCGACGGGCCGACCGAGGCGGCGGGCGGCCTGGTCGATCCCGGCAGCCTGTCACGGATGCGGGCAGCCGGCGCCGACCCGCAGGCGCTGCTGGCCGATAACGACAGCCACGCGGCGCTGGAGGCGTCAGGCGATCTTCTGATCACCGGCGGCACCGGCACCAATGTGGCGGACGTGCAGATCTTCCTGCGGGGCTAACGGCCTGCAGCGCGCCAACGTCAGGCGGTCAACCCCTCGGGTTCCGGCAATCCGTTCGCGCGGCAGGCAGAGGTCAGCGTGTTGGCCAGCAGGCAGGCGATGGTCATCGGCCCGACCCCGCCGGGCACCGGGGTGATCGCGCCTGCGACCTTGGCCGCGCTCGCGAAATCCACATCGCCGACCAGCCTGGTGCCGCCGCCGTCCTTCTCGACCCGGTTGATGCCGACGTCGATCACGGTGGCGCCCGGTTTCACCCAATCGCCGGTGATCATCTCGGCCCGGCCCACCGCCGCCGCCAGAATGTCGGCGCGGCGGCAGACCTCTTCGATCTCTCTGGTGCGGCTATGGGCGATGGTCACCGTGCAGCTGTCGCGCAACAGCAGCTGCGCCATCGGCTTGCCCACGATGTTCGACCGCCCGACCACGACCGCGTTCATGCCGGACAGCGACCCGTGGTGCTCGCGCAGCATCATCAGGCAGCCCAGCGGCGTGCAGGGCACCATCGCCTTCTGCCCCGTCGCCAGACGGCCGACATTCGAGATGTGGAACCCGTCGACATCCTTCGCCGGGTCGATGCTGTTGATCACCAGATCCTCGTTCAGATGCTTCGGCAGCGGCAGTTGCACAAGAATGCCGTGGATCGTCTCGTCAGTGTTCAGCCGGTCGATCAGCGACAGCAGATCGGCCTCGGAGGTTTCGGCCGACAGGCGGTGTTCGACCGACTTCATCCCGACCTCGCGCGTGGCCTTGCCCTTGGAGCGGACATAGACATCGCTCGCCGCATCCTCTCCGACAAGGACCACGGCCAGGCCGGGCGTCAGCCCGTGATCGCCCTGCAGCCGCGCGACCTGCTCTGCCACCTTGCCGCGCACTTTCGCCGCGAAATCCTTGCCGTCGATGATCGTGGCGCTCATGTCATCTGCTCTCCCGTATTCCGTGCCGGCGACACTCTGCCCGGCTCCCGCCATAGAGGCAACGGCGACGCCCTGCGGGGCTTTTCCAAAAACGCCCTGTCCCGGCGGACGGGCGACACCGGCTGCGAAGCGACTTGTCGCAGGACGGCGCTGCGGCCTATAGGGGGGGCGTCAACATTCAAGAGGTGTCCCGATGTCCGAGATCAAACGCATGAAAACCAGCGCCCGCATGAGCCAGGCGGTCATCCATAACGGCGTCGTCCATCTCGCCGGACAGGTCGGGGCGCCGGGCGCCGGTTTCGCGGAACAGACACGCGCCGTGCTCGACGCGGTCGAACGGCTTCTGGCCGAGGCGGGCACCGACAAGACCCACCTGCTGACCGCGCAGATCTGGCTGTCGGATATCGGCGCGGGGTTCGCCGAGATGAACGGCGTCTGGGACAGCTGGGTCCCCGAAGGCCATGCCCCGGCGCGCTGGACCGGCGAGGCGAAGCTGGCCACGCCGGAATACAAGGTCGAAATCATCGTGACCGCCGCCCTGCCCTGAAGGCCGGACGCGTCCGGCAGGCACGGACTGTTCACTGCATTCCGCCTGGCCGCGCCGGTCTTCTTTGCGCGGCGTCGGGGCCTCGGCGGCGGAGCCGCGGCGCCGGGGATCTTCCCGCGGGGTTCTCAGCTTTGCGCCAGCCGTTCCGGTCGATGCCGGACACCGGCTTTCCGGGTGCCAATGAACGCATCTCTTGCGGGGCGCCAGCCCCGCGCCTTGGGATCACCCTTTGCCGCGCAATGCCTCGACCAGCAACCGGGTCGATCCGTCCTTGCCCGCCGCGCTTTCTTCCCCTGCGATCACTGGCTCCAGCGCCATGGCCAGTTCCTTGCCCAGTTCAACGCCCCACTGATCGAAAGAGTTGATCCCCAGCACCACGCCCTCGACGAAGACGCGGTGCTCGTAAAGCGCGATGATCTGGCCCAGAACATGCGGCGTGAGTTTCGGGTAGACCAGCGTGGTTGACGGCCGGTTGCCCGGAAACACCCGGTGCCGCGCCTGCCGTTCCAACTCCTCGCCGGTCAGACCCTTGTCCGCCATGATCTTGCGCGCCTCGTCCGGCGAGCGTCCGCGCAGCAGCGCCTCGGACTGGGCCAGGCAATTGGCGATCAGCAGGCGATGCTGATGCGCAAGCTCGGGTTCATGCCCCTTCGCACCGACCATGAATTCGCAGGGTATAACCCGCGTGCCCTGATGGATCAGCTGGTAGAAGGCGTGCTGCCCGTTGGTGCCGGGCTCGCCCCAGACGACCGGACCTGAATCGGTCGCAAGCTCCGCCCCGTCCATCGAGACGCGCTTGCCGTTCGACTCCATCTCGAGCTGCTGCAGATAGGCGGGCAGCCGTGACAGGCGTTGCTCGTAGGGCAATACCGCGCGGGTCGCATAGCCGCAGACCTGATTGTGCCAGAGGCCGGTCAGCGCCAGCATCACCGGCATGTTGCGGCTCGGCGCAGCGTCGCGGAAATGCCGGTCCATCGCCTGGCCGCCACGCAGGAAATCGCGGAAACCGTCCGGCCCTATCGCGATCATCAGCGACAGACCGATCGGTCCCCAGACCGAATAGCGCCCGCCGACCCAGTCCTCAAACCCGAAAACCCGATCCGGATCAATGCCGTAAGCGCTGGTCCTGTCCCCCGCCGAGGACAGCGCCGCCAGATGCGCGCCGACAGCGTCCTCGCCGATGCCTTTGGCCAGCCAGCGCCGCGCGGTATCGGCATTGGTCATCGTCTCGATCGTGGTGAAGGTCTTCGAGGCGACGATCACCAGCGTGGTCGCCGGGTCAAGCCCGGCCAGCGTGTCGTGGATCTGCGCGCCATCGACATTCGAGACGAAATGACAGCGCGGCCCGTCATGACAGGGCGCCAGCGCCAGTGCCGCCATCGCCGGGCCAAGGTCGGACCCGCCGATGCCGATATTAACCACATCGGTGAACCGCCCGCCTGCGGCCGGCGCGATCTCGCCCTCGCGCAGGCCCTCGGCAAAGCGCTCCATCCGCGCCAGGGTCTCGCGGATGCCCGGCATCACATCCTCACCGTCCACCAGGACCGGCCCGCCATCGAGATTGCGCAAGGCGGTATGCAGCACCGCGCGGCCCTCGGTCTCGTTGATCTTTTCGCCCCCGAACATCGCGGCGCGGCGCCCGTCCAGCTCCACCGCTTCGGTCAGGCCGATCAGAAGCTCTCGCGCTTCGGCGTCGATATTCGTCTTCGAGTAATCGAACAGAAGATCGCCCGCTTCGACGGAGAATTCCGCCGCGCGGTGCTCGTCCTGAAAGAGATCGAGGATATGCCGCCCCGCAACCGCCCGATGATGGGTTTCAAGCGCCGTCCAATCCATTCCGCTACTCCGCCCAGTGAACCGTGGCGCCGCCGAGCACCGCCGCGACCGGGGCCTGCATCGGATCGCCGAGATTGCGAGCGGTTGTCAGCGCGTCGCGCTTTTCCGCCCCGGTGATGACGATATGGGTGTTGATCGCCCCGGCCAGGACCGGCGCGCTCAGCGTCACGCGCGGCTCGGCGGCACCCGGCGCGCGCATCGGCACGAGGATCGGCGCGTCGTCGGACATCGCCTCCTCAAGCCGGTCGGCGCCGGGGAACAGCGAGGCGGTGTGCATGTCCGCGCCCATCCCCAGAAGCAGGACGGCGATCGGCAGATGCGGCTCGATCGCGGCGGCCAGTTCCTCGATCCGCTCCTCCGGTGTTTCCGCCTCGGCATAAAGCGGCAGCAGCGTGGCCTCGGCCGCCCGGTCCACCAGCAGCCGCTCGCGGATCAGCCGGGTGTTCGAGCGCTCCGAACTCTCGGGAACCCAGCGTTCGTCGCTGAGCAGCACCTTGACCCGGCCCCAGTCCAGCTTGACGCCCGACAGCGTGTCGAAGATCGGCCCCGGAGTGGTGCCGCCCGGCACGACGAACAGCACCTCGTCCTCCTGCCGCAGGGCGGCGCCAAGCTCGCTGGCCAGGTTGTCGGCCACTTCGATCATCATCAATTCCCGATCCGGGTAGGTCTGCAGGTTCATTCGCGTATCTCCCGCCAGCGGCGCCCGTCACGATGCATGAGCATCGCCGCATCCTCCGGCCCGTTGCTGCCCACGTCGTAGGGCTTCGGCACGTCGTTGCGCTCTTCCCAGCTTCCGATGATCGGATCGGTCCAGGCCCAGGCCGCCTCGACCTCGTCGCCGCGCATGAACAGCGTCTGGTTGCCGCGGATCACGTCCATGATCAGGCGCTCATAGGCGTCCGGCGCATCTTCGATATCGTCGCCCAGCGCATCCGCGAAACTCATGTCGAGCGGCACGTCGATCAGCCGCATCCCGCCCGGACCCGGTTCCTTGATGGTCACGCCCAGGGTGATCCCCTCGTTCGGCTGCAGCCGGATCGTCAGGATATTGCGGTGGTTCTCGGTATTCTGCCCGAAGATCGAATGCGGCGCATCCTTGAACACCACCGCGATCTCGCTGGTCCGCGCGCGCAGCTTCTTGCCGGTGCGCATGTAGAACGGTGTTCCGGCCCAGCGCCAGTTCGAGATATGGCACTTCAGCGCGATGAAGCTTTCGGTGCGCGACTTCGGATCGCCCGAATCCTCGCGAAAGCCGGGGGCCGTCTCGGTCGGTTCATACTGGCCCCGCACGATATGGTGGCTGTCCACCGGCTCCAGCGCGCGGATCACCTTCAGCTTCTCGTCGCGAACCGCGTCGGGCTCGAACCGGCTGGGCGGTTCCATCGCGATCAGGCAGAGCAGCTGCATCAGGTGGTTCTGCACCATGTCGCGCATCGCGCCGGACTTGTTGTAATACTCGCCCCGCCCGCCGACACCGACGGTCTCGGCGACGGTGATCTGGATATGGTCGACATATTGCGCGTTCCAGAGCGGTTCGAACAGGATATTGGCAAAGCGCACGGCCATCAGGTTCTGCACCGTCTCCTTGCCCAGGTAATGGTCGATCCGGTAGATCTGCGTCTCGTCGAAATGCCGGGCCAGCACCCGGTTCAGATCGCGCGCCGAATCGAGATCGCGCCCGAAGGGCTTCTCGACCACGATCCGGCTGCCGGAATTGACGATGCCATTGGAATGCAGACGTTCCGCCAGATCGCCGAACAGGCTTGGTCCGACCGAGAAATAGAAAGCGTTGACCTTGTCGCGGTCGACCAGCGCGGCCAGTTCCGCCCAGCCGCCCTGCCCCGTCGCGTCGATCGCGACATAGCGCAGGCTGTCCAGAAAGGCCGTCAGGTCGCTTTCGCGGGCCGCATCCTCGCCCCCGAATTCGCGCACGGCGTCCGCGATCATCTCGCGGTAGCCCTGATCGTCCATCTCGGACCGGGCGGCGCCGATGATCCGCGACTCGGGCGGGATCTGTCCGGTCAGGAACCGGCGGAACAATCCGGGCAGGATCTTGCGGCGCGCAAGATCGCCGGTGCCACCGAAAATCACCAGATCGAACGGATCAACCGGAATGATACGTGAGACCATCAAGCATTTCCTCTTGCTTCGCCGTTAGCGCTAACAGCCGCTCTCGTGGCCTGTTAAACGCAACTTCGGCCAGAGTCTAGCATGGCGCTGGCGCTTCACAACCGCGTCAGGAAAAACATCGGGGGTTTTCAGCCTGCCGGCACCCGTCTAGCCATGAAAAAACGCGATTGGAGCGACTGCGGATGAAAGACCAGACCGAAACGCCGGAATACGGGAAATTCGATCATCCCGAAATCACCGCCAAGGGCGAGCAGCGCGCCAGCGTCGCGCTGACCCATCCCGAGACGCTGTGGTTCAACACCGGCACGCTCTGCAACATCACTTGCGAAAACTGCTATATCGAAAGCTCTCCCACCAATGACCGTCTGGTCTACCTGACCGCCGCCGACGTCGCCGATTTCCTCGACCAGCTCGAAGACCGGAACTGGAATGTGCGGGAAATCGGCTTTACCGGTGGCGAACCCTTCATGAACCCCGAGATGATCGAACTGGCCAGGCTTTCGCTCGAACGCGGCTACCAGGTGCTGATTCTGACCAATGCGATGCTGCCGATGATGCGGCCGTCGATGCGAAACGGTCTCACCCGGCTGGATGCCGCGCATCCGGGTCAGCTGACGCTGCGGGTCTCGGTCGATCACTGGTCCGAGGCTCTGCACGACAAGGAACGCGGCAAAGGCGCTTTCGCGCGCACGCTCAAGGGCATGGACTGGCTGCGCGATGCCGGCATCCGGATGACGATCGCCGGCCGCACGATGTGGAACGAGTCCGATGCCGAGGCGCGCGCTGGCTACGCCGCGCTCTATGCGGCACGGGGCTATCTGATCGACGCCGCCGATCCCGGACAGACCGTTCTGTTCCCGGAAATGGACGAGACCGCGCCGGTTCCAGAAATCACCACCGCCTGCTGGTCGATCCTTAACAAGGACCCGGCGGATGTGATGTGCTCGTCGTCGCGGATGGTTGTCCGGCGCAAGGGCGCCGAGCGTCCGGCGGTTCTGGCCTGCACTCTTCTGCCCTATGATCCGCAGTTCGAACTCGGCGCGACGCTGGCCGAGGCCGAGCGTCCGGTGCGGCTAAATCACCCGCATTGTGCAAAATTCTGCGTTCTCGGCGGGGCGAGCTGTTCGGCCTGAGGCCGCGGTCAGCCCGCCGTCATTCCGCCATCGACGGTATATTGCGCGCCGGTGATGTAGCTTGCGTCATCCGAAGCAAGGAACAGCACCAGCTGCCCGACATCTGCCGGCTCGCCGTAGCGCCCCAGTGGCACCTGCGATTCGAAGTCCTTCTTGGCCTCTTCCGGATCCTCCTTGTTCGCGCCCTGTTCGATCGAGCGCATCATCCGCGTGTTGACCGGCGCGGGGTGTACCGAGTTGACGCGCACATTATCCTTGGCGGCCTCTTTCGCTGCGCTGCGCGTCAGCCCGACCACGCCGTGCTTGGTCGCGACGTAAGGCGACAGGCCCGGAAAGCCGATCAACCCCGCCACCGACGAGGTGTTGATGATCGAACCGCCACCCGACTCGCTCATCACCGGTATCACGTGTTTCAGGCCAAGAAACACGCCGCGCAGGTTGACCGAGATCACCTTGTCGAAATCCTCGACCTTCTGATCGACCATCATGGCATATTCGCCCTCGATGCCGGCATTGTTGAAGAAGACGTCGATGCCGCCCATTTCGCGTTTGGCTGTCTCGACATAGGATTTCACGTCATCCTCGTCGCTCACATCGGCGGCGATGGTGATGACCTCGCCCGCCTCGGCAAGTTCGGTCTTCGCGTTCTTCAGCGCGTCTTCGTCCAGATCCACCAGCGCGACCTTCGCCCCTTCCTGCAGGAACAGCCGCGCCGTCTCCTGGCCGATCCCGCCGGCCCCGCCGGTGATCAGAACGGATTTTCCTTCGAAACGTGTCATCGCGATCTCCTTTGATTGAAGCGGCCACTTTCCCGCTCAACGGATAGCCGGCCACACTGGTTCCGGCGGGTCGGTCGCGCGCGACTGCGAAGGCGTCGTTTCCGGGTGGTGCTCCGGCGCGCGGCCCGTCATGCTGCCGCCAAGGCCGCTCTCGCGCACAGGACCGCAGATGTTTCTTTCCGTCTTCGACATGTTCAAGATAGGCGTCGGGCCGTCCTCTTCCCATACGATGGGACCAATGGTCGCGGGCGCGCGCTTTCTCGACCGGCTGCGGGGCTCGCCCTTCACCGCCCATGGCCTGCGCGCCTCGCTGCACGGCTCGCTGGCCTTCACCGGCATCGGCCACGCCACCGACCGCGCGACGATCCTCGGCCTCGCCGGCTTCGTTCCCGAAACCTACGACCGCGACAGCGCAGAAGCCGCGCTTGCCCGGATCCAAGAGACCGGCCGCGTCGATCCGGACGGCCTGCAGCCGCTGGCCTTCGATCCCGACAAGGACCTGCGCTTCGACTACGACCGCGCCCTGCCCGGCCATGCCAACGGGATGATCCTGATGGCCACCGACGCGCAGGGCGACGTGATCCTGTCGGAAACCTACTATTCGGTCGGCGGCGGCTTCGTGCTGACCGAGGCGGAACTCGCCGCCGGCAAGGATAGCGACGACGGCGCGCCGGTGCCGCACCCGTTCAAGAGCGCGGCCGAGATGCTGGAGATGTGCACCGCCACCGACAAAACCATCGCAGAGCTGAAACGCGCCAATGAACTCAGCCGCCGCGGCGCCGCCGAGCTCGACCGCGGCATCGCCCGGATCTGGGAGGTGATGGAAGGCTGCATTGACCGCGGCATGACCACCGAGGGCATCCTGCCCGGCGGTCTCAAGGTGCGCCGCCGCGCCAAGGCGATCCATGATGCGCTGGTGGCCGAGCGCGGCCGCAACTTGTCCGCGCCGCATGTGATCAACGACTGGATGTCCGCCTATGCCATGGCGGTGAACGAGGAGAACGCCGCCGGCGGTCAGGTCGTCACCGCGCCGACCAACGGCGCCGCCGGGGTGATCCCGGCGACGATCCGCTACTGGCTCGACCATGTGCCGGGCGCCTCGCGCAGCCAGCTTCCCGAATTCTTCCTGACCGCCGCCGCCATCGGCGGGCTGATCAAATACAACGCCTCGATCTCGGGCGCCGAATGCGGCTGCCAGGCCGAGGTGGGCAGCGCCGCCGCGATGGCCGCGGCGGGTCTGGCCGCGGTGATGGGCGGCACCCCCGAACAGGTCGAGAACGCCGCCGAGATCGCGCTCGAGCACCATCTCGGGATGACCTGCGATCCGGTGAAGGGCCTCGTGCAGGTGCCCTGCATTGAGCGCAACGGCCTCGGCGCGATCAAGGCGGTCTCCGCCGCCTCGCTCTCGTTGCGCGGCGACGGCACGCATCTCGTCCCGCTCGACGCGGCGATCGAGACGATGCGGCAAACGGGGCGCGACATGAGCGAGAAATACAAGGAGACCTCGCTCGGCGGGCTCGCCGTCAATGTCCCGAACTGCTGACTTTTCTTCGCCCGAATACTCACCCGCACCGCGCCCCGGACTTCCCGGGCGCGGTGCTCAAGGATCTTCGCCCGCAGGACGGCATCATTTCACCAGACCAGTCCGGGTCGCGCGCATCCGGTCGTCGGCGTTGCCTCGGCCCGGCCCGCACCCTAGGCTCGCGCCATGACACAGGATCGCCCCCTCCTCGGCATCCTCCTGATGCTCGGGTTCTGCTTTCTGGCCCCGCTCGGCGACTCGCTTGCCAAGCTGCTGGGCGAGCGGTTGTCGATCGGCCAGCTTCTGGCGGTGCGCTTCGCGATCCAGGCCGGGCTCCTGGTGCCGCTGGTCTGGCTGACCGGCCGCAGCCTGGCGATGACGCCGCGTGTCCTGCGGCTGACCGCCTTGCGCACCCTGCTGCACATCATCGGCATCGGCGCGATGTTCCTGTCGCTGCGCTTCCTGCCGCTCGCCGACGCCATCGCCATCGCCTTCGTCATGCCCTTCATCATGCTGCTTCTGGGCTGGTGGGTCCTGAACGAGCACGTTGGCCCGCAGCGCCTGGTCGCCTGCATCGTCGGCTTTGCGGGAACGCTTCTGGTGATCCAGCCCAACTTCGCCGATGTCGGGGCACCCGCACTTCTGCCGCTGGTC
>CALOEL010000011.1:0-16746 GCA_942492375.1 uncultured Alphaproteobacteria bacterium
TACATCGCCGAGAACCTTTCCGCCCGCGCCGGCGAATTCGCGGGCCGCCTGCACGACCTGACCGGGGTCCATGCGAAAAGCGCACGCGCCGAGGTCGACGCCTCGGTCAGCCGCCTCTTCACCTATGCCGCCTGGGCCGACAAGCTGGACGGCGCGGCCAAGGGCGTGCCGATCCGCGGCATCGCGCTGGCGATGAACGAACCGGTCGGCGTCATCGGCCAGTTCTGCCCCGATGATGCGCCGCTGCTCGGGTTGGTCTCCTGCATCGCTCCCGCCATCGCGATGGGCAACCGGGTGGTCACCGTCGCCTCGGAACCCTACCCGCTGGCCGCGACCGATTTCTACCAGGTGCTGGAAACCTCGGACGTTCCCGCGGGCGTCGTCAACATCCTGACCGGCAGCCACGGCGAACTTGCACCGCAACTGGCCGGCCACATGGATGTCGACGCGGTCTGGAGCTTCTCCTCCACCGACCTGTCCGCCGTGATCGAAAAGGAAAGCGCGCGGAACCTGAAGCGGATCTGGGTCAACAACGCACGCAGCCGCGACTGGCAGGGTGCCGCAGGCGAAGGTCGCGAGTTTCTGCACCATTCCGTCGACACCAAGACGATCTGGGTTCCCTACGGCGAGTAGATCACCCCACCGCTGATCGCAGCCATCATTTTCCCGCTCCCGCGGCTCACCGGCCTGTGCTATTTTGTCGCAGGGCTGCGCCGCGCAGTGCGGCCCGTGCAAACTTGGATCGGGGGACTGGGAATGCGTTTAACTTTAATATTTTCGGTGATTTGCGCCTGTGGCGCAGCCAGCGCGGAGCCATCGGTGGAACGTGGCGAGTATCTTGTGACCGGGCCGGCGGGCTGCGGTAATTGCCATTCGCCCATGGGGCCGGACGGTTTCGTCGCAGGGATGGAACTGTCGGGACGCCTTGTCGAGGAAAACCCGGATTTCACCGCCTATGCTAGGAATATCACACCAGCCGGTGAGGTCGCGAACTGGAGCGACGAGGAATTCGCCCGCGCGATCCGCGAGGGCCTGCGCCCGGATGGCAGCCTGATCGGGCCGCCGATGCCGTTCTCGATGTATCGCGGCCTGTCGGACGACGACCTGATGTCGATGGTGGCCTATCTGCGCACCGTCCCGGCGGTCGAGAGCCAGGTGCCGGACAGTATCTATAACATCCCGCTGCCGCCCGCCTATGGCCCGCCGGTGGACAGCGTCGCCAGCATCCCCGCCGGGGTGACCGTGGAGTACGGCGAATACCTCGCCGGTCCGGTCGCGCATTGCATGGAATGCCACACGCCGTTCGGGCCGCAGGGACCGATGCTCGACACTTCGCTCGGTCAGGGCGGCTTCGAATTCCACGGGCCCTGGGGAACGTCGATCGCGGCCAACCTGACCTCGCATGAGGACGGGCTTGCCGGTTACAGCGACGACGAGATCGCCGCGATGATCATCAAGGGTGTTCGCCCGGACGGATCGCCGATGATGCCGCCGATGCCATTCCCGTTCCTTGCCGGAATGACGGATGAGGATCTGGCCGCGATCATTCTCTACCTGCGCAGTCTGCCGCCCCTGCCGGACGCGTCCTGAGCGGACACTGGCCGGCCTCCGCCCTGTCCCGCCACCAGCAGCGACAGGGCGACGCCGCCAAGGACCAGCAGCGCGGCCAGCGCGAAGCGCAGTCCGGGGGCCTCGCCCAGCAGCATCAGGCCCCCGGCCGCCGCGATCAGCGGAACCGTCAGTTGCGCGACGGCGGCGGCGGACGAGGCGAGCCGCGGCAGCACCGCATACCAGAGCGCATAGCCCGCGCCCGAGGTCAGCGCGCCGCTGACCACCGCCAGCGCCGCGCCGCGCGCATCCAGCCCGTCCGGCAAAGCCAGGAAGACCAGCAGCCCCAGCGGCAGCGCCAGCGCGAAATTCACCGCCGTCGCGCCGGTCGGATCACTGGCACCCCGGCCCAGCAGCGAATAGACGCCCCAGCCGATGGCCGCCGCCGTCATCAGCGCCGCGCCCCAGCCATCCGGCACCGCAGCGCCCTGCGGCCAGAGCAAGACCGCCAGCCCCGCGAATGCGATCCCCGCGCCGATCCAGCGCGCGGGCGCGATCCTTTCGCCTTGGATCAGCGCGCCGAGAAACATCGTGATCTGGACCCCGCCGAACAGGATCAGCGCCCCGACACCCGCGTTCAGCGTCACATAGGCGAAGGAAAACCCCAGAACGTATAGCGCCAGCGCCGCCGCGCCGATGGGGCGCAGAAGCGTGGCCCATTCGGTCCTGCGGCGTCGCAACGCGGCGATGGCCAGCAGCATGGCCGCGCCCGAGGCCAGCCGGACCAGCGCAAAGGCCGCCGGGCCGGTCCCGCCATCGCCGGCCAGAGCCGCGCGGTTCAACAGCGAATTGCCGGCGAAGGCCAGCATGACAAGGGCGGTCAGAACGACGAGGCGCATGGCTGACGGTGCGCAGATGGATCGACGAAGTAAAGGCCGCTGCAACACTCGCCAACCGGCCGGAAAAGAGTTCTGGCGTCAAACCCGGTTCGCCCTTAGGGTGCGTCTCAATAACACTCGAACCAATTCGAGGACCGGGGCAGCAGGTTGGCACGGATAGTCGTCACGACAAGTGGCACGACGGTTGTCGTGCGAAACGGGGATTCCGTCATCGTGGATATCGCCGGCGGCGGAACCGTGAACATCGTCGCGGCGACGGATTCCAATATCAGGGTGCTCAGGATCGACTTCGGCGACGACGACGATGTCGCGGACGAGGTGCGGATCGATCTCTCGACGTTCCGAAGCTACAATCTGCACATCGACGTAAACGACTATGATCAAACGGATTCCGTCGTCCTAAACAACGCCTTCAACCGGCATGTCGATGCGGGCAACGAGGACGAATATCAGTTCGACTATATCGGCGCCAACGGCGCGACCTTCAACGGCTACCTGCGCGCCAAGGACAGGGGCGAAAAGGACTTCACCGCCAACCCCCCGCCGCTCATCGTCTGTTTCGCGAAAGGCACGGTCATCGACACCGCTCTCGGGCCGATACCGGTAGAATGCCTTGTCGAAGGCGACCTCGTGCGGACCTGGGATCATGGCGACCAGCCGATCCGGTGGATCGGCCAGCGGCGGCTGGACAGCCTCGACCTGGCGCGGACCCCCGGTCTTGCGCCGGTCCTGATCAAGGCCGGTGCGCTGGGCCGCGGTCTGCCCCTGATCGATCTGACGGTCTCGCCGCAGCACCGGATCCTGGTCGAGGGCTGGCAGGCGGAGCTGCATTTCGGCGAGGCCGAAATCCTCGTGCCCGCGATCGCGTTGGAAAACGGCGGCTCCGTCCGGCCGCTGACCGACATCGCCGAGGTCACCTATTTTCATTTGCTGTTCGACGCGCACGAAATCATCACCGCGAACGGTGTCGCGACCGAAAGCATGCTGACCGGCGAAATGGCCCTGTCGTCGCTCGGCGAGGACGACCTCGACGAGATCCGGCTGCTGTTCGGCGTGCACCCCGGCGCCATGCTAAGCCAGCGGGCCGCGCGGCCGATCCTGCGGCGCCGTGACGCCGCGATCCTGAAAGTGGCCTGAGGGGAAACTTGCCGCCTCGACCGCAAACGAAAAGGGCGCCCTGTCGGACGCCCTTCCCAATTCCGGATGACCGGACAGCTTACATCATGCCGCCCATGCCGCCCATGCCGCCCATGTCGGGCATGCCGCCGCCGGCGCCTTCCTTGGCGGGCTTGTCGGCAACCATGGCTTCCGTGGTGACCAGAAGACCGGCAACCGAGGCTGCGTCTTCCAGCGCGGTGCGGACAACCTTGGCCGGGTCGATCACGCCGAACTTGAACATGTCGCCATATTCCTCGGTCTGCGCGTTGAAGCCGTAGTTCTTGTCCTTGGACTCGCGCACCTTGCCAGCCACGACAGAGCCGTCGACACCGGCATTCTGCGCGATCTGACGCAGCGGAGCTTCCAGCGCCTTGCGGACGATCTTGATGCCGGCATCCTGATCGGCGTTCTCGCCTTTCAGGCCGTCCAGCGCCTTGGCGCCCTGAACGAGGGCAACACCGCCGCCGACGACAACACCTTCTTGAACCGCCGCACGGGTGGCGTTCAGCGCATCGTCAACACGATCCTTGCGCTCTTTCACTTCGATCTCGGTCATGCCGCCAACGCGGATCACCGCAACACCGCCGGCGAGCTTCGCCACGCGTTCCTGCAGCTTTTCCTTGTCGTAGTCGCTGGTGGTTTCCTCGATCTGCTGACGGATCTGGCTGACCCGGGCTTCGATCTCTTTCTTCTCGCCATGACCGTCGACGATGGTGGTCTCGTCCTTGGTGATGGTGATCTTCTTGGCCGAACCCAGCATGTCGATCGTGACGTTTTCCAGCTTCATGCCCAGGTCTTCGCTGATCACCTGACCACCGGTCAGAATGGCGATGTCCTGCAGCATGGCCTTGCGGCGGTCGCCGAAGCCCGGAGCCTTGACGGCAGCGATCTTCAGACCACCACGCAGCTTGTTCACGACGAGCGTCGCCAGGGCTTCGCCCTCGACATCCTCGGCGATGATCAAGAGCGGCTTTTGCGACTGGATGACCGACTCGAGCAGCGGAACCATCGGCTGCAGCGAAGACAGCTTCTTCTCGTGCAGCAGGATCATGCAGTCCTCAAGGTCTGCGATCATCTTGTCGGCATTGGTCACGAAGTAGGGCGACAGGTAGCCGCGGTCGAACTGCATGCCTTCGACGACTTCGGTTTCCGTTTCCAGACCCTTGTTTTCCTCGACGGTGATGACACCCTCGTTGCCGACCTTCTGCATCGCATCAGCGATCTGGCGGCCGATCTCGGCCTCGCCGTTGGCGGAAATCGTGCCAACCTGCGCAACCTCGGCGCTGTCGTTCACCGGGCGCGACGCCTTGCGGATCGCTTCGACGACCTTGGTGGTCGCCAGGTCGATGCCGCGCTTCAGGTCCATCGGGTTCATGCCCGCTGCGACCGACTTCATGCCTTCCTTGATGATGGCCTGGGCCAGCACGGTGGCGGTGGTGGTGCCGTCGCCGGCCTCGTCATTGGTGCGGCTGGCGACTTCTTTCACCATCTGCGCGCCCATGTTCTCGAACTTGTCTTCCAGTTCGATCTCTTTCGCGACCGTCACACCGTCCTTGGTGATCCGGGGCGCGCCGAACGATTTGTCCAGCACCACGTTGCGGCCTTTCGGGCCCAGCGTGACTTTCACCGCATCGGCGAGGATGTTCACACCCTTCAGCATACGGTTGCGGGCATCGGTGTCGAATTTGACGTCCTTAGCAGCCATTTGATTGCTCCTGGTTGTCTGAAATTGGGTTTATCGGGCGACTCAGGCGATGATGCCCAGGATGTCGCTTTCCTTCATGATCAGCAGCTCGTCGCCATCGAGCGTGATCTCGGTGCCGGACCACTTGCCGAACAGAACCTTGTCGCCCTTCTTGACGGAGGGCTTGATCAGCTCGCCGGAATCCTTGCGCGCGCCTTCGCCGACAGCGACGATCTCGCCCTCGGCGGGCTTTTCCTTGGCGCTGTCGGGGATGATCAGACCGCCCTTGGTCTTCTCGTCGCTTTCGACGCGCTTGACGACGACCCGGTCGTGCAACGGTTTGAATGCCATTTCTGAACGCTCCTTGGTTTGCGTTTCTTGCTTGCCCCCGTTCCTCTGTCGGGGCATTAGCACTCATCCTTGTCGAGTGCTAACAGAGCGGAGATAGAGACGCTCTCGCGGCCTGTCAACAGGCCGATCTGCGAAAATGCGGCACAATCCACGCCCGGCGGTTTCCCGCGGTTGATTTTTTCGGGTTTTCGGTTTAACAGCCCCGCATCGCGTAACCAGCGATGGAGGATTCTGACATGATTTACATCACGGGCTGCCTAAGCTGACCTTCCCGCCGATGCCATCGGCGTCGGGTCTCTGAATCCCAAGCTTCCGAACCAAACCAAACCTACATAGCGAGTCTACCATGACACAGTCACCTGTGGTCGTGTCGCCGTTGGCGCACGCCAATCCTCAGGCGGAGTCCGAATCTGTCTTCTCCGTCCCCTTCAACCGCCGCGCCCTGCGGGCCGGTACCGCGATCGCCAGCGCAATCCGCGATGCCGTCGGGCTGGCCCCGGCGCAGGCCTTCGTGGCACCTCCGGTCGATGGCCGTACCGCCTCGGCGGAACCGGTCTCGAAAAGCCCGCCAACGGTCGCGGACCGGATCAGGCGGGCGATGCAGCCCGGTTTCGGCCCGGACCGCGAGCCGCTGCATGGCAGCCCGCCGCGGCTGATGCCGACGGATGCGGGGCGGCATGTGAACGCCATGCCCGCCCACATGATGGCCGCTGGCGGACGGCCGATGATGATGAAGATTCCGGGGAAGTGATCCGGGGTCGTTCAGGGCGCTGCCGGATCCGGCAGCGCCTCTTCCATCGCCGCGACGGCCTCGACCCCTTTGGGCGTCAGCCCGTAAATGCCCGTCGCCACACGCTCGAACCAGCCATAGTGATCGTCCGCCATGATCCGCGTCGCCCGCGCGACGCCTGTCGCTCCGGCAACCGCCGCGCCTTTCGCGGCGCCCTGCCCCGCCAGATGCCGGGCGCAGAGGATCGCATCCTGCCGGTAAGCCGTGACCAGACCCACCCGCGTCTGGCCGCCAAGGTTTGGATCGCCGACGCGGCGCTGGAATTCGCGCAGCAGCCGCCCCTTGCGGATCTTCGACTTGACCGGCCGGTAGGGCCCCGGATCGCAATGCACCTCGGTGAACCCGTCGCGCAACCGCACCGTCATCAGCCCCAGCCCCAATCTCCGGCACAATCGCTGGCCATCCTTCAACGCCTTGCCGGACCGCCCGCCGCTTAGCCGGGGTACACAGATATAGACGTCATCCGTCGCCGCCTGCCGCGCCACCGCCTGATGGAACAGCGACAGCGAGAATCCCGCTTTCAGCTCCACGATGACCGGATCATCCTGGCCGCGCAGGCCCATGACGTCGACCGCGCCGATCTCTCCCTTCACCTCGTAGCCCTGGGATTCGAGATAGGCTTTCACCGCGGGATAAAGGTCGGATTCTTTCGGCTTCGGCATCGGCCCCTTGCGGCGGAAAACGGCGGCGCGTCACGGTGCAAGGCTAACTGCGCCGAGTCCGGGTGACAAGCCGCGGGGCCACCCCTATAAGGCGGGCAAATTCGCATCACAACGGACAGTTCCCATGACCATCAAAGTCCTCGGCCACAAATCCCCCGATACCGATTCCACCGGCTCTCCGATCATCTGGGCGTGGTATCTGACCGAAATCCTCGGCCAGAAGGCCGAACCGAAGCTGCTGGGCGAACCCAATACCGAGGCTGCCTTCATGCTGCAGCGCTGGGGTCTCGACAAGCCCGAGATCATCCGCGATGTCGCGGCCGGGGATGATGTGGTCGTGGTGGACACCAACAACATCGCCGAGCTGCCCGCCTCGATCAACGAGGCGAACGTGATCCAGATCATCGACCATCACATGCTGCAGGGCGGGCTGAAGACCCGCGCGCCGATCGACATCACGATCCGCCCGCTGGCCTGCACCGCCACCATCATGCACGACCTGATGGGCGATAAGGCCGCGCGGATGCCCGACGGGATCAAGGCCGCGATGCTGTCCTGCATCCTCTCGGACACACTGGAATTCCGCTCGCCCACGACCACCGCGCATGACCGCGCCGTGGCCGAAAACCTGGCCGCCGATCTCGGCATCTCGATCCCCGATTACGCCGCCGAGCTTTTCGCCGCGAAATCCGACGTCTCGGCCTTTTCGGATGCCGAGCTTCTGCGGATGGACAGCAAGGAATACGAGGTCGGTGGCAAGACCTTCCGCGTCTCAGTGCTGGAAACCACATCTCCCGATCAGATCCTCGCCCGCAAGGACGCGCTGATGGCGGCGATGGAGCGGGTCGCCAAAGAGGACGGCGCCGATCAGGTGCTGCTGTTCGTCGTCGATATCCTGAACGAGGAAGCGACGCTTCTGGTGCCGAACGATCTGGTGAAATCGGTTGCCGAGAAAAGCTTCTCGACGCTCTGCGGCGGCGACACCGTCGTGCTGCCCGGCATCATGAGCCGCAAGAAGCAGATCATCCCGAACCTCAAGCTGTGACCGCTTGCCTGCATTGGCGCGGCGATCAGGACCGACGCCGCGCCAGATGACGCAGGGCCAGCCAGAGGAACACCACCTCCGCCGCAGTTTCTTCGCGCGTTAGGGCGTCTTGGGCGACCGCCGAGGCAGGCCACACCGCCCGCGCGGGCGGGATTTGTAATGCCATCTTCATCCTGCCATATGTCTTGCAAACCCCAATCCGCCGCGCCGCACAGGACTTCCCCACCATGACCAACCTTATCCCGAACCTCGCCGCCCTGTCCGGGCGCTACGACGCCGTCCTCTGCGATCTCTGGGGCTGCCTGCATGACGGCATCCGCCCGTTCCCCGACGCCGTTGCCGCATTGCAGCAATTTCGCGCCGGCGGCGGCATCGTCCTGCTGCTGACCAACTCGCCGCGGCCCCGCGGCTCGGTGCTGCAGCAGCTCGACGGAATCGGCGTGCCCGAGGATGCCTATGACGAGGTCGCCAGTTCGGGCGACGCCTCGCAATATGGCGTGGCCTCCGGCATGGCCGGGACGCGGCTCTATCACATCGGGCCACCCAAGGACGAAGCCTTCTTCACCGATCTGCCCGATGACATCGGCGGCAAGCCGATCACCCGCGTGCCGCTGGACGAGGCCGAGGGCATTGTCTGCACCGGCTTGTTTGACGACCGGACGGAAACCCCCGAGGATTACCGCCCCACCCTGCTCTACGCCAAGCAGAAGCGTATGAAGCTGCTCTGCACGAACCCCGATCTTGTTGTAGACATGGGTGAAAAGCGGCTCTTCTGCGCCGGCGCGATCGCCGCGCTCTATACCGAGATGGGCGGCGAAAGCCTCTATTTCGGCAAGCCGCATCCGCCGATCTACGACATTGCGCGGCGCCGTCTTGCGCGTATCCGCGCGGTGCCGGATGACCGCGTTCTCGCGATCGGCGACGGGATCCACACCGATATCCAGGGGGGGCTCGCCGAAGGCTTCGACACGCTCTTCATCACCGGCGGGCTGTCCGCGACGGAATTCGGTGCTGACCCCGAGGCCCCCGATGCCGACCGGATGCGCGACTGGTTCGACGCGCATGAGCTGTCCCCCACCTATGCGATTCCCTATCTGCGCTGAAGAAACAGTCGGCAAGATAGTTTCATTTTTGGCCACATTTTCGATCAAAAATTACCCGAAGGATTGCATCCGTGGCCGCTCGCCGCTATGCTGCACCGCAACATCGAAGGGAATCGGCTATGCTGGACAACATGCCCCGCGGCACCATTTGCATCGAGGATCTGGAAATCGGCATGCGCCGGCACCTGCGCAAGCAGGTAACCGACCGGGATATCGAGCTTTTTTCGGAAATCAGCACCGACCGGAATCCCGTCCATCTGGATGATGACTATGCCCGCGACACGATCTTCGAGGGCCGCATCGCCCACGGCATGCTGACCGCCGGGCTGATCTCTGCCGTCATCGGCGAACAGCTTCCCGGCCACGGCACCGTCTATCTTGGGCAAACGCTGAAATTCATGGCCCCCGTCCGCCCCGGCGACATCGTCTTCGCCGAGGTCGAGGTGACCGCCATCGACCATTCCCGCCGCCGCGTGACCCTTGATTGTCACTGCGCTGTCGGCGATACGGTCGTGCTGAAAGGCGAAGCCCTGGTGCTTGCGCCAAGCCGGAAATTCGACTGACGCGGGCCGGGCCCCGCCAAGGGGCGCGATGCGAACGATCACCTTCTGGACCGGGCTGAAAAGCGAGGATCGCGGGGCCAGCGCCGCGATCGGCAATTTCGACGGCGTCCATCTGGGTCATCAGGCGGTGATCGACATCGCCCGCCGCGAGGCCGCCCGCCTGAACGCCCCGCTCGGCATCCTGACCTTCGAACCGCATCCGCGCGAATATTTCGCCCCCGACGCCCCGCCCTTCCGGCTGATGAATGCCGAAACCCGCGCCAACCGGCTGGGCAAGCTGGGCGTCGAGCGGCTGTATCAGTTGCCCTTCGACGCCAGCATGGCTAATCACACGCCAGAGGAATTCGTGCGCGAGGTCATCATCGAGGGCCTCGGCCTTGCCCACGTCGTCGTCGGCACCGATTTCTGCTTCGGCAAGGGCCGCGCCGGTTCCGCCGCCGACCTCACCCGGCTGGGCGCGGAACTGGGTTTCGGCGTGACGGTGGCGGACCTCGTGCAGGTCGCCAAGGGCGAGGTGTCGAGCACCGCGATCCGGCTTGCCCTGTCCGAAGGCCGCCCCGGCGACGCCGCGCGGATGCTGGGCCACTGGCACCGGATCGACGGCGAGGTCTATGGCGGCGACAAGCGCGGCCGCGAGCTGGGCTATCCCACCGCCAACATGTCGATCAACCGCCTGCACCCGCCGAAATTCGGCATCTACGCCGTCAAGGTCGACGTGCTGACCGGACCGCATCAGGGCAGCCATGACGGCGCAGCCTCGGTCGGGGTGCGGCCGATGTTCGGCGACAACAAGCCCAATCTCGAAACCTTCCTCTTCGACTTCTCCGGCGATCTCTACGGCGAACACCTGTCAGTCGCCTTCGTCGATTACCTGCGCCCCGAGATGAAGTTCGACAGTCTCGAGGCGCTGGTCGCGCAGATGGATGCCGACTGCGCCCGCGCCCGAGAGATCCTGGCCCGTCATGCGTGACCCGATCAACCGCAAGGGCCTGCGCCCCCGCTTCTGGGAAACCGTGCCGCTGCAAAAGATGACCGCCCTGGAATGGGAGGCGCTCTGCGACGGCTGCGGCAAGTGCTGCCTGAACAAGATCGAGGACGAGGAGACCGGCGAGGTCTTCCTGACCCGCGTCGCCTGCCGGCTGCTCGACGATGCGACCTGCCGCTGTGGCCAGTACGGCATCCGCAAGCAGCTGGTGCCGGAATGCATCGTGCTGACCCCCGGCAACATCGAAAGCCACGCCTACTGGATGCCGCGAACCTGCGCCTACCGCCTGCTCTGGGAAGGCAAGCCGCTCTATGACTGGCACCCGCTGATCTCGGGCGATCCCGACAGCGTCCACCGCGCCGGCGTCTCGGCGCAGGGCCTGACGGTGCCGGAATTCGAGGTCGACGAGGACGAGTGGGAAGACCATATCATCGAGGAACCGAGTTGATGCATTTCGCCTCCGACAATACCGCACCCGCCCATCCGAAGGTGATCGAGGCGATCGTTCGCGCCAATGATGGCTACCCCCATTCCTACGGCGCCGACGCGACGATGGACCGGGTGCGCGCGCAGATCCGAGATCTCTTCGAGGCGCCGGAAGCCGCCGTCTACCTTGTCGCCACCGGCACCGCCGCCAATTCCCTGATCCTCGCGACGCTGGTGCAACCTTGGCAGGCCGTCTTCTGCCACCGCGCCGCGCATATCGAGACCGACGAATGCGGCGCGCCGGAATTCTACACCGGCGGCGCCAAGCTGGTGCTGATCGACGGCGACGACGCAAAGATGACGGCTGGCGGCCTGCGCCAGGCGATGGCGACCACCGGGCAGGTCGGCGTGCACGGCATTCAGCGCGGCATGCTGTCGCTGACCAACGCGACCGAGAGCGGCGCGGTCTACCAGCCGTCCGAAGTGGCGGAACTTGCCGCCATCGCCCATGCCGACGGCCTGCCCGTTCACATGGACGGCGCGCGTTTCGCCAATGCGGTCGTGGCGGCGGGCTGCACGCCGGCCGAGATGACATGGAAGGCCGGCATCGACGCGCTGTCCTTCGGCGGCACCAAGAACGGGCTGATCGGGGTCGAGGGCGTGATCTTCTTCGACCCGCAACACGCCTGGGAATTCGAACTGCGGCGCAAGCGCGGCGGGCATCTTTTTTCCAAGCATCGCTACCTCGCGGCGCAGATGGACGCCTATCTGACCGACAGCCTCTGGCGCGACATGGCCGGCGCCGCGAACCGCGCCGCGCAGCGCCTGTCGGACGGGCTGCGAAAGGTCGACGGCGCCACGCTGATCCATCCGACCGAGGCCAATGGCGTTTTCGCGTCCTGGCCCCGCGCCGGGCATCGCCGGGCGCAAAAGGCCGGGGCGGACTACCATTTCTGGCCGGGCCAGCAGTCGCTTGACGGCGCCGATGAAGAGCCTTTGCCTGCCCGGCTGATGTGCAGCTGGTCGACGACCGATCAGGATGTCGACCGCTTCCTCGACCTGGTTCGCGGCGAGGGCTAGGTCAGGAAGTCGCGGATCGCCGCGGCAACCTCGACCGGATGGGTCACCGGCACCATGTGACCGGCACCCTCGATCGTGACGCGCCTCGCATCCGGCAACCGCTTCGCCAGCTTTGACTGCACCGCGTCGATGACCGGCGGAGACTCCGCGCCGTCGATCAGCAGCACCGGCACCTCGACCTGTTCCAGCCGCCTCTTGGAAAGGATACCGTCGGCATCGTCATAAATCGCGTTCGAGGTCTCGGCGATCAGGTGGATGCGGTCGGTCAGATAGGTCCGCTGCTGCTCTGACATCGACTCCCATGGCTCGCCGGTTCCCCAGGTCGCAACGAAGGCCCGCGCCGCGGCGATCCTGTCGCCGGCCATCAGCGCGCCGGCGAAGCTTGCATAGTCCTTGCCGTGCTGGGCAAGCGCCTTGGTCCCGCGCGCAGCGGCGAAATAGACCGGCTCGATCAGCGTCAGGCTGCGCACCAGCTCGGGCCGCTCCACCGCCAGCCGAAGTGCCACCGTCGCGCCGAAGGAATGGCCGATCAGGTTGGCCGGCTGGTCCAGCATCGCCGCCGCGATCGAACAAACCCGGACCTGGTAATCGCCCTGCCCGTCCCAGTCACCGCTCTTGCCATGCCCCGGCAGGTCGAACGCCGTTGCATCCAAGACGTCGTTCAGCTTGGCCAGCACCCCCGCCCAGGCATCCGAATGGGCCAGTCCGCAATGCAGCAGCAGCGCGGAATTCGGCCCGATTCCCGTTGAAACCCGCCAGATCGGGAAGCCGTCGACAGTTTCGTGCGGCATCAGAGTTTGCCGGCCAGATGCAGGTCGAGATCGCCAAGCCGGTCCTGCCCCCAGAACCGCTCGTCCTTGTCGGTGATGTAGAACGGCGCGCCGAACACACCGTTGTTCACCGCCTCTTCCAGATTGGCGGCATAGGCTTCGGCCCCCGCCAGCAGCCCCTTGTCGGCAAGCGACGGATCGAAACCCGAGGCCGACAGGCATTCGCGGATCACCGCATCCTCGGCGATGTCGCGCTCCTCGGCCCAGCAGGCGCGGGTGAAACCATGGACCAGCGCGCCGATATCGCCGCTGCCCGCCGCCTGCGCCGCGATGATCGCATAGGACGACGGCGCCGGATTGGTGGGCCAATGCGCCGGCTTCACATTGATCGGCAGACCCGCCTTGGCCGCCTGCCGCCGCAATTCCTGCAGCCGATATTGCTGCCGCGAGGGATGCCGCTCTTTCGGGGGAATGCCGCCGGTCCGGCCAAACAGGGCGATCACGTCAAGCGGCTTGTAGGTGATCGAGGCGCCGTGTTCTTTCGCGATCTGCTCCAGCCGCCGCCCGGCCAGGTAGGTGAAGGGCGAAACTGTCGCAAAATAGTAATCGATGTGGGTCATTCGCCGTCTCTCGCCCTCGTGTTGTTTGCAAGACCGTAGCGGGGTGGTAAGCGGTGTCAACGTCGCGATTCCGATACCAGGCGATCCCAAGGAAAGCTGCTGCCATGCCCTCGATGACCGAACCGAAACTGATTTCGGGCAATGCCAACCGCACACTTGCCAAGGCCGTCGCACGGCGGATGTCGATGCACCGCGGCGGCCGGATCGACCTTGTCGATGCGCGGGTCGAAAGGTTCAACGATCAGGAGATCTTCGTCGAGGTCTACGAGAACGTCCGCGGCGAGGATATGTTCATCATCCAGCCAACATCGAACCCGGCCAACGACAACCTGATGGAACTGCTGATCATCTCCGATGCGCTGCGCCGCTCCTCGGCCGCCCGCATCACCGCCGTCATCCCCTATTTCGGCTATGCCCGCCAGGATCGCCGCACCAAGGCCCGCACCCCGATCTCGGCCAAGCTGGTCGCCAACCTGATCGCCGAGGCCGGGATCGAGCGGGTTCTGACGATGGACCTGCACGCCGCCCAGATCCAGGGCTTCTTCGATATTCCGGTGGACAACCTTTATGCCTCGCCGATCTTCGCGCTGGACATCCAGCATCACCTGAAGGCGCAGAAGAACGAGCTGATGGTGGTCTCGCCCGATGTCGGCGGCGTCGCCCGCGCCCGCGAACTGGCGCAGCGCATCGCCAGCCCGCTGGCCATCGTCGACAAGCGCCGCGAAAAGGCCGGCGAGGTCGCCGAGATGACCGTGATCGGTGACGTCCGCGACAAGTGCTGCATCATCATCGACGACATCTGCGACACCGCCGGAACGCTCTGCAAGGCCGCCGAGGTGCTGATGGAAAACGGCGCCAAGGAGGTCCATTCCTACATCACCCACGGCGTGCTGTCCGGCCCCGCGGTCGAGCGCATCACCAATTCGGTGATGAAGAGCCTCGTGATCACCGACTCGATCGAGCCGACCGCCGAGGTGAAGGGCGCCGAGAACATCCGCATCGTGCCGACCGCGCCGATGTTCGCGCAGGCGATCCTGAACATCTGGAACGGCACCTCGGTCTCGTCGCTGTTCGACCACGAGACGCTGGGGCCGATCTACGAGGGCATGTATTCCGGCTGAGGGCTAGACCAGGTCCCAGCCTTCGTCATCCTGCATCGGCCCGATCGCCAGCCAGTCCGCCCGGACCCGCGCAACCCGCGTATCGCCCCAGGTCCGGAAGACGATGCTGAACCCCTCGGCGGTGATGGCCTCGGCCGAGATATCCGCCCGCTGGTTGGTCTTCTGATCCATGTCCCAGAGCGAGATCGAGACATGATCGCGGGCGGTGCGCTGAAAGCCTCTGAAAACCGGATCTGGCGGCGCATCTCTCGCGGGCCGTCACCGGTCCACATGGCGCCTCCGTCCTTGTAATCGGAAAACAGCAGGCTACTGCCCTGCTCGACACCAATGACACCGCCGCTGAGACGCATTCTTCCTCCGCTTCGCGCACCTATCTAGAACAGCCAGTCTTGGGGATGAAAGCAGAAACGCAACCATCGGCAACGCTTTGGTCACCCCGTGCCGGATTGGGCCAATTCCCGCCGGGTCCGGAATTCCCGCATTCGCCCGACGCGCGAGCAGGCGTATGATGTGATCGTCCGCTGCGAGTCTCTCCCGGTGTATTTCTTTCGCGGAGTGGCAGGGACAAACCTTTGAAATCATGTGTTTTTCAGGAGGATGTGAAATGACCGACAATGGTCTTGTTTCAATCAATGAACTTCCATGCTGTCCCGAAGTCTCGAAAGAGCCCTGTTGCGAACGGCTTCGGATCTCCTACCGGTTGACGAACCGACAGACCGACCTGCCTGTCGAGATCGTCATCGTCGCGGAACTGGAACGGTGTCCCGGCCCGATGTCGCTTGGCGACGTGGTCTATTCGACGACCCTACTGCCCGGCGAAAAGGTGCGGCTCCACACCTCGAACCGCAACAACCGCTTCACCTACGATTCAGCCTCCGAGGTCAGCTACCGGCACGAGCAGTCGTCCGAGGAAACCTACTACATGAGCGCGATGGACCGCTATATGTCCGATCTGACGATCTCCGACAGCGGATCGGCCAGTTCCTCGTCGAGTTCCGACTTCGAGACCGATGTCGACGGCTCCTATGCCTCGATCGGTTTCGCCGGCGGCGGCAGCGTGAATGTCGAGGGCGATTTCAACTCGCGCAGCTCTTCGGACTTCATGCGGCAGCTCTCCAGCCACGCGGAATCGTCGCATGACCGGTCGGTTCAGGCGACCCGTGCGGCCAATTCGGTGCAGATCGGCGAGGTTCAAAGCCGGTCCCATGCCGAGGGCGAAAGCGAAAGCGCCTACGAGGCCTCGACACGGACCTTCGAGAACAAGAACCAGTGCCACGCGGTGACCTATTTCGCGTATCAGCTGGTCAAGAAGCAGACGCTGAAGTTCCGCATCGTCTCGGTGCTTCGGCGGGTCGTGGATGCCGCCGCTTCGACCGGGGTCGAGGCCCGCCCGGTTCGCCCGGCGACCGGCATCAAGGTGCTGCCGAACGGCGTTCTGGCCACCCAGACCGCGCGGCTCGAGGTCGAGACGGTCGGCCGCACCTCGGCGGCGGCCCAGCGGGCCAACGTGATCTCGGGAACCACCGGCTTCGGCGGGCTGTCCGGGATCGGCAGCGCCGGCGGTACGTTCACCGCCGTCGCTTCGCCGTTCCGGCTGTCCACCAACGTGCAGCCGGTGCCGATCGAGACCCAGGACAAGGTGCTGCAGAAGCTCGACGAGGATCTGGTCAAGGAAGGCATTCTGGCCAAGGCCGGCTCGAACGAGGTCGGCGCCAAGCTGGCCGCCGAACTCAGCTTCGAACGCACCTACTGCCTGCCGACGCAGGGCATCGTGGTGAAGGGCTGTATCGACCCCTGCAATGTCTGCGAGGAGGCGCGGCAGAAATCGATCCAGCTGGATCTGGCGCGCAAGGATCTGAAGAACAAGCTTCTGAGCAAGCAGATCGAGCTTCTGGACAAGTCCCAGGAATACCGCTGCTGCCCGGTCGGCGAAGCCGAGGC
>CALOEL010000012.1:0-361992 GCA_942492375.1 uncultured Alphaproteobacteria bacterium
ACGGCGATGCGATACGGGGTGGCTATCGGACGGGGTGATCTATACGAGCCAGCAAGGTCTACACGATCCGGCGCAAGGTCGAGTGGCCGCACTGGACACCTACCCGAAGCATGATCGAGCGGGAACCGGAGCTTTACGCACAATATGAGGATGGCATGGAGCCAGGGCCGCAGAATGCGCTCGGATCACGCGCGCTTTACCTCTATGTCGGCAATCGGGATACCTATCTGCGGATCCATGGGACGCCATATCCACGTTCGATCGGAAGCCGGGCAAGTTCAGGATGCGTCAGGATGGTCATGGCCCATATCAACGGCCTTTATCCGAATGTCGCGATCGGTTCGACAGCGTTCCTCTATTCCGCCGAGAACAGCGTGGCCGCACAGAGTTAAAGTCGCAGCCCACCAGGCGGGCGCGACTCAACTCGCTTCGTTCAGAGACTAGGCATCGCGAGCGACACAGATCTGATTTCCGTTGACGGCGCGAAGGGGTACCAGGGTTCTTTCGACCGGCCCGCTATGCTCATACCAATAGCAGCCGTCTTCCGGAACCATTCGGGCTGTGTTGAGATCCTGGCCAGGTGCAGCAAGGGCAGCGACACCCTCGGGAACAATTCCGATTTGATTGGCAGGACCGCCGTTGTCCGAGGTTGGCGCCGTGCAGCCTGCAATCACCAGTACTGCCGCCATGGTCGCTGCGTGTCGTTTTTGCATGTCCATCTCACTCTTCGTGCTTGCGTTGTCCACGACGAACGCAGCTTCAGCAATAAGGTCAAATTTGTTGCGGCGAGATTTCGGACGCCGCCGAATGCTCTCTTTGAGGATAAGAGTTCTGTTTTCACCCTTGAAGCTCTAGTTGCTGTAGCTCCTATCTTCAGCAGAGATCAACGATTCTTAGCCGGAAAGACAGATGGCAAGCCACAACCGCGGACATGACCCTGAACTCGACACTGGCGGTAGCTGCTGCGGAACGGGCAACGCCGCGTTATGCGGTGATTCCGACCTGTCGGAGCCTCCGACACTGACGGGCGCAGCTTCCGTGTAAACGGTCTCGACTGTTCCGAAGAGGTTGCGATTCTGAATCGGGTCGTGGGCCACGATCGGCGGGACAGACACGGCCTTCGACGTCATCAAGGGCGGATGACGATTCTCGACACGGATTTTCTGGATGACGATCCTCGACACCGCTGACAGGATTTCGGACAACGCAGTCACGCAGTTGGTCGCAACGACCGGCATGAGCGCCAAGCCTTGGGATGCCGACAACGCAGCAGAGGACCAGGCGGCGCATCTGGCGCGTCAGCGGCTGTTTACGGCTCTCAGAGGCGGCTTCTGGGCGGCGGGTTTTCTGTGGCACATCGTCGAAACCGGCGTGGGCGGTGCGCTCGGGCTGTTCGCAGGTCATGGCGATGCGCCCATGCCGATGGCCGAGGCAGGGCTCTTCGCGGTCGCGATCCTGTTCGGGGTCTGGCTGGTGGCGCCGAAAGCATGGTCTTCGGCCCGACGGATTTCGCCCGACATGAACCTGCTGATGGTCGTCGCCGTTGCAGGCGCGATCGGCCTCGGCGAGTTCTTCGAGGCGGCGACGGTCGCCTTCTTCTTCTCGCTCTCGCTCTACCTCGAAAGCTGGAGCGTCGGGCGGGCGCGCAACGCCGTCTCCGCGCTTCTCGATCTTGCGCCGCCCACAGCGCGGGTGATCCGCCCTGACGGAAGCGAAGCGAACGTTCCGGCGGAGGAGGTCGCCTTGGGCGACCATTTCATCGTGCGCGGCGGAGACCGAATCCCACTCGACGGCGATGTGACGGAAGGCTCCGGCGCCGTCCAGCAGGCGCCAATTACAGGCGAAAGTGCGCTGGTGCCGAAGGAACCGGGCGACGAGGTCTATGCCGGCACCATCAACGGCGAGGGCACGCTGACGGTGCGGGCGACCAAACCCGCGTCGGACACGGTGCTCGCGAAGATCATTCGCATGGTCGGCGACGCCCATGCCCGCCGTGCGCCGGTCGAGCAGTGGGTCGCGAAGTTCGCGCGCATCTACACACCCATTGTGATGGCGCTGGCGATCGCCATCGCGCTGGTGCCGCCGCTGCTGCTGGGCGGCGCCTGGGACTACTGGTTCTACAATGCGCTGGTACTTTTGGTGATTGCCTGCCCCTGCGCGCTGGTGATCTCGACACCGGTCTCCATCGTCGCGGCGCTTACCGCTTCGGCGCGGGCCGGCGTGCTTATCAAGGGCGGCGCCTATGTCGAAGCGCCGGGGCGCACCACGGCGCTGGCAATGGACAAGACCGGGACGATCACCATGGGCGAGCCCGAAGTGGCAGCTGTCCATCCTCTGGGCGAAGCCTCCGCGCGAGATCTCATGACGTTGGCGGCAAGTCTGGAGGCCCGGTCCTCGCACCCGCTAGCACGCGCCATCCTCGCGCGTGCCGAAACCGATGGTGTTTCCGTGTCTGCCGCAGAGGACACCCGCACCGTGCCCGGGCCGCGGGCTGGAAGGACGCGCCGGCAGGGTCGCGCGATCTGGCTCGGCTCGGACCGCTTCGCCGCCGAGAAGGGCTTCGGCAACGCCATTCCGGCGGATCTGCGCGACCGGATCGAAGGGCGCCGGCAACACGCTCGTTGCGGTGGGTGACGAGACCGGCGTGACCGGCGTACTGGAGCTGCGTGACCGCATCCGCCCCGATGCCAAGAGCGATCGTGTCGCGCGTCTGCACGCGCAGGGCGTGAAGACCATCGTCATGCTGACGGGCGACAACGAACGCACGGCGCGCGCGGTGGCAGCCGAGGTCGGCATCGACGAGGTGCGCGCCGAGCTTCTGCCCGAGGACAAGGTGAGGGCCATCGAGGAACTGGTGGCCCCACGACCATGGTGGCGATGATCGGCGACGGTGTGAACGACGCGCCGGCCATGGCGCGGGCGCATTTCGGCATCGCCATGGGGGCGATCGGCTCGGACGCGGCGATCGAGACGGCGGATATCGCGCTGATGACCGACGATATCGGCAAGGTGCCCTGGCTCATCGGCCATTCGCGCCGGACCATGACGATCATCCATCAGAATATCGGCATATCGCTGGCGACCAAGGCGCTGTTCGTCGGGCTGACCGCGTTCGGCATGGCCTCGATGTGGGGCGCCATCGCCGCGGATGTGGGCGTGTCGCTGCTGGTTGTAGCCAACGCACTTCGGCTCCTGAACGGCCACCGGGCCGAGGCAGGGCCTTCGGGTGGTGAACCGGTTGGCGAGCAGATGGCGAAGGGGGCGCTGGCGCATGGTCATTGAGCTCAAGGAACCGGGAAAGGAACCGAGAAAAGACATGAACGCGAAAGGCAGGATGATGTGTCCGGTCTGCAACGTGTCCCTGAGCATGGCGGACCGGCAGGGGAGAGACGGCGGGGGTGGCGCACGGTCATTGATCCGGCTCTTTCGGTAGAGTAACGTCTGCCATCAACCAGACCTCGCAAGAAAGGGGCGTCGAGCAGTGATGACAGGATGAATACCAGATTTCCACGACGGGTCTTTCTGTTGGGCGGATTGGCCGCCTTCCTGTCAGGCTGTGCCAGCAAGTTCCGGTCGTACAGCGGACCCGAAGTCACCCGGCTGCGCATCTACAAGACACAGCGGCTGCTGGTCCTGGACGGGGCGGATGACGTCTTGCGGACCTATCCCGTCGGATTGGGTTTCGCGCCCGAAGGCCACAAGCAGTTCGAGGGGGACGGCCGCACGCCGGAGGGTTCCTACGTGATTGATCGGCGCAACCCGAATAGCCTCTTCCACCTCTCCGTCGGTATTTCATATCCCAACGAGGCCGACATCGCGTTCGCGGCGGCGCAAGGAAAATCGCCGGGTGGCGACATCTTCATCCACGGCGGACCGCGCAAGGGGATCGACCCGATGAACAAGCGCGACTGGACCGCGGGCTGCATCTCTGTCACCGACCGGCAGATCGAGGAAATCTACGCCATGGTCAGGGACGGGACCCCGATCGACATCTACGCGTGATGGTCAGGCAAAGCGACGGCGCAGCGCGACGTTGATGGCTTCGATTGCGATGACCATGACGACAACGGCAATCGTGACGCTGGCTGCCTTGTCATACTGGAAAGAGCGCACGTAGGTCTGGATGTAAAAGCCAATCCCGCCCGCGCCGACAATGCCGAGGATCAGAGACTCGCGCAGGTTTAACTCGAACCGGAAGATCGTGTCCCGAGCGACGACCGGCGCCATCTGCGGCCAGATCGCGTGCCTGAGCCGCGCGAGCGGTCCGGCACCCGCACTTTCCAGCGCGGCGATCGGCGCGCGGGACACACCGTCGATCGCCTCGGCATAGAACTTGCCGAGCATCCCCGTCGCGTGAAAGGCGACCGCGATGATGCCGGGCAACGGCCCGAGTCCGACAGCGCCGACCATGAGCATGGCCACCAGGATCAGCGGAGTCGCCCGGATGAACGCAAGCAGCGTTCGGATCGGCCGGAACACCGCAGGCGATACCATCGTCTCGGACGCGAGAATCCCGAGCGGGATCGACAGGATCACCGCGCCGAGGGAGCCGAGGATCGCGATCCTCAGCGTTTCCGCGCTGCCCTTCTTGATCTCGGCCATCACCGTCGGGTCAGGCGGAAACATCCGGCCAAGGAAATCGGCGATTCGCGGACCGGCCGACATCAGACGCGACAGCTCGACGTCGGTCGTGGCGAAGGACCACAGAATCGCGCCTGCGATCAGGGCGCTGGTCGCGAACCCGCCGAACCCGCGAATCCCCATCACGACACCGCCTTGAGACCGATACCGGGCATGGGTTCCGCTTCTCGATAGAGCTCCGCCGTCGCATCCTCGTTCAACTCTGAGGTCGGCACATCGAAGGCGATCCGCCCGCCACGAATGCCGATGATGCGCTGCGCGAAACGCCGCGCCAGGTCGGGCTGGTGCGACGAAAACAGCGCCGTCGCGCCGCGCGCCCGTGCCGCCCCGGTCAGCAGCGACAGGATCTCGCCTGCGCGGGCGGGGTCGAGGTTGCTCACCGGCTCATCGGCGAGGATCAGACGCGGTTCCTGCGCCAGACACCGTGCGATGGCAACGCGCTGCCGCTGTCCGCCGCTCAGACTGTCGACCCTGCGATCGGCGAGATCGCCAATGCCGCAATCGGCAAGGGCTGCGCGCGCAATCTCCAGATCGTGCGAAGTCGACGATCCCAACAGGGCGCGCAGGGGAGACATGCGTCCCAGTCGTCCGTTGAGGACATTGCGCAAAACCGTGGAGCGTTCGACCAGGGCGAATTCCTGAAACACGAAACCGGTATCCGGACGGCGCGCGCGCGGCGGCGGATGATCGGGATCGAGCGGCGCACCCAGAACCGAGACCCGTCCGGTCCAGCCCCGGAGCCTGCCGTCGAGCAGCGCCAGAAGCGTCGTTTTTCCCGCCCCGGACGGGCCGAGCAGAGCGACGTTTTCGCCCGCCGGGACAAGCAGCGACATCCGCTCCAGCGCCGGAAGGTCGGCGCCCGAATGGGAAAAGCTAAGGTCGTCGATCTGCGCGGCGGCACTCATCGCAGGAGCCCGTATCGCCGTGCCATGTCGCGCACGCCGTCATAGGCGGCGGGGTCGGCCCTGACATAGCCGTCCGGGCCGTAGAGATAGCGCAGCTTGTCGCGGTTCTCAGGTTCGTTGAGCTGCAGCATCGCGTCGATGAACCGGTCCTGCAGGTCGAGCATCGAGCCCCGGGCGCGCGATCACCAAATGGCTCGGGATCGGCTCGCTTTCCGCGATCCAGGTCACCTCTGCCTGCTGCTGCGGCGTCAGGAGCAGGTCGGCATACTGACTGGCGCCCGCGGCATCGACCAGACCCTCGGCCATCGCCTGCATGGCCTGCTGGTAGCCACCCGCGAAGAAGACGCGGCCGAAAAATTCCTCCGCTGCGCTGGGACCTTCGACCAGTCCGGCCTCTACGAATTCGGCGAGCGGATAGAGATAGCCCGATTCCGAGATCGGATCGGCAAAGGCGATGTCCTTGTCGCGCAGGTCGCCAAGAGAGCGGATTCCGCTGTCGCGGCGCACGAAGATGCGGCCCGTGTAACTCGGCTCGCTCCGATAGACCTCGGACAAGAGCGGCACGGCTCCGATCTCGGCCTCGGCCAGAACGAAGGGCAGGGCGCCCATGAAGGAGATATCCGCGTCGCCGTTTCGCAGCGCCTCGACCGCCGCCGCATGGTCGATCGTGACAAACCCTTCGACGGGGACGCCGATCTCACTGGCCAGCCAGCCGGTGATGGCCTCGATGTCCCCCAGCAGCTTCTCGGGGTTCTCCTGCGGGATGAAGGCAAGCCGCAATGCGGTGTCCTGCGCCGCAAGAGGCGTCACCAGTGACACTGCGCTTGCACCGGCCAGCGCCAGCATCGTTCTGCGGTTCAGGTGGATCGCCATCAGAATGCCCTCTCTTCGATTGCGTCGGCCTCGGCCTTGAACGCGGTCCAGCTTGCTTCGGCGGCTGCCCAGTCCTCGTCACGCACGGCGGCGCCGACCTCGGCCAGCCGTCTCGGCCAGCGCGTAGACCTCGGGCCGGGCGGCAAGGTTTGACATGGTGCTGGCGTCCGCCGAAAGGTCCGCGGCGACGGTGTCGGTCAGGAGCAGGATGTGCTCCGCGTCCCGCCGGGGCAGCAGCGTGTCGAGCGTCGAGGCGAAGGTCGTCAGTTCGGCGAATGCCAGCCGGAAGGCGGTGTTCTCGGCGTCGAACGCCTCGTAAGGGTTCGTCCGCCGCACCCACGGTCTCCAGATAGGCGGTCAGGTCGGCCCGTTCCGCCCCGGTCAGCCCAAGCGATTTCGTCTCGTCGAACCAGTCTACGACTGCCGCCAGGGTCGGCAGCGATCCGTCATGGAAATAGGGCGCGGTATAGGCGGTGCCGAGCAGGGTCGGCGTGTCCATCGCCCCGGCACGGGCGCCTTCATAGGCCGGCGCGACGGAGCCGATGTCGTGCGCCTGCCGGTCAAGGAAGTTGGCGCCCGGGACGTGGCAACTGGCGCAGGAGCGGTCGCCGAGTCCCGCGAAGGGCGTGTTGAAGATCGCTTCGCCGCGCAGCGCAGCCTCGGGTGCGGCTTCGGTCAGCTGACCGTCCGGTGTCAGCATGGAATTCGGCAGGAAGTCGAACTCAAGCATGTAGGCGACGAGAGCGTCCAGCATGAAGGGGGTCGGTTCGTCCCCGCCGAACTCATTGACGATCACGTTGCGGGTGAAATCGCGCAGGGAAGCGAAACGGCCGTCGCGACCATAGGGACCGGTGAAACGCAAGCCGCGAAGGCTCGGGATGTCGAGCGGGTCGTCACGCCGGTCGTTGAAGATCGGGTTGAAAAAGGCGCCGTCGACGTCGATCGTGCCCGGTTGGTGGCTGGCACCGGGGATGAAGAGCCGCTGGTTGACGTCCGAGCGGTTGTGACAGGTCGAGCACGCGAGCCCGAGGTCGCGCGCCGGGCTGCCGAATATTTGCGCGCTGTCGAACAACATGTCGCCGTAGGCGACAAGCGGCAGATCGATCTCGTCGATGCCCTGTTCCTCGAAGTTGAGGACAAGACGTGGCAGCGGGTCCTGATCGAAGATGTCGGAGCCCGGCGGCAGGCTCGGCGGTATTTCGATGGCGCGACCGCTGAGGACGGCGGTTTCGGGCAAGGCGCTCAGCGTCTGACGTGGCGCAAAATCCTCAACGAGATAGTTCTCCGCGATATAACCGGAGATTATAGCGCGCGCGGCCGCCATCGTGTCGCGGTCAGCTGATGTGACGCCCGCGCCCAGTACGCCGGCGGAACCCGTATTGCTGTTCAACTCCAGCCAGGCGCGGCCGATCTGCCGCGCAACATCAGGCTCGGCGGCGGCGATACCGTCCGCGAATGCGCGATAGAGTTCCCGAGCCGTCCGAACGGCTTGCTGCGCAGTGGCCGAGTCTTCGGCCGACAGTGACCGGTCCAGTTCCTCTTCGATCCTGTCCGCGATCAGCCGCGTCGCTTCGGCGAAGACCTCCTGCCGGTCCTCGCGCGCGACCGCGTCCAGAAGCCGGGCAGGGTCGACGTCGCTTTTACCTTCCAACCATGCCAGCGCACCTATCGAGAATTCCGAATTCCGATAGGGTTCGGACCAGGCGGTCTCGATGTCGTCCCAGGGCAGAGGCTCGAGATTTCCAAGAAAGAGCGTCAGCCGGTAGGCCGCTGCCTCGGGAAGCCAGGGGGCCTCCTTGGCAGGCGTCGCGGAGACAGGTCCGGAAAGGACGAACGCACATGCGAATGTGGCGAGCAAAAATCTCAAGAAATTTCGTATCACCACGGCCTCTATGATCAAGAGTTAGACGTGGCTAACTTATCTACCCAAAGCAAACAAGTTGTCAATCCCGCTGGTTCACTGCAAAGTCGGGGTATGACAAAGCTGCAATCACATGGGCGTGAAGCGTTTGAAGCTGTCGACAGGGCTCCCGAGGCGCAGGCCGAAGGGTTTGCGACCGTGCGTCAGGCGCACGAGAGCGAGATGGCGGAGGATTACGTCGAGTTGATAGCAGAACTGATCGAGACGCGCGGAGAGGCCAGACCGGTCGATATCGCCGAGCGGCTTGGCGTAAAGCCGCCGACGGTGACTAAGAACATTTCGCGCCTCAAGGCTGCTGGCCTAGTGCGGCGGGAACCTTACCGCTCCATATTCCTCACCGAGGCCGGGCAGGAGCTGGCGGAGGCCTGTCGACGGCGCCACAGGATCGTCGTGGCGTTTCTCCTAAGCCTTGGAATCGACGAAGAGACAGCGGAACGCGATGCGGAAGGGATCGAGCATCACGTCAGCGAAACAACGCTGGAGGCGTTCGAAGGAGCACTGAGGCGTTTCCCAGGGCCAGCGTAGCCTAGCAGTGGTTCTCTTCACCACGGCCTTCCGGACTAGATTGGCGACAACGGCTCCATCCACCCCGGCAAAGGATGCCATGTGACATAACATTCGCGCAATCCTTCCCGGATCTCCGTCGCTGACTGGGCCAGATCAGTCCGATGACGCAGCGCCGACAGTTGCCGAGTCTTGAGCACCGGCAGCATCGGCACCTAGGATCGGCACTTCAATCGTCAACTTGTCCCCATCATAGAATACCAGAAGAAGTCGCAGTGTTTCGCCTTCGATCAGCGGTTTCTCGAGGTCGATGAGCATCACGTGCGGACCGCCGGGCTCGAACGCCATGCTTGTACCCGGCGCCACCCGCAGTTCCGGTACCGCTTTCATCCTGATCACGCCTGAGGCATCGACCTCTGACCTATGCAGCACCTCGATCGACGCTACATCTGCGCGCACGCCGATCAGGTCGACCGTCTTCTCGCCTGTATTTCGCAGCGAGAAATAGACTTCCACCGCCCCGCCAATGTCCAGGCTGGAACGGGTCCAAGCATTCTCGACGACCACATCGCGATTTGACATCGAGGATTGGGCGAGCGCCGGGAGTACCCAGTGTCCGGCCAGGAAAATTGTTGTGAGTCCTGCAAGAATGATCCGCATTGAGTGCCTCTGTTTTGGCGAGCCTTGTCCGAATCGCGAAAGCCGACGGGATCACATCCTCCAACCTACAGCCGCTGGAGGGTCAAGAGGGAAATCACCGAGGCCTCTGCATCGCTGCATGTCGGTCGAGCGTTCAAAGCGCATAGACGATCGTCACGGTCGTGATCAGTACTACCGAAAACATCGCAAGAGCGCCGAGGGCGAGTGTTCGGCCCATGTCGCGATTTGGCTTTTCCACTTTCAGACGCAACTCCTCGGCGGTTTCCGGAAACTCGAGCGCCGCCGCATTCGAGCCACGCATCAACTCGTATCGGGTGTTCCATCGGCGCACTTCCGCCGCGTTCCAGCCGTTCAGCACAAGGATGATTGCCGCAATCAAAACCATCGAGGACGGGACCCAGATCGTGTAGCCACCGATGGTCTCGTCAGCCAAGGCGCTGAGTCCGCTACTGTTCCTTGCCGTTTGGTAGGACGCATAGAGACCCACCTCTTTAAGCGTCGTCAGGGAGCCCAAGAAAATGTTCGAAACGATCACCACAAAACCGGAGATCAGCCTCGCCCCACGTCGCGCGCCTTTGGGCGGATCCCGGAGATCGAACAGCATGCCGAAATACCAGACCCCTGCCAGCACCATCGACAGATGCGCGAGCATCTCGATCGCCGCAACGCGCTGCGCAAGTCCGTAAAGGACAGGAACCTGCCAAACGAATAGCGCGGCAACAAGCAAGGCAGTGGCGATCGCCGGACGCGCCATGAACCGCACGGTGCCACGATTTCCGAGCGCACCGAGGTGTCGACGCCATCCTCGCGCCAGACCGGCTCTCAGTATGCGCCACGGTTGGGACACCGCGATAAGCAGCGGTCCCCCAAGGCGGAGAAGAAGATGCTCCACCTGGTGCAGGGAGAAGAAACTGTGTCCCAACGGGGCCAGGGGCGCGTTCGTTGCGACGAGGAGGCAGGCAAGGCCGGCAAAGAACTGAGCCTGCCGCCAGACAGTAGTCCTTCCGAGAATGCGAGAGGATCGCGCGAGGCCGCGCATGTAGAGCCATGCGGCCAATCCGACGGAAACAAACGACACCGGTGAAATCGCATAGCCAAACGGATCGTAGTGGATGAGATACGTGATCATAGGCTTCTGTCTTCTATCGAATTCGAGCTATCCGCTGATTTAGGTGACAGTCGAGAGGTTCCGGCGGCGCCAGCGCGGGCCAAGGACAGATCCGTGCTCATCATAAGGTATTCACCCTGCATCCACTTCGGAAAGAGGTTTTCGTAGAACCTTGACAGAGGGTGCCCGGACTGACTGGCGGGCGTGATGAAATAGGAGCCGCTTTCATCCGAAAGCGACATGACCGCCCGAAAGTTGGTGCCCCCGCCGGACGCGAACGGGCGATCTCCGTTGGATGCGAAGAAAGTCGAGGTTTGAGTGTAGGGATCGCCCGACATCGGTGCTTCGAGTGACAGTAAGTCGCTCATCATCCCACCCGATCTGATCGGCGACCACTGCATGTTCAAAGTATGCGCCTCACCCCAGGACCAGGCGGAGAGATCGGGTCCGTAGCGGTCGACCAGCCAGTCGAGGGAATCATCCAGAGCCGCTCGAACCTGTTCATCGCAGGTTTCTATGCGGGTGGAAGGGCGGATGTCGCACCAGACTGCGCTCCCGCCGCGACCGGAAAGGACCGCGTAAAGGAAATCCGGACTGGGTCTGGTCCAAACCTCGTTCGACGCCGGAAATTCGTCCTGAAGAATGCGTCGTTGCAAAGCACTGACCCATGCCCAGAACACGAGCGGCTCCTGTGAATAGCGATCCATGTCGCCATTCCATTGCGCAAGCTTGTCCAGTATCTCGCTGCGAAACCTTTCGGTGCGGGTCTCTTCGATGGCGTTTGTGGACCTCACGAACCAAAGCTCTTTTGCCATCAGAGGAAGAAGGGCGCGCGCGGCTGCGCTGACCGTGTCGCGTTGAACCGCAATCGCGCCGTCGACCGAGAATATCGGCTGTCGATCATCAAGCGCGGCCAGACGGGCGTCTCGAAACGATGCAGGGCGCTCGACCTTTCTTTCGGGCCAACGGGCCAAGGTTTCACGGTCAATCGCCAGAACCTCCATTCCGGCAGATAACATGTCGGCGGCTCCACCAGCGGCATCCTTCGCATCGGTGGATCTAGCGAGACGGTCAAGCATAATCAGAAAATCGCCAGCTTTCACGCCCGTGGGAGTTTCTGGTTCTTTGACGATTTTTGGGGGAGTCGATCGGAACGCCCAGGCGACGCGCTCATTGCGGCCGATGACAACGAACGGCACGCCCGGCAGTGTGGCCCCCATGGCGGCCCCTGTCGGAAGTTGAAGATCCGCCAGGTACCATTCAGAGGGCAGCGACAAAGGGCCAACGATGTCCGCGGCAAGAATTGGTGCCCCTGTAGCCGTTCGGTCGCCCGACAGCGCCCAAGCATTGAGGCTGACCGCGGGTGGGGTCGCAAGCATCTCGGATGTGAAGGGGCGATCTGACGGGATCTGCAAATATGACGAGACTGACAATTCTTGCCGGCTCTTGGGTCGAAGATTGCTCAAAAACGCTTGGGCTATTCTGAGGCTATCGACGGGTCTCCAGGCCGCGATCATTCTCTCGTCAGCGACCAACAGCTCGGGTGAGCCCCTGCTGCGCCCGCCCTCGGAAACCAGCCCAAGCCACGCGTTGACACCGGCGGCATATGCTTCGAGCGCATCGGAAGTCGAAGATTCAATTTCGGCCGTCCGCTCCAGTGGCAACAGGTCTTTCGTCGCACGCCTTGCCCTCAATAACTGGCCGAGCCTGTCTTGCGCGTGAACGAAGCCGATCGCGAAATAGACATCCTCGGCGGACCCCGCCGTGATGTGCGGTAAGGCTGAAGAATCCCGCAAGATATCGATTGGGCTCTCTATACCTGCAACCGTGAAGTCCTCATTGTAGTCTGGAACGGAAGCACGCAGCAGAAAGTAGGCGGTACCGGAAACGGCCAATCCCGCTGCGCAGGCAGCCAGGAAAGTGTAAAGCAATATGTTGAACAGCCGTCTCAATTCGTTGCCGATGCTGAAGCATTTTCAGGAAAGGATGCGCAAGAGGATCACCGACGCGATATAGGCGAGCAGGCCGAAGGCAATCCCGAAGCTTGCCGCATACTGAAGAACATCAAGGCGGTTCCCTTTCGTTTGACGTGCCACATAGCCACCCCAGATCGCACCGCCGACGATGCCCGCTAGTACCAGCATCACCATTCCTCCATTCTTGAGTTCGCCGCACCGAGACGTCGTCGGACCAAGCCGAAAGAATAGACCAGGCTCCAGGACGCAACGACGAGCGCCAGCAGGATCCAGTCGCCGAAACGCGCGTAAGGCGTGGGATCACGCGCTCCGGGCAAGCTGGCATCGATGACGCCTGGTTCCCCCGGTATCGAGACGCGCGACGACCTCTCCATTGGGATCGATGACAGCGGATATCCCGGTGTTGGCAGCGCGGACCACGGGAAGACCTTCCTCGACGGCGCGCATGCGCGCGGCTGCGAGGTGCTGCTCGGGCCCGATGCTGGTCCCGAACCAGGCGTCGTTGGTAGCGTTGAATATCCAATCCGGTCGGAAAAGATCATCGACCACATGGCCCGGAAAGATGATCTCGTAGCAGATCGCCACGGCAGCGCGCGGCGCACCCGGGAGGGCGAGCGTGCGTGGCCCCGATCCAGGCGTGAAATCGCCCGAACCCTCGGTCAGCCGCGCGACAGGCAACCAGCCTCGAAAGGGAACGTATTCCCCGAACGGCACGAGATGTTGCTTTGCATATCCGGTCAGTATTTCCCCATTGCTGTCATAGGCCTGGACCGTATTGAAATAACTGGTGCCCGCATCGCTCTCCACTCGATCGGGCACTCCCGTCAGAAGCAGATCGCCGTCGGGCAGAGTCGCGGAGATCCGGGCACGCGCTTCCGCGTCCTCGTCGAGAAAACCGGGAAAGGCCGTCTCCGGCCAAAGCAGAAGATCGACATTGCCGGGGCGAGAAGAGAGGTCCAAGTAGCGCTCAAGGGTTGCTTCCCGGTTTCCGGGCGCTCATTTCTCCCGTTGCGGCACGTTGCCTTGCACGATGCGCAGGTCGATACCGGGCGAGGGTACCTTTGATCCAAGGCGGAACGTACCGGCACCCCAGAGTCCTATAATGGCCATAGCGCATAGCACCAAAACGGCTGACCGTTGGCGTGGCAGGGCCGAATACGCAGCTCCCGGCATGACGCCGACAAGGACCGTGAGAAAGCTCAACCCGTAGCTTCCGACCCAGGCGGCTGGCTGTCGCAGCGCGGCGTGATCGACCAGAGCATACGCGGCAAGGTTCCACGGAAATCCAGTCAGGACGTGACCTCGCAACCATTCTGCGGCCACCCAGCAGGTGGCGAGCAAAAGGCTCGCGGCAATGCCGCCGAGCGGTCTGCGCCGAGCGATGATGGCAAAGAGCGCCGCTGCGCTCGCCGGGAAAATGGCGAGACCCGCGGACAAACCCGCAACCGCCGGTATCGCCACAGCGCCGAAACGTTCGGCATCGACGTAGAAGCTCTCGGCGATCCAGGAAATTCCAATTCCGAATTGGCCCAGTCCGAAAGCCCAACCGACGAGGACAGCGCGCGAGGTTGAGATATTCCGGAGAACAATAAAGAGCACGGAGAAAGCGACAGGGACCGCGATGAGCCACGAAAACGGCGGAAGGGTCAAAACCGTCAATCCGCCGGCAACAAAGGCAAAACCCATGCGCTGGAGCAGGTTTGGGCTCTTGCCAACGGACAGAGGCAAACCCCGCTTCATGGATCAGACCGACGCCGCGCGCTCAACCACGGCGCGACGAGCAGCAGCCCGACGCCACCTACCACGAATACGTCTGCCATGTTGAAGGCCGGCCAATGCGCCGACCCCACGTAGAAATCGAGGAAGTCCGTCACACCCCGAAACCGGATGCGGTCCAGGATGTTACCGAGCGCACCACCGATGATCGCGCCATAGGCAATAGCCTCGACCCGGCTGCCGGTACGAACCAGCATGACCGCCAGCGAGACGCAGATGGCTAGTGCCAGTACAACAAGGCTCCACCACGGCGCACCGCCGAGAAGCCCGAAGGTCACCCCGTCATTGCGCAGGTAGATGAGATTGAAGCCGGGAAAGACAGGCACGCCTGAGCTCAAGGCGGTCTCATTGGCGACAACGACTGCTTTTGTCACCTGATCGATAAGAAAGGCGGATCCGGCCGCAATCACACCTTGGAAGAGGGACCGTTTCATCGGATCATCCTAGCCATACATCGAGGAACAACATGATTACGAGGCCGACTGCGAGACCGAGTGTCGCCCTGTTCTGATGACCGGAACGGTGGGTCTCCGGAATGATCTCGTGGCTGATGACATAGAGCATCGCACCGGCAGCGAAGGCGAGGCCCCATGGCAACAGCGGCTGCGAGATGCTGATGATGCCAGCGCCTAGAAGCCCTCCTGCCGGCTCGACAAGGCCGGTCAGGGCGGCGATGCCCCAGGCGCGGTGCCTGGAATAACCCTCACCAAGCAGCGAGACCGCCACCGCCAGGCCCTCGGGGGCGTTTTGCAGCCCTATGCCGATCGCAAGCGGCAAGCCGCCCGAGAATCCGTCAGCCCCGAACCCGACACCGACGGCAAGCCCTTCGGGGAAATTGTGGATCGTTATCGCGATGATGAAGAGCCAAACGCGGCGCAGCGACGCTGCGTCGGGGCCTTCCCGCCCCGTCTTGAAATGCTCATGCGGCAGCTTTTCGTTCATCAGAGCAACCGCGCCCATGCCGAGCAGGATCGCGAGACAGACGATGGCCGCGGGGGCGGCAGCGCTCTCGAATTGCCCTTCGGCCGCGTCGAGGGCCGGGATAATCAGCGAGAAGAACGAGGCCGCGAGCATGACACCTGCTGCAAAGCCGAGCAGGAGATCGCGTGTGGATCGGGACGGGATCCGCCCGAAGATCACAGGTACCGCCCCGACCGCGGTAAGCGATCCGGCGGCCAGGCTTCCAACAAAGCCAAGCGCTATCGGGGAGAGGGGTTCCAATTGCTAAGGTCTTGCCGGCAAGTCTGTCAGGAGCCGGAGTAGCTGGTGAAAACCTCGGTCGATCCGTCTTCGCGGATCAGGAAAACATCGTAAGCCTCACGGTCGTCTTCCGGTCCCATGCCGGGCGACCCGTAGGGCATTCCGGGCACCGCCAGGCCCACCGCGTCTGGCCGGTCCTCCAGCAGGCGTTGGATGTCGGCGGCCGGCACGTGGCCCTCGATCACGTAGCCGTCGACCAGCGCCGTATGGCAGGACACCATTCGCTGCGGAACGCCATTGTCGAGTTTGAAGCGCACAAGAGATCCTCCGAACATGTCCTCGCCTTTCGGCGCGAAGCCGTTTTCCTCGAGGTGCTTCATCCAGGACAGGCAACAACCGCAGCCGTTCGTCTTCAGGACATCGATCGGGATCGCCTCTGCGACGGCTTGTGCCGCGGGAAGCAACGCCAATGCGATGGCAAGCGCGGGAGCATATTTTTTCATGGGTCAAAGCCTTTCGGTTATCGTTCGCGCAAATTCGCTGGCAAGTCTCTCAGCCAGAAGCGAGCGCGCCTCAGTCAGTCTTGCAAGCGCGGCCGTGTTGCCCGCTTCACGCTCGGCCGCCTCTGCCAGTCGCTCGTCTGACAGAGGATCGGTCGGGCGACCATTAACCAAGACCTCGTAGTGCAGATTGGGCCCGGTCGCGGTGCCCGTCGCGCCGACGCGGCCGATCAAATCTCCGGCCATCACGCGCTGGCCTTTTGCAAGACTGTCCGGCACAGCGCTCAGATGCGCATAGCGCGTCAGGGTGTCGGAGCCATGCGCGATCTCGACGACCCGACCATATCCTCCGCGTCGACCTATGAAGCTCACTCGGCCAGGCGCCGTCGCCTTTACCGGCGTGCCACGCGCCGCCGCGAAGTCCACCCCTGTGTGCATCCGTACATTGCCGTAGACCGGATGGGTGCGGCGCCCGAACACGGAACTCAGCCGTGCGCCTTCGACCGGTTGCGCGAATACGCGCAGGACCTCTCCGTCGACATAGATCGTCGCTTGACCGCTGCCGTCGTCCGGCCAGACGATTTCATAAACCAAGCCGCCGAGATCCAGCGCGGCGAAGGCTAGTTCCGGCTGACCGATCACCTGATCCCCGTCCCGTGCCTCACGCCACAGCAGACGTACCGTCTCGCCGCCGGAAAGTTCGCGCCGGAAATCCACCGTGCCACCCAGCATCTGTGCCAGGTCCACCGCAAAACGGGCGGGAATATCCGCCGTGTCGAGCGCGGCGAAGATCGAGCTTTCGATCACCGCCTCGCCCGCGAAAGTTACCATTTCGGGGTCCGGCTCCAACACGCGAGCGGCAAGCTGCTCGCCGAAGACCGCCTCTATCCGGACACCGTCTTCGAGGGCGAGTTCTACACGACGCGGTTTGCCGTTCGCTTGTGAGACCACGGTAACCGTGTGACCCGGACGCAGATGGCGCAGATCGTATTCGGCGCTGATCGCCAAGGCGATTTCGACGCGATCCGTAGCACCCAGCCCCGCATCGGAAAGGACCGCATCAAGCGTCTCACCCGACGCAATCTCGCGCGTCCAAGTGACCAGCGGGGGCTCGATAGATGGCAAGGAAGTATCAGACAAGGAGGCGGGCGCGATGGGCACGGGTGTGAACTCGAACGCGACACCCGGTTGAGCGAATTTGGGGCGGACCGAAATGCTTTCGGCAATCCGAGGCGGCGCGAGCGGATCGGGGGTCCAGAGTGTCGCTTCAGCAAGCGCAGGCGGCACCGGTACTTTAGCCAACGAGCCGGAGACAGCGAGAGCTGTCACCGAAGCACCCACCACGACAACCAGCGCCGCTGCTACATACCCTATTCTCATATTGCCCCCTCATCTTCTTCTTGCAATGCGCGGCGGATCTTCGGCACCGCGAACTCCCGTGGCTCGTGATAATCGATCATGGTGACGAACTGCCCTTCTGCATCGAACAGGAAGACACTCGCAGTATGGTTCATCGTGTATTCTCCGCCCTCGGTTTGCACCTTTTCGTAGGTCGCGCGGAAGCCGTTGGCTGCGCGCGCGATCTGCTCTTCCGGGCCCGTCCAGCCACGAATTGCCGGATGGAAATAGCCGACATACTCGGCCATCGCCTCGACGGTGTCCCGCTCCGGGTCGACCGTGATGAAGATCACGTTCAGCCGCGCCGCGTCCTCTCCCATCTCGTCCAGCCAACCGGAAATATCCGATAGCGTGGTCGGGCAGACGTCCGGGCAGTAGGTGAACCCGAAAAACACCATTGTCGGGCGACCGATCAGGGTGTCTGGCCCCACCTCACTGCCCTCGTGGTCGGTCAGGCGGAACTCCATCGCCGACAGGGGCAGGGGCCGCTGCCCATTTGGTTCAGGAGCGCCGGGCCCGTCCACCCGCCACCAGCCCACGAAGAGCGCCAGGCCGAGAACACCAGCACCGGCTGCACCATACTGAACGAACTGCCGACGTCGCATCAGCCCTCCGGCCCGCGCGCGGCGATGCCGAGGATCGGGACTTCGACCGTCACCTCGCCACCATCCGAGAAGGTCAGTGTCAGCGGGAAGGTCTCGCCTTCGGTCATCGGCTCTTGCAGCTTCATGAGCATGACGTGCAGCCCGCCTGGCTCCAATGCCACGCTTTCGCCCGCTTCAATCGTGATCTCGCCCGCCGGAGTCATGGAACTGACGCCCTCGGCATTGGTTTTCGTCTCGTGGATCTCGGGCATCGTGGCCAGGGGCGTTGCAAGTCCGGTCAGCGTTACAGCTTCGTCACCCGTATTTCGGACAGTCATATAGGCCGCGCCTGGCCTACTGACGCCGATCGAGGCGCGGGACCACGCGTCCTCGACAACGACATCCTCGTAGCCGGCCAGTGCCGGGGTCAGCAACCCTACCACCGCCAGAAGCGCAGCCAATACAGTGGCGCAAAACCATTCTCTCATCAGTCTTTTCCCCTCGTGATCACTTAGCTCTGTGCTGCGGCGACTTCCGCCGCGACCAGTTGCCGCAGTTCAGCCTCCCCGAACGGGTCGAGCGGCTTGCCGTTCACGAAGAACGTCGGCGTTTGACGGACCCCGACGATTTCGACATCGGCGCGGTCCTGGTTGAGCACCGCCACGACATCGGGGGCCAGCATCTGGGTGCGGGCAGCCTCCGCATCGAGGCCTGCGGTCGCAGCGATCTGCAGAATCAAACCCGCCTCCGGCGCTCCGTGCGAGGCCCATCTGGGCTGCTCGCGCAAGACCGCTTCCAGCACGGGCTTGAACACGTCTTGCATGCGCGCGGCCTCGAGCACACGGATCGCTTCCTCCGAGGCTTCGCCGTGAAACGGCGTGTAGCGGATCACGACGCGCACCGCGTCTCCGTGCTCCGCCATGATCTCTTCGACGACCGGGTAGAAGGCGCGGCACGCCTCGCAGGCCGGGTCGAAGAATTCGACAATTGTGACCGGCGCATCTTCGCGTCCGAGAATCGGGGAGTAAGGCCGGATCAGCGCATCGGCCAGTTCCGGGTCGACCGGGTCGGCCTCGGCGATCGGCGTGGGGCGAGTTGCATACCAGGCTGCCCCGCCGAAACCAACGGCACCGAGGGCGAGAACGGACAGGACAAGACCGCGTCGATTCATTCTTGTGTTTCCTTCAATGAGAGAGCCGACAGCAGGCCGATCATCGCGAAGCCGACGAGCGCCATCAGCGGGATCGGGATGCCGAACACCAGTTGATTGTCGTCGGTACAGGACGGGCCTGTCGCCGTGCAAGGCTGGATGCGTTCGGGGATCACGCCGACATAGAGGCTGAGGTGCCAGAGTGCTATGGCGGCACCACCGATTGCCAGTGCGATCCCGTAGCGACCCACGCGCCGATCCTGCCACCACAGCCCGAGCCCGAGGACGATGGCCAGGGGAAACATGAAGGCGCGCTGGAACCAGCAGAGCATGCAAGGCGTCTGCCCCAGCACCTCGCCGATGAAGAGCACGGCAAGCGACGCGGTGAGCGCGATGAACCAGGCCAGCCCGAGGGCGGTCTCTCCGGTCAATCGGGTCATAATGATCAGATCCTCTCTCTCAGATCGGCGAGGATCTCTTCGGCGGGCGTGCCATAGGGCCAGGACTCCGAGAAGCCTGCTTGCGTGTCGAAAAGGAAAAGATGCGACGTGTGACCCATCGTGTATCCGCCCGGCGCGGTGGCTTCCTCGATCCGCTCATAGAATATCGGGAAGGTCTCGGATGTTGCGGCGATCTGCTCCGGAGTGCCGGTAAGCCCGATGATCCCTGCGTCGAACAGCGGCACATATTCGGCAAGTGCCGTCGGCGTATCCCGGTCGGGATCGATCGTGATGAAAATCGGCTGAACCATTGCCGCCTGATCGCCCAAGCCCTCCATCACGGCCGCGACCTCGGACAGTGTTGTCGGACAGACGTCAGGGCAATTGGTGAAGCCGAAGAAGACCAGCATCCAGCGCCCTGCGAAATCTTCCTCCGTTTGGACCATTCCCCGATGATCGGTCAATTCGAAATCAGCAAAAAACGGTGGTTCATTCTCGGCTCGGGCAAGGTCGGAACGGTAGTCGGACCACAGCAACAGCCAGATGAATAAGAACGCCCCCACGCCCGCCAATAACCACAATACCCTCTGAAGACCTGAAAGCCTCACGCCGCTCCGCCCGAACTTGATTCTATGTTTTGTGTGCGTTTACATCCTCTAGCTACTGTAGGTTCAAGCGTGATTGTCATTGATCGGCTGACAATCACCGATCTGTGAAACCCAGGTGAAGCTTGTGATGCGCGCTGCTTAAAGCTACACCCACTGTAGGTAATGTGGAGAGCCTGAAATGCTGACGATTGGGACGCTTGCGAAGAAGACTGGAACGAAAGTGCAGACCATCCGGTATTACGAGCAGATCGGGCTTATGCCTGAGCCCGGCAGGACCGAGGGCGGTCAGCGCCGCTATGGCGACGCCGAACTCGACCGCCTGGCGTTCGTCCGGCACGCGCGTCAACTGGGGTTCTCGCTGGAAGCGATCCGCGAACTGCTCGACCTCAGCGATCATCCGGGAAAGTCCTGCGCGGAGGCGGATGCAATCGCCCGTCGACAGCTAAAGCAAGTGGAGCAACGACTGGCTCGGCTAGAGGCGCTGCGCACGGAATTAAAGCGGATGGTGCATGAGTGCAGCGGCGGGCAGACTTCCGATTGCCGTGTGCTTGAGGTGCTGCGCGACCATTCGGAATGTCTGACCGAGCATGAAGAAATCGGCGCCTGAGATGCCCGCTGCGCTTGCCTATCCGCTCGCGGCACTTGCCGAAATTGCAGGGTGTTTCGCCATCTGGGCCTGGTGGCGTCTCGGTGCCTCGGCACTTTGGATTGTGCCTGGCATTGCCGCACTCGTGGTGTTCGGATGGCTCCTGGCGCAGGTAGAGACTGTCGCCGCGGGCCGCGCATTCGCAGCCTATGGTGGCGTCTATATAGCGTCCTCGGTTCTTTGGATGTGGTTGGCCGAAGGACATAGGCCTGATAGATGGGACCTTCTCGGCACCGCCGTTTGTTTGCTGGGGGCGACAGTCATTCTTGCCGCGCCGCGCGGAGATTGAAAAACGGGCTCGTCCGGCTCAAGCTCGAAATAGAATTCGATTGCCTTTGATCCATTCAAGATAGACGGAGGATTCTCGGAACAATAGCTCGTCGCTCGAGGTTGCAATTCGGTAAGGTTTGAGGATTGGCAATAGCTTGTGGCAGAGAAGAAGAACGCATCGGAAAGACGCACACTCTGGATCGTGCTTGGTCTCAACATCGGGCTGGCAGTCGCTTTCTTCGCCTCGGGTGCATTCGGCGATTCAAGCGCGCTTATCGCCAATGGCCTCGACAATCTGTCGGACAGTTTCGTCTACGCGATCAGCCTCTTCGCGCTGTCCCGCTCCGCCAAGTGGAAGCGCGGAGCGGCAAACGTTTCGGGCGGCCTGCTGATCCTCTTCGCCCTTGGCATCCTTTATGACGCCTGGCGCCGCTACGTCGGCGGATCGGATCCTCTTGGCACGATCATGATTGTCATGGCGCTGGTAGCGGCGGCCATAAACGCACTTTGCGTCTGGCTGTTGGCGCGGCTTCGCGATCCGGACGTGAACATCCGAGCGGCGAATACGTTCAGCTGGAACGACTTCGCGGCCAACCTCGGGATTGTCGTCGCAGGGGGGCTCGTGGCCTGGCTCGGAACGAACTGGCCGGACCTTATGGTGGGCGTGATTGTCGCCGGCATCGCGGCCTGGGGTGGCGTCGGAATCCTGAAAGACGCGCACGGCGAACACCACAAGGCGGAGCACAATGACGATCAGGTAACCAAGGACACGGCCTGAAATCGGGGCTTGAAGCTACAGTGACTGTAGCAACTACATTTTCTCGTGAACGATTCGAGGAGATATCCCGTGAACCCCGCCGACCCTCATTTGGCCGAAACCCGGCTGCTGGATTTTGACACGCCTTCGATCGCGAAACTGATCGAGGATCGCGGCTGGCTAGATGTTCCCCGCCATGACCGATCCGGTGCCGTCTACGATTTCGTCAGGAACGAGATTGCCTTCGGCTACAACCGCGCCGACGACATCCCGGCTTCCGAGGTGCTCGAAGATGGCTATGGGCAATGCAACACCAAGGGCACGCTCCTCATGGGCCTGCTGCGTGGCGTCGGAATACGTTGCCGACTGCACGGCTTCACCATCCACAAGGCGCTTCAGAGAGGCGTCGTTCCGGAACTCGTCTATCCCCTCGCGCCCTCCGAAATCCTCCATTCCTGGGTCGAGGTGGATCTGGGTGACGGATGGGTCAATCTTGAAGGCTTCATTTTGGACGCGCCTTTCCTGCAAACGCTGCAACAGGAATTCAGCGACACCGATAGTCTGTGCGGCTACGGGGTTGGAACGGAGTGTCTGAGCGCCCCGCCTGTCACCTGGACCGGAAATGACACCTATATCCAGAAGACCGGTATTGTCCGCGATTTCGGAACCTTCGACGCACCCGACAACTTTTACGCAGACCACCGCCAGAGCTTCGGGTTCCTGCGCGACTTTCTCTATCGCCACGTCGTCCGGCACTGGATGAACGCTCGCGTGCGAAAAATCCGCCGGGGAGCCTTGCCGCGGGTTCCGGGCCTCGGTCGACCCAACCACAGCCATGAGGAGACAGGCCGTGCCGCATGATCACGGCCACGCCCACATCGACCCTGAATCCGGCGATCGTCGTGTCACCATCGCCATCTGGGCCAACGGCCTTCTGACCGTTGCGCAGATCGTCGGCGGCATCCTGTCCGGCAGCCTCGCGCTGATCGCGGATGCCCTGCACAACTTTTCCGACATGGCGTCGCTAGTGATCGCCTTTGCCGCCCGGAAAATCTCGCGGCGGCCTGCGGACGAACGCATGACTTTCGGCTATGGGCGGGTTGAAATCGTCGCAGCACTCATCAACTACACGACCCTGATCCTGATCGGCTTCTACCTGATCTACGAGGGTGGCATGCGCATGATCGACCCACCCGAGGTACAGGGCTGGACGGTGGTGATCCTGGGCGGCATCGCGCTTTTCATCGACACGCTGACGGCGATGCTTACCTATTCGATGCAGAAGGGCAGCGTGAACATCCGCGCGCTCTTCCTGCACAACCTGTCGGACGCCGCCGCCTCGGTTGCTGTCGTCTTTGGCGGCACCCTGATCATCCTTTACGACATGCGCTGGGTCGACCCGGCGATCACCATCGGCATCGCTCTGTACATTCTCTATCTGGCTTTAACCGAGATCGGCGGCCCGATCCGGACGCTGATGCTCGGCAGTCCACCGGACATCGACAATGAAGCCGTCATCGAGGCGATGCGGGGCGTCGATGGTGTCACGGACGTTCATCACGTGCACCTGTGGCAGATGCAGGAGCACGAGGCGGCTCTGGACTGCCACGTCGTGCTGACAGCGGACGGCTGGGGTCAAATCGAAAAGATCAAGGCCGCGATCAAGGACCGGCTGAAGGACGATTTCAGCATCGGTCATTCGAGTCTGGAATTTGAGCACGAAGACCGCGCACACGAAAACGCTGACCTTTACGGTCACGGCAAGCCGGAAAAAGAGGAGGAAAACCATGTTCACCGAGACACTGACAGATCATGACGACACGATTGGCCTCGCCTGCGAGGGCAAGCTCAGCGAAAGCGACCTGAAGCGGATGCACGCCCTGCTGCATGAGCGCTTGCAGGGGACGAGCAAGCCCGGCCTGATTCTCGATCTCACGAGGTTCAAAGGCTACGAGGGACCGTCCGCATTGCTCGAAGATCTGAAAATCGACACAGCCCATATGAATGACTTCGGTCGCGTTGCTGTGGTCAGCGAGGGGGCTTTTATGGAGTGGGGCACCAGGTTCGCCGATGTGCTGACCAAGGCCGAACTCCGCCAGTTCGACCCGACGGAAATGGATGCGGCAATCACTTGGGTGCGCGACAGGTGAGCCAATGCGCCGCATCATTTTCTTTTTCGGTACCCTCGTCGGCGGTTTGGCGACCATTGCGACGGTCTTCGGCTCGCCGGGGCCTGAACGATACCACCCTCGCAGGACCGACAGGCGTATTTTGGCCGCCGAGTGACAATCACCCGGAGCTGCGCAGGCACGATATCCAGCCGCTCGCTGACATTCTCGCCGATCACGTGAAGTTGACAGCAGCAAGCGCAGATCGTGCTTTCCGTATCAATCGCTTCCTCTATGCGCGCTAAGTGCTTTGGCAGCGAGCCTCGGTTGGCTTTGGGTAGGCGCGGCTCGCCACTGACACGCCGATCGTCGGCCTCGTCTGCGGCATGCACTATATCTTGGGCGGCCTCGATATCATCCAGCGTCAGTTTATACTACTCAGGACAGGCCCTCTCGGACTTGGCGCCAAACATCGCGCGCTTGCAATCGGCGATCAGCTCTTCCAGTTGCGCGATGCGATCTTCTTTGCGCGCGATAGCCCCTCTCTGGTCTGCAATCGGGGACCGCGAGGCCAAAATCATCGCCTTCAGCGGATCCGTATCATCAGGAAGATCAGCCGCAACCACTCTGCGCGCGATCTACCAAATCCAGAGGATGGCCACCCGCTCAAATTGCGTCCTGAGTCACTCCGCCGCAGTGGGCGCACGCTCCTCCAGCGCCTTCACTTTTCGCCAGTCGAGGCCTGCAAACAACGCCTCGAACTGGGCGTGATTGAACGACATCAGACCATCCCGGCTGGCCGGCCGGGTTAACGTCGTCTCCTCCAGCCGCTTGAAGTTCATCACCAGTCCCGTGCCGTCCCAGTACAGGAGCTTCAGCCGATCCGCCCGTTGGCGCGGAAGACAAATACCGTCCCGGTGACGGTTCTTCCTGGGCTCGTTTTTGACCGGCGCCGCCAGCCCGTCATGGCCCTTGCGGAAGTCAACGGGCTTGGTCGCCACCACGATCCGCACCCGGTTCGACGGGGAAGATCATGTGCCGAGCAATCGCACAATCTCCGCGAACCGCGCGACGGGCGTCTTCGCATCCAGCCACATCGCCACAGACGATCTCAAGCGTTGCATCTCCGGTCCTCGCCAATCCGTTCTTTCACCTCATCCGGCCATCGCCGATGACCCCGAGACCCAACAATCGCATCGATGTCTGTGAGAAACTCCGTTGAGCGCTCCATGGAGAAATACCGAAGAGCACAATCGCAAGGAGGATCGCCGAAGCCAAACCCTCGTACCCGACTACGCTGTTTTCTCGAGTTGCTCTTCGTCGCGGTGTTTCGTTGCCAAATCGGCGAGGATTGGGCAATCCGGGCGGTGATCCCCGGCACAGGCGTCCACCAGATGTGCCAGCGTCGCGCGCATTTCCTTCAGCTCCGCGATCTTGTCGTCGATCCGTTCGAGATGCTGCTCTGCGATATCCTTGACCTCTGCACTGGCGCGTTTTTCGTCTTCGTACAGAGCAAGAAGATTGCGGCAGTCCTCTATGCTGAAGCCGAGCGCACGGGAACGTCCGAGGAACGCGAGCTTATGTGCATCGCTTTCGCGGAATGTGCGATAGCCGTTCGTGCTGCGAAGAGGCTTCACAAGCCCGATATCCTCATAATAGCGGATCGTTTTGGCCGGCAGACCCGAAAGGGCGGCGACATCTCCAATGTTCATTTTTGGTCCTCCTTATTCAGCGGCGACAGGGGTCGGGGATGGCGAAGCCGACGCATCACGATCTGACGCTCTGGCTTCATCCATGATGGGACGGACCCGGCGCAACCGCAGGGCGTTCGTCAGCACGAAGACCGAACTGAGCGCCATGGCGCCGGCCGCCAGCACCGGCGACAGCAACAGCCCGAAGGCCGGAAAGAGCACGCCGGCGGCCACCGGGATCAGCGCGACGTTATAGCCGAAGGCCCAGAACAGGTTCTGGCGGATGTTGCGCATGGTCCGGGTGGAAACCTCGAAGGCATTGACCACCCCGCGCAGATCGCCCGACATCAGCACAACATCGGCGGATTCGATCGCAACGTCGGTGCCGGTGCCGATCGCGATGCCGACATCGGCATGGGCCAGCGCGGGGGCATCGTTGATGCCGTCGCCGACGAAGGCGACCTGCTGGCCGTCGCCGCGCAACTCGTCCAGCGCCGCCACCTTGCCATCGGGCAGGACGCCGGCGATCACGTGGTCGATGCCGGTTTCGCGTGCGATGGCCTCGGCCGTCGCCTTCTTGTCGCCGGTGATCATCGCGACCTTCAGTCCCAGGCCGTGGAGCGCAGCGATGGCGGCGGCGCTGGCGGACTTGACCGGATCGGCCACACCGATGACCGCCGCGACCTTCCCGTCCACCGCCGCGAACAGTGCCGTCCGGCCCTGCTCGGCCAAGCGGCGCTCGGCGTCCGCCAGCGCCTCGATACTCAGCCCTTCGCGAGCCATCAGGCGGTCCGCGCCGACCAGCACCTCGCGTCCGGAGACCGTGGCTTGCACGCCGTAGCCGGTGTATGATTTGAATCCCTCGACATCGAGGCGTGCAGCACCCTCGACCTCGCCCGCTCGCACGATTGCTTCGGCAATGGGATGTTCGGACTGCGCTTCGACCGCGGCGACCAGCGCCAGCACCTCGGCCCGCTCGAATCCGTCGGCCAGAACGAGGTCGGTCAGTTCGGGGCGGCCTTGGGTCACGGTGCCGGTCTTGTCGAGCGCGACGACATCCACCGAGGTCAGTTGTTGGAGCGCGTCGCCCTTTCGAAAGAGTACCCCCATCTCGGCCGCGCGCCCGGTGCCCACCATGATCGAGGTCGGCGTGGCAAGGCCCATGGCACAGGGGCAGGCGATGATCAGCACCGACACGCCCGCCACCAGCGCGTAGGATAGGGCAGGGGAGGGGCCGACAAGCAGCCAAACCAGAACGGTCACGGCGGCCAGTCCCATGACCGCCGGCACGAACCAAAGCGTGATGCGGTCCACCAGGCCCTGGATCGGCAGCTTGGCGCCCTGCGCCTGTTCCACCATGCGGATGATCTGCGCCAGCGTCGTGTCGGCGCCCACGCGGGTGGCGCGGAACCGGAAGCTGCCGGTGCCGTTGACGGTGCCGCCGGTCACTGGATCGCCCTCGGCCTTGGCGACGGGAACAGGCTCCCCAGTGATCATGCTTTCATCCACATGCACGCTGCCTTCGGTCACCTGACCATCCACTGCGATGCGTTCGCCGGGGCGCACGACAAGTATGTCACCCACGCGGATCCGCTCGATGGCGACGTCCCGGGGCTCGCCATCGACCAGAACCCGCGCGGTGCGGGCCTGCAGGCCCAGAAGTTTCTGGATCGCGGTGCCGGTGCGGCCCTTGGCGCGGGCCTCCATCCAGCGGCCCAGAAGGATCAGCACGACGATCACCGCCGCCGCCTCGAAATAGACGGCGCGGGACGCCTCGGGCAGGAGCGCAGGCGCGAAGAGCGCGGTCACGGAATAGAGATAGGCCGCGCCGGTGCCAACGGCGACGAGGCTGTTCATGTCGGGCGCGCCCTTTAAGAGCGCGGGAACCCCCTAGTGTAGAAGTGGCGCCCGGGCCAGAAGAGCACGATCGTCGTCAGCACGAACTGGATCATCCAACTTGTCTGGTGGCCGATGGTGCGGCCGATCATCTCGTGCATCCCCGGCACCAGATGGGCCCCCATCTCGAGCAGGAAGACAGGCAAAGCCAGGGTCGCCGCGAAGACCGTCTTTCGGGCCAGATCGCGCGCTTCGCCTTCCTTGCGTGCGCTGCGCTCCTTGGGCAGGGCGCTGTCCGCCGGTTCGGCAGGGTAGCCGGCCTCTCCGGCGGCTGTTAGCAGATCAGAGAGTTCCGCCGCGCCCTCGATATAGGTCACGGTTGCGGTCTCCGAGGCGAGATTGACGTTCACGTCCAGAACCCCCGGCACCGCCGCCAAGGCCTTGTCGACACGGCCGACACAGGAGGCACAGGACATGGACGAGACGTTCAGGCGGGCTGTCTGCGTGCGGGCCGGATAGCCGGCCGCGTCCAGCGCTCTGGTCACGTCGGGGATGCGGGCGGGGCGATCCAGATCGAACGTCACGGTCTCGGCCGCAAGGTTGACGTTGACCTCGTCGATCCCGGGCAGCGCCGAGAGAGCGCGTTCGACCCGGCCGACGCAGGATGCACAGGACATGTTCTCGATAGAGATCCGCAGGTCTTTTGTGGCTGGCATGAGCGTCTCCTTCGTCTCTGCGAATGATATCTAAACCTTCCACCAACAGTAAGGTCAACCTACTCGGAATGTTTTTTTCGCCCTTGACCTTCCCCCGCTGGAAGCACTCACCTGAACTCGAGAGTGAAGGAGACGGATATGAGCAACTTCAATGTTCCGGAAATGAGCTGCGGGCATTGCACCGCAGCAATCGAAAAGGCAATCAAGGCAATCGATCCAACCGCGACCGTTTCGTGCGACCTTGGAACGCGAACCGTTGCGGTCGAGAGTTTTCTCAGCGACCGGGCAGTGTCCGAAGCGATCCGCGATGCGGGATACGATATGGCAGCGCCAGCTGCGACCTGAGACGCGATCGGCGCCGGAATAAACGGCGCCGATTCCGCACAGTCATGCTATTCGATCGCCTCGCGCGCCTCCTCCACCAATGCCCTGAGCTGATCTACTTCGACGAAGCCGGGCACGAGGTTGTCCCCGATCACGAAGGACGGGGTGCCGTTGAATCCAAGCGCCTGTGTCAGCCGCATGGAGGTCGCGATATGCTCTTGGATCTCGGGGGCTTCCATGTCTTCACGCAGCCGTTCGGCATCGAGCCCAACTTCATCCGCAATTCTCATGACGGAGGCTTCCTCAGCGCGCCCTTGCATACCCATTAGAGCCCAATGGAACTCTTCGTACTTGCCCTGCTCACGCGCGGCCAGTGCGGCCTTGGCGGCGAATACCGACCCGTCGCCAAGGATCGGCCATTCCCGATAGACCAGCCTGACGTTCTCGTCGCCTTCCAAAAGCCCCTGAACTTCTGCCATGGCACGTTTGCAATAAGGGCAATTGTAATCGAAGAATTCGACCACGGTCACATCCCCGTCCGGGTTGCCGAGAACAGGCGCGTTCGGATCCCGTTCGAGCAATTGGCGCTCGTTGTTCAGAACCTCGGCCTGCGCCTGAGACTGGGCGGCGGCCTGCTCGGCCTCAAGGAGCTGTACCGCTTCCATGATGATCTGCGGGTTTTCCCGAATGGCTTGCAAGGCAAGCTCCTTGACCCGTTCGTCCGTCAGGTCCTGGGCGGTTGACGCAAAGGGGGCAATCGCAAGACCAATTGCCATAGCCATGATTGGAGTATGACGCATTTCAGTTACCTTCCTGCTGTCGCTGTGCAGCGCTTCGTTCGGCCTGAACGGCGCGCTGACGCTCGGGCCAAGTTGATTTGATGTAGGCGATGATGTTCCAGATTTCGGCGTCCGAAAGCTTGTCGCCGAACCCGGGCATGCCGCTTTCGAACTCGACCCCCTGAAGCGCGAGCGCGGCCCTGCCGCCCAGCTTGGTGTAGTCGAACAGCACGCCATCGGGATGATGCCAGGTATGACCGGTCTCGTCATGCGGGGGGGCAGGCAGGAGGCCATCGGGTCCGGGTGACCGCCAGTCCGGCTGTCCTTCCAGATTGGCGCCGTGGCAGGAGGCGCAGTTTTCGGCATAAAGACGCTCTCCCTGTGCAATATCGAAGTCTTCCGGCATGGATCTGGTCTGTGTGTCGGCCGTGCTCATCAGCCAGCCAAGGGCTGCTGCTGCAGCCAGGGCAATCACCGACAGCAACAGGTATTTTCGCATCATGTCACTCTGATCCAGGTCATCATGCCCGATGCCGCGTGGCTGAGCATGTGGCAGTGAAACAGCCAGTCGCCCGGATTGTCGGCGACAAGGGCGACGGTCCGTGTTTCCCCCCGGAACATCGTTATCGTATCCCGGAGCGGTCCCAAGGTGCCATCCTCGCCGATTTCGCGAAAATGCATCCCGTGCAGATGCATGGCATGCGGGAAAGACGTGTCATTATTGATCGCAAGTTTGACCGTCTGCCCAAGAGCAAGATCGGCAAGCGGTGTATCGGGCATTCCGACGGTGCCGTTGAAGGCCCAGTACTCGTTGACCGCTACAAGTTCGCGGAAGGATTTCCGCTCGCCGTCAAGGATCGCCGTTTGCATCCTGCCCATCGCGCCGCCTTCGATGTTCAGGCGAACGGGAACCGCATCTTGCAGGCCCGGAACATCCATCCTTGCATTCCCTGGCAGGGCCGGCGGAGCTTCACGGCGTACGGTCGATGCCCGACCGTTCACGGGAAAGGCCACCTGAGATACCCCTTCCTCATTATCGACGCGCACCAGATGTGCCGTTTCACCGGATTCGGCGGTAACATCGACGATCAGGTCGGCGCGTTGGCCGGGGCCGAGGATGAGGGGTTCCTCAAGCCTTTGGGGTTGTTCCAGGGGCATCCCGTCCAGCGCAACTGTCCAGCCTTCCATCCCGGCCACATCAACGACGACAATTTGTGCGTTGGCCGCATTGATCAGACGCAGGCGAAGCCGTTGGTTCTGCAGCACATCGATCGAAAGATCGTACCGTCCGTTTGTCGCGATGAAATTGCCCATGCGACCGGCGTGGCTGCGGGCACCCGCGGAGGTGAAATCCGGATCGATCTGCGCGGTTTCGGGATCGAGAAGCCAGTCGTCCAGGATCAGGACTTCTTCGCGATCCACGTCCAGAGCCTCGGCTTCCTCGACGATCAGCGCTCCGTAAAGTCCGCGGGCGACCTGCTCAACCGACCTGTTGTGCGCGTGATACCAATAGGTTCCGGCATCCGGTGCGACGAAGTCGTAATCGAAGCTTTCGCCCGGTTCAACGGCGGCCTGGGTCAATCCGGCGACGCCATCCATCGCATTGTCGATCCGGATGCCGTGCCAGTGGACCGAGCTTGCCTGCGGCAGTTCGTTCAGGAATTTCCGCTGAACCCGTGCACCCTGCACGATCCGGATCTCGGGGCCTGGCAGCACGCCGTCGTAGCCCCAGATTTCGGTCTTCGGGTAAGACGGTGGCGCCAGTCGGACCGTAGCCGTTCGGGCCCTGAATTCGTCGAACTGCGGCGTCGCGGCGCGCGTCGTTCTCGGCAAAACGAGGGTTGCGGCCGATGCCACGCCATTCAATAGAAAATGCCGCCGCGTCGTCATGGAAATCACCTCCGATGAGCAGGGAAGGGCGGCAGGCGCGACGCTTCCCAACGGATATTAGCCTTCGCCCCGGAAGATGACATCCTGAACCATCCCGGACTCACGATGCCCGGGTACATTGCAGGCAATCCCGACCTCGGTCACCTCGTCCGGAAATGTCCAGATGATCTCGGCGCGCTCGCCCGGCTCGAGCAGAACTGCGTTCGGGTCGGCGTGCATCATGCCCATCTCGCGCATCTTGCCGTGACGCAGCACATCACCATCAATCATGCCTTCATCCATCATCCGGTTCATCTCGGCGGCGTGGGATTCCCATGCGTCTTCGTTACCCAGATTGAATTCGTGGACCGCATCGCCTTCGTTGACGACGATGAAGCGAACGGTCTCGCCCGGCATCACGCGGATTGCTCCCGGTTTGAAATACATCTCGCCCATGCGCACCTCGTACGTGCGCGACACGTGATGCTCGTCTCCCGTCCGGCCGAATTCGGGCGCCTTGCCGTGGCCAACGTCGGCGAGGGCCGTTGTCGAAGAGACCGCGAGGAGTCCTGCTGCAAGGGACGTAATGCCTGCTGTCGTGATTTTCATTTCATTTCTCCGTCTATTTTGTTTCATGTCTGCACTGTTCCATACTCGGGCAGGACCAGCCCGCGTGGAGGCGGTGGTTCATCGACAGGACCGAGCCCGTTGAGGCGGATGCGGCCGGAGCGGAACCCGTCGCCGTCAAAGCCGGGCGCATGAGGTGCTTGAGTCGGTTCGACTGTCATGGCGGCAACTGCGCAATCAAGCCCTGGGTGGCAATGCCCTTGGGCTTCTTCGATACGAGAATGTGGCTCCTCATGTTCCTTGACTCCATCTGCGTCCGGGGCAACCGAAACCGCCGGATCTTCCACCAGCGCGTCGGCAGTCCCCGGCCCCAGACCAAACGCAACAACCGCGCAGAGAACCGCTGCGCGCAAGAACACGTAATGATGAAGTCCACCAGGCATACAGTTAGAAAACGCCGTTCTCAGCCTGAAGCTCCCGCACATAGCGCGCGATCATCTTTACATCGGCATCGGTGAGTCCATCTACCGGCGGCATATTGCCAAAATTCCAGTGATGCGATCTGACCCCGTTTTTCGCCGCCAGGACGAAAGCCATGTCAGAGTGATGATTGGGCTCATAAATCTTGTGAACGAGCGGCGGCGCAACCCCATTTTGTCCAGCGGCGTTGGCGCCGTGGCATTGTGCACATTTGGCTTCAAAGGCACGTTTCCCGATCTGGGCATTCGCTGACAGTTCCGCCGGCAGCGAAACCTCTACGATTGGCGCCCCTTGTGCGACACTGCCTGTGTCCGGTGGCACCATTGAGTGTCCGGCCGGCTGTTGAGCGGATTGGGTCGCGTTCCAATATACGGCAAGGCCACCAACCAGAAGAAAGGCCGCAACCGCCAAAAGCGTTTTGTTCATTCCTTAGAGTTCCTCGCGCGCACCTACTCGGATCAAATCAACTTCACCTGCGTGCCGACCGGCGCCCGCTCGTACACTTCTTCGATCTGTTGGTTGTAGAGGCCAATACAACCGTTTGAAGATCTTCGCCCGATCTTGCGCGTATCCTGCGTGCCATGGATCCGGTAGTACTGCCAGGACAGGTATAGTGCGCGGGTGCCTAGCGGATTGTCCGGATCCCCGCCGGCGATGAGCGCTGGCCATTCAGGGTTCCGTTCGCGCATCGACGGGGTCGGCGCCCAACTCGGATTCTCGCGTTTTTCGACAACCTCTGTATAGCCTCGCCTCGTCAACTCGTCCGTCAGGGGAACCGATGTCGGGTAGATGCGCATCTCACCATCAGCGGTCCAATGCTGCAGCGCCTTCGTGGTCGTATCCGAAATGATGATACCTTTGCCCAGAGTATCGAAGTGATCCCGCCATTCATGTATGCGGAAAGACGATACGTTGCGACGCGTCTGTGCCGCTTCCTGTGCCCGAAGTATCGACGGCGCGGCCAAAGCGATAGTGCCGCTGGTGGCGGCGACGAGAAAGCGCCGACGATCAATCAGAATGGATGCCTGCTCGGACATTGCCTGTGTGCTCCTGGTTTCTTGCCTGTTTGATGAGCGTAGACCACCTTCCAGCGCTGGAGGGTCAAGCAGGGTCTATCTGACATAACAGTGATTTTTGTATCGGTTTGTAACATTGACCTTACCGCACTGGAAGCCGGTAGCGAAACTACGCAGGCTACCAAAGAAGCGAGCGAGGGTATCATGGAAGACAAAAAGGCAGCCCGATCCGGGTCGGAAAAACTTATGAAATACGGGATGTGGGCATGCTGCGCAGTCATGCTCCTGCCGATCATTGCCTTTCTCGTTGCGGGCCGGGCTTCCGGCGTGTCCGACAATCTCATCACATTCGCGCCGCTCCTCCTTTGCGTCGGAGCTCATTTGGTCATGCATCGCTACATGGGAAAATCCTGTCATGGAAAGCCGCGTGTTGCTGACAACAAGAATAAGGCGCCCGAAGATCGAGCAGTCGCAAGAATTGCAGCCGAATAGACCCCGTATATTGCTGTTTCGAGTCGCTCCCGTCGTGCTCCTTCCTGTTGGGCTGGGCGGATGTTCGGCGACTATCAAGCAGTGCAGGGCCAGTGACACGACACGCCTGTCAACCAGCGGAAGCAAAACCCCGATCCCGCAGGGCTGTGTGGCAACCGAGACTGGAGCGAACGGACTGGCAGTTCTTGACTGTGAAGGCGGTCGCGTAGGCTTCATGGTTCGTGCAAAGCCAGACCAGCAGGTGAACCGATTCGGAATGAAGGCAGACGTGGTGAAATGACATCTCAGGGACGAAGGACATTTCTGGTCGTTGCCGGACTGGCCCTTTTGTATGCTGGCTTTCGAATTGTCCCCGGTCTAGGGCGTGAAGATCTGGTCTTTGAGGAGATCGACGATCCGGTTGGGTTCCGTCGGCTGACAGCAGGAAAAAGCTCGACCGGTTTCGATCCGTTCTTCGGCTTGGAGGATCGAACGGAAAATAATCACGCGGATGCCGAAAGCAGAGTGAGGAGAAACATCTGCGCCACCCTGTACGGCGATGCACTCGGCGGTGGGGAAGATGTCCCGGTGGCGTCCTTTTCAGACTATTATTGCCCGTATTGCCGAGTGCAGACTAAGCGACTCGCCGCCATGGAGGCGCGCCCGGCCAGTGGGATACGTGTTGCCTGGCATGAATTGCCGCTATTGGGAGAGACGTCAACGCTAGCGGCGAAGGCGGCTTTGGCTGCAAGGAACCAGGGCGCCTATCCCGCTTTCCACGAACGTCTTATGAGATCGCCATTTCAGGCAACCCCCGAATACCTTCAGGCGCTCGCGGATGATATCGGAATCGACCATGCAAATTTAACCGCCGACATGAACGGCGACCGTGTTCTTCTCGAATTGGAAAACAGTGCCGCGCTTGCCCGAATCTTTGCTTTCATCGGTACGCCGGCAATGGTGATTGGTCGGACGGTGATCCAAGGGGAAATCAGCGAGAGAACCATTCAGGATTTGGTCGAGCGAGAACGAACGGAAGGCTGGGCTTCGGTATGTCGGTACACTTGAGAGAGAGAATGTCGACCTGCCTTAGTCGGGTTTCCCGCCGTCTGGTTCTTGTTTTGGCCGCAAGCCTCGTCACAGCAACGTCAGTTGTCGCTGCCGGATCGGAAAGTTTCAGGAACCCGGCGGTCGAGGGCCGCCTGATCACTGCTGAGAACGGCGTCAATCCGGACGCGACGTCGATCTCGGCCGGCCTCCATCTGCAACTCGGCGAGGACTGGAAGACCTACTGGCGCTCGCCAGGTGAGGTCGGGCTGCCGCCGTCGATCGACTGGGCAGGGTCCGAGAATATCACGGAGGCCGAGTTTCTTTGGCCGGCGCCCGAGCGGTTCACGGCTTTCGGGATCGAGAACTTCGGCTATCACGACGAGGTCGTCTTTCCGATCCGGATCGTGCTTTCGGAACCTGGAATGCCCGTTGCGCTGCGCGCGCGCGTTAGCATGCTGACCTGCTCGACGGTTTGCGTTCCGCAGGAATTCGATCTCTCGCTGGATCTGCCTAGGGCCAGCGGGATCGACAACGAGGCAGCGAGGCTGATTTCGACCTATGCGGCCCGTGTACCCGATGACGGCATGGAAACTGGAATCAGGATCGTGTCCGCCCATCTTGATGACACAAAGACGGCCTTGACGCTGATAGCAACAAGCGACGTGCCTTTTGAAGATCCCGATATCTTCCCCGAACTGGGCGAGGGGACCGCGTTCGGCAAGCCCGACATACGGTTGGGGGAAGGGGGGCGGCAGGTCTGGGCGCGGCTTCCGATCCTGGCCGCTGCATCTGACCTGCCCGAATTGCGGGTAACCGTCACCGATGGCGCCCGCGCGGCCACACTGAGCCCCGTGTTGTCCGGGGATGCGCCCGCGCCGCCTTTCAGCATCGCCGCGGTGGTGCCAGGTCTGGGCGAACTGGCGTGGATCGCCGCCATCGCCTTTCTCGGTGGGCTGATCCTGAACGTGATGCCGTGTGTGCTGCCGGTTCTGTCCATCAAGCTTTCATCCACCGTCAAATCCGGCGGGCTGTCCCCTGCACGCATCCGCACCGGTTTTGCGGTCTCCGCACTCGGTGTGCTGGCGTTCATGTGGGTTCTCGCCGGAGCGACGCTTGCCGCGCGGGGTTTTGGGCTGACCGTAGGATGGGGCCTGCAATTTCAGAACCCGGTCTTCCTGGCCGTGATGCTGGTCGTGCTCGTGATCTTTTCGGCCAATCTCTTCGGCCTCTTCGAGATCACGCTGCCTTCCTCATGGCAGACCCGCCTGGCGCGCGCTGGCGGTGGCGCGGGCTATGGCGGCGACTTCGCGACCGGCGCCTTCGCGGCCATTCTAGCCACGCCCTGTTCGGCACCCTTCCTCGGCACGGCAGTTGCCTTTGCGCTGGCCGGGCGTGCCATCGACATCGCGGTGATCTTCACCGCGCTCGGAGTTGGCTTGTCGCTTCCATACCTCGTCGTCGCGGCGTTCCCGCAACTTATCCAGCGCCTCCCCAGACCGGGCCGCTGGATGCTCGTTCTGAAGGTCGTATTGGGTATTGCACTCGCTGCCACAGCGGCCTGGCTCTTCTGGGTTCTGAGCGGCGTGGCCGGCCAAAGGGCAGCCATCTGGATTGGGTTGACCAGCCTCGGTGCTGCGGCGCTGCTGTCGATGCCCCGCATACCGGGCATTGCAAGGATTCCGGGGACTACGATCCTGGTCGTGGTCGCGTTGGCTCTGGCCGGGTTGCTATCCGAGGCACGCAACGCGGTGACATCGGCAGCAACCGATTGGGCCAAGTTCGACAGGTCCGAGATCGCGCGCCTTGTCTCGACGGGACAGGTTGTCTTTGTGGACGTGACAGCCGACTGGTGTCTGACATGCAAGGCGAACAAGGCTCTGGTTCTCGACCGCGAGCCTGTCGCGTCGCGACTGCGTGAGCCCGGGATTGTCGCCATGCAGGCGGACTGGACGCGTCCTGACGAGTCCATCTCGCGCTATCTGGAAAGCTTTGGGCGCTACGGAATTCCGTTCAACGCCGTATATGGTCCCGCAGCGCCAGACGGCATTGTCTTGCAGGAACTTCTGTCGACAGAGGCTGTCCTCGAGGCACTGACTATGGCCGGATCGGGGCGGGTCGCCGTAAAGTAGTATTGGGACAGAACTCCTTGGAACAGGCCCTCCGCCCTTCGGCCCGGCCAAAGGAACTCTCGATGAGGGTGGCCAAATGGAATTCAGCCAACAAGGCGGCTTGACCTTCCAGCGGTGGAAGGATGCATGACTGAGAAAAAATGGAGCAGAGCATGCAATTCAGTCGAGGGTCAGTCGTTGCCTGTGCGCCGGCCGTGCCTTTCCCGACGGGTCGGATGGTTTTCACTTCGCAAGAGACGGGTATCCTCCTTCTTAACAAAACTTCCTTCTTGAGAGGCTGCGACTGGCAGGATTGCTTGAACTCTCTCGGTCTTGGGGCCACCGTTTCGGCCCCGACATCGCGTGCTTGTCAGCATCGGCCAAGCGACGGAAGGAAGTTTGTCTATCCGACGTCAGCATCGCTGACGGCCGAGCCCGTGTGCCTGGACCACATGGAACCTGTCGAAATACGGATCAGTCATCTGCAATGATTGCGCGGTTCGGCACCATCGCATCCCGAAGGAATGCCGCGGCTCCGCGCAACCTGCAGCGGTATCTGTCTGTGCTGTTGCTAACCTTTTCTCTTCTCCTTGGCTTGACTATTGGTCAGATCGCCGGTGCCGCAGCAGTTGCGGACCATCACTCTGAGACCTCCATCCTCAGCCACACTAAGGCTCCGGACGCAGAGCCGTCCTGTCATCCGGCCCTCATCTGTTCGGGCTTCGTGATCCCGTCGCTTCCGCTGGCACCTGTCATTTCTGAGCTTGGGCTCTACCTGGGTCCAGTGCTTGCAAGGTCTCAGCTACGATTTGATGGCCCTCCCATCGATTTGCCGCCCCCCCGACACCTGACCTGATCTGTCGGACCGGGGGGCGTTGCCCGATGCTGCCTTGCACTGCCTTACAGGCAATGCCTGCGCGTCGTTTCAGCTATCCCTGATGTTCGTTCCGAGCAGATGGACAGCCCGCAATCGGCCTTCGGTGTCGCTTGGGGCGTTTGACACAATACAAAAACAAAAGACAGGCAATAACATGGCAATTCGAGCAAGAATCATAATTACGCTTACCGCTTCTGCAATGGCGGCGGCGGCAACAGCGCACACGGGTGCGACCGGGGTCGTCCTGGACCGCATGAACGGGATGACAGCAATACGCGACATCGTGGCGGAACTTGCTCCGATGATGCAAGGGAGTGTGCCGTACGACGCCTTCACGGTCTCGGAAGGCGCAAGCGTGATCTCCGGCCACGCAGGAGAAAAGATGTTGTCGTTGTTCCCGAAGGACAGCCTTGAAGGCGTTACCTACGCCAGGTCGGAGATCTGGGAAAGCTGGCAGGATTTCGCATCTCTGGCCGAAGACCTTGAGATCTATGCCGACGCGTTGTCAGCGGCTGCACCGAACGGCCTACAACCTGCGGAGAACATGGCCGCAATGGACCACTCCGCAATGGCGGCGCAACCTGCGCCACCTGCGGAGAAGGTATTCACAATCGCCGAATTGATGGGATACGCAGAGAACCCTGGGAAGATCGCGGCATCCCGTGCTGTTGCCGAGCCCACTGAACCCGCCCTTGACCTCACAACGCTTGCGGCGGACGACCTCTTCAATCGGATCAGCGGCACCTGCTCGTCCTGTCATGCGCAGTTTCGCGCGGGCCGGAGCTGAAGATGCGCGGTCTGATCCGGCTTGGCCTGGTGTTCCCCGCCCTGTCCGCAAGCCTTGGGGCAGGGGCGCTTGCACTATGGCCTATAGGCACTGCGGAACCCGCCGCTTTTCCGACAGGCGATGCCGCGCGCGGAGCCTACCTCGCCCGCGCCAGCGGTTGCGTATCTTGCCACACCAATGCTGCTAACGAAGGTCCGGCCCTGGCAGGGGGCGCACCGCTTGACACGCCTTTCGGCGTTTTTGTTCCCCCTAACATCACACCGCATCCAGACGGTGGAATCGGGCTTTGGACAATCCAGGACTTTGCGAAAGCCATCCGCCAAGGTGTATCCCCGGAAGGTGATCCCTACTATCCGGTGTTCACCTATTCGTTCTATGCCGGATTCACCGATCAGGAAATCGCCGACCTCTGGGAGGCGTTCCGTTCCGTTCCGCCGGTCGCCGAAGCGGCAGCGCCCCATGATGTGGGTTTTCCCTTCAGTTTCCGCTCGGGCCTGAAGCTGTGGCGGTCGGCCTATCTTGAAGGCCCGGAAACCGATGCGCTCTTGGGCACATCTTCGCCCTGGAATCGCGGTCGCGTGCTGGTGGAAGGCGCGGCCCATTGCGCGGCCTGCCACACCGGACGGAACCTGGCGGGGGGATTGAACGACGGCGAACGTTTCGCCGGAAACGCCAGCTTGCCTGGTGGCAGCAAGGCCCCGTCTATCCTGGTCGGCGACCTGCTGGCAAGGGGTTGGACGGTTTCCAATCTGGCCTATGCGCTCGAATCCGGGCTGCTTCCGAATGGAGATGCCTTTGGCGGTAGCATGGCAGAGGTGGTCGCCGAAGGCACTTCCTACTTCACCGATGCCGACCGTGAAGCCATCGCCACTTACCTGCTCGACCCCGAGGGCACGGGCATTTTGCCAGCGCCTGCGCCGCAGCCAGACGGAACCCCCATGGCGGCGGGCATGGATCATTCACAGATGGCAATGTCCAATGAAAACTAGATCTATCCTCATCGTCCTTGGTGTCGTTGCGATAACTGGAGTATTCGTCTGGGGAGCCCTGAGGACACCGACGCACGGCGCGACGCCCGACAACCTGGTAAAGCCAACTGCGTCGGTTTCCGAAACACTCTCGGATGGTCGTCTCGACATTCAGGTCTATGCGACAGGCGACCGTGACATCCGTCTGGAGATCAAGTTCATGCCTGACACTGACGCGCCCGAGTTGGCCGGTATGCGCCCAGATGTCAACTTTGCGATGGTCGATGAGCATAGAGACGGTTTCGACCCACCTCTGGAACTGGTCGAAGCTGGCAGATGGCGGGCGAGGTTCAAATTACCGAGGGCCGGGCGCTGGGTAGTCAACGTCGGTTTCGGCGGGGATTTTGCGGAGGTTGAATTCGATGCCGGATGAGGCCCATTCAGCACAGGCGACGCAGGCAGACGAATTGCGCAGAGTCCTTCGTGGTTTCGCCGTTGGATTGTTAATGTTTGCCAGTCTTGGCACTGTCACAGCGGTGTGGGTCAACCCGTTTTTCGTCCGGATGACACCCGTCGGACCCTGGGAGCTTGGGGCGACCGTACTGACTGCGTTGCTCGCCGGCGTGACCGCCGCGCTCTGGGTTCCGCATTGTCGTCTGCGTGCATCGGGGACCGGAGGGATGGCAAGCTTTCTCGGGATCGCCTGCCCGACCTGCAACAAGGTTCTGATGCTGGTTTTCGGTGGTCCTGCCCTGCTCGCCTGGTTCGATCCGCTTCGCCCATATCTTGCGGCAGCAGGAGTGGTCATCATGGCATTCGCTGCTATCAGAGCATTGCATGCGTATCGACTTGAAGGTGTCGCGAAGGGACTTTCTCCAATCGCGCTAAACATGGCACAGGAGGCACCTGAATGAGTGTGGCCGTGCTGCAGAACCTTTGGACGGCGATCAGCTACATGGCCAATCGGGCGTTGGCTCGACACATGATCGTGGCAATTCTCGCGACCGGGCTGGTGTTTGGCTTCGCTGCCGTTCACGCGGAATGGAGCCCGATGCACCGCTGGAACCGGGCTTTCGGGGATGCCTCGGTTATCCTCATCGCCCTGGCCATAAGCCTGGGGCCGCTAAGCCGATTCCTGCGGTCGGTCACCCGGCTGCTGCCGTTCCGCCGCGAGCTTGGCATCCAGGCCTGCCTCCTGATCGTCGTCCATGCCGTTATCATTCTGGTGGGCTGGGTCGAATGGGACCTCATGCGGCTCATCGGATTTGAATTGCATCCCGACCTTCTGATCTATGTGATGTTCCAGCATGGGTTCGGGCTTGCTAACGCCATTGGGCTTGGCGCCTTCGCACTTGCGATCCTGCTCGCAGCAACCTCCAGCGACTACGCAATGCGCCGCCTTGGCGTATCGGCCTGGAAATTCCTTCAAATGGGCGTCCTCCCGCTTTGGTGGCTGACGGTTGCACATGTCCTATACTTCCTCTTCATGCATTTCCTGAGCTTCCATCGCGCGATCCCGGAGCCAAACCCGCTCCGGCCATGGTTCGTGGGTCTTGTGCTTTTCGTGGTCATTCTGCGAGCGGCCGCTTTCATGCGAACCACCGGGCGAACGCGACAAACTTCATCCACCAGGGAGGGATATGTTCGTGCGCCGAACTGAGCGTGACCTTGCCAAGCTGTCCAGGACGACGACGCGACGGGCGCTGTTGCTGGGTGGCACCATGACGATGTTCGTCGGCGCTCTGGGCCAGCGGGCGTGGCAATTGGGTGTCCGCGATGCAGAGCAATATTACCTGCTGGCGGAGGAGAATCGGATCAGCCTGCGGCTTGTCCCTCCAGACCGAGGCCGCATCTATGACCGGTCCGGCAAAATCGTGGCTGATAACCAGCAGGCCTACCGAATCACGCTGATGCGGGAGGAAGTCGATGATGTCGAGGACGTGCTTGCGAAACTGCAAAGCCTTCTTGGTCTTGATGACGAAGCCGTCTTGAAACTTCGAGACAAGATCCATCGCGGTTCGGGATTTGCACCCGTCACGGTGAAGGATCGGGTGAGTTGGGAAGAATTGTCGATCATCGCGCTGAACTCACCGGTTCTACCGGGAGTCCATTTGGAAGCAGTCACGTCACGCGTCTATCCGTTTGGTCCGGATTTTGCCCATCAGGTCGGTTACGTAGGTCCGGTCAGCGAGAATGAATTGGAGAATGGCGGGGACGGAGATGAGGCACTCCTTCGTCTGCCGGATTTTGAAGTCGGCAAGATGGGCATCGAACGCAGTCATGAGCGCGCGCTGCGCGGTCTGCCAGGCGTCCGGCGCGTCGAAGTCAACGCATCCGGTCGCACCATGCGAGAACTGGCTCTTGATCCCTCTACCCCGGGGCCGGATATGCAGATCACGCTTGACCATCATCTGCAAAACTTCATGCGGGTGCGGCTGGAGGGGCAGAGCGCCGCCGCGATCGTCATGGATGTGACAAACGGCGATCTGCTCGGTTGCACTTCCGCGCCGTCCTTTGATCCGAACCTATTTGTCCGCGGGATCTCGAGCCGTGACTACGGCGCCCTCCGTGACAACGAATTCCGCCCGCTGTCCGACAAGACCGTTCAGGGCGCCTATCCGCCTGGTTCCACCGTCAAGATGTCGAATGCGCTTGCCGCGCTTGAAAGTGGTGTCATGGACCCGAATGAGATCGTCACCTGCAACGGATATGTAGAAATCTCCGGCCGCAGGTTCCATTGCTGGAAGCGCGGCGGCCATGGGCGCGTGGATATGGTGCGTGGACTTCGCGAGTCCTGCGACGTGTATTTCTACGAGATCGCGCAGCGGATCGGCATCGACGGCATCTTTACCATGAATGACCGGCTTGGCCTTGGTCAGAAGTATGATTTGCCGCTTTCCGGGATGGCGCATGGCAACAACCCTTCGCGCGCGTGGAAGCAGGAGCGGTATGGCCAGGACTGGTTGATAGGCGACACGATCAACGCCTCGATTGGCCAAGGCTTCACGCTCGCCTCACCGATCCAGCTTGCGACAATGGTGGCGCGGCTGGCGTCGGGTAAGGCCGTGCTTCCCCGGCTTGTGCGGCCGTTCGGTGGTCCGAGCCCGGACGAACCCGTTCCGGCCTCGCTTGGGCTGTCGGACGAGGCACTGGCCATGGTCCGGCGGGGCATGTTCGAGGTCTCGAACCACCAACGCGGGACGGCTTATCGATCCCGCATAGCCGATCCCGCCAAGGCGATGGCCGGAAAGACGGGATCGAGCCAGGTCTTTTCGATTACGGCGGCAGAGCGGGCTGCCGGAGTCCGTTCTCAGGATGATCTGCCCTGGAACAGACGCGACCACGCGCTTTTCGTGGCATTCGCACCCTTTGATGCGCCTCGATATGCGGTGACCGTCGTGGTCGAGCACGGAGGTGGTGGATCGACCGCCGCAGCGCCGATCGCGCGCGACATCATGCTTTTTGCACAGCAAGGGGGCTTGCCGTCCGAAGACGTCTATCCGGCAGAACAACGCGCCCGGATATCCGAGTATCTTGCCGTCATATCCGACCAAATTCTTCCTCCCGATCTTTCGGGTACGGGAGTCAGCCGTATATGATTCGCCTCGATCCCAGACACAGCGAGGCCATGGACTCGCAGCCCCGGATGGCATCGTCTTGCCGGAATTGCGCCAACGGAGGCAGTGCTCAATGGGTTGCCGTAGAAGGTATGGGGGCGGACTGCCGCGAAACAGCCGGAGAGTAATCTGGCAGCGGCCATGCCGCACCGGTGCCTACATACGGAGTGGACACACCGCGGGATCAGACGACATTGGGGTGAAGCACCACCCGCGTGTCCATGGGAACACGGTCATACAAGTCGATCATCTGATCATTGACCAGCCGGGCACAGCCGTTCGATACACTTCGTGCCAAAGTGGACGGGTCGTTGGTGCCGTGAATTCTCAAGAACGTATCGCCACGGCCTGGCTGAAACAGATATAGAGCGCGCGAACCTAAAGGATTGTTCAGCCCTCCCGGCATCCCGTCTCTCCATCTGGAATAAACCTCCGGCTCCCTGCGCAACATGCCCGGCGTCGGTGTCCAACTCGGCCATTCCTTCTTTGCACCAACATAGAATTCACCGGCATGGTAGAGACCCCGGCGACCGATCCCGACGACATAACGGAGCGCCGTGTTCTCCTGCAAAGTCAAATAGAGCGCATACTCATGCGGCATCACATGAATCTCAAAGGGTGCGAAGCCCGATTCGATAGGAACTCTCGTGGGCAGCATCTCTGGCGGCAGGCCGTACTCGAACAACTGCTCCCGAGGATGCGCCGCGACAGTTGTTCCGGACCCCAGTGCCACGGCCGTGAGTGAACCGCGCACAAACTGTCGTCTATTCACATTTACTTCCTCCTCCTAATCCGAATATTCCGCCAACACGTCCCGGATCGCAACCCTTCGCGGGTCATCGTTGGCAAGGTCCGAAGCGAACTTCTCTGCCGACAAGAACGCCTTGCGGGCCTTGTCCGTCTCGCCCAACACGCGATACGCATTACCAAGGCGCAACCAGCCATCCAGATCGTCGGGGTTGTCGGCCAGACGGCTCGCCAGACGGTCGACCATCGACCGGATGAAGGTGGCCCTGTCGGCCTCGCTCATCTCGGATGCTGCCGCGACCTCATCTTGGGTCGGTCCGGGCGTGCCCAGGGCCATGGGCGCGAAAGCGGAAAGTGTTACAGGTTCGCGTCCGATCGCCTCACCGATCCGGTTGGCCTGCGCCACGAAGACTTCCATCCACGGGGCCGGACCAGCAGCCTGCTCCAGTCTGGAAAGCAGCAGATCGTGTGCTTCCTCGCTGTCACCGGCCTGATCGAGCGCAATTGCCTCGTAGTAGGAGGCGGCGGGGTTTGACGGGTCCATTTCCCGTGCACGCCGGATGGCATTGCGTGCCTGAGGCGTTACGATGCCGTCCTCGGCCGCAATAAGGGCTTCGGCGTATTGCGACAGCATGGCCGAAGATGCGTCGTCACGTTCAATCACGGTTTCCATGGCAGTGGTGGCGTCGGCATACCTGCCCATGCGCATGTAGGTCTGCCCGAGCAGCATCCAGCCCTCGGTCGGACCACCTTCGGGATCGCTTTCAAGGCGTTCCAGCAATCGTCCGGTCAATTCGGCAATTTGCGCCTGTTCCGCCCTTTCATCTTGCCGATCGGCGAAGGGCACGGCAGGAACTTCGGGCGAACCGAGCTGTGTATAGAGAAGCCCCGCCACCAGAGGAACAACAAGGGCTGATGCCCACAACGCAGCATGCCCTCCTGCGTCGGTGCGCTGCCGTGCAGAGTGCCCGCGACCGAGCTTCAGCAGCCGCCGCTTGATCTCGATCTTGGCGGCCTCGGCCTCATCACTCGAAATCAAACCGCGTTCGGCATCCCTTTCGACCTCGTGCAACTGGTCGGCAAGTACGGCAACCGCGCCCGCCCGCCGGTCGGTTCCGGCAGTATCGGATCTCAACATCGGAAGAATCAGCATCGCGACTGCAGACACCGAAAGAAGCGCGAGAATTCCCCAAAACATCAAGATCTTCCCTCCTTTTCGACGTTGAGCATTTCCGCGACCATCCGTTCGTCATCCTCGCTCAGGCTGTCCGTGACTTGCCGCTTCCGGCTGCTTCGCAGAACGACGATGACAGCGCCCGCTCCGAACAGGAAAAGAAGCGCCGGAGCAAGCCAGAGCGCGTAGGTTTCCGGTTTGAAAGGTGGCTTCAGGAGCACGTAGTCACCATAACGCGCGCGAATGAATTCGATGGCTTCCGCATTCGTGTCTCCGGCGGTCAGCCGTTCGCGGACGAGCAACCGCAGATCGCGGGCAACGCCAGCGTTTGAGCTGTCAATGTCCTGGTTCTGGCAAACGACACAGCGCAGATCCTTTGATATTTCGCGCGCCCGGGCCTCCAACACGGGGTCGTCCAGAATCTCGTCGGGTTCGACCGCGCCCGCAGCGAAGGGCAGGGCGGCCAGCACCGCCCCTGCCGCCAGAGTTTTCCATGTCATGAGTTGGCTCCATTCCGCGCCTTGGCCTGTGCCAATGCGGCTGCAAACCTTTTCTCGGCCTCAGCCCCCACGACCGGGCCGACATAGCGATAAAGCACCGTTCCTTCGCCTGCGACGATGAAGGTCTCGGGCACGCCCGATATCCCCCATTCAATCCCGGCCCTGCCGTTCAGATCCGAGCCGATCCGTTCATATGGATTTCCGAGGCTTTCCAGCCAGGCGCGCGCGTCTTCCGGCTTATCCTTGTAGTTGATGCCAAAGAGCCTGACTCCGTCGCGTTCGACCATGCGGGTCAGAACGGCGTGCTCTGCGCGACAGGGCACACACCAGGAGGCGAAGACGTTGACCACCACGGGGTCAGAGTTCCCGAACAGATTATCGCGCGACAGGCCCGGTACGCCGACGCCCTCGACGGCCGGCAAGTCGAAATTCGGTGCCGGCTGCGAGATGAGAACTGACGGGATCGCGTTCGGATCGCGGTTGGGATTCAGCCCCCAGAGGAAGAACGCCCCGAATATCAGCGCGATCAGGATGGGAAGGGCCGCGATGGCACGTTTCATGTCGTTTCACTCCGCCGGTGTTGCAACGGGTCTGCTCCGCGACGCCCGGCGCGGGGCACCGACACGCAGGCGCCTGTCGGACAGGGACAGGCCGCCCCCGAGAACCAGCATCGCCGAACCGATCCAGATGAAATTCACGAGCGGCTCGTAGAGAATGCGAAGCGTCCACGCGCCTTGAGCGGCGGCTGTCTCGGATGCGGGTTCCGCCAGAGACACATAGAGATCGCCCGCGAGGGTAGAGCGGATCGCCGACTCTGTCGTGGTGCTTTGAGCTACGGGATAAGAACGCCGTTCGGGGTAAAGCACTGTCACGAACTCACCCTGCCGGCTGACCGCCAGCGTGCCACGATCGGCAATGTAGTTGGGTCCACGTACGCGTTCGACACGATCGAAGCGGACGTCAAAGCCCGCGATCTCGATGACGGAGCCCGGTTGCACGAATACGATCTCCTCTGATTTCCAGGCGCTGGAGCCGATAAAGCCGAGCATCGCAATCGCCAATCCTGCGTGAGCCAGAGTCATCCCATGGGCGGCACGGGGCAGATTTCGGGCCCGTCGTACCGATTCGGTCAGCGGCACGTCCAAAAGCCTTATCCGAACTGTCCATTCGCGCAGGGTGGCAATGAGTAGCCATACGGCAATTGCAACCGACAGGTAGGCGAGGACGGGTCCGCCACGGGCAATATACCAAGTGGCAAGCCCAGCAAGTCCCGCCAGCACCGCGATTAAGCGAAGGCGTTGATAGACACCCTTCAGGTCGGCGCGTTTCCACGACAGGAAAGGTCCGATGCCCATCATCGCGACCAATGGCAGCATCATCGGAATGAAGGTCGCGTTGAAGAACGGCGGTCCGACTGAGACCTTGTCGCCAGAGAGCGCCTCCATGAACAGTGGATATAGCGTTCCGAACAACACGGTTCCGGTCGCCGTCGCCAGAAGCAGGTTGTTGATCAACAGACCGGCCTCACGGCTGATCGGCGTGAAAAGTCCACCGCCCTCCATCTGAGGTGCGCGCCAGGCATAAAGCGCAAGCGAGCCTCCGATCGAGACCCCGAGAAGCCCAAGGATGTAGAGGCCGCGCTCCGGATCGACTGCAAAAGCATGAACGGATGTCAGAAGGCCCGAACGCACGATGAACGTACCGAGCAACGACAAGGAGAAGGTGAGGATGGCGAGAAGAATGGTCCAGCTTTTGAAGGCATCGCGCTTTTCGGTGACGATCGCCGAGTGCAGAAGCGCCGTGCCGAGAAGCCAGGGCATGAAGCTTACATTCTCGACCGGGTCCCAGAACCACCAGCCGCCCCAGCCCAGTTCATAGTAAGCCCACCACGACCCGAGCGCGATCCCGGCCGTCAAACTCATCCAGGCCGCCAGTGTCCATGGTCGGACCCATCGCGCCCATGCCGCGTCGACCCGCCCCTCGATCAGCGCGGCCACGGCAAAGGAAAATACGATCGAAAAGCCGACATAGCCGAAATACAAAAGCGGCGGATGCATCGCGAGGCCGACATCCTGCAAGAGCGGGTTGAGGTCATTGCCGTCCACGGGCGGCGGAAACACTCGCTCGAACGGGTTTGATGTCAGCAACAGGAACGACAGGAAGCCTGTGCTGATCCATGCCTGCACCGACAGCGTTCGGGCTTTCAGAGCATCCGGTATGTTGGATCCGAAAAGCGCGACGCTCGCACCGAAGGCCGCCAGGATCAGCACCCAGAGCAGAAGCGATCCTTCATGGCTGCCCCAGGTGCCTGCGATCTTGAAGAGCATCGGCTTGAGCGAATGCGAGTTCTCGACAACATTCGCCACCGTGAAATCGCTGACCACGAAGGCGTGCATCAACGCCGCAAAGGAGATCCCTATGAAAATCAGTTGCGCGATAGATGAACTGCGCGCGCTAAGCATCCACAAGGAATTGCCGCGGGCTGCACCAAGCATAGGCAGTACGCTCTGAACCAGCGCGGTGCCAAGCGCGAGGGCGAGGGCAAATTGTCCGATCTCTGGAAACACGATCACCTCCTGGTGGGTTCCGATTTCATAATGGCTTTTCCGGGCTTCCACCGCAGGAATGTCAACCGATAGAAGGCCGAACGAATGGTCTTTTCACCGTCTCAATGCGGGCTGCTGGAACCTCACCGTTTCGTAGACACTGTATCATGCTGTCCGAGTTGTCGTCAGACCAAGCATATGCCACCCCTGCATCCCGTCGCGGTAGTAATGAATTCGGTCCGCAGGAAATCCGGCGGCCACCATTGCGCGGATCGCTATCGGCGATTGGCCGCACCAGGGACCATTGCAGGTCGCTCCGAGTCGGGACAGTAACGTGTATCTTGCCTTCGGCAATCGCTACGACCGGTGTTTCGGACTCGGATTGGGGAGACTGGCCTGACATGGTTGCTCCTGATTGCTTTGGTTTGTGGTTCAGCGGCGGCGAGAGGTTGAGCCCCCGCCGCCGTCTGAAAAATGGCCTCAGTTCATTTCCACGAACTGGTGGCCGGTGCTTGCGGTTTCGATGGTTTCACGAAGTTCCAGCGTGCTCGGATCGAGAATCCAGACGATATCCTCGGCGGCGCTGCTCACGACGAGTGCGTCACCGACCCGGGCCATATGGTAGGGCTCGGCACCGATCTCGGCCTCGAGGCGCTTGCCAGTGGCACGATCAATACGCACCACGCGATCGCGTTCGCGAGCGCTCGACCAGACCGTGGCGTTGTCGGCTGCGACGCCGTGCAATTCGCCACCGATGTCGAACCGATTGAGCGTCTCCCCGGTGTCGGAGTCGATGATTGCGACTGTGCCGGCCTCGGCCTCACTGACAATCAGCTGGCGGGCATCTGCATCGATCAGCATGTGCTTGGGTGCGCCTTGCAGCCTGAAGTTTCGCGTCACGATGCCGGCCTCGGGATCGACGTCGCTGACCGTATTGTTGCCCGCGTTCGAGACGAAGAACCGGCCGGTCTTCGGGTCGGCAGTGGCGTATTCAGGGATCGGCCCGGTGGCGACGGTCGATGTCACTTCGCCGGTATCGAGGTCGATGACCGAGACGGCATCGAGTGCCGGATGGGTGACCACGGCATAACGCTCGTCTGCCGAAACCTCGACGTGATGCACGATCCCGGGCACTTCGATCCGGCGCAGGATCTCGTGGCTTTTCGCATCCACCAGAGTTACCAGGCTTACCGAGTCCGCTGCCGGGGCGTCGCCGCCACCGTGGTGCGCTTCATGGTCCTCTTCAGATATGGTATCCGGTTTTTCGACCATGCCCGGATCGAATTCGGACAGGCTGCCGGCAACCAGCAGACCACGCTTGGCGGCGCCTGCCAGCCCATGCACGTTGTCGAGTCCGCTGATCCGCTCCACGACATTGAAATCCTTGTCTAGATGCAGAACCGTTCCGCCCATACCTTCGGGGATATAGACGTCCGCCTGCGCCGCGGCACTCGTGATCAGGACGGCAGCAGTTGAAAGAAGAAAACGTCTCATCGGTTGTTCCTTTCATATTTTGTTTTCCGCATGTGACGAAGGTACGGGTGCAGACGGCACCCGCAAGACCGGGAGGCGTCCATTCTTGTATCCCACTGTGTCAAGATGGGCCCAGGCTACAGTTCGCGACAAATCGGAGGTCCATCGCGGCCCGGGACCGGTTAGTACCGGAGAAAAGTGCACCAGGCACGAACTCAATCAGCCGCTTCCCGACACAACGGCAGCGCGGCTTTTCCGGGGCGGGAGGCTGTTGCGGCTCCGCAGTGTCGGTCAACCGAGCGCAACCTGTCATTTCTTCAGCTGTGCCTTGCGACGTTCGTACTCCTCATCGTCGATTTCGCCCTTTGCATAGCGTTCGCGCAGAATCTCGTCCGGGTCCGGTTTGCTGGCTGGACCCGATCCGGCTGAAAAGCCGCGGACGGCAAAGACGATCAATGCGATGATCGCCCCCCAGAATACCAGCATCATCAAACCGCCGGCCATGCCGAACCCACCTCCCCACATCATGTGACCGAAACCCTCGCCCCAACCATCCGACGGACCGGCAAACGCGGACCCGGCGGACAAGACCAGGGCTGACAGTGTGGCGACGGGGATAGCAATTTTCATGATATGTTCCTTTCTTCCCGTTGTGTTTCTGTATCGAGCGGCAGCGTGACAGTCACAAGCAGACCGCCCTCGGCGCGGTTCGCCAAAGTCACTTCGCCGCCATGGGCTCTGATGATTGTTCGTGCGATCGATAGGCCAAGGCCGGTTCCGCCGGTTTCGCGCGAGCGGGATTTTTCGAGCCGGAAAAACGGCTCAAACACCTGCTCGAGTTCAGCTTCGGGGATACCGGGACCATTGTCCGCAACGAGTACGTGGACGTGCTCGGCGTCGTGCCGGAAGGTCACCTCGGCTCCTCCGCCGTAGCGACACGCATTCTCAATGATATTGCGCAGGGCGCGACGCACCGATTTCGGACGCAACCTCACCCACAAGCTGTCGACTGCATCCAGGGTAAAGCTGTCAATCATGTCGGACTGCAACTGCTTCAGATAGGCGCCCAGTTCCATCGTCTCGTAGGCTTCGGTGCTGGCCATGCCCCGTGCAAAGGCCAGCGTTGCATCGACCATCTCTTGCATTTCCTCGACCGAGGCTATGAGGCTTTCGCGCGTTTCGTCTTCCTCGACCATCTCGGCCCGGACACGCATGGCGGTCAGAGGAGAGCGCAGATCATGACCCAATGCGGCAAGAAGCCGCGTTCGGTCTGCAACGAAGCGGGTCAGCCTCGCCTGCATCCGGTTGAAGGCCCGCGTAAGGCCCCGGACCTCGCTGGGGCCGATCAGTGGCAACGGATCGACGGCTTCGCCTCGTCCAAGCTGATCTGCCGCGCGCGAAACGCGCAAGAGCGGTCCGGTTAGCCGGGTCAGAAGGAACCAGCAGGCCGCGACAAGAATGATGGTCGCCGTGATCCCGAAACTGACGAATGAGACCCAAGGCCATTGCAATGGGGGCCGTTCGAACCGTGTGCCGACATTCAGCCATTGTCCGTCCGTCAGGGCAATTGAAAGCTGCATTTCGATCGCGGACAGTTCGCCCCGCATCATCGCGAGATGCATTTCGGCCATCTCCGGTGCAAGGTGTGGCATCGGCGGAATGTCTCGTTCGGCATCGTGCAGTTCGACGCGGATATCCCGATCTTTCGCGCCACCTAATAGTCCGCGAACGCGTGCTTCCACGGCTCCACCGTCGGCATGGGTCCCTCGCTCGACAGCGGGAATGCCCGAAAGATCGAAGCGCACCAACGGAGAGTTCGCCGCCCTCAGGATCGCCTGCTGCAAGGATTCCGGTGCCTCTTCGAGCAACAGCGCAACATTCGCGGCGCGACCTGCCGCCTCGAAGCCCAGAGCCGCGCGCACGGCGAGACCACGCTCGTCAACGAACAGCCACAGGCTGATCGTCTGGGCGACGGCAAGCGCCGCGACGATAAGCAGGACCAGCTGCCCCCGAAGACTATCGACGGCGCGCGACATCAGCTCAACTCGCGGACGTCTGCAGCCAGGCAATAACCGCCGCCGCGCACCGTCGTGACAATGCGGGGGCGCGATGCATCAAGCTCGATCTTCCGGCGCAGTCGGCTGATCTGGTTGTCTATGGTCCGGTCAAAGACTGACGCCGCGCGGCCTGCCGTCAGATCGAGCAGTTGATCGCGGCTCAATACAAAACGAGGACGCTCCAGAAGGACAGTAAGCAACTTGAATTCCGCACTGGTCAGATCGGTTTGCGCACCGTCCTCGTTCGACAGCACGCGACTGTCCGTATCCAGGACCCAATGCGCAAACGCAATGCGTCTACCCGACAGACTGCCCGCGTAGGACTCGGATTTCGTCGAACGGCGCAGGATGGCCTTGATCCGGGCCATCAGCTCGCGCGGGTTGAAGGGTTTCGCAAGATAGTCATCCGCACCGATTTCAAGGCCCACGATACGATCGGTTTCTTCTCCGAGTGCTGTCAGCATAAGGATCGGAGGGGACCCGGATGCAGACAATCGGCGGCATACGGACAGACCGTCTTCTCCCGGCATCATGACGTCGAGAACGATGAGGTCATATAGGCCATGGGCGAGCTTCGCATCCATGTCGACAGCATCGCGCGCCGAGGTTGCCCGCATTCCGTTCTTCTCGAGATAGCGCGTCACGGCCTCGCGGATTTCGCGGTGGTCATCGACAACAAGAATGTGCGGCGTTTCGCTCATAACTGATCCTTTAAACGAATGCCGGGAGACTTCCCGAAGAGATTTGTCACGAAGTGTAACAGGCACCTCGGTTGCGACCGTCCGATACAAATCGCCGGGAAGCCGGGCATTCCGTCGCGACAAATATCTGCCATATGGTTCTTATCGCAACACTGACACGAGGTAATCCGAATGAAACGCAATATACTTTTCGCTGCAATGACCCTGACCGCGTCCGTCATTGGCGGAGCCGCTTTCGCTGATGCCAATCACGGACATGGGTGGCAACCCGGCGGCAGATTGGCGCCCGGGATGACGCAAAGCGGTGGCCCAGGCATGATGGGCATGATGGGGGGCACGGACGGAATGATGGACATGATGCAGCGCATGCATGGAAACATGATGGGCGGCGGCATGATGGGTGGCATGGGTCCGATGGGTGGTATGGGTCCGATGGGCGGCGGCATGATGGGCGGCATAGGCCCGATGGGCGGCGGCATGATGCAGACGTTCGACGCCGACGGCGACGGCACGGTCACGCCCGACGAGATCCGCTCGCAGCTGCAGGCCAAGCTCACGGAATATGACAGCGACGGCGACGGGTCCCTCTCGATTGCCGAGTTCGAAACACTTCACAGCGCGATGATCCGCGAGATGATGGTGGATCGCTTCCAGTACCTCGATGCTGACGGTGACGGCGCGGTGACGGCGGAAGAGATGGTGGCGCCGGCCGAGACGATGGAGCGGATGCAGATGATGCGATCGAACTTGGCGCAACCGCCGGTCCAGCCCGGTACCAGCCAGGGCATGGGCAACGGAACCATGATGAACGATAATTGAGCGGTTCGGCGCCAGCCCTGGCTGGCGCCGATTCCCAAAACGTCTGACTGCAATACATCCGGACGCCAAAGCCAGACCGCGTTCGGGATTGCCACGTCCAGACAATGATCAGCAACCACCGAAAAATCGAAAGGAAAAATTGAAATGGCTTATACCTATGATCGCGTTTTGAAGGATGTCGCCATAGACGACGCCGAATTGCTGGTTAGAGACGCATTGGCAGAAAAGGGCTTCGGCGTGCTGACCGAGATTGACGTGAAGGCGACGATGAAAAAGAAGCTGGGCGTAGAGATGCCACCCTATCGCATCCTTGGTGCCTGCAATCCGGGCATGGCCCACAAGGCAATCCAACTTGAGCCGCGTATCGGCGCGATGCTGCCCTGCAATGTCATTCTGCGTCAGGTGGACCGAGACACCGAAATCAGTGCCATTGACCCTGTGGCTTCGATGCAAGCGGTAGAGAACGCCGACCTGGATGCGGTCGCCGACCAAGTCCGCGACTTGCTCCGGGCGGCTTTGGACGCAGTCTGATTTTTCTCACGGCGCTCTTGACCTTCCAGTTAGTGGAAGCTGCATATGTGATTCAAGAGAAACCCGAGCAACCAGGATGGAGGCAATACGCAAATGTCGGGCGCGCGCAAACAAGATCGATATGCCCATGACATAGCAGGCTCATTTGAACTTGCGGCCGGATTGTTTCTGTTTTTGGCACCCGTTGTTAAGGTTGTTCTGACATCCGCTCGCGGTGCCTACGACCTGGCGGCACATGGAGCGTGGAGCCTGCTGCTCCACAATCGGCGCGCGGGCACCGCGATGAGATATCCCGTTCCGTATCGTGTTCAAGCTGCTGGCGGCGACGTAACTGACCGTCCCTTACCTGACATGACGCGCGAATGAACCGCGACCTGGCCATTACTCCTGCCGTCAAGGCGGTCGTTGCGATCGGCTTCGTGATTGTCCTGTTTGTCCTTGCCTTTGGCCCGATGTCCGAGACCCTCACTCAATTTGACGGCGACAAGATATCTGAATGGGTCGCCGCTGCTGGCATCTGGGGACCAATTGTCGTCATCGGACTGATGACGACCGCGATCGTGGCCACGCCGATCCCGAGTGCACCTATCGCCTTGGCCGCGGGTGCCGCATACGGCCATACTCTCGGAACAGTCTACATCGTTCTCGGCGCCGAACTCGGCGCTCTTGCAGCCTTCGGTCTCGCCCGGTTCTTGGGTCGAGACGTGCTACGGCGGTGGTTCGGCGACGAGGTGGATACCGGCTGGCTCGGCTCTCAAAACGCGCTGACATTCACGGTATTTATCAGTCGCCTGTTGCCATTCGTCTCATTTGATATCGTCAGCTATGCCGCAGGGCTAAGCCGGTTGCATTTCTGGCGCTTTGGAATGGCCACCCTGGCCGGCATCATTCCCGCCAGTTTCGTGCTCGCGCATTTCGGGAACGAAGCCGTCAGCGGAGACACCTCCCGTGCGGCCTGGGCCGCGATCGGACTGGGCGCACTCACGCTGACCCCGCTCGTCATCATCGGGGTCAGAGACTGGCATAGACGAGGATCACGCCATGACTGATCGCGGCTCACGTCATCGTCAGACATCTGCGCCATGGAACGAGCACCATGGGCAACTTGGTTTTCGATTCCAACGCAAAAAACAGGGGCTTCGTCCATGCTGACCGCAGCGATACCATTTCCAGACATCGGCACCGATCTGTTCTCGATCGAGATCGGGAACTTCACATTCGCACTGCGCTGGTACGCGCTTGCCTATATCGTCGGCATCCTCATCGGGTGGCGCATCTGTCTGGCCGTCGTAGGCCGCCCGGCACTCTGGCCGTCGGCCGGACCGCCACTTGATCGCCAGCAGATCGAGAACCTTCTGACATGGATCATCCTGGGCGTGATCGTCGGCGGACGCCTGGGCTTCGCGCTATTTTATCAGCCCGACTACTACCTGGCCAACCCTCTGGAAATCCTCAAGGTATGGCAGGGCGGCATGTCTTTCCACGGCGGTTTCGCAGGTGTTGCGATAGCTACGCTGGTATTCTGTCTGCGTCAGAATGCGCCCATGCTCAGCACTGCTGACCTGCTTGCGCTGGCAACCCCGCCGGGGCTGTTTCTGGGGCGGCTGGCGAATTTCACCAACAACGAGCTTTGGGGGCGGCCGACGGATGTTCCATGGGCTGTGATCTTCCCGGGCGAGGCGGCGCAAGCCTGCGAAGGCATCACCGGTCTCTGCGCCCGCCATCCTTCGCAGCTATACGAGGCGCTTTTGGAAGGGCTGCTGCTCGGTACGCTCCTACTCTATCTCGCCTGGCGCCGCGGCTGGCTGAAGACCCCCGGCGCCCTGACCGGCGCATTTCTGATTGGCTACGGCCTTGCCCGAAGCTTCGTGGAACTGTTCCGGCAGCCGGACATGCAGTTCGTGACCGCAGAAAACCCGATCGGTCATGCGCTCCATTTCGGTGAATGGGGGTTAACGATGGGTCAAGTGCTTTCCGCACCGATGATCCTGACCGGACTGGCTCTGATTCTGTACGCGTTCAGACGCTCCGGAGGCGCAGCCGACCAGAGGCCGAATACGGTCGCGTGATCGAAAGGAGCCACGAAAAGGAGGAACTCGAATGAACGGCAATATAGAAGAAAAAAACAGTGAATCATCGACCCAACGTGCATTGCTGGACGGGCGCAGGGCGTTTCTGGGGTTTCTCGTGAAACGTATTGGCAACAGGGCCGACGCCGAAGATGTCCTGCAAGACTTCTCCATCCGTGTGCTGACGCGCAAGGATCAGCTCCGCGACGTCGAACGGATGAATGCCTGGTTGTACGCGATCCTGCGGTCCACCATGAACGATCATTATCGCAAGACCACACGGCACAGCCGGCTGGCCGTGGCTGTCGCACGAGAACCGCAAGAGTTGGTTGCCGATGCGCCGGTGCAGATGGCGCGGCCATGCACTTGCCCGAGCAGGCTGCTTACCGAGCTTCGTCCCATTGATGCCAAATTGATCCGGCGGATTGATTTCGGTGAAGAGGATCGGGGAATGGTCGCCGCCGATGTTGGGTTGAACCGCAACGCCGTTGGCGTTCGGCTGCACAGAGCACGCGCTGCTTTGCGTGAGGTGATCCAACGCCATTGCGGAGCCTGCTGCCTGGAGGGTCCCGGTGATTGCCACTGCCCTGTCTAGCGACGAAGCGATCCGGCAAGTCCATCAAACTGCGACAAGGAAAGCTATACGACGGGATCAGGCGAACAGTTCAGGGCATTCACGGGCGCATTTGTTGGTCAGGATGATATAGACCAGATGCAGTGTCGCCAGTCCCGCCAGCAGGCAGAAAAATGATATGTAGGCGTATTGCAGGAAGGCGATGTCGACCACGATGACCGCCACCAGCGTCAGGGCGAAATGGCGCACATGCTTGTAACGGGACAGTGCCGGGGGCAGGGTGATAAGGGTCACGTAGATCGTGTTGGTCAACCAGCGCGGCATCATGAAATCAAGCCACATGGATTTTTCATAGGCCAGAGACTGATTGTTGATCTCGACCACGACCATGCTGCTGTCGAGCCCGTGCGGGATGTAAAGCAATAGACCAAAAATCAGCCCGATCACTGCCATGATCAGGAACAGCCTCTTGCGGGGACTGTCATCCGGTTCGAGCACGTAGACCGAGAACGGCACCCAGATCGGCCACATGAACCAAGTGAAAAAGATGAACCCCATGGCCCCCCATAAAACCGTCAGGGGATCATTTCCGTTCATGCCGACCCAGACAAAACCTTCCGTGAATTGCTGAAGGCCGGCGAAAAGCGGCATCAGGGCTAGCGGCAGGTAGCGTTTGTTGCGCTGCAATGCCACAATCGAAATGGCAGTCCCGCCGCCGACAAGGAACACGCTGGCGGCAAAGCTGACTTGGGCGGATAGGCACATGGGAACTTCTCTCCGTTTCTTTCAGTTTGAAAACGTCCGTCGCCCAAACCGATACCACGTAGCAGGTTCTTAGATTTATCCTAGTCGCCGTCTGTGCCACTGACCATCGTGTGAGTACTACTTGGAGACGCTGTTCAGTGTCGCCCCGACAGGCCGGTCTGACCAAGAGGCTGCCTCTAGGACTGCGGAGTGGCGATGGTCGCGTTCCCGCTCTCGCTCACCGGGATTCCACCACCCTTCGGATTTGTTGGCAAGGTGCTGCTGTTCGGCGCGGTAATCGAGACACGCTATCCGTGGCTGGCGGTGATTGGCATTCCCAACAGCATGCCAGCGATGGCGTTCTAGCCGCGTATCGTAAGCAGATGTATCAAGCCCGCGATAAAGAGGAGGGCCGAGCCACTGTTGGTCTTGCTTTGTGCGACCGCGCTGGTCACGGCGCTGATGGAGCTGTTTGCGGAAGTATTCCCCAACTGACGTAGAGGGCATTTTCGTGCTGTTCGCGTCAAAGCAGGGATCTGGCTTTTCAATCCGTAAGCGAGTCGGTCGGCCGCTTGGGTTGCCCGGGATCAAGCAACTCCGCGATTTCTGCATATGTGCGGCGCGTGGCCACGGCCCCGGCAGCGATGCAGCGACGTTTGAGCCCGAATTCCAGTGTGCCGATCGAGCGCCCGAAATCGGGCCGGATCACCAGGTCCGCCTGCGCGAACCGCAGCCGTGCATGTGCATACTGGCAAACCTCTATCGACCGTAGCATCGCCTGCATGCCGTTTTTCGGGCCAACTGCGTTTTCGCGCTGGCTTGGGTCCACGGCGATCACGACCTCTGCGCCTGTTGCCCTTGCAACATCGACCGGCGCTATGTCGGCATAAGCCCCGTCCATGAGCACATGCGGTCCATCGACCAGGGGCGGTAATATCCCGGCAAGCGCCGCGCTGGCATAGACGTAATCCGTGGCACGCCCCTTGCCAAAGACCACACGTGTACCGGTCAGCATGTCGGTTGCGCAGACGAACACCGGGATGCGGCCATCCTCCAGGTTTTTGCCCTGCGTCAGGCCGGACAGGACGCTGCGGCCCCATGACTCGGTGCGCGCGCCAACCCCCCAGCCAAAATACATGTCGCGCGCGGCAAGCAAAGCGGTACGAAGCCCCCTCATTCTTGCGGCCAGACCGGGCAGGCGAAAGTCCGGAGTTGCCGGAAACCCGCTGGTATCCATGTCTACCAGTGCGTCGAACCAATTGTCATTCAGGGCATAGGTGGCGCCCGCAACAGCACCCATAGATACCCCCACGATTGCGCTCGGGACAAAGCCTCGGGAGATCAGCGCGCGTAGCACACCCGCATGAGAAAGACCCCTGGCGCCGCCACCACTGAACACAAGGGCGAAGGATTTGTGAGTCTTGCCTCCTGGTTTTACCTGTCCCGTCATTGTCCAGCCTCCGCTTTCCGGTTTTCTCCGAGGAGCGTCAGAAACTGTGCAACGGCCTTTTATCGGTCCACGCCCCGCGATGTCTTTGACGCTACACGACCGTGATCATTACGGCTCGGTGGGTTTTGGCACACCTCGTTGCCCCGACGGAGGCTGTTGAATGCACCGCCCGTCTTGGCCGCATGATTTCAGTCGCCACTGTAACGATCGCCCGCTTGCAACGTCTATCCACCAGACGGTCGTTTCCGATCGCAAGGAAAAATCGACAGGAGCCAAAATTGAGAACACTGACCCTTGAAGTCCGCGGGCTGTTCGAGGAACTCGATCATCTCGCGGTCGAACGCCATTTATCAGCCCTCGACGGAGTGCACCGAGCCGAAGCGAACCCGGCATCGGCAAGCGTGACGGTCCAATACGACGAGACGGCAGTGGGTGAAGACGCTCTTCGCAAATCGATTGAGTCCTGTGGATTCCACTGCTCAGGCGAGCGGGTTCCGAACCACGTCTGCCATGCAGACCACCAGATGTCCGATGCGGATGCGCCGGCCAACCATGACGCGATGGCGCACGAGATGGGCCACGGCGGCGGTATGGACATGGCCGACATGGTCCGCGACATGCGGAACCGCTTCTGGGTGGCGCTGCTCTTCACCATCCCGATCTTCATCTATTCGCCGATGGGGGGCATGTTCACGCCGCCCGCGCCGCCTTTCGGGCTGAGGCTGGACCTGTGGCTGTTCTTCCTCGGCAGTGCCGCGATCATCTGGCCAAGCTGGCCGTTCTTCGTCGCCGCCTGGCGGGCGCTGCGCAACGGTATCCTGAACATGGCGGTGCTGGTCGTGCTGTCGGTCGGCACCGGCTATGTGTTCAGCGTCGGCTCGACCTTCTTCTTTCCCGGCGTGCAGTTCTACGAAGCTGTGGCGGTGCTGCTGGTATTCATCCTGCTGGGGCACTGGCTTGAGATGCGTGCGCGCGCAGGAGCCTCGGCCGCGATCCGGGCGCTTCTCGATCTTGCGCCTCCGATGGCGACCGTCATCCGCGACGGGCAGGAGGTCGAGGTGCCCACCTCCGAGGTGCTGCAGGGCGAGATTGTGCTGATCCGGCCCGGAAACAAGATCCCCGTGGACGGCGAGGTCGTCGAAGGCACGTCGCTGGTCGACGAATCCATGCTGACAGGCGAGTCCATGCCGGTGAACAAGGCCGTGGGCGACACCGTGATCGGGGCCACGATCAACAAGAGCGGCAGCTTCCGCTACCGCGCCACCAAGGTCGGTGCCGATACCGCGCTGGCGCAGATCGTCAAGCTGGTGCAGGAGGCGCAGAACTCCAAGGCGCCCGCGCAGCTTCTGGCCGACCGCGCCTCGCAATGGCTGGTGCTGATTGCCATCGTGATCGGGCTTGCGACCTTCGCGGTGTGGTTCTGGTGGATCGGCTCGCCGCTTCTCTTCGCGCTGACGCTGACGATTACCGTTTTCGTGATCGCCTGTCCCGATGCGCTGGGGCTGGCCACGCCGATGGCGGTGATGGTCGGCACTGGGCTGGGGGCGCAGCACGGCATCCTGTTCAAGAACGCCGGTGCGCTGGAAGACGCGACCAAGCTTGACGTGATCGTGTTCGACAAGACCGGCACGCTGACGATGGGTCAGCCTCGCGTCGTCGAGGTCGTTGCCGCCGAGGGCAGCGTGGAAGATGACCCGCTTCGGGCTGCCGCTGCCGTAGATCGCGGTTCCGATCACCCGCTGGCCCTGGCCATCGTCGAACGCGCCGCGGATCTCGACGTGCCGCAGATGGCCGGGTTTCTCAATCTCGAAGGTCGCGGCGCACGCGCCGAGGTCGCAGGTGAAACCGTGCTGGTCGGCAACCGGCGACTGATGGACGAGGAGGGCATCGACATAGGCCCCCTGACGGCCGAGGCCGAACGCCTGAAGGGCGAGGGCCGCACCGTCGTGCATGTGGCGCAGGCGGGCCGGATGCTGGGCCTGATCGCCATTGCCGACGCACCGCGCCCGAGCGCCATGGCCGCCGTCGCCAAGCTGCGCGAACGCGGCGTCGAGGTGGCGATGCTGACCGGCGACAACGAGGGCACGGCGCGCCGCATCGCGGGCGAGCTGGGCATCGACATGGTGCTGGCCGACGTGCTGCCGGGCCAGAAGGCCGAGAAGGTGAAAGAGCTTCAGGCCCAGGGCAAGAAGGTCGGCATGGTCGGTGACGGTGTCAACGACGCGCCCGCGCTGACCCAGGCCGATGTCGGCTTTGCCATCGGTGCGGGCACGGATGTGGCGATGGAAAGCGCCGATGTCGTGCTGATGAAGAGCGATCCCTACGATGTCGTGGGGGCCATCGAGCTGTCGCGCGCCACCTTGCGCAAGATGCACCAGAACCTGTTCTGGGCGGTGGCCTACAACGTGATCGCCTTCCCGATGGCAGCAGGCGTGTTCTATCCGCTGATCATCAGCCCCGCCGTCGCGGCGATTGCGATGTCGGGCAGCTCGGCCCTGGTCGCCGTCAACGCGCTGCTGCTGAAACGCACCCGGTTGGAAGGTATTGGCGCGGGCAAGGCCGCCGCCAGTGCCGCGCAGACGGGCCAAGGCCCGCAGCACGCATCGCATCCGCAGAAATCACATTGAAAGAGGGGGACTCGATATGTCTGATACATCGACCAAAACACCGGACAGGCAGGGCATGGCGGCACGGTTTCCGACCGCCTACACGATCCTGTTCGGTCTGATCATCGTCGTCGCGGCGCTGACCTGGATCATCCCTGCCGGGCAATATGACCGCGCCATGAACGAAGAGGTCGGGCGCGAGATCGCGGTGCCGGGCACCTATCAGACGGTCGAGCCGAATCCGCAGGGTTTTGTCGATGTCATGCTGGCACCGGTCGCAGGGTTCTACGATCCGGACAGCTATGCGGCCAATGCCATCGATGTCGCGTTGTTCGTCCTGCTGCTCGGCGGGTTTCTGGGTGTCGTGAACGCCACCAAGGCCATCGACACCGGCATCCAGACCGCGATGCTGCGCCTGAAGGGGCACGAGATCTGGATGATCCCGATCCTCATGTCGCTCTTTGCGCTCGGCGGCACCACCTATGGCATGGCCGAGGAAACGCTGGCCTTCTATGCGCTGCTGATCCCGGTGGTGATCGCGGCCGGCTACGATTCGGTGACCGGCGTGGCAATCATCCTGATCGGTGCCGGGATCGGCACGCTGGGATCGACGATCAACCCCTTCGCCACGGTGATTGCCTCGAACGCGGCGGGCATCCCGTTCACCGAAGGCATGGCTTTGCGGCTGGTTATTCTGTTGGGCGGCCTCGCAATCTGTGTCGCCTACGTGATGCGCTACGCATCAAAGGTCAAAGCCGACCCGGCCCGGTCCGTCGTTGCCACGCAACGCGACAGCGACCGGCAGTTTTTCCTGAACGAGACGGATGCAGAATTCGAGGAGCCAAAGCTGAGCGGCACCCAGAAACTGGTTCTGATCCTGTTTTTCGCGACCTTTGCCGTGATGATCTGGGGGGTCTCCAGCCAGGGATGGTGGATGGCCCGGATGGGCGCGCTGTTCTTCGGCATGGCCATCGTCGTCGGGCTGGTCGCGCGGATGGGCGAAAAGGCGCTGACGTCGTCCTTTGTGGAAGGTGCCAAGGATCTGCTGGGGGTGGCCCTGGTGATCGGTCTGGCGCGCGGCATTGTCGTGATCATGGAGCAGGGCCTGATTGCCGACACGATCCTGAACAGTGCCGCCGACACGCTTGGTGGCTTGCCTCAGATCGCGTTCATCAACCTGATGCTCTGGATCGAGATCGGGATGAGCTTCCTGGTGCCCTCGTCGTCCGGCCTCGCCGTCCTGTCGATGCCGATCCTAGCACCATTGGGGGATTTCGCGGGTGTCGGCCGTGACCTCGTGGTGACCGCCTATCAATCGGCAAGTGGGCTCGTGAACCTGATTACGCCCACCTCTGCGGTTGTGATTGGCGGTCTGGCCATCGGGCGCGTGTCGTTTGACCGCTGGCTCGTCTTTATCTGGCCCCTGCTGCTGATCCTCGTCGTCTTCATCTCGGCCGGGATCAGCCTGGCCGCCATTCTCTGATTGAATAAAGGAGGCATCCCAGATGTCCGAACTGAAATTGGGCGTACATTCCGAAGCCGGCACGTTGCGTCAGGTAATCGTATCGCCACCCGGTCTTGCGCATCGCCGCCTGACGCCGGACAACCGCGAAGATCTGCTATTTGACGATGTTTTCTGGGTCAAACAGGCGATCAAGGACCATGCCGTCTTTGCCGATATCATGCGCGGTGAGGGGATCGAGGTGCTGGACGCCATGGCGCTGCTGGGCAAAACGCTCGACCTGTCGGACGCACGCGCCTGGGTTCTCGACCACCGCATCACCCGCAATGACGTCGGCGTCGGGATGCGGGACGAACTGCGCGCCTGGATGGAGTCTCTCTCCGGCGCCGATCTCGCGAGATTTCTTGTGGGCGGTATCAGGGTGGACGATCTGCCATTCACGCCTTCCGGCATGTTCGGCAGCTACCTTGGCCTGCATGGTTTCGTGCTGCCGCCGCTACCGAATTTCATCTTTACCCGTGACAATTCGGCTTGGGTCTATGGCGGCGTCAGCCTGAACCCGATGCATTTCGCCGCGCGGCGGCCCGAAACGCTGCTGATGGCGGCAGTCTATCGGTTTCACCCGTCCTTTGCCGGGCAGGCGCGCGTCTGGTTCGGCGATCCGACGCGGGAATTCGGCACCGCCACGTTGGAAGGCGGTGACATTATGCCGATCGGCCACGGCGTCGTCATGGTCGGCATGGGCGAACGCTCGACCCCGCAGGCGGTGGGCCAGTTGGCTGAGGCGTTGTTCGAGGGTGGCGACGTGACGCGCGTCATCGCCTGCCAGATGCCCAGTTCGCGCGCAGCGATGCATCTGGACACCGTTTTCACCCATTGCGGCGGCGATGTCGTGACCACGTTCAAGGAAGTGGCGGATGCCATTACCTGCTATGACCTGCGCCCGGGTGCCGGCAAGGCGGCGCTCGATATCCGTCGCGACGCCCGCCACCTGTTCGAGATCACGGCGGAGGTCCTGGGCTACAAGAAACTGCATCTGGTGCCCACCGGCGGGGCCGACGCGGCTGAGCAATCGCGCGAACAGTGGAATGACGGCAACAACGTGCTGGCGCTGCGCCCCGGCGTCGTCATCGGCTATGACCGCAACGACGATACCAACGCCGCCCTCAAGGAGGCCGGGATCGAGGTGCTGGCCATCCCCGGCGCCGAACTGGGCCGCGGCAGGGGCGGCAGCCATTGCATGAGCTGCCCGACGATCCGCGACGCCATCTGAACCATCCGACGACAAGGAAACCCCATGTCCTACAACCTTAGAAACCGCCATTTCCTGACGCTGCGCGACTTCACCCCGCAGGAAATCGGCTTTCTGCTGAAACTTTCCGCCGACCTGAAGACCGCCAAGTATGCGGGCACCGAAGTGCCGCGCCTGAACGGCAAGGAGATCGCGCTGATCTTCGAGAAAGACAGCACCCGCACCCGCGTCGGGTTCGAGGTGGCCGCCCATGACCAAGGCGCGCACGTGACCTATCTCGGGCCGTCGGGGTCGCATCTGGGCAAGAAGGAGACCGTCAAGGACACCGCCCGCGTGCTGGGCCGGGTCTATGACGCGATCGAGTACCGGGGCTTTGGCCAGCCCATCGTCGAGACATTGGCAAAATACGCGGGCGTGCCCGTCTACAACGGTCTGACCGACGAATTCCACCCGACACAGATCCTCGCCGATTTCCTGACAATGCAGGAACATTCCGACAAGCCGCTGCGCGAGATCGCCTATTGCTTCATGGGCGATGCGGGCAACAACATGGGTGACAGCCTGCTGATCGGCGGGGCCAAGATGGGCATGGATGTGCGGCTCTGCGCCCCCGAAGCGTGCTGGCCCACGAGGGCAATTCGCGATGAGGCGCAGGCCATCGCGGAGGAGACCGGCGCGCGGATCACGATCACCGAGGATATCGACGCTGCCGTGAAAGGGGTGGATTTCATCTACACCGACGTGTGGGTGTCGATGGGCGAGCCCAAGGAGAAATGGGCAGAGCGCATCGAGCTGCTCTTGCCCTATCAGGTCAATGCGGAGGTCATGGCGAAAACCGGCAATCCGCGCACCAAGTTCATGCATTGCCTGCCCGCGTTCCACAACGCCGATACCGAAACCGGCGCCGAGATCGCCGAGCTTTTCGGCATCACCGCGATGGAGGTGACGGAAGAGGTGTTCGAAAGCCCGGCCTCGATCGTGTTCGATCAGGCCGAGAACCGGCTGCACACGATCAAGGCGGTGCTCGTCGCCACGCTTGGAACGTAAGGCCATGCTGGTTGTCGCAGCCCTGGGGGGCAATGCCCTGTTGCGCCGGGGCGAGCCGCTGACCGCCGAGGCGCAGCGGACCAACGTCGCCGGTGCGGCAGATGCGCTGGCGCAGATCATCCGCGCCGGACACAGGCTGGTCATCACCCACGGCAACGGCCCGCAGATCGGCCTGCTTGCGCTGCAGGGCGCGGCCTACAAGCCCGACGAGGTGTTTCCCCTCGACGTGCTGGGCGCCGAGACCGATGGAATGATCGGCTACATGATCGAACAGGCGCTCGAGAACGCCCTCGGTCACGACCGCCCGGTGGCCACGCTGCTGACCCAGATCGAGGTCGACCCCAAGGATCCGGCATTCGACAGGCCAACCAAGTTCATCGGCCCGGTATATGACAAAACCGAAGCTGAGCGGCTGGCCGAAGCGCCCGGCTGGAGCATTGCGGCCGACGGTGCGCATTGGCGGCGTGTGGTGCCGTCGCCGATGCCCAGTGACATTCCCGACCTGAAGGTGCTGCAACTGCTGCTCGGTCATGACGTCACGCTGATCTGTGCGGGTGGTGGCGGCATTCCGGTTGTCCGGCGTGCCGACGGTTCGCTGATCGGGATCGAGGCGGTGATCGACAAGGATCATGCGACGGCGCTTCTGGCCCACAAGTTGAAGGCCGATGCCCTGCTGTTGCTGACGGATGTCGAGGCTGTGTTCCGCGATTTCGGCACTAATACACAGGCGGCGATAAGGCAATTGTCACCGGAGGACGCAGTGCGCCTAGACCTGCCCGACGGGTCGATGGCACCGAAAGTGGCAGCCGCTGCGACATTCGTCTCGGGGCGCGACCGTTTCGCCTGCGTGGGCCGCCTGGAAGACGCTCTTGCCATGCTGGAGGGCCGCGCAGGGACGATGATCGCAAACACCTGAAACCAAGGAGGACCAACCATGAAACGTCTGAAAGAGAAAGTCGCCCTGATCACCGGCGGTGCGGCAGGCATCGGTCTGGAAACCGCGCGGCTCTTCTTGAGTGAGGGGGCCAACGTCACGCTTGTGGACCTCCACGATGACGACCTGTCGGATGCTGCGCGGGATCTGGGTAGTCCGGACGACCTGCTGACAATCGCAGCCGATGTCTCCTCGGTCGAGGATTGCAAGAGATACGTCGCGCAGACCGTCGAGACGTTCGGGCGCATCGACGTGTTCTTCAACAATGCCGGAATCGAAGGTAAGGTCGCGCCGCTCGCCGACCAGAAAATCGAGGATTTCGACCGCGTGATAGCGGTAAATGTGCGCGGCGCGTTCCTTGGGCTGCAGCATGTCCTGCCGATGATGACTGGACAGAAATACGGCAGCGTGATCAACATGTCGTCGATTGCGGGCCTCAAGGGCAGCCCGAATGTCGCGCCCTACATCACGTCGAAACATGCCGTCGTCGGTTTGACGCGCGCCGCCGCGATAGAGGTCGCAAGGCACAACGTGCGCGTCAACTCCGTGCATCCCTCGCCGGTCAACACGCGGATGATGCGGTCGCTGGAGGAAGGGTTCAATCCCGGCCACGGCGACGAGGTGAAGCAACAGCTTGCCGAAACGATCCCGCTGGGTCGATACGGCGAAAGCCTCGATATCGCCAATCTGGTCCTGTTCCTCGCCTCCGACGAGTCCGCCTTCATCACCGGGGCACAATATCCCGTCGATGGCGGCATGGCGGCGAGCTGATCGGTCCTGCCCGCAAAGGTCTGGAACCTGTTGCTGGGGGCTGTCAGGTCGCCGTAAATGTCCCGACCCCAAGTGCTGCGTTCGTGCGCGCAATCGACGCCGATCCGTCGCGCTCGGCTTCCGTCAGGGCGCGGATCGCGTCGATGGTTTCGGGGATCACGATGGCCTGGTTATCGACCATGTAGGCATAGAACAGCTCGTCGCCCTCGACCTTCAGCATGTCTTCCCACAGCGCCACCTCGTAGAGGCTGTCGTTGGGGCGTCCGAAGTCCGCCATCATCTCCTTGACCGCGTTAAGGGCGCCCAGCCCGTCCGCCATCCGGATCAACGCGATGCGGGAGGAGGCGCGGAACGCTTCCAGCACCTCGTCCTTGGAGGCCTTGCGCGGCATCCTGACCGACCAGTAGTGCAGATGGGCAAGGGTCTGCGGCACCTTCACGGCCATCGTCACCACATCGAGATCGGGGTCGACGCTTTGTGCATCCGGGCCCTGATGGCTGGGTATTTCGGGTTCGGGGACAAGCGTGTTCATAATCCCGCCCAGATGGCTTTCCCACGGGTCTGTGGCGCGGCGCAGGAGCGTTCCGCGCGCTGAGCCAAGGAGCCCTGCAACTTTCAGCGCTGTGAGGGTGCGGACGATCGAGGTCGTGTTGCAGGACACGACGCGGGTGCTATCGCGCCCAATCGTGCTTGCATAGTTCGCTTCGGCGACGAAGGAATGGCCGGTCACTTCGTGCTTTTCGCCGCCATGAACGATGAACCGGATACCTCTTTCGCGGTAGATTTCGACGTTGCGCGCGGCGACTTTTTTCGGTGTGCAGTCCACCACGATGTCGGCAGAGGCGAGCAGGTCGTCGAGCCCTCCCGTCACGACGAGACCGCCTGCGCGCATGGCCGGGACGCGATCCGGATCGGCCGCGTAAAGCGCGAAGCCCTTCGTGGTCGCCATCCGGGCCCGCCAGTCGGCGACGACATCCGCCACGCCGACCAACTCCATGTCCTTCTGTACGGCAACCGCGTCTGCCACCCGTTTGCCGATCACGCCGTATCCGTTCACGGCCACTCTGATCTGTTTTTCGTCTGTCATGATGCTCTCCCAGTGTTTGTATCGGGCGGTATATTCCCGGCGATCTGACATGCCTCGGTTTCGGCGATATAATTCCGGGTCAGCGGAACGGTCTCGCGCTGCTTGGCAAGCTGGATCTGGAAGACCATCAACCGTCCATTCCGGAACGCCGTTTCGCAGACAGCCAGGTAGAACTCCCACATCCGGCAGAACCGTTCGTCGTAGAGCGTTCGCGCGGTCTCACGTTCTGCGGCGAAGCGTCCGGACCAGTGGCGCAGTGTTTCGGCGTAATGCAAGCGCAGGACCTCGACATCCGTGACCCACATCCCCGACCGCTCTGCTGCCGCGATGGTTTCGGACAGAGTTGGCAGATAGCCGCCGGGGAAGATGTACTTCCGGATCCACGGATCGCTGCCGCCTTTGGGCGCCTTCGTGCCGATTGCGTGCAACAAGCCCACGCCATCGGCCTTGAGAACCCGCTGGAGCGTTCCGAAAAACGCATCGAACCCGCTGCGGCCCACATGCTCGAACATGCCAACCGACACAACGCGGTCATACTGGCCCCGCTCTTGACGGTAGTCGCGCCGTTCGAAGGCGACCCGATCCGACAAGCCGGATCGCGCGGCACGGTCGCGGGCGGCGGCGATCTGTTCGGTCGAGAGGCTCAGGCCCGTGACCCGGGCCGCGTGTTTCTGAGCAAGCTCCATCGCCAGCCCGCCCCAGCCCGAGCCGATATCGAGAACCTCCAGCCCGGGCCGCAGCAGCAGCTTTGCCGCGATATGCCTTTTCTTGAGGGCCTGGGCCTCGTCGAGGGTTTCGTCGCCAGTCGCGAAGTAGGCGCAGGAATATTGCCGGTCCGCATCGAGAAAGAGGTCATAGAGTTCGGTCGAAATGTCATAGTGATGCGCCACGTTCGCATGGGACCGGCTGATCGGATTGTGATGTAGCCTGCGCGCCATGAACGCGTCCAGCAAGCCGATCAAGCGCATGCCGGGCAACGCGTCGATGGTATCCATGTCGGACGTGCAAATCGAGAGAAGGTCGCGCAGGCTGCCCGCCTCGATGCGCAGCGTCCCGTCCATATAGGCCTCGCCAAGCGCGAGGCTGGGGTTCGCAAGCAGTTTCGCAGGCAGCGCCCTGTCGGTCAAACGCGCAGAAACGGCGGGTTCGCCGCCGGGACCAAAATGCCACGTCTCGCCGCAGGGATCGTAAATGGTGAGGCGTCCGTTTTGAACGAGGCGGCGCAGCGCTTTGGCGAGCAGCCACATGGCCGCGCGTCCCGGCGAGAAACGTCCTGGCGCAAATCGGCCGCCGTATTGTTCGAAGCGTTCGTCATGAGAGGTTTCGCTATTGGACATGATCGCTTGCTCCATCTCACTTTTCGTCCAAAGGCGGCGTCAACGGCCGCTTTCAGGTAAAACAGACGGAAGACGACAAGGTTCATTACAGAGCGACGGCTGCCGACCCGGTGCCCGGCGCTGGACAGGTGTGTGCAGGCTGAACATTTGGAAGACGGATCGGCGTGTCCTCGCTGATGGATTACAGACTGCGATCCTGAATTGCGGACACGCGGTGAGAGAAGGCCAGGGCATCTCGACTCAGTCCGTCGTTTTAGCTCCGGCCTCGTCCTTCAGCGCCTGAAAACGCGCGCGGACCTTTTCTGCGGCGTCGCAATCGCAATCGAGAAAGCCATGTACCGGGCAGGTCAGGCACATCTGTTCCAACCTTGTCTTCAATGCCTGCCGGCCACGGTGAAGACGGACCGTGAGGTTGTTCAAGGTGATGCCGAGGTCTTTGGCGACAGCCTCGCGCGGCTGCTCCTGAAGATCGACGCGCCAGATCACTTCGGCGTATTCCGGCTTCAGGGTTGGCAACAGCTTGTAGAGACAGTTGCATATCGCCTCATCGAGTTCTTCGTCGAACCCGTCTTGGAAGCTGTCCAGGTCGGTTGGGGCCATCACCACCTCCCTCTGACGCTGCCGCGCAACCTTGCGACCGTAATCCGCAATCGACGACGCCAGGATCTGACTGAGCCAGCCGCGAACGGCGCGCACATCGCGTAGTTGCTCGGAGCGGTCTATGGCCCGCAGCATGAACGTTTGCAGGACATCCTCGGCGGCGTCCGCATCGCCCAGCCGTCGAAGCAGGAAACGCAGGATATGCTGACGGCCTTCCACCAGCGCACGACGCACAGCGGCATCCGCGACCTTGGCGGCTGCATCGCGCAGATATTCTACGGAAGAGCGGTGTTTGCGGTCCTCATTCATAATGCACCTCTGCAGAGTAAGACGCCGAAGCCCCGGAAACGTTACAGCGTCAGGGTGTTTCTCTTGCTTCGATTGTTTGCGGTTCTGTCATGGCTTGCGCCGGGTCTCGAAGGATCGGAGCCTCGGCCAGTGCCCTCTGGCCTTTCCGGCGTAAGGTCTCGGCTGGCGCAACGTCTTCTTGATTCGCCCCTGAGTTGGCACATCGGAAAATTCTGCAATTGCCGCCACTTCTGATCCAAAAAGGAAATTCGATGTCGCCGACCGTCATAACCAAGATCGTTCTGGCCATGTTCCTGTGGGCGGCGTGCTTTCCGCTGATCACTGCGGGGCTGCAATACGCGCCGCATCTGACCTTTGCGACAATGCGCGCAGTTCTGGCCGGAGTGGTTCTGGTGGGTTTGGCCATGATCTTGCGCAGACCGTTTCCGCGCGGCGCGCGCATATGGGTGACTCTGGCTGTCGTCGGTCTTGGGGCGACCAGTCTGGGGTTTCTGGGCATGTTTCATGCGGCCGAGTTCGTGTCTCCGGGCCTCGCCACCGTCATCGCCAACACGCAGCCCCTGCTTGCGGCGATACTGGGGGTCGCATGGCTTGGCGAACGGTTGCCGAGGATCGGCTGGATCGGCCTTTCGGTCGGCTTTGCGGGGATCCTCGTGATCGCCCTGCCGCAACTGCTCGCCGGGGGGCAGGAAGGCTCGGCCATCGGGTTCGCCTATATCGTTCTGGCCGCGGTTGGTGTGACCATCAGTAACGTGGCGATCAAGTCCATCGCGGACAAGGTGGACGGGCTTTTCGGAATGGGATTGCAGTTGCTCATCGGCAGCGTGCCGCTCGCCATCGCAGCCTTCGCGCTGGAAGATCTGACCGCCGTTCAGTGGAATTCCGTGTTCACGCTATCCTTGCTGGGGCTGGCCCTTTTCGGCTCGGCGCTCGTGTACTGGGTTTGGTTCTCGGTATTGGAAGAGGTCGAGCTGAACCGGGCGATCGTGTTCAGCTTTCTGGTCCCGATCTTCGGTCTTACGATTGGCGCGTCGTTCTTCGGGGAACGTCTGTCCGGCATTCAGTTATCCGGTATCGCGCTGGTTATTCTGGGGATCGTGTTCGTCAATCTCAAGGGCAGACCACAAGGGTAACCGTACCGCGCCGAAGGGGAACTTTAAGCCAGCAGGATGCAGTGCGACATCTTGGCCATCGCCATCATCGTCGAAAGCCACCTTGTCGCAGGCGGACAGGAAACTCATGCCTTCTGGAGCGGCGCGACGGGCTACAGCGCATTTGATCCATGTCAACGCTGGCCCGCGTTGAAACTGCAAGATGCAACAATCAGACCATTGTTGCTTGAAAACGCAAGATACGCGGAAAGGCAGGGACGTCATGGCATCGCAAGACAGTCGCAAGCGGGAGGTGCGCGACACTTCGCCGGAACGCGCGCTGTTGGACGGGCGCAGGGCGTTCATGGGGTTCCTCGTCAAACGGCTTGGCAACCGCGCGGATGCAGAGGATGTGCTGCAGGAATTCTGCATCCGGGTGCTGACGCGCAAGGATCAGCTCCGCGACGCCGAACGGATGAATGCCTGGCTCTACACGATCCTGCGATCCACCCTGAACGATCACTACCGCAAGGGGACCCGGCGCAGCCGACTGGCGGTTGCCGTGGCGCGCGAGCCCGAAGAATGGGTGGCCGATGCGCCGGCGCAGATGGCGCGGCCTTGCACCTGCTCGCGCGATCTGCTCACCGAACTGCGCCCGGCCGATGCGGAGCTGATCCGGCGCATCGATTTCGGCGAAGAGGACCGCGAAAACGTGGCGACTGATCTGGAACTGAGCCGCAATGCGCTGGGTGTCCGGTTGCATCGGGCGCGCACTGGCCTGCGCGAAGCAATTCTGGACCATTGCGGCGGATGCTGCCTGGAAGATCCTGACGACTGTTCCTGCCCGCCCAAGGGCTGCGAGAGCGACAAGCACGGGACCGATTGCGAGGAAGCGGGGCAGGTATCGTGATTGCCGCGCGGTCGGATCCGTAATAATTTCCCTCTTCCAGCGTCTTCTTCTGTGACCAAGCCCGAAGGCTCAACCACAGGAGTCGTCCAACCATGCCACGCAAGACGATGGATCGGAAATCAGGGGGAACCCGTCACCCATCATCCGACGACGATGATCTTCGCATCTTGTTCTCGCGGATGACCTGTGCCTGTGCCGAGACCTGCGGGCACGCGAACGCCCCGATGGCGCGGGCGTTGTTCAAGCGGGTCGAAATGATGAACCAGCCTCCGCCACTCGCGGCGCGCGCATTGGGCATCGAGCCCGGCGATGCGTCCTATCTGCTGACCGGTCTGCGCGAGGATGTCGCGGAGGATCTCGTGCTTGTGATGCTCGCTGGAAGACCTTCCGGCACAGACCCCCAGCCAAAAGGAAACCGAACATGAACAAGAGCCTGCGCCTTACGGTGGAGACGCCCGAACACGCCCCTGCACCCGTCGCTGGCGGTGCGGGCACGGGCGCGCAGACACCCTATGCCCAAGACGCCTTCGAACGCTGGGTGCTGTTCCTCGACACGCTGCGCGAACGCGCCGACAACATGATCGCGCATGAGCGGCAGGGCATGCCGCCGCTGCTGGATTTCGACTACGAGCTTTTGCTTGACGCCCGCAATTTCGACCGGCCGGCCAACTACGCGCTGCTCAGGATCACGCGGGTCGGCGACGATTGCTGGGACGATTGCGTGGACGAAGCCAAGCCGCCCGTGATCGTCATCGATCCGCGCGCAGGGCACGGGCCGGGCATCGGCGGGTTCAAGCGCGACAGCGAGGTCGGGATGGCGATGCACGAGGGCCATCCGGTCTATTTCGTGATCTTCTTTCCAGAGCCCATGCCGGGTCAAACGCTGGCCGACGTTCACTATGCACTGCGCGATTTCGTCTCGGAGGTCGCGCGCCGTCACCCGGATACAGCTCCCGTGCTTTACGGCAATTGTCAGGCCGGTTGGGCGGCCACGCTGCTGGCCGCCGATTGCGAGGGTCTGACCGGGCCCGTGGTGCTGAATGGCTCGCCGCTCAGCTATTGGTCGGGCGAGGCGGCAAGCAGCCCGATGCGGATGATGGGCGCGCTGACGGGCGGGGCATGGGCCGCGCATATGATCTCCGATCTGGGCGACGGTCGTTTCGACGGGGCGTGGCTGGCGCAAAACTTTGAAAGCCTGCAACCCGAAAAAGCCATCTGGGACAAATACGCGACCCTCTTTGCCCATGCCGACACCGAGCGTGAGAGGTTCCTCGAATTCGAGCGCTGGTGGAATGGCTACTATACGCTCAGCCGCGAGGAAATCCTCGGCATCACGCAGAACCTGTTCATCGGCAACCGGCTGGAGCAGGGCGAGATGCAACTGGACGCGCATTGCACCGTTGACCTCAAGCGGATCAGCAATCCGCTCATCATCTTTGCCTCGGAGGGCGACAACATCACCCCGCCCGAACAGGCAATGGGGTGGATCGCCAAGCTCTATCCCGACACCGATGCGCTCAAGGCAGCCGGGCAGCGCATCGTCTACATGACGCACGGCCATGTCGGCCACCTTGGCATCTTTGTCTCGGGGTCCATCGCGAAGCTTCAGCATCGGGCGATCCTGGAAAGCCTGGACGAGGTCGAGGAACTGGCACCGGGGCTTTACGAGATGGTGATCGACAATCCGTCGGGCGACCCGGACTGCGAGAGCGGCGATTTTGCGGTGCGGTTCGAGCCGCGCGAGGTCGAAGATCTGGGCATTGCGTCGGACGATGCGGCCTTGGAACAGGTGGCGCAGATATCGCGGATCAACGAGGCGGCCTATTCGACTTTCGTGAGCCCGTGGCTGCGGGCCGCGACCAGCCCGGCCAGCGCCGAGGCCCTGCGCGCCCTGCATCCCATGCGGTGGACCAGGACGATGTTTTCCGGACGGGTGAACCCATGGATGGCGCTGGTCAAATCCACCGCCGAGACGCTGCGCGAGACGCGCGACCCTTTGCCGGAAAACCACCCCGCGATTGTCACCGAACGCGCGCTGTCGGCGCGCACCGGCGAGGTTCTGGGCGCATGGCGCAAGGGGCGCGATGCGTGGATCACCCATGTCTTCGGCGCGATGTTCGGCACTTTACCCATCACCACCTCACCTGCACGGGCGAACCATCCGGACGCCGTATCAAGCAAGGAGTGAACGAATATGGAATGGCTTTCTCAGAACTGGGTTTTGGTTCTCCTCTTCGGCGGAATGGCCGCGATGCACCTTTTCGGGCACGGTCATGGCGGACACAAAGATGGCAAGACGAGCAGAAGTCATGGTGCGTATGAGAAGAAGAGGGCCGCGTCCTCCAATGCCAAGGCAGAATCCGAAGATGCCTGACTTCGACGACTGCTGCGATCCTGCGGAACTGCTTGACCTGTCCGGCCGGAAGGGTCTGGTCGTCGGCATCGCGAATGATCGCAGCCTTGCCTGGCCCGCCGCCCTGCATTTTCGCCAAGCGGGTGCGGAGTTGGCCATCACATATGTCAATGAGCGAACCAAACCACATGTGGCACCATTGGCCGCACGGCTCGAGGCGCCGATTATCCTACCCTGCAATGTGAATACCCCGCACGAGCTTGACGCAGTCTTCGACGCAATTGCGGATCGCTGGGGAAAGCTGGACTTCATCCTTCATGCCGTGGGCAGTGTGCCGCCCGGCGATCTTCGTGGTCGGCTGACCGATTGCTCGGCCGAAGGGTTCGCCCAAGCGATGAACGTGTCGGTCCATTCTCTTATCCGGATGGCGCATCTGGCCGAACCACTGATGAGCGGTGGAGGCAGCCTGATCACGCTGAGTTATCTCGGCGGGGAACGCGTCGTGGAGAGTTACAACGTAATGGGGCCGGTCAAGGCCGCGCTCGAAGCCACGGTGCGCTATCTGGCGCATGAACTCGGGCCAACCAACATCCGCGTCAACGCAATTTCGGCGGGGCCGGTGCTGACCCGCGCGGCGTCGGGATTGACCGGCTTTGCCGGGCTTCTGGATGCGACCGCGCGTGCCGCACCCCTGCGGCGCAATATCGAGGCTGACGAGGTGGGTCGAGCCGCTTTGCTTTTCGCCAGCGACTATACCAGCGGCATCACGGGAGAGGTGCTGCATGTCGATGCGGGTGTTCATATCGAAAGCCCGGTCTTTGCAGCAGAGATGAACACCAGATCGGAGGATTGATGATGAGCCAGCCCAGTGACGAGCCGGATCTGCCGCCCGCAACAGAGCGCCGCGACTTCCTGTACTATGCAACAGCCTCGACCGGCGCCGTTGCCGTCGGTGCCGCGGTATGGCCGCTGATCGACTCGATGAATCCCTCAGCCGACGTGACCGCTTCCGGTACTGTCAGGGTCGATCTTTCCGGCCTCGAACCGGGCCAACGCATTACCGTCAAGTGGCGGGGCCGCCCGGTCTTTGTCTGGCGCCGGTCTCCGGCAGCAATCGAGGCTGCCCGCGCTGTCGAACTCGACGACCTTGTCGATCCTGTCGACACTTCGCGCGAGAATCCGAACCAGACCGGCGAAGTGCCCGCACGCGACGAAAACCGCACGGCGGATGCGGCTGGTGAATGGCTGATCGTCATCGGTGTCTGCACCCATCTCGGCTGCATTCCCTTGGGTCAGGATGGTTCGGCGGTGGGCGAGTTCGGCGGCTGGTTCTGCCCGTGCCACGGATCGCATTACGACACTTCGGGGCGGATCCGGAAGGGGCCGGCGCCTCGCAACCTCGACATACCGCCCTACGTTTTTGGCAACGACATGCAACTCGTCATAGGCACCTGATCAGCGGATCGCGCCATAGTTCAAGAAGGAGACTACGACATGCAAGCCAAGGATATCATGACGACATCCGTGATCTCGGTCCCGCTGGGCGGAAAAATCGACGACGCAGTGCGCCTGATGCTCGACCACCACGTAAGCGCTCTGCCCGTCGTTGACGTGGACGGCAACCTCAAGGGTCTGGTCAGCGAAGGCGATCTCATGCGGCGCGTCCGCGAGTCCGACGGCCCGCGCCGATCGTGGTGGCTTGAGCTGCTGGACGAGGCAAGCGGCACCGCCCAGGATTTCATCAAGCTCAAAAGCCATCGTGTCGAGGACGTGATGACCCGCGATATCGTTTCGGTCGAAGAAGAAACCAATGTCGCCGCGATCGCGCGTCTTCTGGAAAAGCACCGGATCAAGCGAGTCCCCGTGGTGCGATCCGATAAAGTGGTCGGCATTGTCAGCCGGGCGAACCTGCTTCATGCGCTGTCGGCGCTTCAGGAGAGGGCGCTGCCTGGGCCGTCGGACGACGACCGCGTGCTGCGTGCGAAGATTGACGAGGCACTGAAAGAAGTGCCCGGTGCAGCGGTCAACCTGATCAACTACACGGTGGAAAACGGGAATGTCGCCGTCTGGGGTGTCGCCGACAGCGATTTCGAGGAGAATGCAATTCGCGTCGCCGTCGAAAACGTGCCCGGTGTCGGGATGGTGGATGTCAACATGGGCCGACTGCCGGCCTGGGCCTACGGGATCTGACTCACAGTGCGGACGTAAATCTTGCCTTTCAGGGCGTCGATCGCACCGAACAAGGTTGGTATGATGGTGCTAGCACCAGGTTCCGCCGACCCTAAAGAAAAAGCGATTGAAATCGTCGGCGCCGGCCCGGCGGGGCTGGTCTGTGCAATCGCTTTGGCAAAGGCCAATCGTCGTGTCGTAGTGCGAGAATGGCACCAAGATGTTGGCCATCGGTTCCACGACGACTTTCAGGGTCTGGAAAACTGGAGCGCCACGCAGAACGTTCTGGACGAACTGGCCGATGCCGGTGTTGCCGCCGATTTCGATCATCGCAGTGTAACCGAAGGCATCGTCTTCGACAGCCATGCCAAGGCCCACCGGGTGCATGGATCGAAGCCCCTGTTCTATCTTTTGCGCCGAGGCACCGCGCCGGGAACGCTTGACCGGGCCTTGCTGGATCAGGCCCGCACGGCCGGGGCCGAGGTGCGGTTCAACGATCGCGTGAAAAGGACCACGAGCAGCATGATCCTGGCGGGCGGTCCAAGGCGGGCCGATATCATCGCCGTGGGCTACGTCTTTGAGACCTCCATGGCCGATGGCGCGTGGCTGGCCTTCGGGACCGAGCTTGCCCCGAAGGGCTACGCCTATCTGCTCGTGCACCGGGGGCGCGGCACGGTGGCCAGTTGCATGTTCTCGGGCTTTCGCGATCAAGCGAAATATCTCGGGGCAACCGTGGAATACTTCAAGCGTAACGCAGGCTTGGAAATGAATACGCCAAGAGGTTTCGGCGGTTTCGGGAATGTTCGATTGCCGCGCACGGCGATGCAGGCCGGAAACCCGGTGATCGGCGAGCATGCCGGTTTTCAGGACGCGTTGGCAGGATTCGGGCTGCGCTATGCGATGCGATCCGGGCGGCTGGCGGCCCAAAGCCTGATCAGCGGCGCCGACTACACGAAAGCCTGGCGTGAGGCGCTGCAACCCGGCCTGCGCGGTGGTGTCGTCAATCGGTACTTGTTCAACCAGACGGGCCCCCGCGGGATCGACTATCTGATCGGAAAGCTGGGATCGACCGACACGGGCGATGCTTTGGGTCAGGCCTATCGGCTGTCATTTCCCAAGCGCCTGCTGCTGCCGCTCGCCCGTTTTCACTATCGCAACCCTTTGCAGGACCGCAGTTGCAGCCACAACAACTGCGATTGTGTCTGGTGCCAGCACGGCGCCCATGAAGTAGCGAACACTTGAAGGATGTGCGTCCTTGCGCATTCGCGTTGCAGGCATGGCGCCGGCGTCGTGACACCGATGTTGCGACCGAACCGGTGGGGCGGTAAGTCGCGATTATGAGCAACCCGCGCGTCCCTCGTGAAAACTCCCTGACGTTGCCGCAGGCGCGGGCAGCGATCTGTGTGCCAAATCTGGGCGAAGGGTCGGGCGCTTTCCAGCTGTTTGTCGAGGGAGATGCTCTCTTCGATGCGATGATCGCGGCGATCGAGGGCGCGACCGAAGCGATCTGGATGGAATCCTACATCTTTGCGGCAGACGAAATTGGGGCGCGTTTTGTCGCCGCGCTCGCAGACAAGGCGCGAACCGGGCTTGATGTTCGGTTGCACCTCGACGCCTTCGGTGCCGGCCAGCGGAATTTCGACAAGTTTCGGCGGGAACTGGAACGAAGCGGCGTGCGGTTTCGCTGGTTTCGTCCCTTTGATCTCCGACACCCACTGCGATATTTCCAGCGCAACCACCGCAAGCTTCTCGTCGTGGATGGCCGGGAAGCGTTCCTGGGCGGTTTCAATATCCGCCGGTTGAACTCGCGTCGGCTTCACGGTGCAAGCCGCCAGCGCGATACCCATGCGCGCGTCCAGGGGCCGTTGGCGACGCTTGCCGCAAGTCACTTCGACCGGCTCTGGCGGGACGCCCGCCCGCTTCCGGCAAACTCCATTCCCGAAGAGGCCGGCGGGATCGAAGGGCTCCTGGTGCCGAGCTATTCGCGCAAGTGTCAGAAGAGGCTCGCCTGTCTGCACGCGGGACTGATCGGGATGGCACAGACCTGCGTCTATCTGACGTCGCCCTATTTCAGCCCGGGCACCGTGGTCGACCGGGCGCTTCAGGACGCCGCGCGTCGCGGCGTGGACGTCCGTCTGCTGGTGCCTCGCAGGAGCGATCCTTTGGTTGCTGGCTGGGCGACGCGGGCGGCATATGCGCAGCTTCTCTCGGCGGGCGTGAGGGTCTACGAGTATCTACCCCGTCAACTGCATGCCAAGACTTCGGTCGTCGATGCCGGCTGGTCGATCGTCGGGTCAGCAAACCTCGACTACCGAAGCCTGTTCATCAATCAGGAGTTGGTCCTGTTCGCGCGTAACCGCGTCCTGGCAGGGCAGTTACAGGCGCAGTATCTGCAAGATATTTCGGATGCCCGCGAAGTCACTCTTCGGACCTGGCTTTCCCGCGGCTGGCGCGCGCGTGGTTTCGAGTTGATCGGATGGGCCGCGCGGCGGCTGCTTTAACCGGCTGCACCGGTCAGCCGACAGCCTGCCGGAATGTAGTAACTCGGTCTGCAATATCGACGCCTTCCTACGGCAGAGCGATACACTTGCTCCTGTACTAACGAAGACCGACAGGTTGCCAATCCCTGTAATGCTTCCGGTCGGGGCGCGTCTATAGAACGAAACCAAACAAAAGGAGGTCCAGATGGACGACCGATCAACTTCTCAGACGCAAGACACAGCACAGCAAAAACAGGGCGGATGTTGCGGTGGCAAGACCGACGCGCAGCCGAAAGCAACTGTCGAACCGCAGGTTGCGGAACCCGCAAAGGCAAAACCGGTCAAATCCGGCTGTTGCTGCGGTCAGAACTGACGATGCCTCGCAGGATGGGCGTTTTGCGCCGGTTGCGCACCCATCCTTGCAAGGTGCCGACCGGCAACGGCGTTCGCGATCCAGTTTGATCATCGACAAGAAAGGAACACGCCATGATGCCCATCCTCTATTTCACCGCCGTCGCTGCGATCCTTTTCGTGGCCTTGCGCATGACGTGCGGGGCTTGCGTCATGGGCGGGCCTGCCGGTGCAGGGCGTGTGCGTCTGCCGATTGTGCCACTGGGTTGGGCGCTGAGCCTGTTTTTGGCGCTGACATACGTGGTTTGTGTCGTGTTCGATCTCATCTTTCCCGGATACGCAATGTACGAGGTCTGGTCTGGCCTGCTGCCCGGTTTCGTCTGGCTGACCCCGGTGGGCTTCATCATCGGTCTGGTCGAGAGCTTTCTGTATGGTTGGTACGCCGCGCTGATCTTCGGGGGGCTTTTCAACGCCATCTCAAGCAGGGGAGCAGAGGCATGATCCCGACCGCACGTCCGAAACTGCGCTTTCTCGGTGCCGCCGGAACGGTGACAGGATCGCGCTATCTGATCGAAGCCATGGGGCGGCGCATCCTGGTCGATTGCGGCCTGTTCCAGGGGTTCAAGCAGCTGCGTGCGCGCAATCGCAAACCGTTCCCTGTGCGCGTCAACACCATCGACACCGTGCTGCTCACCCATGCCCATCTCGACCATTCGGGATATCTGCCCGCACTGATCCGGGCGGGGTTTCGCGGGCGGATTCTTTGCACCGAGGCAACGGCGGAGCTGTGCGGGCTCATTCTGCCGGACAGCGGGCATATCCAGCAAGAAGAGGCGCGCTATGCCGCCAGAAAGGGATATTCCAGGCACAAGAACCCACAACCACTCTACACGCTCAAGGATGCAAAGGCTGCGCTGGATCGCCTTGATCCGCACCCTTTCGATCAGAGGATCGAACTGGGCGACGGCATCGCGGCCAGCTTCATTCCGGCCGGACATCTTCTTGGGGCGGCCCAGATCCGACTTGAGGTCGGCGGCAGGGTTGTCCATTTCAGCGGCGATCTGGGCCATGATCCCGATCCGCTGATGCGACCGCCGAAACCATTCGGCGGGGCCGATGTGCTGGTCTGCGAATCCACCTATGGCAACCGGTCCCATCCCGATACGGACCCCGAGGCCGAGCTGGCCCCGGTCCTCAAACGCACCTTTGCCCGTGGCGGCACGGTGCTGATTCCGTCCTTTGCCGTCGGACGGGCGCAAGGCCTTATGCTGCATATCGCACGATTGATGGGACGGGGCGACATTCCCTATGTTCCGGTGTTCCTCAACAGCCCGATGGCGGTGGACGCGACCGAGATCTATCACCGCCATCACGAAGAACATCACGTCAGCCGCGAAGATTGCGTCGCGATGTTCGAGATCGCCAAACGCGTGAACACGGTCGAGCAATCCAAGGAGTTGAATACGCGCCAGGGCCCGATGATCATCGTATCCGCCAGCGGCATGCTGACCGGCGGGCGTATCCTGCATCATCTGGCCAGCTTCGGCGGGGATCGGCGGAACACGATTCTTCTGTCCGGTTTCCAGGCAGGTGGCACGCGTGGCGCCGCGCTGGCTGGAGGCGCTCGGATCTTGCGCATGTTCGGGCGCGAGTTCCCGATCGAGGCCGAGGTGGTTCAGCTCCAGTCCTTTTCCGGGCACGCCGATGCCGACGAGATCCTGCGCTGGATGTCCGCCGGTCCCGTCCCCGAAATGACCTATCTGACTCACGGCGAGCCGTCTGCGTCGGACGCGCTTCGTTTTCGCGTCGAACATGAGCTTGGGCGACCCGTGCGCGTCCCGGAGCACCTCGAGTCCGTCTATCTGGACCGTCCGCGTTGACCGAAACCCTCACCCTTTTCCCCTCCGGCATCGACACCTACCGGCAACCGGTCGTCTACATGCATGAAGACTGCCATGTCTGCCGCTCCGAAGGGTTCGCGGCCCAGACTCGAATACGGATCGACCTTAAGGACCGGTGGATCATTGCCACCTTGAATGTGGTCGGTCGTGGGGCATGGCTTGCCGTGGACCAGGCGGCATTGTCCGTTTCCGCCTGGGCGGCCCTTGAAGCGCAGGCGGGGGACAGGGCCGCGTTCTCGCACCCTGAACCGCCCGCTTCCGCGTCGATGATCCGGGCGAAAGCCTATGGCGAAAGACTGGATCAGGCCGGTTTCGCAGGAATCGTCAGCGACACTCTCGACAATCGGCTTTCGGATCTCGAGCTTGCCGCATTCGTCACCGCCTGTGCGGGCGACAGGCTGGACGAGGCCGAGACCGTGGCGCTGACCCGCGCCATGAAGGATGTCGGGCAGACGCTCGACTGGGGGGACCGGGCCGTTCTCGACAAACACTGCGTCGGCGGATTGCCGGGCAACCGGACGACGCCGATCGTTGTCGCCATTGTCGCGGCGGCGGGGTATCTGATCCCCAAGACGTCGAGCCGTGCGATCACCTCGCCGGCGGGGACGGCCGACACGATGGAGGTCATGGCGCCAGTCGCCCTGGACGCCGCCGCGCTGCGCCGGGTGGTCGAAGCAGAAGGCGGCTGCATAATCTGGGGTGGCGGGCTCGCCCTCAGTCCTGCCGATGATCACTTCATCCGTGTCGAACGTCCGCTCGATTTCGACTCCACTGGCCAACTCGTGGCGAGTGTGCTGTCGAAAAAGGCGGCGGCCGGTGCCACGCATGTCCTGATCGACATACCGGTCGGACCCACCGCCAAGGTGCGGTCGGCCGGGGCCGCCGAGGCCCTCGGTGCCCGGTTGTCATCGGTGAGCAAGGCGCTGGGTCTGAACCTGGCGCTGCATATCAGCGACGGCGTGGCCCCTGTGGGACGCGGCATCGGCCCGGCGCTGGAAGCCATGGACGCGCTGTCGGTTCTGCGGCGCACGCCGGACGCGCCCGGCGACCTCGGCGCGCGGGCGCTGGATCTGGCCGGGCATCTTCTGGACCTCGCTCCGGACGCCGTGGCGGGGCAGGGACGGGACCGTGCGCAGGCGCTTCTGGACAGCGGCGCGGCGGAAGCGAAGTTTATGGCAATTTGCGCGGCACAGGGCGGCTTCCGGGAGCCCGGGAGCGCGGCACAGCGCATCGACATACGCGCCCCGCACGCGGGCGAATTGACTGCCGTGGACAACCGCAGGATCGCACGCATTGCAAAGTTGGCCGGTGCCCCGCGTCAGCAACGCGCCGGCGTTCGATTGCTGGTGCGGATCGGTGATCGTGTGGACAAGGACCAGCCGCTCTATGAACTCCATGCCGAGACACCGGGCGAACTGGCCTACGCCCTCGCCTATGCCGAGTCCCAAACCGGCGTGTTCACCCTGTCCGAGGGGGTGTCATGATCCTTTTTCCGTTTCCCGAGATGAGGCCGCTGGCCGAGCGCCTTGCACCGGCACTGGGCGCGGAACCGCGCGTGCTAGACTGGCACCGGTTTCCCGACGGCGAAAGCCTGGTCTCGCTGCCCGGCGATCTGGAGGGCGCAGATGTGGCGCTTCTGGCCACGTTACGCGATCCCGACCGCCTTGCGCTGCCGTTGCGCTTCGCCGCGGCGACAGCCCGCGAGATGGGCGCGCGCCGCGTCGGATTGATCGCTCCCTATCTCGGCTACATGCGGCAGGACCGGCGATTCAGTGCCGGGCAGGCGGTCAGCGCACGGCTGTTCGCGCAATTCCTGGGGGAGAGTTTCGATTGGCTGGTGACCGTCGATCCGCATCTGCACCGCATCGCGCGGCTGGAGGATCTTTTTCCCATCCCCGCGGTCCGCGCCGTCTCGGCCCCGCTTCTTGCAAGCTGGATCGAGACGAACCTACCCGACGCCGTTTTCCTTGGTCCCGATAGCGAGAGCCAGCAATGGGTGGCCGAGGTGGCCCGGCTGGCCGGACGGCCCTATGAGGTGTTGCGCAAGGTGAGGTCCGGCGACCGCAGCGTTGACGTCAGCGTGCCCGAAAGCACGGCGCTGCGGGGGGGCACACCGGTGATCCTCGACGATATCGCATCCTCCGGGACTACGATGGCACGCGCCGTCGAAAGGTTGCTTGCGGCCGGAACCGCCGCGCCTGTCTGCCTGGCCATCCACGCGGTCTTCGCGGACGGCGCGCAGGACGCCATCCTGTCGGCCGGTGCGGCAAGGGTTATTACCACCGACTCCATACCCCATCCATCGAATGCGATTGGAATTTCCAGTATACTGACCGAAGCGATCCGGGCACTTGCGACGGGCCTTGACCTTCCATCTGCTGGAACAACTAGGTTGGCCCCGAATCCCGCCGGAAGGACATCCAAATGAACGACCAAGCAAGCCGTGCCGCACCCGACACCGAAACCGTCATGTACGTCTGCCCGATGCACCCAGAGGTGCGTCAGAACGGTCCGGGCGATTGCCCAAAATGCGGGATGCATCTCGTGCCCGAAGAGGAGGTTGCCGCGCATACCGGGCACGATCACCACACTCACGACCACCATGCCAGCACCGCTCCGGCGGACGACAGATACGATACCGTCCCCGCCGGCTATGATGGGGCCGTCTTTACTTGTCCGATGCACCCGACCGTCCGCCAGACCGAGCCGGGATCCTGCCCGATCTGCGGCATGGGGCTGGAGCTTGAATCGGCTGTTATGGCGGGCGACGGTCCAAATCCGGAGCTTGTCGACTTTACCCGACGTTTCTGGATCGGCACGGTCCTGACCATTCCGCTTCTGGTCCTCACCATGGCGCCATATGTCGGGTTTCCCGAGGTCCGCGAGTTTTTCGGCGAGCGGGCAACCCTCTGGATCGAGCTGGTTCTCGGAACCCCGGTTGTCCTTTGGTGCGGTTGGCCCTTCATGGTGCGCGGCTGGAATTCGTTCAAGACGATGAATCTCAACATGTTCTCGCTCATAAGCATGGGGGTGATGGCGGCCTGGCTCTTCAGCGTCGTCGCTGTTCTGGCGCCGAGTATATTCCCCGACGGATTTCGCGACGCCGAAGGACATGTCGGCGTCTACTTCGAGGCGGCAGCGGTGATCGTCACGCTGGTGCTGCTTGGCCAGGTGATGGAATTGCGCGCACGTGAAGGAACCGGCAAGGCGATCCGCGCGCTGCTCGACATGGCGGCCAAGACCGCGCGCGTGATCCGCGACGACGACACCGAAGAGGAAATTCCACTGGAGGACGTGCAGGTCGGCGACCGGCTGCGCGTGCGGCCCGGCGACAAGGTGCCGGTCGATGGCGTGGTTCTGGACGGCCGGTCCTCGGTCGACGAAAGCATGATCTCCGGTGAACCCGTACCGGTCGAGAAGACCGAGGGCGACCCGCTGACCGGCGCCACGATCAACGGCACCGGAAGCCTGGTGATGGAGGCGACGCGTGTCGGATCCGACACGATGCTGGCACAGATCGTCGAGATGGTCTCCAACGCGCAACGCTCGCGCGCACCGATCCAGAAGTATGCCGACAAGGTGTCAGGCTATTTCGTTCCGGTCGTGATCGGGATCGCGGTCCTGTCCTTCATCGCCTGGGCGGCCTGGGGGCCGGCGCCGGCACTGTCCTACGCGTTGATCGCGGCCGTCGCGGTCCTGATCATCGCCTGTCCTTGTGCCCTTGGGCTTGCGACACCGATGTCGATCATGACGGCCACGGGGCGGGGGGCCCAGGCCGGGGTGCTGATCAAGAACGCCGAGGCGCTGGAGCGGTTCGAGAAGGTCGATACCCTGATCGTCGACAAGACCGGTACGCTGACCGAAGGCAAGCCGCGGCTTGTCGCCGTCCTGCCCGAGCGCGGTCACGACGAGGCCGAGGTCCTGCGTCTCGCCGCATCGCTCGAACGCGGATCGGAGCACCCTCTTGCCGAGGCGATAGTCAGGGGTGCGGAGGAGCGAAGTGTGAAGATGGCCAATGCCGACGACTTCGAGGCGGTCACCGGCAAGGGCGTCAAAGGGGTCGTCGACGGCAAAGCGGTCGCGCTCGGCAACCTGGCAATGATCCGCGAACTGGGGCTCGAGGCGGGCGACCTGACCGCCAAGGCCAATGCCCGCCGTGACGAGGGCGAGACGGTGATGTTCGTGGTGCTGGATGGCGAGATCGCCGGTCTTGTCGGTGTCGCCGACCCGGTGAAGGAGACAACACCCGCCGCCATCAAGGATCTGCATGAATTGGGATTCCGCGTCATCATGGCGACCGGCGATAACGAGCGCACGGCAAAGGCCATCGGTGCACGTCTCGGCATCGACGAAATCCGGGCCGATGTGCTGCCCGAGGACAAGGCGCGGATCATCAAGGAGTTGCAGCAGCAGGGCCGCAAGGTGGCGATGGCCGGGGATGGTGTAAACGACGCGCCGGCCCTGGCGCAGGCCGATGTCGGCATCGCCATGGGCACAGGCGCCGATGTGGCCATCGAAAGCGCGGGCATCACTCTGGTCAAGGGCAACCTCGACGGGATCGTGCGCGCGCGGCGGCTGGCACGGGCCACCATGCGCAACATCCGCCAGAACCTTTTCTTCGCGCTGATCTACAACGCCTCCGGCGTGCCGGTCGCGGCGGGTGTTCTGTTTCCTTTCTTCGGCATCCTCATCAGCCCGATGTTTGCCGCTTTCGCAATGAGCGCCTCCTCGATCTCTGTGGTGCTCAATTCGCTGCGGCTGAGAGGTGCAAGAATATGAGATTTGATATTGTTCGAGGCGCGTTGGCCGCTCTTGCTCTCACCGTCACGGCGAACATGGCGACGGCGCACGAATTTACCGCCGGGCTTCTGGTGGCGGGTCAGGAACGTGAGGCGCGTCTCGCCGAGGCGGTCAACGGATTCCTGTTGGCGGCGGATGAGCGGGACGGGCATGCGGACGAAACATCAGACGGCCATCTGGGCGGCGTAGACGTGCAGCTTCTGCCGCTGCCTGCCGAAGCGGCAGGCCAGGTCGCGGGGTTGGTCGGGACGCCTCGGATGCCGCCCGACGTCCTGGTCGTGATCGGACCGGAGCCGGACGTATCCGCCGCGGTTACATCGCTTGCTTTCGCCGGCGTCGTGTTGCGTCCCGGTGCGCTTCCCAACGGGTGGGCCGCCGACAATGACGCCAGCAGCTTTGCCGCGCGCTACCGCAGCACCTACGGCGCCGCCGCCACCGAGGCCGCGGCGCTTGGCTATAACGCGGCCCGACGGCTGGATATCGCGGTGCGTCCGCTCGACGGGGTCGCGCCACGAGCGGCGCTCGAGACTTCCCTCGCGGAGACCGAAAGCGGCACCAACTGGCAGGAGGATACTCGATGAAGGAAAGACCAAGCCTCGTTTCTGACGTTACCCCCAAGGACCCGGACGATCCGGACATATCGGACCGAAACGTCGTGTCGACGCCGCCCCCCACGTTCTGGCGATCACGCGCCGGCATCTATCTGATCGTCGCCCTGGCGGCAGGTGGCCTTCTTCTGGGGTTCGAGCACCGGGTGCATATTCTGGGCAGCGGATTGCTGATCTGGCTGCCTTTGCTGCTTTGCGTCGGGATGCACTTCTTTATGCACGGGGGTCACGGCGGACATGGCTCCGGGGACGACAAGACATGACCGAACCCGGAACGGCGTATGGCCTTTGGGTGCTGGTATTCATCAACTCTGCGGTCTTCATCATTTTCGCCTTCAGCTTCTTCAAACCGCAGTCGTCGCGCGACTGGAGGAGTTTCGGCGCGTTCAGCGCCTTCATCGTGGCGCTTTTCACCGAGATGTACGGGTTCCCGTTGACGATCTTCGTCCTGTCCGGCTGGCTGCAATCGACCTGGCCGAATATCGACTGGCTGGCCCACGATAGCGGACATCTGCCTGAAATGATGTTCGGCTGGCAGTCAAACCCGCATTTCGGCCCCTTTCATATTCTGAGTTTCGCCCTCATCGGAGGCGGCTTCTGGCTGATATCCGTGGCGTGGCACCATCTATGGTCGGCGCAAAGGCAGGGTCGGCTGGCCACGACAGGCCCCTATGCCCGCATTCGCCACCCCCAATACGTGGGGTTCGTTCTCATCATGCTGGGTTTTCTGGTACAGTGGCCAACCATCCTGACGCTCGCGATGTTTCCGGTGCTGGTCTGGATGTACGCCCGACTGGCCAGAAACGAAGAGGCAGACAATCTTGCCCGGTTCGGGGAGGCGTATCTGAGCTATGTCAAAGCGGTACCCGCGTTTTTCCCTGAGGTTTCAGGTGCGACTAGGGAAACCGACTCGCTGTGAACTCAAATCGACAAAGGAGAAAGTCATGAAGACGCCGTATGTGGCATTTGCCGCAACTCTTGTGTTGTTAACAACCCAGTCGGCATTCGCTGGCTCTCACGGCATGCAAGGTAACATGATGAGCAGTGGGCTGATGTTGCCTGCCATGAATTCGTCCGAGGGCCGAAAGCTATTTGCATCGAAGGGATGCGTCGTCTGCCACTCGATCAACGGCGTTGGCGGAGAGGATGCGATGATGCTCGATGCAGAGTTCATGGACATGCCGATGAACCCGTTCGAGTTCGCAGCCCGCATGTGGCGCGGCGCCCCCGCGATGATTGAAGCGCAGGAGGACGAACTGGGATATCAGATCGAGTTCACGGGCGAGGAGCTCGCCGCGATCATTGCCTTTGTCCACGACCCTGACGAACAGGCAAAGTTCTCCGAGGCGGAAATCCCGGACGCGCTCAAGGAGATGATGGAGCATATGGAAGAAGAGGGAGGCCACGACTAAGCAAAACTGTAGCTATCAGGCATCCGCCCTTATCCCCGAAAAAACGGGGTTTGCGCGAAATGACCCGGTCGAAAATGCCCGGCCGGGCAAGGGATGGGATTTTGGGAAGCGAGTTATGCATCGAGAGAAGATGGTTGGAGTACATACGTTGCCTGCGAAGAAGTTCGCAATTGCCGTGCTTGTTGTTGGCGGACTCGCGACAGGTACTGCGGCCCAGTCCGATAAAGGGCACGACCGGCCAAGGGTTAGCACGGAGATGCACGGCGCGGACGCCGCAAACCCTGCGCCTGACCCCGAAACAATCAACGTGCCCGAAACCCTGAGCGCGCCAGGCTATTTCGGCCAGATTGCTTTCGAACGCGCCTGTGCGTCTTGCCACGGCACCAACGGGGCCGGCGGGACCGGTAAGGGCCCGCCACTGATCCATCCTATCTACGAACCCGGTCATCACGGTGATACGGCTTTCCTTCGGGCCGCCACGGCTGGAGTGCAGTCGCATCATTGGGATTTCGGTGACATGCCGCCAGTAGAGGGGATCACCGATGAAACCGTTGCACTGATCGTGGCATATGTTCGCGAATTGCAGCGTGCGAACGGAATCGAGTAATGGCGGGTCGCACCGCACCGCCTCCGGCCGTCCCGAAGACGATCGTGCCGATCGGCGGTACGGGCGATGTTGGCCGCAGATTGGTGCCGTTGCTGCTCGATCACATGTCGGACAGTGTTCTGGTGGTTTCGCGCAGTGGCATTGCACCAGATGATCGGGTAGAGGCACTGCGGCTCGATATCGCAGACGCAATAGCCGCAGCCGGGCTTCCGCCTGGCGCGACCGTGGTGAACCTGACCGAAGCCAAGCCCGAGGAACTACGGACCTGATGGCAGGCGGTCAGGAACTCGCCGTGCTGGAAGGGTCGCTGGGCGGCACCGTCTGACCGCTGTCGCATAGTCGTTGATGGGACCGGGCCGATGCCGTAACCGCCCCCGAGGGCATCACCGTGCCAAGGTGGGTTCGCAACAATTCAATTTGGGAGGCGGTCACGGCAGAGATTGTCACTGTCGGACTCGATCTGGCGAAGAACGTGTTTCAGGTTCGCGGCGCAGACGGTACGGGAGTGGAAGGAATCTGGGGATCAAGCCGCGTTGTCACGCCCAGCTGAGGGTCGTCCATCCAGTACGGCTGCTCTCACTGTAGCGACCCTGTGGGCACCCCGTGATGACCACCGCATTCGCTGCTTCTTTCCCATTCGAGCGTTCGCGATTTTGTTGACTAGACCTTCCCGCGATGTCAGACGCTTTTCCTTGCCGCCGCCGGCGACCCTAGTCGACGAGAGCAGACAGGCTATGGGTCATGTAGGCCTGTAGGTCCATCGGTTCTCCTTCAGATTTGCTATTCAAGATTGCGGGTGCGTCGGCCAACTGCACGGCGCGAACTGAGCCCCGTCAGCTCGTAACGACCTCAACGTGATCGGCAAACCAGGCCGACGCGATTTCAACATCTGTGACGACCAACTCGTGTCCCGCAGATATCGTCCTGCTTTCCACATCCGCGCCGCCTGCGCGCAACGCCCGCTCTAGCGGCGATACCAAGCGACCGTAAGGGTCGCTCGCCCCGTTCAGCAGCAGCACGTGCTTGCCCGTCAGGTCTGTGTCGGGCGGATTTTCCAGCACCTGGACAGCTCGCAGGAGGATGGCTCGGCCGACTGTTTCGGGGTGAAGTTGCATCACCGCGCCCAGCAGATTGGCCCCGTTTGAATAACCCAAAAAGCTCAGCCGCTCCGCGTCGAGCGCGTAGCCCGACACCGCACCTTTAACGAATGCCGCAAAGGCCTCGGCTTCGGTACGAATGTCGGCCTGGTCGTAGGTGACCACATCGAAGCGGCGGAACCAGCGATTGATGCCTTCCTCTGTCGAGCGGCCGCGCACCCCCAGAAGAGTGGCTCGCAGATTGATCCGGTGCGCCAGCGGCAACAGATCGGCCTCGTTGCCAGCGGTGCCGTGCAGCAGGACGATCGTGCTGCCGTCCGGGTCTTCGGGCCGGTAAAAGCGGTGGATAAAGGGCAGATCACGGATCGGAAACCTGTCCTCGCCTGGCAGGGCGAATTGCGGAAGCATCAAGTTCAAGTCTTGCGCCCTGTCGGCGTCCTGGGGCGGCACGAACAGCGTCTCACCCAGTTGACCGGGCGACTCGTCCACCGCGAAGCCGGGACCGTCGGTGGCATATTCGATCAGGGTTCCGGCAGGCTCGCGGACATAAAGCGAAAGAAAATACTTGCGGTCGTGGATCCGGGTGACCCCGCCCATGTCGCGCAGCTCCTGCCGCATCCGCCGCAGTGCATCCTCGTCCGCCGCGCGAAAGGCGACATGATCGAGGATACCCGCGCCAGGCACGCTCGGCACGAAACCGGAGGCATCGCGCACATCGACCACATCAGTGTCCGAAGCCAACCGTCGAATTGCGCCTTCTCTTTCGCTTTCATGGTAGCCGAAACGGGTGACGAACGCGGTCGTCTCGTCAGGGTCTTCCGACAGGATCGTCACGCCATGAAGGCGCGCCGGAGCATCGGCATCGGGCAACGGCGCAGCGGCAGGCGCATCCACGCCAACCAGCTTGACGATCAGACCGTCGGGATCCTTGAGCCGCAGGACCGGTGCGCCGAATTCGCGAGAGGGCCCTTCGACCGAAACCCGCGCGTCCATCGCCCGCGTCAGCCAGTCGCCGATGCTGGCGGGCGGCACCGCGAAGGAGATTTCCGCGACCTGTCCATGTCCCACGCGGCCACGTCCACCCGCTTCCCAGACCAAAAAGCTGACGAGTGAACCCGGCGAGCCCGCCGCATCCCCATAGAACAGATGCAATTGTTCGGCATCCTCGAAGCCGCCGGTGCGTTTCACCAGCCGCAAGCCGAGAAAGCCGGCATAGAAATCCACGTTCGCCTGCACATTCGCGGTGATCCCTGTGACGTGATGGATGCCGGCGGTCATTTCGATTTCCTTCTCCGTGCACAACGACACTCCGGTCGCCCTGCTTGGACTGAAAATAAGAGCTTTGACGCCATCGTTCGAACCACAATTATCTCATGTTCGACAAGGAGGATGCGGCACTCAATGAGCCGACCATCGCTCTGCATGACATGCTGCAGGACGACGGGCTGCCGGTCGCATTGACGCTTCAAGTTTATCGCGCGGAAAGCCTGCCGACGCAATTGTGACACGGATCACACTGGACAGTTTTCAGCCATCCACGCATCCTCGTTTCATGCAAACTCGCCGCACTTTCGCCCTCACCGTGGCCGCCTCGTTGGCGATGCCGCATCTCGGCCGCGCGCAGACGGACGACCTCGACACAGCAATCGGCAGGCTTTCGCAACTCCATTCTCTCCAGATCAGACTTGGAGAAGAGATCGTGTTTGCAGCGGAGCCACGCGGCCCGGGCCTGACCCGGTTGGCGAATATCAAATCCTGTTCAAAGAGCATCGTTGCACTGCTTTTGGGGGTCGCAATCAGCAGAGGCGAAGTTCCGTCGGTGACTGCCACACTTGGCGAAGTCGCGCCCGGCATTCTGCCAACCAATGCCACGCCCAATGCGGCTGACATCACGATGGAGGACTTGGTGACACTCCGCGCAGGCCTCGAACGCACTTCGGGACCGAACTATGGTGAATGGGTCAGTTCTGCCAATTGGCTGACTGACGCGCTGACCCGCCCGATGGTCGCCGAGCCCGGAACGCGAATGCTCTATTCCACCGGCTCGACTCACATCCTGGGAGCGGCGCTCACAGCAGCGACGGGGCAAAGCCTCCTCTCGCAGGCGCGCAGCCGGCTTGGCGATCCGTTGGGCATCGAAATACCCGCCTGGACGCGCGACCCGCAGGGCTACTTTCTCGGTGGAAACGAAATGGCGCTTCGTCCGACCGCCATGCTGGATATCGCAACCCTGCTTCGCGACAATGGCAGGTTCGCCGGCGCCCAGGTCGTCCCGCAATCCTGGATCGCCGCCTCGACAACACCCCGTGCGCGATCGCCGTGGTCGGGACTGTCGTATGGCTATGGTTGGTTCCTGTCTCCTTCTGGCTACGTGCTTGCCAGGGGCTACGGCGGCCAGATCATCGCGGCGCACCGCGGCAGAAACCTTGCCGTCGCCATCACCTCGGACCCGACAACGCCTGCCCGGTCTGGCGGCTATTTCGGCGATCTGATGCGCCTGCTTGACGGACCGATCCTCGCCATCGGGTAGTGGTTGCCTAGCAAAAGGAAAGAGTCCGATGCGCGCGATCGGCTCAAATTCCGACGGGCCGCCTCGCAGCGCCAGGCCGCGGCGCGTATGAGGTGCGGGGGAGACCTTGAGGCGAATAATGGGAATGCCGCGCCGCGCTGCACAGAGCCTGAGGAACCACGAATACCTGCTCTGTGGAGGCTGCACTACAGAACAAGGTGAGCTAGCCTGAGTTCGCAATGGTCACCCTCGACAGACATATCCTGGAACGAAATCACCCTGCCTGCCGCAACGCTACGTCGTGGCCCTAAAGGTCTCCGTACCAATTGTGCAACTTGACGGTCGTGGCGTCACCGATAAGTGCGGCCAGTAGCGTTGGATCCTGGGTGCCGTCGTCGCGACCGCGATAGTGGTAGGGGTAGACAAAAAGTCGGCTGGAACTCGGCAATTGCCGATGCCGCTTGGTCAATATCCATTGTGAACGGCAGATTCATCTAGACGAAAGCCAAGTCAATACCGCTGAGCCCGCGCATTTCGGGGATATCCTCGGTATCGCCGGACACATAGATACGACCCTCGCCGATGTTGATTATATATCCGTTGTCCCGGCCCTGTGGGTGGAAATCGAGCCGGCCTTCGGTAATATTGTAAGCCGGGATCGCCTCGATTGTTGCATCCCCGTGGCTGGAGCTTTCGCCATTGCCAATCGCGGAGGTCCGCGCGGCGAGGTCGACAGTCATCATGGCGTGTACCGCAGCGTTCGCGATGATCGGTGCGGAGCCTGCAACGGCCTGCAAGGTTTCGGTGTTGAAATGATCACCGTGCTCGTGCGTAACCAGCACCAGATCTGCAGATGGTAGCCCCTCATGAGAGGAAGGCTTGCCGACGGGGTCGGCATAGATCACACCGGCAGGCGTCTCCAGCACAACCGAAGCATGGCTCACCGGATGCACGATCACGAGCCCTCCGGCGGTTTTATCTCATTTGGCAGGTGCCCGCCGGCATGAGCGCGCCGATGACAATATGATCGACGTCCAGTTCCTTCGCGACCTCCAGCACTTCTTCATAAAGCTTGCCGTGCCGTGCTACGGTCTTGAAAGTCACACCGTCGGGGATATGGTCCGCCGCCACTTCCTTCAGCCCGGTACGGCGTGGAACCCGTCGAACGGGCCAACGTGGGCCAGGCATTCAAATCGGCATAGCTCTTGAACTTCGGGCGCGGCACGAAGAACCGCCACCGGAGCACGCCAACCTGGTTCTAACCTGTCCCTTCTCCCAACCGGACGAAGACGTGCAGACGACGGGATCGACCAGATAGCGGGCCGCACATCTTCTGGAGCCGCCGGTCACAGACCCGATCGTCGCCGCAGGTAATGGGACATATGGGGCTTCCTTTGGGAATGGCAGAAAGTCCGCTTTGCAAGTCATCAGTCCCAAAAATTGCAGTGCTTCCCCGCCGATATCCGCTTTCAGGAAGCTGCACTGCAGCGTGTAGGGTCGAGGCGAGTGGCCGCTTTGGGCCGAAAGCGTTGTTCAAACCGTCAGTTCTACCGATGTCCGACCCAGCCGCGATCATCGGTGAAGGCGCGGGCGTCGGAGATTTGTGTGGGGCCGTAGCCGTCTGGCACACTGTCCAGAGGCGCGAGCGGCCGAAGGGCAGCCGCGAAGAGGATATTGGTTCGACCTCGTGCGTTCACGTCGCCCTGAACGGCCTCAACGTGCGGATAAAGCTCCCGCAGGATCGCCTGGACGCCGCGCGCGAGGGAACCGTCGGGCGTATCCAGAAGGTTCACATAAACCGGGCCATCGGCGATCTCCCGCAGGCGGGAGAAGGTCTCAAGCGTGACCAGATGCGCCGGGACCGAGCCGGAGGAGAACGCATCCATCACGACGGCGTCGAAGCGTTGATCTGTTTCGTTAAGGTAGACCCGCCCGTCAGCATGAACGATGCCGAGCCGACCGTCGGCGCCCTCTTCGGATACGTCAAAGCCTGTCTGAGCAATCATTTCCGCGGCACTTGGCATGTGCATCCGAACCACCTTAGTCACCAGAGGGTCGATCTCAACCGCTATCGCCCGTGCCTTCGGCCGCGAGGCGAGCAACTTTGTCGGCAGCGTGTAACCGCCGCCGCCGACGAACAAAACCGTCGCCTCCGGCCCCAGATCGCGATCCATGCGCGCCCAAAGCCATTGCGTATAGCTCAGGGCAAGTCTGACCGAGCCATCTTCGGCCTCTGCCGGCGTGACCCTCTCGGCTGCTTGCAATGTGCCGTCCGATACAAGGCGCACCTCCCCGCCGCGTTGGACGACATGCAAGCAGGACAGACCAGATTCGTATTGGCAGGCCGGGGCTCCGGCGAGGCCTGCAAAGGCGACGAAACCCGCCGCTGCGATGTTCACGCCGGGATTTCCCGGTTCGCCGCCTCGCACGAAGAACAGGCAAAGCAGCGCCACGGCCCCGCAGGCGGCGAAAGTCGCCGTCGAGCCGATCAAAGGCAAGGTGACGAACCCGGCGAGGATGGCCCCGAAGATCGCCCCGACCGACCCTGCGGCCAGCACGAACCCCAGCGTCGATCCCTCCCGGCCCGGGCGCGCCTCGATCGCGAGTTTCGCAAGCAATGGAGACGGCAGTGTCACACAGACAGAGGCCGGAAAGAACACGAGGACTACGCTGAGCATCATTCCACCGTTGCCGCGCGCGCCCCAGGCCTGCAGAAGGCCAAGCAGCGTCGGCGACACGGCCATCAGCACCGCCGCCGCGACGAGCGCGCTGCGGACCTTGCGCAATGCGACGGCGCGGGGCCGTTCCGCCACAACCCCGCCAAGGGCGCTGCCCAGGGAGAATCCGGCCAGAACCGTCGCGATGACCGTCGTCCAGGTCAGCAACGAGGTGCCAAAGAAGGGTGCTAGCACACGGCCGGCGGCGATCTCGTAGGTCAATCCAACAGCGGACAGAACGAGAATGAGCGCGATGGTGACTGAAAAGCGGATGGCGGCCTCCGTGTGGCATTGTGGGGAAGCTGAGCGGTTCCGCCCCGCATGAGCCCACGAAATAGCGGGGTTTTTCCCGGAAGAGAAGGACCGATCGGAATTTGCCCTTGTTGACTTGGGCATCGCACGGACCCGCCGGTTTTCGTTATAAAGAAAGGGCAAACAGCGGGCAGATCAGGCAATATCGAGGAAACGACGTCCGAAATGGCAAGCTTTCCGCGATCCGTGACCTCATTCGGAGCCAGGTTCTTGAAGATGCGTTCAAGTTCCGGTGGGCCGTGCTTGACTCCGCCAAGTCATTGACGCGTCGCGGACCGCCAACGGATCAGTTATGACCAGTTCGATTCTGCGACGAGGTACTGTTGTTCCCGCCTCCCGCATCGCCTTGTCGATCAGGCTATAAACCTCATCCCGGCAATTGATATCGCGATCGAAGCGCGACAACCAGTATCGGACTGCATAGGTGATGCCAGATTCCTCATAGGCCTGCACCCTTACATCCGGCGCAGGGTCCTTCTGAATGAGCGTCGCGCCCTGCAAGGCGTCAAGGATGAGGCGCCTTGCTTCATCTACGGGAAAAGCGTGATCCAGCGTCAGGGATACCTGTGCGCGGTATTGTGGTTTCGGTGCCGACTAGTTGGTAATCCTCTGGCGCGCGATCTGACTGTTGGGCAGGATCATGTACGTCGCGTCGCGCGTCAGAACCCGTGTCGTCCGCCATCCGATTTCGATGACCCGGCCACGCGCCAGCGTGTCTATGTCGATCCAGTCGCCGATGCGAAACGGCCCTTCGACCCCCAATGCCACGCCCGACAACGTATCCGCGACCACGTTGCGGATGGCAAATCCCAGCATCGCCAGGATAAGTCCAGAACCGGCCAGCGCGCCCAGAGCACCTTGTCCCATATATAGCGAAACGGTTGCAGCGAAGGCGGCCAGGAACAGCACCGCAGCGATCAGATCCTTGAGCAGTCGCGGATAGGGTCGCCTGCGTGAGGCCGCCTGATCCAGCGTCATAGCCACAATCCGGCTGACCAGCCAGGCCCCGGCAAAGTAGGCCAGTGCCGTGATCCCAAGCGTCAGGTTTTCATTGCCGATCGCAGCACCCGCGAAGTCTGTCCAAAAGAATATCAGTCCGAAAGACAGGAAAGTGAGGAGCGTTGGCCAGACGAGGCGCATCGCATGTTGTTTTGCCGTCATTGCAGTCGTCCTCCCTTTGCTGCGGCGCAGGATGGGCACCGACCGGCATGGGCGCGCGGGGTCGGTCTCTTGCAGACTCGACAAGCGATATCGCCGAAACCGGTCGGCCGCAGGATCGGTTCAAGGCAAAGCGGGCATCGCTTGAGAGCGGCGCGGGGCAGGACTTCCATGCAATTGCGGCAGCTTATGCGCACGCGATCGAGGGTCATTGAACTCACTCCGGAGAACTGGGTGTTAACGGCGGCGATTTGGGTTTGCCCGGAGAGAACCTCCAACTTTCACGTCATTGGATCGCTCTCTCCGGGTCGGTATGTGCGGTCGGGACGGACTTCGCCGGTTACACCATCTTCAATTTCCGCCGGTCTCCGCGGCGAGTGGCTGCTCGACGTGGGTGACTGTCAGCATCCGGCGCTGGCTGTCGCGGGTGTCCCAGTAGAAGGCAGCCCCTTCGGACAGGCCCAGAAGCGCCACGCCGATCGGTGTCATCAGCGAAACCCGATGGCGCGTTATGTCGGCATCCTCCGGATAAACCAGTATCACGCGTCTTTCCTGTCCCGTGGTTTCGTCCATGTAGGTCACTGCGCTGCCAACCCCGACGACGGTCTTCGGCATTTTTCGGGAAGCCACGATACGCGCGCGGCCAATCTCGTCCAAAAGGCGATCGGCCAGCGCAGGATTGCGCTGCATCGCGCCTACCGCCAAGGCTTCGATATGCGCGAGATCATCGGCGTTGATAACGATTTTCGGGTGGCGCATCTGCCGCTTTTTGGCGGGACTGGTCATTTGAGTCGTCATTCGGATAGCCTCCATGTACAGGCAATGAAAAGAAAAATTCTCGGGTTGATGGGTCTTGGAACGCCTTAGGCGAAGGTCACTCGGGATAGCTCGGTTGGACCACGCCCAGGACCGAGATCGTGCCGATCGTTCCATCCTCACGCAAAAGTGGCGCGTGTTGTCCGACCCGCATGCCGATCAGCGTGGCGCCCAGCAGCGAGCAGACGGGGATCACACCACTGGCAAGCCCGGACCTGGCACGATGGGCCAGCAATCCGGTCTGGATCGGCCCGCGATCCACTGAAAAGATCACGCGGCACCGTCCGGTCACGAGATCGCTGGCATACACGTTCCATACCGGTTCCGTTGCCATGATCTTGTACCGCAGGACATAGGCGAGCAATGCAGAGGCGGGGTGCCGACCGTCTTCACACAGGTCCAGATGCCGCCGAAGTTGGCGGTGATCGGCATCCGGCAAGATCGACCACGTGCGCGGCCGCGTCTTCGGGCCGGCGCGGCTTTCAGGGACAGGTAAATAGGTATCGTGGATGCTGGACATGATCTCTCCTCTGACGACGGATCGTCATTTGTTCGGTTCAGGAAGTTGAGGAGACCCCGGGAGGTATGCCAGGCGCGGACGCGCCTAGACCGCCCGGGGAGCCGGGCGGTTCAGCAGAAGAAAGCGGAAATGATCTGCATGTACCAACATGACCAAAGAAGTAGGCATTGGATTTCAACAAGTCAATCTTGGCCGTCGTCGCCGGTAGCTCCGTGAGCAAAGCGTGCCCTCAACCCATCACACATCGGCGCTTTCGCGCCGAAGGGTTCGCAGCGCAGGATCGACAGATTGAAAGGCGCGCCGTCAGGGCCCATATCAATGTCATGATGATGTTCAGCCTTCATAGGAGGTTCCTGCTTTTCGCGGGAAAACTACTGAACCGCCGGTAACCCCGGGCGGGGCAGGCCGTTCCGGCTATGTCCAGCGCCTCGGGGTCCATCCTGATCTTTCACCGATCAAATGAATTGACGGAGGCATCTACGCCGCCCGCTCGTGGCTTGTGACGATCCGCAAGTCGACCGCGAATGGCTGCAGCGTCACCCGTCAGGCTTCAGTACCTCTGCAATGGAGAATGACATGCATCCTTACCTGTTTCATCTGAACTATCTTTCGCCATCGCTGCCTTACGCACGCGCCCATCGTAAACGTACCAGAGCAGGCGAAGCCCTTCGCCGATGGCTACGATCCGCGAACCGGCGTTGGGAGCGACGGAAGATGATCGCGGCGCTGGAAGCCATGGATGACCGGCTGCTCCGGGACATCGGCATCTACCGCGGTGACATTCCGCGCGTGGTGGATGATCTCAACGACCGAGAACTTCGTATGAGCCCGCTGGCGAATTCCGCGAAATCGGTCGAGATCGACGACGACCACTATCGCAAAGCGGCATGACCGACATCCGATATCTGCGTCGCGCCATGGGTGTTCCATGGCGCTTCGCATACTGAACCGCCATCACGCGACGCAACAAGGAGTTGAACCAATGATGCTATGCAAAGCCGATTTCGAAGAACTCTTCCCCGAGACGTTCAAGTTGAACCAATGTCACGTAGCGCCAATCGTGGCCGGTGATCCCGGCCCCGCCTGCCTCGCTCGTTGGGAAGATGACGGCGGAAGACCCAGCGGCCAGCCGCGCCGCCGCGACGCACCGGTCGTGCGACCGGCACGCCACGGCTATGCCGTTTCCGACCCGATGATGACGGGGCTGGCACTCGCGACGATGCCCGCCGCGGCGGCGTATGGCGCAGCATGGACGATGCTCTCGGGCTTTGGCCAAACGACGAGAGTCTGACTATCGAACGACCGGACGGCACTTCGACAAAGGCGGTAAGGGACAGCGCAAGGCGAGGTGCATGATCCTTGCTCCGACAGCGTGGCACAGAAAGTAGGCACATCGCCCCACGGCATACTTGGAATTGGAGTGACCTCGTGCCGCTTCACAGGTCTCAATGTCCGGCCACCCGATCGTAATGGGTGCTGCGCGCTCCCGTCAGGCCCCTGAGCCGTCCGGCCGCGGCGCCGAAGGCGCGCAGCCCGAGAACCAGCGTCGTGCCGCCGAAAAACGGCGAGAAGAGCACGCGTAGCGCGCCCACCAGCGTCTTTGTCAGGATGAAGCCGGAGGACGACAGCACCCGAGCGCGGCCCGACTGCGCGCGCTTGATGTTGTAGGTCGCAAGCTGCTGATCGCGTCCCCGTGCATACTGGTAGGCGAATGAAAGGCGACCCGCCGGGATTTCCTCGTAGACCACCGCGTCGGGCGCCCAGCCGGTCTTGCCGCCGGCCTGACGGATTTCGCGGAAGATCGCGATATCGGAGCCGCCGGAAAGACCGAGACCCTCATCGAAGCGGATGCCGGTCCGGCGCAGGAAATCGAGCCTTGCCAGCCAGTTGTTGGTGACGATGCTGACGGTATGGTCGAGCTTGTTGGCGGTGCGCAGCCTCGCGGCGGTCTCGATGCGCCGGGCGCGGGCGATGAGACCCTGCAGGATGCTGCGCTGGAGCCAGGGCAGGTCGTCCTTCGGGGCCAGCGTGCGCACCGGGCCGCCGACGAGGTCAAGCTCGCGCTCGCGCAGCGTGTCGAGCAGTTTGCAGAGCCAGTCCCCGTCGACGGTTTCATCGTCGTCGATGAAGGCAAGCCAGTCGCAGCCCGCCTTCAGCGCAAGGTCCAGTGCGGCGTTTCTGGCGAAAGGAATGCCAAGCCTCGGCTCGTTGCCGAAGATCACCTTGCAATCGGGCACTGACTTTTCAAACGTCTCGATTTCCGCCCGCACGTTCAAGTCGTCCGCGTTCTCGACGAGGCAGAAGACCACCTCGACATCCGCGGGCAGTTTCATCCGACTGAGCGAGTCAAGCGCCGTGGCGAACATCGCCGGCCTGCCACGGGTAATGCAGCCGATGCCTAGCCTTGGAACTCCGGCAGGATCGCCGGTTCGGTCGTCAGCAGGTTGTGGCGGCGTTTCGGGCAAGGGCCTGCATCTCCTGTATGTGGGCGGATCGATCCCCCAATGGATCGGTCAGAACGAGGGCGGCGTGCAAGCGCTGATGATCACGCATTCCTCGTTTCCGGTGTTGCGGAAGCGATGTGGAATGGTGCTGTCGAATATATAGGCGTCGCCCGGACCGAGAGCGCGCGTCTCGGTTCCCACGGTCAGTTCGATCCTGCCCGATACGACGATACCCGATTCCTCGGCCTCGTGGGCATAAAGCTCGGCCCCGGTATCGGCGCCGGGGGCGTAGCGTTCATGCAGCATCTGCAGCTTGTGGTTGCCCGGCGCGCCGACCTGGCGAAGCGATACCGAGGCCGCGGCGTTCGCGGACTGCGGGAAGACCCGTTCGGGGTTCAGTTCCCGCAATTCCCCGGCCGAGTAGAAGATTTTGCGCTCCTCCGGCGCGACGGAGCTGAAGAACTCTGACAGGGTCATCGGGATGGCATCGAGAATCCGCTTCAGCGACGAGACCGAAGGGCTGGAGCGATTCTGTTCGATCTGGGATATCAGACCGTTGGTGACGCCCGACTTGCGGGCGAGTTCACGCTGCGACAGCCTTTTCTCGGTCCGCACGGCTTTCAGCCGCGCGCCGATGTCGAAATCCATCTGGATCATTCCTTTTCCTGCCGAACCTCTTTGGCCGAAGCGGTCGCCATTGTGAAGGCCGGGAAGTCCTGCTATCGCCACCGCACTTACATGATCGGACGATTGCTAAGAATTTTAAACAGGCATATCGTCATTTTGATCACAACCCGGCCCCAGCGGACGGGTGACTCTGGCCGAAATCGTCAAATTCAGGCGGTCGCCTGACAAGGAACCACAATGACATCGAATTCTTCAATTCTCGAACGGCGGCAGAAAGCCGTACCGCGCGGTGTGGCAACGGCTGCACCGATATTTCTGGACAAGGCCGAGAATGGCCAGCTCTGGGATGTCGAGGGCAACCGCTTCATCGACTTCGGCTCGGGCATCGCGGTGACCAATACCGGCCACCGCCATCCCAAGGTCATGGCCGCCGTCGCCGCACAGTGCGAGAAATTCGCCCATGTCGCCTTTCAGGTCACTGGCTACGAGAATTACGTTGAACTGGCCGAGCGGCTGAACGCGCTGGCCCCGATCAAGAACGCAAAGTCGATCTTCTTCACGACCGGCGCGGAAGCCACGGAAAACGCTGTGAAAATCGCGCGCGCGCATACCGGGCGGCAAGGTATCATCACCTTCACCGGCGCGTTCCACGGACGCACCCAGCTGACCATGGCGATGACCGGCAAGGCGGTGCCCTACCGTACCAAGGGCACGCCGCCCGCCGTGGGCGTCTACCATGTGCCGTTCCCGATCCCGCATCACGGCGTCACCGAGGAGGATGCGCTCAAGGCGCTCTATCACGTGTTCAAGGCCGATATCGGACCCGCCGATGTCGCCGCGATCGTGATCGAGCCGGTGCAGGGTGAGGGCGGGTTCTACCAGACCCCGAAGAGCTTCATGAAACGGCTGCGCGAGATCTGCGACGAGCACGGCATCTGCCTTGTGGCCGATGAGGTGCAGACCGGCTTTGCCCGCACCGGCAAGGTCTTCGCCATCGAGCATTACGACATCGAGCCGGACCTGATCCCGGTTGCCAAGGCGCTTGGCGGCGGATTTCCGATTTCGGGCGTGATCGGCAAGGCCGAGATCATGGATGCTGCAGAGCCGGGCGGGCTGGGCGGCACCTATGGTGGCAATCCGGTTTCGGTCGCGGCGGCGCTTGCGGTTCTGGATGTCATCGAGGATGAGGCGCTTTGCGACCGCGCGAACCGGATCGGCAAGACCATGGTGGACCGGCTGAACAAGTTCAAGCAATCCAACACGTTGCGGCCCATAGGTGATGTGCGCGGACTCGGCGCGATGGTGGCCTTCGAACTGGTCAAGGAGCGCGGCACGAACGAGCCCGACGCCGATGCGATCAAGCATGTGACCACGGCGGCGCTGGATGCCGGGCTGGTCCTGCTGTCCTGCGGCTATTACGGGAACACGATCCGGATCCTTGCTCCGCTGACGATCGAGGACGCGCATCTCGACGAAGGGCTCGACATGCTGGAAGTGGCGCTGAAAGCCTGACGCCAACGGGCCACGGACGTTCGGTGGTTTCAACGCAAGCAAGAGTTAAGGCGCCCGGCAAAATGCCGGGCGTTCTGCGACTTCAGGGGTGTTATCTGAGCGAGTCGCTGGCGACCCGGATGGCGAGAGCCTTCAGCACCTCCGCCTTTGCCGCAGATAGCGAGATCGGGTTGCCCGGCGCATAGGGCGCGGAAAGATCGAAGCTGCGGGCGCTTTCCCGGATGCCGGAATTGACGCGGGCGACGTAGTATTGGCCCGAAGCGCGGAACTGGCCGGACGCATCAGGCAGGAACCGGTCGAAGCGCACTGCAAGCCGGGCATCGGGGAACTGGTCAAGCGGCCAAGGCTCGGCGGCCACTTTCGCGCCGGTCAGATTTGACAGGTTCGACACAAGCGCCTGGGTGACGGCGCGGCGGGGGTCGTCGGCCCACAGCAGGTCGCTGTCCGTGGTCAGAACGCCCGCGGCATCGGCAAAGGCGATTTCCTCGGATTCGGCATAGAGCGGCAGCGACGCCTGCGACACCTCCAGAGAGCCGACGGAGATGCTGACCCGCTCTGCCGTCTGAGCGGGCGGAAGCGTGATGCGCGAGGGCGTGGCGCCACAGCCCGCAAGCGTGGCGGCCAGAACGAGCATAGCGGTGGATGACTTCATTCTACCGTCCAATCAAGAGAGAGTTTGGCCGCCGCTCGATCGCGCGGGCGAGCGAGCTGACCGAGCTTGCGGCATTTCGGATTTCCCGCAGCGTCGCGCGGGCTTCGGTCGTCAGGGGCGCGTTCCGGTCGAGTCCGGCCAGCGTGCCTTCGGCCTGCGCCAGAAGCCGCTCGATCCGCTGGACGATATCGGGAAGCTGATCGGTTGCGTCTGCCACGCTGTTGGCGGCGCGGCTGGTGGCGTCAAGCGTCTCGTTCGCGTTCTCGATCAGGCCGCCATCGGTAAGCTGGGCGAGGGTATCGCTGAGTTGCGACAGCGCCGAGTTCAGCTTTTCCGGGATCTGCCGGGTCGAGTCCTGGTTTGTCAGGCGCTCGATCGACTTCAGGAGCGCATCGGCGTCTTCGGCGAGTGCCGTCAGCGGCAGGTCGGAGGTCTTGCGGACGAAAGCGGTGGAACTGTCGATGAGTTCGGGCAGGCCCGCGACGGCGGTGCTTGCGTCATTGGCCGCCTGTTCGATGGCGGCGACCGAGTCGCCGAGCTTGGCGATCACCTCCTGCTCGGCGACGGCGCTGACCACGCCGCGCAGATCGTCAATCGCCGAGTTGAGATTGGTGATGGTTTCGGAGAATTGCACAGGCAGGTCCTGCAGCTGTTCCGAGCCGACGAATTTCCGTGCATCGCCGATCAGGGCGAGGGCCTCGTCCGGGACTTCCTTGATGCCGTCCGAATTCAGCAGCCGCGTGGCGCTGTCCATCATCGAGATCGTCGAATTGAGCACATCCTCGATCGGCAGGTTGTTGATGCGCTCGAACACGCCTTCGGCCGTCGCGGACACATCCGCGATATCGGCGGGGACGCTGGGGAGCAGGGGAAAGGGGTCGGCATTGCGCTGCAACTCCGCTTCGGGCGCGGTCTCATCCTCGACCAGCACGATCTTCAGCCCGCCGGTCAGCAGGCTGGCATTCGTCAGCTGTGCGCGCAGCCCGTTCGCCACCTGATCGGCGAGGAAGTCAAGCACGGTTTCCTCGCTCGCAATCCCCAGCCGGGACGGATTGATCGAGACGGTGGTCAGCAAGCGGACATCCTGGTCGCCGAAACGCTGTTCGTCGACGATGCCGGTCATCGCCGTCACTTCACCGACCGTGACGCCCCGCAATTCGATGGGCGCCCCGACGGTCAGACCGCTGACATCGCCCTCGAACAGGATCGAAAGCCGTTCGCCCGCGCGTGCGGGACCGGAAAACACGCTGCCGCGTGCCTCGCTTTCATTGGCATAAAGCTGATAGGCGGAACCCGGCCCGACCTCTCTGCCGCCCGAAACGATGCTGTCGAAGCTGACGCCGCCGGATACGAGCGAGGCGAGGCTGGTGACGTTCAGCTTGGCGCCGGACGGTCCGAAGGAAAGATCGAACCCGGACGTGTCCCAGAATTTTGTCGATGAGTTTATCAGGCGGTCATGGGGGAAAGGGACAAACGCATCTGCTAGGACCGACCTACCGTCGCCCGAGAGGCGCAGGTTTCCGATGCTTCCGACTTCGATCCCGTGATAGAGGATCGGCGTGTTTTCCACCATGCCCTTGCCGTCTTCGGAATAAAGGATGAAGCTGAGGCCCTCTTCGCCGGGAAGGGCGAGGGGGCGTTGCGCCAAGGCGACGAATTCGCTTGCAGCTTCGCCGACTTCGCTGTCCCAGGCGCCTTCGATGAAAACACCGGACAAGACGGTATCGAGTCCGCTGATCCCGCGTGTCGTCACCTCTGGCCGGACCAGCCAGAATTCGCTGTCGGCGTCGATAAAGGGCGCGACAGATTTTTCGACCCGGACATGCGCGATGACCGTTTTCAGGTCCGACCCGAAATCGACTTCCTCGACGATGCCGATGGTCACGTCACGGTAGCGCAGCTCGGTCTCGTCGGCGCGTATTCCGGTCGCCTCCTGAAACGCGATCTCGATGACCGGGCCGCGGTCGTTATAGGTCTTCCAGACGACGCCGAGCGAGACGAGCAGTGCTGTGATCGGAACCAGCCAGATCAGCGAATAGGACAGCCGGCCCCGGTCTTTCGGTCCAACGATCTTGGGGTCGGGAATGTTCATGCCTCTTCCTCTTTGTCCCAGATCAGCCGGGAATCGAAACTTTGCGCCGAGAGCATCGTGAAGATCACCGACAGCGCGAAGGTCATCGCCGCGGGTCCCGGATTGATGCTGGCCACGTCCTGCAACTGGATCAGGGAAGAAAGAATCGCTACCACAAACACGTCGATCATTGACCATCTTCCGATGAATTCAACAACCTCGTAAAGCTGGTGCCGCCGGTGCTGCGACATTCGCTTGCGGTCGCGCAGGTTGACCGCGAGATAGGCGATGGCGATGAACTTGCCGACCGGGATCAGCACGCTGGCGATCAGGATGATCGCGGCCACGCCCCAGGATCCCTGGGCCGCGAGCTCTGCTGCGCCGCCGACGATGGTGTTCTCCTCGGTGAAGAACAGCGTTCTGGTGCGCAGCATCGGATAGACATTGGCGGGGATGTAGCACAAAAGCCCCGCGACCCACCACGCCCAGACAGGTTGCAGCCCGCGCCATTCGCGGTCGATGAGCGTGCTGCCGCAGCGTCCGCAGCGCGCATGATCCGGCGACCAGACACGCGCGCAGGTCGTGCAGGCCAACAGACCGTTGGACTTGGCGGTTTCGGTCATCTGCGTTCCAGCGCCTTCCAGATCGTCAGGCTGCAGGCGGCGCGGTCCTGCATCGTGGCAATCAGCGCAAGAACGACAAACATCCAGAAGGCGGGGCCGGGGGTGACTTGGGCGAGCGAATGGATCTTGACCAGCGCCACGGCGACGCCGAGGACGAAGATCTCGGCCATCGCCCAGGGGCGAAGCTGTTCGGACAGCCGGAAGGCGACCGTGGCATGCGGCAGAGGTGGCCTGTCGCGCAGAAGCGGCGCCAGTGTGTAGATGATGAGGCTGACGCGCAGCGCGGGAATAAGCAGGATCATCGCGGCCACCGCGATGGTCAGCGGCACCATCGCGGCGCTGCTGAAGGACATGGCGACGTCGAAGATCGATGAGGTGTTACGAAGTCCGGCCTTGCTGATCGATATGAACGGAAACCAGCCTGCGGTGAAGATCAGGATCAGGACGGTCAGCGCATAGGCAAATACGGTCAGGAAAGAGCCGTCTCGCGGTGCCAGAAGCGTGGCGCCGCACCGCAGACAGATGGCGCGATGCTCGTCATCCGGCTGGATGTCATTATACAGCGCGTCGCATTTCGGACATGCGATAAGACCGTCCTGCTGCTGGACTACGTCGGACAAGCGGGGCTTTCCTCCTCGATGCCTCGCAGTCGCACTGCCCGGTTTCGGGCAGCTTCGGCGAAGCGGGCGTTGGCCATTATCGTTGACGGTCAGCGAGTTCGCAAGATGTGCCGCGGCTTCCCTCCGGCGTTCACGGCATTGTCAGGCAGCCCCACTCCGGGCGCGGAGGCCGGAACGCGGGGGTGGTTCGAGACGGCGGTGCCGGTTCAGGAAGCAGGCGCCGGTCTCAGAAGCTCTCGCTTTCCTCTTCCCACAGGTCTTCGGACTCGTCCTCGGCCATCGCCCGTACCCGTTCGGCATCCGCCCTGGCCAGTCGTTCAAAGTCCTCATCGGAGTGCATGTTGAACAGCGACCGGTAGGCTTCGTTCTCCGCGACGAGGTTCTCGTGCCTGTCGAAGGCGACGAGGCGGCCCTCGGTCAGATAAAGGACCCGGTCCACCCATTTCAGTGTCGACGGGCGGTGGGTGACGAAAAGCACAGTGCTGTCCTTGGCGTAATCCACGGCCGAGCCCATGATCCGCCGCTCATTGTCGCCGTCCAGCGCGCTGGTCGCTTCGTCATAGATGTAGACCAGCGCATCCTTGACCAGGGCGCGGGCGATGCCGACGCGCTGTTTCTGCCCGCCCGACAGTGCCGAGCCGTTCGGGCCGACCTGCGAATCGAGGCCATCCTTCAGGTTAGCGGCAAATTCCATCACCATCGCGCGGCGTGCGGCAGCCTCGACCTGTTCAGGGGTTGCCTGCGGATTGCCGTCGGCGATGTTCTCGCGGATCGAGCCCTCGAACAGGAAGACGTCCTGCGAGATGAGCGCGATATGGGCGCGCAGTTGATCCCGCGCGATAGAGGAGACATCCTTGCCGCCGATCAAGATCGCGCCTTCCGTCGGCGCGTAGAACCCCTGAACCAGGTCGATGAGCGTGGTCTTCCCGGCACCCGACGGCCCGACGACCGCGATCCGTTCGCCGGGCCGAGTCTTGAACGACACCTCGCGCAGCACCGGCGCGGTCTTCTGGTAGCGGAACGAGACGTCGCGGAATTCGATGTCGGAACTGGTGTCGGTCAATACCTCCAACTCGCCCGTATGGCTGGGGGCGGGGGCGTCGAGGATCTGGAACATCGATTTGACGTGAAAGAGCTGGCGCTGCATCTCGACGATGCTTTTCGAAATCCGCTCGCCCGGCTGATAGGCCAGCAGGAAGGCGGTGATGAAGGCGGTGAATTCGCCCGGAGAACGGCCGTAATTTATCGTCTGGAAGCTTGCATAGACCACGAACAGCGCAATCGTGACGCCGCCGATGATCTCCATGAGCGGCATCATCAGCGCGGTCGTGCGGCCGATCCTGAGCACGCGGTCTTCAAGCGCGCGCACCGACTGGCCGAACCTTGCAATCGATTTGGCCTCGAGCCCGTAGGACTTCACGGTCTTGATGCCTTCGATCGCCTCGCTGCCGATCACCTGCATTCCGCCTTCCGCCTCAAGCTCGGCGGATAGGATGCGCTTGATCCGCCGGGTCAGGTGATTGACCAGCAGCAGAACCAGCGGGAACAGCACCGCGGCGACCAGCGACATCAGCGGGTCCTGGAAGATCATGACCGAGACGAGGGCGAGAAGGGTAAGGATGTCGGTCAGCATGCGGTTGGATATGCCTGTCAGCACCTTTCCCGCCGCTTGTCCGAAGATCCGTATCCGGTTCATGTGCTTCGCGGCATGGCTGCCGGCGAAGAAGTCGATCTCGTTGCCCATGTACTTTGTGAAGATCTGCCGCAGGTAGTGCGATGTGATCGCGCGGTTGAACTTCATGGCGACGACGTTGTTCAGATAACCCGCGATGCCCTTTCCGACCGCGACGCCGACGACCAGTGCCGCGACCCAATAGGCATTCGAGACCTGCTCGTTGCCGAAGACGTCGTTCACGATCAGCTTCGTCGACCAGGCCAGAAGGCCGGTAAAAACGGCCACGCTCACCATGCAGATCAAGGAAAACAGGTACAGCTTCCAGCGCGGAAAAAGCCCTTCCCGGATCAGGCGCAGGACAACGCGAAAGGACGTCACTTCCTTTTTGCTTCGGTCTTTGTTGGTCTCTGGCATCTTGGGCCTTCAGCTACGGCGGATGGGGCACGGCTTAGCCAAATACCCGGCAAATTGAAACTGGCAAAGCCGACTTAGGCATTTCATGCGCGAATCCCAAGTGGAGGCAGGACTTGAGCTAGCGGCGCGTTCTGACATTATCGCGCCAGTGGAGCGGGACACGAGGGCCGGTCTTGCGTCAGGGAGCGAAACGATCATGCGGCGCGGCGCAAAGAACATCCTCTACATCATGTATGACCAGCTCCGGCACGATTACCTGAGCTGCGTCGGCCACCCGTATCTTTCCACTCCGAACATGGACTGGCTGGCCGCGCAGGGCGTCCGGTTCTCGCGCTGCTACGTCCAGTCCCCGATCTGCGGCGCATCGCGGATGAGCAGCTATACAGGCCGCTACGTCCAGAGCCACGGCGCGGCCTGGAACAACGTGCCGCTGAAGGTCGGCGAGATCACGCTGGGCGATCATCTGCGCGCGGCGGGGATGGAGTGCTGGCTGATCGGCAAGACCCATATGCGCGCCGACGAGGCCGGCATGGAACGGCTTGGCATCGCGCGGGACGGGGTTATCGGAGCGAGGGTCTCGGAATGCGGATTCGACGTCTGGATCCGCGACGACGGGCTTTGGGCCGAGGGGCCTGACGGGTTTTACGACGAACGCCGGTCGCCCTATAACGCATATCTTGCTTCCAACGGCTACGATGGCAGCAATCCCTGGCAGGACTATGCCAATGCGGGTGTGGACGAGGCCGGAGATACGGCCTCGGGCTGGTTCATGCGCCACGCTGTGCGGCCCGCCAACATCCGGGTCGAGGATTCCGAAACGCCTTGGCTGACAAGCCGGATGATCGATTTCCTGGAAGATCGTCCGAAGGGCGGCGCCTCTTGGCTGGCGCATCTGTCCTATATCAAGCCGCATTGGCCCTATATCGTGCCCGCGCCCTATCACGCGATGTTCGACAAGACCCAGGTGCCGGCGGCACGGCGGCACCCGGCCGAACTCGACGATCCGCATCCTGTCTACGCCGCGTTCATGGATACGCCGGTGGGCCACGCCTTCTGCCGCGACGAGGTCCGCGAAGCGGTGATCCCGGCCTATATGGGGCTTGTGAAGCAATGCGACGACGAGCTTGGGCGGCTTCTCGACTATCTGCGCACATCCGGTCGTATCGAGGATACCGTGATCGTGCTGACTTCGGACCATGGCGATTATCTGGGTGATCACTGGTTGGGAGAGAAGGACCTGTTCCACGACGCTTCGGCAAAGGTGCCGCTGATCGTTTATGACCCTTCGCCGGAAGCGGACGGCACGCGCGGAACCACCTGCGGCGAGTTGGTGGAAGCCATTGATCTGGCGGCGACATTCGTCGAACTGTCGGGCCAGGCGGTGCCGGACCATATCCTAGAGGGACGATCGCTGTTGCCGTTCCTGCATGGCGAAGCCCCACAGGAATGGCGTAGCTTCGCAATCAGCGAATACGACTATTCGGCCACTGCCATGGCCGACCGGCTCGGCGTTTCGCCGAAAGACGCGCGGCTGTTCATGGTGGCGGACAAGCGCTGGAAGTTCATCCATGCCGAGGGCGGGTTTCGTCCGATGCTGTTCGATCTGGAGGCCGATCCGGAGGAATTCTTCGATCTGGGGGCGGCCGCGGATCACGCGGATATCATTGATCTCATGTATGACCGCTTGGCGGAGTGGGGTCGCCGGATGTCGCAGCGGACCACCGTGACGGATGCGCAACTGATCGCGCGGCGGGACGGGTCCCATGGGGTCGGAATCATTCTCGGAGCATGGAACGAGACCGACGTCGCGCCCGAGATCCGGAAGAAGCTGACCGGCAAGGCTCGGCAAGTCCATCCGGGCGGCTGCGGCAGCGACAAGATACGCTAGCGCTGCCCGTAATAGAGCCCGACGACATGCTCCGCTTCCGCGAAGAAAAGCCAGCGTGCGGCGAAAGCACCCACGAGATGCAGGCAGAAGGCGAGGCCCATCGCGACGAGGCTTTGCGGCAAGAGCAGCAGGATAACGGCGGGCAGAAGAACGGCGAGCAGCAGCGAGATCCAGCGCAGAGTCAGGGCGTGTTTGCGGCCGATCACGTAAACCATCTCCTTCAAGAGATAGTTCTGGCCGGAATGGGGCGGTTCCAGCAGCCGAACCTTGCCGATCGCGCCAAGGCCGGTCGCGGTTTCCATCGTGCTGTCCCTTGCGGCGAACTGGCTGTCGCCCTGCAGCCAGTGGATCAGCAGAACGACGCCGGTGATGAGCAGAAGCGCGAAGGCGAGAAAGGTCTGGTTTGCAAGCACCGCGCCGCCGGCAAGAGAAAAGACGAGGAAAAGCAACGGGGTGGGCCACTGGTTCCAGCGCGGGACCGTCCTGAGCTGGGTGTAGATCATCGAGGTGGCGAGCACAGTTGCGATGGACAGGACCGCGCCGAGCCAGCCGAGGATGCGGATATGGATGCCGAAGAAGATCGACCCCAGGGCGTAGAGGCCCATGACGAGAAGGGCTGCGACCGACAGCCAGGCTTCGCGCGACAGCCAGCTTGTGCGCCATTGGGTGAAGGCGAGAAGGGCGTTTCTCGGGTTGCCGAGATGCAGCGTCGACGCCAGCAGGCCGCCGACCGCCAGCGCATAGGCGAGGGTGAACACACCGAATGCGGTGAGGCCGGTAGGGGTGATCGCGCCGAGGCCGAGGAAGGTCAGAAGGCCGAAGCCCGCGCCCGAAAGGACGGTAAAGAGGATGACGGACGGGGCCGGGTGCATCAGAGTTTTCCCAGCAGTTTGTCGAGCCAGCCGATCACGCCCTTGGGATCCGGCTGGATGTCGAGGAGCGGGGCAAGAACATCAATTTGATCGCCCAAGCCCTTGGGGCGCGGTGGTAAATACTGGTTCACCGGCTTGGTGCCCTGTTCCGGCATCAGGTCGAAACCGCCGCGTGCAGCGACCGATCGGCTGACCGCACTGTCCGGGTCGGCAAGATCGCCGAAGGCGCGGGCGCCGGTCGGGCAGGTGCGGACGCAGGCGGGTTCGCGGTCGATCTCGGGCAGGTTCTCGTTGTAGATCCGGTCGACGCAGAGCGTGCATTTCTTCATCACGCCGGCGGCCTGGTCCATTTCCCTCGCGCCGTAGGGGCAGGCCCAGGCGCAGAGGCCGCAGCCGATGCAGGTGTCTTCGTTGACCAGCACGATGCCGTCCTCGGAGCGCTTGTAGCTAGCCCCGGTGGGGCAGACGGTGACGCAGGGGGCATCGTCGCAATGCAGGCAGGACTTCGGGAAGTGGACGACCTGGGCGGGGCCGTTTTCCGGGGTGATTTCAAAGCTGTGGACGCGATTGAGGAATGTGCCGGTAGGGTTGTCTCCGTAAGGGTCCTGATCGGATAATGGGGCACCGTAGCCGGTATCGTTCCAGCCCTTGCAGGCGACCACGCAGGCATGGCAGCCGACGCAGATATCGAGGTCGATGACGAGGCCGAGCTTTTTGTCGGTATGGGTCGGCAACTGGGTCACGGGCGGGCCTCTGGCAGGTTTGGACATCCGCTTTTGTACGGTTTGCACATGGCTGTACGCACGTGTCTGTAGATTTCATTGGGTCGCGGTGCGGTCATGGCTTTTCCTCCGGCATCGCCCGCGCGGTGCCTTTACCGACCGGAGAGTTTATCGGCGGCAGGACCGGATGCGATTGCGCCGGGGCGGGCACCTTTTCAAGTCGAACGCGAAGGTCGAACCATGCCGCTTGCCCGGTTACCGGATCGGAATTCGCCCAGCGCAACCCGTCGCCTTTCGGCGGCAGCAGTTCGTGGATCAGGTGGTTCAGCAGGAAGCCCTTGGTCGCCTCGGGGGCGTCCTCGTCCAGCGCCCAGGCGCCCTTGCGCTTACCGATGGCGTTCCATGTCCAGACCGTGCTCGGGTTAAGCGCGGCCATGTGGGCGACGGGGACGATGATCGAGCCGTGGGGCGAGGTGACTTGGACCCAGTCGCCCTCGGTGAATTTGTTTGCTTCCCAAATGTCGGTCGGAACGTAGAGCGGGTTGTGGCCGTGGATCTGGCGCAGCCAGGCGTTCTGGCTGCCCCAGGAATGATACATCGCCATCGGACGCTGGGTGAGCGCGTGGACGGGGTATTCGACCGGGTCGGCGTGGCCGTCCTCGAGTGCGGGATACCAGATCGGCAGCGGGTCGAGCGTGGCCTTGATCCGCTCGCGCAGATGCTCGGGCGGCTGGCGGTGGCCGTGGCCTTCGGCGGCAAGCTGGAAGCGGCGCAGGGGCTCGACGTAAAGCTGAAAGATGTAGGGCTGCGGCTTGTCGTAGAGGCCGATCTTCACCGCCCAATCCTGGTAGGCTTGGTTCCAGGGTTTGTAGAACTGCGCCTCTGGCGGAATGTGGCTGGCGTGAAAGCCGCCGTTTTCGATGTAGCATTTCAGTTGGTCGGGGTTGACCTCGCCGCGTCCTTCGGACGCGCCGTCGCCCCCCCGCCAACCCATCAGCGGGCCGATGCCGGGGCGGCGTTCGTGGTTGGTGATGTAATCGGCGTAGTCCTTGAATTTCGCGCTGCCGTCCTCGGCTACGAAGCCGGGCAGGGCCAGGCGGTGGCCGAGGTCGCAAAGCACCGACTGGAAGCCGCGCACGTCTCGGTCGGGGTTCACGACAGGCCAGCGGATCGCGTCGGCGGCGGCGTCGGCCTCGCAGATCGGGCGGTCGAGGAGGCTGATGCAGTCGTGGCGTTCGAGATAGGTCGTGTCGGGCAGGATCAGGTCGGCATAGGCGACCATCTCGGACGAATAAGCGTCGGAATAGATGATCCGGGGGATGACGTAGTCGCCGTTTGCGTCCTGATCGGTCAGCATGTCGATGACGCCGCGCGTGTTCATCGAGGAGTTCCACGACATGTTCGCCATGTACATGAAGAGCGTGTCGATCCGGTAGGGATCGCCCGCGTGGGCGTTCGAGATCACCATGTGCATCAGCCCGTGTGCCGACATCGGGTTTTCCCAGGTGAAGGCCTTGTCGATCCGGGCGGGGGTGCCGTCATCGGTGAGGCAGAGGTCGTCGGGGCCTTGCGGGTAGCCCAGGTGCGGGCCATCGAGCGGTTTGCCGGGCGTTGCCTTGCTATGCGGTTTGGGATGGGCGGTGGCGGGTTTGGGGTAGGGCGGTTTGAAGCGGAATCCGCCGGGGACCTCGACGCTGCCCAGAAGGATTTGCAGCAAGTGGAGCGCGCGGGCGGTCTGAAAGCCGTTCGAATGGGCCGATATGCCGCGCATGGCGTGGAAGCTGACCGGGCGCCCGGTCATGGTCTTGTGGGTCTCGCCGCGGAAGTCGGTCCATTCCTGTTTGATCTCGATGGACTGGTTGAAGGCCACGTCGGCGAGTTCGGCCGCGATGCGGCGGATCTTCTCGGCCGGGATGCCGGTGATTTCGGCCACGGCTTCGGGCGCGTAGTCCGGCATCAGGTAGCGTTCGGCCATACGCTGGAAGACGGTGGCATGGGTGATGCCCTTGCGGCGGTAATGGCCGCCGAGGTCGGGGCGAACGCCCTTGCGGTCGAAGGGGGCGGGCTTGCCGGTTGATTTGTCGATGACGAGGTCGCTGCCGTCCTCGTCGCGCAGCAGAAGGCCGTGGCGGGGCGAATTCGGGTCGCAGTCAATGAGGACTGGCGCATTGGTGAAGCGGGCGAGGTAGTCGAGGTCGATCTTGCCGGCCTTCATCAACTCGTGGACGAGGGCGAGGATGAAGAGCCCGTCGGTGCCGGGCGTGATCCCGACCCAGTCGTCGGCGATGGCGTTGTAGCCCGAGCGGATCGGGTTGACGCCGATCACCTTGGCGCCGCGTTTCTTCAGCTTGCCGAGGCCGATCTTGATCGGGTTGGAGTCGTGATCCTCGGCGACGCCGAAGATCATGAAAAGCTTGGTGCGGTCCCAGTCGGGCTGGCCGAATTCCCAGAACGCGCCGCCCATCGTGTAGATGCCGGCGGCCGCCATGTTGACCGAGCAGAAGCCGCCATGGGCGGCGTAGTTCGGGGTGCCGTAGGCCTGCGCCCACCAGGAGGTGAAGCTCTGCGACTGGTCGCGGCCGGTGAAGAAGGCCAGTTTCTCGGGCGCGGTGTCGCGGATCGGTTTCAGCCAGGAGGTGGCGAGGGTGAGGGCCTCGTCCCAGGAGATTTCCTGAAACTCGCCGGAGCCGCGTGGACCGGTGCGTTTGAGGGGTGCGCGCAGGCGCGAGGGCGCCTTGTGCTGCATGATCCCCGCCGAGCCCTTGGCGCAGAGCACGCCCTTGTTGACCGGGTGGTCGCGATTGCCCTCGATATAGCTGACCACGCCATCCTTCAGGTGTACGTTGATGCCGCAGCGGCAGGCACACATGTAGCAGGTGGTCTTGCGGATCTCGTCCGAGACCGGGGGCGAGAGGTTGAGCTTCGGTTGGGTCATGCTTGCTTTGTCGTTGGATTTCCGTTGGAAATCCAGCCTTCGGCGAGGATATTTGAGAGACAATGAAGCATCAGCGGTCCGCGATCGCGACATAGGGACGGGGGCGCGCCCCGTTATAGAGGGTGAGCGGGCGGATGAGGATGTTTTGGCGCTGCTGCTCGACGCATTGGATCACCCAGCCCGGCATCCGGCCGATGGCGAAGATCGGAACGTAGAGGTCCATCGGGATGCCGTGAAGCTGGTAGATGACGCCCGAGTAGAAATCGACATTCACGTTGAGGCCGTGGCGGGCATAGGGTTTCATCGCCTGGGTCACGGCTTGCAGGATCTGGTACCATTCGGGCTGGCCCATTTCGCGGGACAGGGCCTCGACCCCGGCGCGCATGTGCCGCGCACGGGGGTCTTCGGCGCGGTAGACACGGTGGCCGAAGCCGGTGACGGGTTCGCGGTTGGCGCGTTTCGCCTTGACGTAGCCGGCGGCGTTTTCGGGTCTGCCGATCTCGTTGACCATCTTCATCACATCCTCGGCGGCACCGCCATGGGCGGGGCCTGCGAGGGTGGCAAGGGCGGTGGTAATGGCGCCGTGCAGGTTCGCCTCGGTTCCCACCGTCACGCGGGCGGCGAAAGCCGAGGCGTTGGCGCCGTGTTCGGCATGCAGGATGAAATCGGTATCGGCGAGTTTGGCGGCATCGGGGGAGGGTCTCTCGCCCTTCAGCATCCAGAGCCAGTTGGCGGCGTGGGAGAGGTCGGGATCGGGGGCGACCGGGTCGCGGCCCTCTCGGATCGCGTGATGCGCGGCAACGATAATCGGCACCTGTGAGGTCAGCCTGATGCCGTTGGCAAGGAACGCCTCTTCGCCGGTCGTCTGGCTGGCGGGTTCGATGGTGGCGAGGGCAGAAACGCAGGTTCTGAGGACGTCCATCGGGTGGCCGTATTTGGTTGCCTCGATGATGGTCGTGATCTCGGGCGGCAGGAAGCGGGCGGCTTTCAGCGCGGCGTCGAAGGCGGCGAGGTCGCTCTGCGAGGGCAATTCGCCATGGAGGAGGAGGTAGGCGGTTTCCTCGAAGGTGGAATGGGTGGCGAGGTCGTGGATCGAATAGCCGCGATAGGTCAGCGTGCCGGCCTTGCCGTCGATATGGGAGACTGCGGAGCGTTCGAAATAGACGCCCTTCAGGCCGCGGTTGACCTTGATGTCATCGCTCACGTGGGGCGTCTCCTGTTTGCTGGCGCCGCCGAAGCGGGGGAACGCCCGTCGCCCTTGCCGTGCCACCGGTCCGAGCGGCACTGGCGAGCCAGGGATATTTTCGGACAATTGATGCGGAGCGGGTTGACGGAACCGGTCTCTCGCGGCCTTTTGCGGGCAACGGGGAGCGAGTGAATGTCGGCACTGGAGAGAGCATTGGAACGGGCGCGGGGCAGGGCCGGCCGGGTCGTCTTGCCCGAGAAGGACGGGCGAATCGTCGACGCTGCGGCGCGGCTACAGGCCGAGGGACTGGCCGAGGTCGTGCCGCTGGCCGAGGTGTCGGACGCGTTGGTGGAGGCGCTGATGTCGGTGCGGCCGGTCCGCGAGGCCCTGGCGCGGCGGATGCTAGAGAAGCCGCTATACCGGGCGGCGGCGATGGTGACGGCGGGGATGGTGGATGCGATGGTCGCGGGCGTCGCCACGCCGACGCGGCGGGTGATCGAGGCGGCGTCGATCGGGATCGGGCTGGCCGAGGGGGTGGCGCTGCCCTCGTCGTTTTTCCTGATGGTGTTCCCGGACGGGCGAGAGATGATCTTTGCCGATTGTGCGCTGAACGTGTCACCGGATGCGGGCGGGCTGGCCGATATCGCGCGGGCGTCGGCGCGGTCGGCGGAGGCGCTGCTGGGACGGGCCGAGGTGGCGCTGCTTTCGTATTCGACGGGAACCTCGGGCGCAGGGCCTTCGGTTGATCTGGTTCGCGCGGCGGCGGAGGCGACGGGCTTCGCGGGGCCGGTGCAGGCGGATGCGGCGCTGAACCCGGGCACCGCGGTGGCGAAGGGCGTGACGAGCGGTGCGGCCAATGTGCTGGTGTTTCCTTCGCTCGATGCCGGGAACATCGCGTACAAGCTGGCGCAGGAACTGGCCGGCGCGCAGGCGGTGGGGCCGTTCCTGCAGGGCTTTCGGCGCCCGGTCTGCGATCTCAGCCGCGGCGCGACGGTCGAGGATATCGTCGCGGCCGTCTCAGTGACACTGGCGCTGGAATAGGTCATCTCTCCGCCTCCAGCAGGGTCAGCGCATCGGCGGCGATCTTGCGTTCCTCCTGCGCCGGCACCACCCAGATCGCGACCTTGGAGATGTCCGCATGCAGGCGTGTCGCGCCGGTGGTGTTGTAGTCGGGGTCGATCGCGGCGCCGAGCCACTCGAAAGCGTCCGCGATGCGGGCCCGGACCCCAAGCGCGTTCTCGCCGATGCCGCCGGTGAAGGCGATGGCGTCGAGCCCGCGCATCGCGGCGATCAGCCCGCCGGCATGGCGCACGGTCCAGTAGACGAAATGCTCGACCGCGAAATCCGAGGCGGCGGAATGGTCGAGCACCAGCTTGCGCATGTCCGATGTGCCGCCCGACAGCCCCAGCAGGCCGCTTTCGGTATTCAGCAGCTCCTTGGTGCGGGCGACGCCGTTCTCTTCGACCAGGCGCAGCACCGCGTTGGCGTCAATACCGCCCGACCGGGTGCCCATGGTCAGGCCGTCGAGCGGCGAATAGCCCATCGTCGTGGCGATGCTCTCGCCGTTCTTGATGGCGCAGATCGAGGCACCGTTGCCGAGGTGGAAGGCCAGCAGGCGCGAGGGCAGCTTGCGGCCCGAAAGCTCGGGCAGGTTGTCCACCAGGCTGGCATAGGAGAGGCCGTGGAAGCCGTAGCGGCGGATGCCACGCGTCTCTTCGGTCTTGGGGATCGCGTAGCGCGTGGCGACCCGCGGGTTGGTGGCGTGAAACGACGTGTCGAAGCTGGCGAATTGCGGCAGGTCGGGCGCGGCCTCGCGCAGCGCCTGGATCGCGGCGAGGTTATGCGGGTTGTGCAGCGGCGCCAGGGGCGAGCATTCGGCGATCTCGGCCAGCACCTCATCGGTGATGCGGACCGGCTTCGTCAGGTCCGGGCCGCCGTGGACGACACGGTGCGCCGCGGCCTGCAGGGTCGCTGTCGTGACGCCCTTGCCGGCCAACGCGTTCAGGATCGCCGATAGCGCGGCCTTGTGGTCATCGAAATGCTCCGAAGTCGTGCTGCCTTCGATCTCGAGCCGCGAGGCTCCGCCGATCTCGGAGACGCTGCCCGAGAGCTTGTGGCCCAAACGGGCGTCGAAGACCGCGAACTTGATCGAGGACGATCCTGCGTTGATGACCAGGATATCTGTCGGTTCGCTCATGCCCATAGCGCCCTCAGAATGCCGATCACCGACAGGGCTAACAAGAGCGCGACCGCGACACGGCGGAATTGCCGCGGCGAGGCAGAGAGGAAACGGCGCCCGCCGAGCCAGACGCCGAGTCCGAGGATCGGGAAGGCGAGCGCGGCGGCGACAAAGGTGTCAGGGCCGACAAGGTCGTTCGCCGCCATGACAGGCAGGGCCATGAGGTCGATGCCGGTGAGATAGACAATCATCGTCGCCCGGAAGGTCGCGGCCGGGATCGGCTGCGCCGTCATGAAGGCCGCAACCGGCAAGCCGCCGACGCCGGCGCTGTTGGCCATGCCGGAAAAGGCGCCGACGGCGACATGGCCGGGCGTGCCGATGCGGCGGCGCAATTGCCAGCCCGAGAGCAGCAGCAGACTGAGGATCAGGATCAGGCCCGAGATCGTGGCGCGCGCCATGTCCTCGGACAGCCGCGCCATGACATGCACCGCCGGGATCGTCGCCAGCGCCGCGCCCACGAGCATCGTCAGGGCGCGGGACCAGTCGATGTCGGGGCGGATGCCCCGGGCCTGGAAGGCGGTCATCGCGATCTCACACATGAAGACGACCGGGATCAGCGGCACCGGGTTGGTGAACAGCGCCGCGAAGGCGATGAAGATCGCCGAGAAGCCGAAGCCGGAATAGCCACGGATGAAGGCGGCGGCGAGCAGCGCCACCGCCATCAGGGCCGCCAGCCCGGGGCCGAGGCCAAACAGCGCCATGCATCAGGCGCCTTTCTGGGGGGCCATGTCGTCCTTGCTGATGCCTGCCACGGCCACCGGTTTTTTCATCGCGTCGCGGCGGAACGGCTCTCCGAGTTCCTGGTTGATCAACGCCTCGATGAGCGTGGTCTTGCCATGCTTCATCTGGTCGTCGATTGCCTTCCGCAGCGCCTCGGTCAATTCCTCCATGGTGCGGGCCTGAACCCCTTGCAGACCGCAGGCCTTCGCGATGCCGGCATAGCTGACATCCTCGTCGAGTTCGGTGCCGACGAAATTATCGTCATACCAGAGCGTGGAATTGCGCTTTTCCGCGCCCCACTGGTAGTTGCGGAACACCACCTGCGTGATCGCGGGCCATTCCTTGCGGCCGATCGCGGTCAGTTCGGTGACCGCGATGCCGAAAGCGCCGTCGCCGGAAAAGCCCACGACCGGCGTGTCGGGACAGCCGATCTTGGCGCCGATCACCGCCGGCAGGCCGTAGCCGCAGGGGCCGAAGAGGCCGGGGGCGAGGTATTTGCGGGGGGATTCGAAGGTCGGGTAGGCGTTGCCGATGGCGCAGTTGTTGCCGATGTCGCTGCTGATGATCGCCTCTTTCGGCAGACCGGCCTCGATCGCGCGCCAGGCCATGCGGGGCGACATCCAGTCGGGCTTGTCCTTGCGGGCGCGCTCGTTCCAGCTGGTGCCTGGATCGTCATCCTCGTGGTCCATCGAGGACAGTTGCTGCGCCCAGGCGGATTTGGTCTTGGAAATCTTCTCCTTGCGGGCCTTGCGGTCGGTGTCGCCGGCATCGTCGGAAAGCTTGTCGAGAATCTGCTCGGCCACCTTCTTCGCATCGCCGACAATGCCGACGCTGACGGTCTTGGTCAGCCCGATGCGGTCGGGGTTCAGATCGACCTGGATGATCTTGGCGTTTTTCGGCCAGTAGTCGATGCCGTAGCCGGGCAGAGTCGAGAACGGGTTGAGCCGGGTGCCGAGGCAGAGGACGACATCGGCCTGGCTGATCAGCTCCATCCCCGCTTTCGAGCCGTTATAGCCGAGGGGCCCCGCGAAAAGCGGGTGCGAGCCGGGAAAGGCGTCATTGTGCTGGTAGCCGCAGCAGACCGGCGCATCGAGGCGCTCGGCGAGTTTGGCCGAGGCCGGGATGGCGCCGGCCAGCACCACGCCGGCGCCATTCAAGATAACCGGGAATTTTGCGTTGGACAGCAGTTTGGCGGCCTCGGCAATGGCATCGTCGCCGCCCGAGGGGCGCTCGAATTCGACCATTGCGGGCAGGTTGATGTCGATCACCTGAGTCCAGTAGTCGCGCGGCATGTTGATCTGCGCGGGGGCCGAGCGGCGATGCGCCTGCAGGATCACCCGGTTCAGCACCTCGGCGACGCGGCTGGGATCGCGGACCTCTTCCTGGTAGGCGACCATGTCCTTGAAGAGCGCCATCTGCTCGACCTCCTGGAAGCCGCCCTGGCCGATGGTCTTGTTGGCGGCCTGCGGAGTCACAAGCAGAAGCGGCGTATGGTTCCAGTAGGCGGTTTTCACCGCAGTCACGAAATTGGTGATGCCGGGGCCGTTCTGGGCGATCATCATCGACATCTTGCCCGAGGCGCGGGTGAAGCCGTCGGCCATCATTCCGCCGGATCCTTCATGGGCGCAGTCCCAGAAGGTGATGCCGGCCTGCGGAAAGAGGTCCGAAATCGGCATGAAAGCAGAGCCGATGATGCCGAAGGCGTGCTCGATCCCGTGCATCTGGAGGGTTTTGACGAAGGCTTCCTCGGTGGTCATTTTCATCGGCACTCTCCCGGAAATTGCGCAGGCGACGGCAGGCCGCGGCGTCGGGCCAAACTACCCGCAGCGGGCCGGGTGAAGTTAGGGCCAGATGTTCTGCCTAGTTAGGTCCAGATTGGGCCAGTTCCCGGGCGATCAGCGCGATGCCCGCCGGGATCTTGGTTGCCGGTATCGAGGAATAGGCGAGGCGGTAGAAATTCGAAGCGGCGCCCCGCTGGCCGAAGAAGATCCGGCCCGGTTCGATCAGCACGCCCTTGCCGCGCAGCCGCTCTGCCAGCTCTGACGTGTCGGTGCGCGCCGGTGCACGCATCCAGAAGCTCGACCCCCCGAAACTGTCGCGGCCGGCGACCGTCAGGCCGTGATCGCGGATCGCCTTGTCCATCACCGCGCGTCGCGCCTTGAACGCCTGGGCCGTGCGGTTGATCTGCGCATCATAGTGGCCGAGCGACAGGAAATAGGCCGCGGTGCGCTGGATATGGCCGGGCGGGTGCCGCAGGACCGTCGCGCGAAGTGCCCGCGCCTCGCGGATGAAGGGTTCGGATCCCACCAGATAACCGAGCCTGAGGCCGGGAAAGAGCGATTTGGAGAACGAGCCGATATAGATCACCCGCCCGTCGCGGTCGAGGGATTTGAGCGCCGGCGTGGGTGGAGAAAGGAACGACATCTCGAACTCGTAATCATCCTCGACGATCAGGGCGTGCTGCCGGTCGGCGAGGTCGAGGAGCTTGCGGCGACGGTCGACCGGCATCGTCGCATTGGTCGGGCAGTGGTGGCTGGGGGTGACGAAGATCACGTCGGCCCCCTGTGGCAGACCTTCGGGAGGCAGGCCGTCATCGTCGACATCGACCGTCACCAGGTTGCAGCGGGTCTGGCTGAGAATGTCACGCAGGCCGGGATAGGACGGGTTTTCCATCGCCGCGGTGCGCCGCTGGTTGAGCAGGATCTGCGCCGCGAGCCACAGCGCGTTCTGCGCGCCGAGGGTCAGAAGGATCTCTTCGGGCCGGGCGGCGATACCCCGGCGGGGCAGGATGTGGCGCGCGATGAATTCGACAAGCTGGGGATCGTCGCGTTCGAAATAGTCGGTGGTCAGCGCCTCGAAATCACGCTGCCCCAGGGCCTGCAGCGCGCATTGCCGCCAATTCTGGTGGTCGAAGAGCGTTGCATCGGCCTGGCCGTAGATGAAGGGAAAGGGATAGCGCCGCCAGTCGGGCGGCTTGGCCATTACGGGCAGGCCCGAATAGCGCTGGCCGATGGCACGCGCCCAATCGACCCGGTCGGTCCTCGGACCGGGGTCGAGGTTGAAATCCGGAGGGCGGGGGGCGGTGTCCGAGACATAATAGCCCGATCGGCCCCGTGCGGTGAGGTAATCCCCGGCCATAAGTTCGTTATAGGCCAGGGTGACGGTAATGCGACTGACCCCGAGATGACGCGCAAGTCCGCGACTGGATGGCAGCCGCTGACCCGGGCGGAACCGGCCGCAGAGCACCCCTTCGCTGACCATCCGCTGGATCTGCTGCTGAAGCGTGCCCTCCGATGCCGGATCGAGCAGGAAATTGGCCTCGGCGATCTGCATGACTGGCCCTATCCGGATTGCAACTGGACCTATAGCTAACCGGAGACGCCTGCGGCGTCACGCCTTTTCGCGCCCTCTCTGGCGAGAGGGTGCGTTGCCTCCGGCGGGGATATTTCCGGACAGATGATGAAAACACCCTGCCAGATGCCTGACAGGGTGCCATCACTTGTCACGGTCATCGGCGTCCCCGCCTGTACCGCAATGCATTTGAATCCGATTCCGGTTAAGAAATGATTGCATCATTTGTCCGGAAATATCCTCGCCGAAGGCATCCTGCCGGCTGCCAGAGGCGAGGCGGCATGGCCCGGTGCCGTCGCCCGTCAGCTGCGGCCCTTCCAGGGCACCAGGTATTTCTCGGCCATCCGCATCAGGATATCGATGCCGTAGCCGATGATCCCGATCAGCACGATCCCCATGATCACGATGTCGGTCAGCTGGAATTTCGAGGCCGCGATGATCATCATCCCCGCGCCTTTCTGCGCCGCGACCAGTTCGGCGGCGACGACCGTGCCCCAGCAGACCCCCATCGCTACCCGCGCACCGGTGAAGATCTCTGGCAGCGAGTTTGGCACGATGACATGCCGCATGATCTGCCATTTGCTGGCCCCAAGCGAATAGGCCGCGTGGATTTTCGAGATATTAACGCCCGAAACCCCCGCGCGCGCCGCGATCGTCATGATCCAGAGTGCCGCGAGGAACAAGAGGATGATCTTGCCGGTCTCCCATATCCCGAACCAGATGATGACAAGCGGGATCAGCGCCAGGGGCGGAACCGGCCGCATGAATTCGACGATCGGATCAAACCAGCCGCGGAACCAGCCCGACAGGCCCATCGCATACCCAAGCGGTATGCCCACGATCGAGCCTGCGATGAACCCCGCAAAAACCCGCGTCAGCGAAGAACCGAGATGTTCGAGCAGGGTGAAGTTCTGGTAGCCGGACCGCGCGATCTCGATGAAGCGGTTCCAGACCGCTTCGGGCGCGGGCATCCAGATCGGCTCCATCTGCAGCCCCTTCTTCGGGGTGAAGTTCAGCGACCCCTTGTCGGTCAGCAGAACCTTGCCGTCGGCGACCTGCACGGTATCGCCGGGTTCGACCGGTTGACCGTCGATGGCGATGATCTGGAATCCGTCCTGATCGAACCCCTCGTCATTCGCCTGCGCCCGGATCAGTCCGCTGCGCCAGGCCCCGACCTTGTCGCCGTCATCCTTGGCGAAGCCTTCGCCGGGCACCACGTCGGGCGCCGCCGTCTGATCTTCGATGCGGTGAACGACAACGGACACCGTCGCGTCATCCTCCTGCCCGGCAGCATCACGCGCTGTGTAGGTGAAACTGGTATCGCCGATGAACGGCCCCGGAACGTGGAACGGAACAAGCTTGGAATTCGTGAACGCCCCCCAGATCAGGAAGATCGTCAGCACCGATACGACGCTTGCGATCCGGTTCGGGCTGACGGCGCTTTCATCGCCGAAGGTGACGGTCTTGAGGCTGGTGAAATCGTGTCTCTCCGCCCGGCGGTCGATGACGAGTTTCACCAGCAGCATCGCCGCTACGAAGATCGCGATATAGACGAGAAGGATGACGAGGCCGGTCATGCCGCGCTCTCCGACCGGCCCATGATTTCCTCTTCCATCTCCCAGATCATCGACAGGATCTCGTCCCGCGTGCTGGCAAAGCCGTCCGATTTCTTGACCTCGCGCAGGTCGGCGTCGACGCCGCGCTCGGCAAATGGCAGGCGGTATTCCTTGTGAATCCGCCCCGGGCGCGGGGCCATCACCACCAGTCGCTCGCCCAGGAGCAGCGCCTCTTCGACCGAATGGGTGATCAGGATCACCGTTTTGCCGGTCTCTTTCCAGAGCTTCAGCACCAGCCCCTGCATCTTCTCGCGGGTCAACGCGTCCAAGGCCCCCAGCGGCTCGTCCATCAGGATCACGTCGGGATCGTTCGCCAGACAGCGGGCCAGCGCCACACGCTGCTGCATTCCGCCCGACAATTCATAGACTGCCTTGTCCTTGAACTGCCCGAGGCCTACCGTCTCCAGAAGGTGATCCGTGATCTTGTCGCGCTCGGCCTTGGCCATGCCCTTCATCTTCGGGCCGAACTCGACATTGTGTCGCACGCTCATCCACTCGAACAGCGCGCCTTGCTGGAACACCATCCCTCTGTCCGCTCCCGGCCCGCGCACTGACTCGCCGTTCAGGACGACCTTGCCCTCGGTCGGGGCGAGGAATCCGGCCAGAATGTTCAGCAAAGTGGTCTTGCCGCAGCCCGACGGGCCAAGGACGCTCATCAGCTCGCCCTCCTTAAGATCGAGCGAGACGTTCTTCAGCGCCTGAACATGCGTGCCGTTCGGCAGGTCGAAGCGCATCGAGATGTTCTGGATGGACAGTCCGGTCATGCCGCCGCCTCCGGTAATGGGAAGGAAGGGACGGCGGGAATTCCGCCGCCCCGGTTGGTAACTACCTTCGATTACATGCCCTGGGCGGTTGAAAGCGGCCCGGTATTGACAGCGTCGTCATAGCTGTCGCGCGCGGACGGGATGCTGCCCGCATCGACGAAGACCGAGGCCACGCCCTTCATGAATTCCTGCGCGCCGCCGCCCAGCCATTTCGGGCCAAGCTGTTCCTCGACGCTGGGGAACGCGAATGTCGCCAGCGTCTCATCCGCCGCTGCTTCGTCCATGCCGGCATCCTGGGCGATCACCGGAAGCATCTCGGCCTTTTGCTCTCCCGAGTTCCACATCGCGTTGGCATCCGCCGTCACCTTCAGGAATTTCGCAAGCAACTCCGACTCCTCGGCTGCGAAGCTCGCCGGAACGCTGGTCACGTCGAAGACGAGGATGCCCAGCTCTTCCTTCTCGGCGCCCGTCAGCAGCACATTGCCGTTTTCCAGCATCCGGCGCAGCGAACCACCCCAGCCGCAAACCATGTCGAGATTGCCCTGTGCGAAGGCGGCCGCGCCATCGGGCGGCGCCATGTCGACGATTTCCATCGACGATATATCGACGCCGAAATGTTCCATTTGCCGCAGGAAATTGTAATGCGCGGCAGTGCCGATCGGCACACCGACCTTCTTGCCGGCCAACTCGCCCGCGCTGTTCTTGTCGATTTCGAGGTCGGACCGCACCACGCAGTTGTCATTTTCGGAATAGCTTACCGCCACATCGACGATCTGCAGATCCTGACCGGCGCTGGTCGCGACCACGAAGGGCGGCACGCCCTGGCTGACCGAGATATGGACGTCGCCCGACGCCATCGCCGCCGACATCGCCGTGCCGGTGTCGAAGGACCGCCAGTTTATCTTGACGCCCATCTCCTCTTCATAGGTGCCGTTGACCTTGGCATATTGGAACGGCATCGGCCATTCGAGGAAATAGGCCACGGTGATCTCTTCCAGCGCGAAGGCCGGCGCCGCGGCGGTCGTCATGGCGAGCGCCGCCGTCGCACCGGCGAGTTTGGTTTTCAGTTTCATGTCGTTCTCCCTGAGGTTTCGTGGTCCTGGTCCGGTGTGCCGAACTCGATGATTAACTTACGACGCCGTTGGCATCTTGCGAATACTATTATTATGAGCCACGCTTGAGTGGCGGAACCATAGTGGGCGTAGGGCCGCGCTGACAATGCAGGCCTTAGGCTGGACTTATCGCATGACCGCTTCTGGCCCTATATGGAAGTGCGAGGATAGGCCAGTTTCGACAGCAGACCAAATCTTCGGCAAAGGGCCGCCGTCGCGCCGGCCTACGCCCCGAAGCAAAGGACCAGACCCATGAAAACCGGCCCCCAGGCAAACGACCTGTCCGAGGTCATCGAAGCGGATCGCGCCCATCTCTGGCATCATCTGATGCAGCACAAGCCGCTTGAGACAAATGATCCCCGTGTCATTGTCGAGGGAAAGGGAATGCGCGTCTGGGATGCGACCGGCAAGGAGCATCTGGACGCCGTTTCGGGCGCGGTCTGGACCGTCAATGTCGGCTATGGCCGCGAAAGTATCGCGAAGGCCGTTTACGACCAGTTGGTGAAGATGAACTATTTTGCCCAGACCGCAGGGTCGATCCCCGGCTCCAACTTCGCCAAGAAGCTGACCTCGAAGATGCCGGGCCTCAGCCGCGTCTATTACGCCAATTCTGGGTCCGAGGCGAACGAGAAGGTGTTCAAGATGGTCCGCCAGATCGGCCATCGCCATCACGGCGGCAAGAAGACCGGCATCCTCTACCGCGAACGCGACTATCACGGCACCACCATCGCCTGCCTCTCGGCCGGCGGCCAGCCGGAACGCAACGCGATGTATGGCCCCTTCACACCGGGATTTTACGAGGTGCCGCATTGTCTGGAATACCGCAAGCAATGGGATGTCGAGGATTACGGACGCCGCGCGGCGGATGCGATCGAAGAGGTCATATTGCGGGTCGGCGCGGATGAGATCGGCCTGCTTTGTCTTGAACCGGTCACTGCCGGGGGCGGTGTCGTAACTCCGCCCGAGGGCTATTGGGACCGGGTGCAGGAGATTTGCAAGAAATACGACATACTGCTGCATATCGACGAGGTTGTCTGCGGCGTCGGGCGCACCGGCACCTGGTTCGGCTACCAGAATTACGACGTGCGGCCGGATTTCGTGACCATGGCCAAGGGCGTCGCCTCGGGCTATGCGGCGATTTCCTGCATGGTGACGACCGATACCGTCTTCGAGCAGTTCAAGGATGCGCCCGAGGACAAGCTGTCCTATTTCCGCGACATCTCGACCTTCGGCGGCTGCGCCTCGGGTCCGGCGGCGGCGCTGGAGAATATGCGGATCATCGAGGATGAGAACCTGCTGGAGAACACGGTGAACATGGGCGCGCGCATGGTCGACAACCTGAGCGCGCTGATGGAAAAGCACCGGGTGATCGGGGATGTGCGTGGCAAGGGCCTGTTCTGCGGCGCCGAGCTGGTGGCCGACAGGGACAGCAAGGAGCCGGTCGAGGAGGAGAAGGTTCAGGCCGTCGTTGCCGATTGCATGGGGCAGGGGGTCATCATCGGGGCAACCAACCGGTCGCTGCCGGGTTTGAACAACACGCTATGTTTTTCGCCCGCTCTGATCGCCACGGCGGACGACATCGACCAGATCACCGGCGCCGTGGACAAGGCACTGACGCGGGTCTTCAGCTAGCCGCACCGCGTTGCTGCACGGACTGCAATGCGTTCGCACCGGACTGGATTTCATAGGGGTCGGCCTTCATCAGGCCGGCCCTCACTTTCGGGACAAGGCGGAACATTTCAAACTTTCCCGCACCGCCAGCTTGTAGCGCGACGGGTAAGCCTCTAACTGTCGGGGACCAGGCGCAACAGGCAGGCAAGTTATGCTGGATACGGCAGTCCGCTATCTGAAATGGCCCCTTATCGTCACCGCCCTGGGCATGGTGCTGAGTTTCGCGATTGGCTGGCAATACACCAACAGGCTGTCAGGCGCAGTTTCGTTTCTGCTGATCGGCGCGGTTCTGGCGGTCTTGGAAATCTCGCTGTCCTTCGACAATGCGATCGTCAACGCCAACAAGCTGAAAACGATGTCGGCGGTTTGGCAGAGGCGGTTTTTAACCTGGGGCATCCTGATCGCCGTCTTCGGTATGCGGATCATCTTCCCGCTGGCGGTGGTGGCCTTCGCAGCGCATATCGGCCCCTGGGCCACGCTGAAGCTGGCCGCGACCCAGCCGCAGGAATATGCGCGGATCATGGACGAGGCGCATATCAGCATCGCCGCGTTCGGCGGGGCGTTCCTGATGATGGTGGCGCTCACCTATTTCATCGACGAGGGCAAGGAGGTGCACTGGATCCGGGTGCTGGAACGGCACCTTCGCCAGCTTGCCAGCATACGTGGCCTCCAAATCACTCTGGTGCTTCTCGTCGTGCTTGTGTTCGCGATGGCCGTTCCCGATCACGAAAGCGGCCGGTTCGTCTTCGCGGCGCTCTTCGGTCTCGTGACTTTCACGCTCGTCGAGATACTCGGGCACATTCTGGACCGGCGCGAGGCGGCGGCGACCGTCACGCAGGCCGGCGGGCTCGGCGCGTTCCTCTATCTCGAAGTGCTTGATGCCAGCTTTTCCTTCGACGGTGTGATCGGCGCCTTCGCGCTGACCCAGAACCTGTTCCTGATCGCGATCGGCCTGGGGATCGGCGCGATGTATGTCCGCTCGATGACGGTGATGCTGGTGGAAAAGCGAACGCTTGCCGAATTCCGCTACCTGGAACATGGCGCCTTCTACTCAATCCTGGCGCTGTCGGTCATCATGTTCGCGCAAACCCTCTGGCGCATTCCCGAGATGGTTACCGGCCTTATCGGCGCGGCGCTGATCGGCATCGCGCTATGGTCGTCGGTCCGCTACAACCGCAAGGTCGCCGCGGAATGACGAGTCGCGCGGCAACGTGTCGAGACCCGAACCAAGCGTTCCATCACGGGTTGCGCCGCCGGCGGTGATGCATGGCGAATGGCGAGCTTGCGCCCTTGCAGCGCCGCGGTCGCGATAATAAGACTCGCGAAAGGATTTTTTCGCAAACCTATCCCCCGTAAACCGCGAGGCACGGACATGAGAGACCCAGTAGCAGCCCTTCAGGGCTTCATTATCCCGACGGTCGAGGAGACGACGTCACGCGGTTCGATTCGCTACGACATCTTCTCTCGGCTGCTGAAAGAGCGGATCATCTTCGTGTCGGGCCCGGTGCATGACGAGATGGCGACTGTCATCGTCGCGCAATTGCTGTTCCTTGAAGCGGAGAACCCGAACAAGGAAATCGCGATGTACATCAACAGCCCCGGCGGCGTGGTGACGAGCGGTCTGTCGATCTACGACACGATGCAGTACATCAAACCCAAGATCTCCACGGTCTGCATCGGGCAGGCGGCCTCGATGGGGTCGCTGTTGCTGGCGGCGGGAGAGCCCGGGATGCGGTATTCGCTGCCGAACAGCCGGATCATGGTGCACCAGCCCTCTGGCGGCTATCAGGGGCAGGCGACGGATATAATGATCCATGCCCAGGAAACCCAGAAGCTGAAGGACCGGCTGAACCAGATATATGTCCAGCATACTGGCCAGAAACTGAAAACCGTGGAAGCCGCGCTTGAGCGTGACAATTTCATGGATCCGGCCGCGGCGAAGGACTGGGGTTTGATCGACGAGATCGTGGACAGTCGCGACAAGGTGAAATCCGACGACAAGTGACCTGAAAACCGCCTCCCGTGGCGGCAACGCCACGTGAGGTGATTTTGGCGTTGTATGCAGGAATCCGCTGTCCTAGACTTTGCGCAAGGGGCAGTCCAATCGGGCCAACACGGCCCGTCCGACCAGGCGAAAGGCCTTAGGGGAATGTGATGGCGAACAACTCCGGCGACAGCAAGAACACGCTCTACTGCTCTTTCTGCGGCAAGAGTCAGCACGAGGTGCGCAAACTGATTGCGGGACCAACCGTGTTCATCTGCGACGAATGCGTCGAACTGTGCATGGACATCATTCGCGAGGAAACCAAGTCGGCGGGCCTGAAATCCTCGGACGGGGTGCCTACGCCGAAGGATATCTGCGAGGTTCTGGACGACTATGTCATCGGTCAGGCGCATGCCAAGAAGGTGCTCTCGGTCGCGGTGCACAACCACTACAAGCGCTTGAACCATGTCGCGAAGTCCAACGATATCGAACTCGCGAAATCCAACATCCTGCTGATCGGCCCCACCGGCTGCGGCAAGACGCTGCTGGCGCAGACGCTGGCGCGGATCCTCGATGTGCCGTTCACGATGGCCGATGCAACGACGCTGACCGAGGCGGGTTACGTGGGCGAGGATGTCGAGAACATCATCCTCAAGCTGTTGCAGGCATCGGAATACAACGTCGAACGGGCACAGCGCGGCATCGTCTATATCGACGAGGTCGACAAGATCACGCGCAAGTCGGACAACCCCTCGATCACCCGCGATGTAAGCGGCGAGGGCGTGCAGCAGGCGCTGCTGAAGATCATGGAAGGCACCGTGGCCAGCGTTCCGCCACAGGGCGGCCGCAAGCATCCGCAGCAGGAATTCCTGCAAGTGGACACGACGAACATCCTGTTCATCTGCGGCGGCGCGTTTTCCGGTCTGGAAAAGATCATCGCGCAGCGCGGCAAGGGGTCCGCCATGGGCTTTGGCGCAGATGTGAAGGACAATGACAGCCGCGGCGTGGGCGAGTTGTTCACCGAACTGGAACCCGAGGATCTGCTGAAATTCGGCCTGATCCCGGAATTCGTCGGCCGTCTGCCTGTGATCGCGACGCTGGAGGACCTGGACGAGGACGCGCTGGTGACGATCCTGACCAAGCCGAAGAACGCGCTGGTCAAGCAGTATCAGCGGCTGTTCGAGCTTGAGAGCACGGATCTGACCTTCACCGAGGATGCATTGACGGCCATCGCCAAGCGCGCGATCGAGCGCAAGACCGGCGCGCGGGGGCTGCGTTCGATCATGGAAGATATCCTGCTGGATACGATGTTCGACCTTCCGGGAATGGACAGCGTCGAAGAGGTCGTCGTCAACGAAGAGGCGGTGAACGCTGGTTCGCCCCCACTTATGATCCATGTCGATTCCAAGAAGGAATCGGCGACGGCCGGCTGATGCTGGGATGACTGTCCGCCACGTTTCCTCTGGTTCGAGGTTCGAAGCCGAGATCGGCTATTCCCGTGCAGTCGTGGCCGATGGTCTGGTGCATGTATCGGGGACGACCGGTTACGACTACGACAACATGCAATTGCCCGAGGGGATCGAAGACCAGTGCCGCAATGCGCTTGCCAATATCTCGAAAGCGCTGGTCAAGGCAGGGTCGGGGCTGAATGACGTGGTCCGGGTCCGCTACATCCTGCCCGATGCTTCCGATTTCCCGAAATGCTGGCCAATCCTCAGTTCCGCCTTTGCAACGGCACGACCCGCCGCGACGATGTTTCAGGCCGGACTGATGGAGCCGGAGATGAAGATCGAGATCGAGGTCACGGCACGGCTGCCGGGCTGAAGATGTCGATCTTGAAGGATCTTCTGCTAGCCTGTGCGATAATCGTCGGTTTCTTGCTTTCCTTGGTTGGGATCTTTCTTGGCTTTGTGTGGGTTAAGATGCGTCTCGAAGATTCGTCCTATGCCGAACGCGTGTTTCGAGAAATGGGGTACGAGCGTGTCTTGGCATCCGACGCCGGCAATACTCTCTTCTGGAGTCCGCGTCCGTGGGATAACTGCGCCTACGGCGTTGTTTCACTTCCTACCAAGGTCGGCAATGCACCTCCTGCTCCATCGCGCTTACCCGGGTTTCGCGAAAGGCATATCTATGTGGATGAATGGCAATCGACGCCGACATCTGATCTGCGATTCAACAACGAGACCACATTAACGCATTGGTGTGAGCCGAATTTCAGAAAGGCGCTCTTCAACCATATGCTTGCAGCCGCCGAGACCGGAGGTGGCTGGTATTTGAAGGACGGTCGATCATTGGTTGTTTACTCGGCGCCGCTTGAAATCGCGTTTGTGATCGAGGACCGGTTCGATTGACCCGCCGGCACCGGCCGCCGCCGTCTGCGACCACCGCTGCTACTGAAAAATTGTCAGTCGCGGCGCGCAGGAAAAGGACATGAACCCCGACGGGTCGAAGCGCGAAACCCGTTCCCATCGGCATCCGGGTCCACCGCCGTCATTTCACTTCAACTTACTGGAGATCGACGCGAATCTGCGACTCCTGATCCAGCGCCTGGAAGCCGCGCGGCAACAGATGCACGACCTGCAAGCTGTGATTCCGGACCCGAGCGCGGCCAGTCCGATAACGGACGACATGGCGGCGCCGCAAAGGCATCCCTCGGCTCCCCGGACCCGGATCGGAGCGGCCCTGCCGGCCTCGTGGAGGCCTCGGGATCGATGCAAGACTCGCCCGGGGTTACTCGGCCGCCTTGACTGCGCCGGGGTTGTTCGGATGTGTCGTCCAGTTGGCATAGTCCTTCTGCACGGTGCGTCCGGTGCGCGGGTCCACAGTGCCTGGCGCAAGCTCTTCCATCGTGATGCAGTGCTCGACCGGACAGACGTCGATGCACAGGTTGCAGGCCACGCATTCATCGTCCTGCACCTCGAACACGCGATCCGGCGACATCGTGATCGCCTGGTGGCTGGTATCCTCGCAGACGATGTAGCACCGCCCGCACTTGATGCAGAGGTCCTGATCGATCCGCGCCTTGGTGACATAGTTCAGGTTCAGATACTGCCAGTCGGTGACATTGGGCACCGCGCGCCCGACGACACTGGCAACCGAGGCATGGCCGTTTTCGTCCATCCATTGCGACAGGCCCGAGATCATTTCCTGCACGACCTTGAAGCCATAGGTCATCGCGGCCGTGCAGACCTGCACATTGCCCGCCCCAAGCGCCAGGAATTCCGCCGCGTCGCGCCATGTCGTTACGCCGCCGATGCCCGAGATCGGCAGGCCCGCGGTTTCCGGGTCGCGAGCGATCTCGGCCACCATGTTCAGCGCGATCGGCTTTACCGCCGGGCCACAATAGCCGCCATGGCTGCCCTTGCCGTCGATCGAGGGCAGCGGGCTGAAACTGTCCAGATCGACCCCGGTGATTGACGAGATCGTGTTGATCAGGCTGACCGCATCGGCCCCGCCCGCCTTTGCGGCGCGCGCGGGCTTGCGAATATCGGTGATATTCGGCGTCAGCTTCACGATCACCGGCATCCGGGTGTTCTGCTTGCACCACCGGGCGACCATCTCGATATATTCCGGTACCTGCCCCACGGCGCTGCCCATGCCGCGCTCGCTCATTCCGTGCGGACAGCCGAAGTTCAGCTCGATCCCGTCCGCCCCGGTCTCCTCTACCAGCGGCAGGATTTTCTTCCAGGCGGCTTCCTCGCAGGGGACCATGATAGAGACAACGACCGCGCGGTCGGGATAGTCGCGCTTGACCGTCTTGATCTCGCGCAGGTTCACGTCAAGCGGACGATCGGTGATCAATTCGATGTTGTTCAGCCCCAGAAGCCGCCGGTCCGCGCCCCAGATCGCGCCGTAGCGGGGACCGTTGACATTGACGATCGGCGGGTCTTCCCCGAGCGTCTTCCAGACGACGCCACCCCAGCCGGCCTCGAAGGCGCGGCGGACATTGTATTCCTTGTCCGTCGGCGGTGCCGAGGCCAGCCAGAACGGGTTGGGGGACTTGATGCCCACGAAGTTGCTCGTCAGATCGGCCATTCTTCATTCTCCTCCCAAGGTGCCGGATTGGATGAGCACCAGATTCACCTCGCCGTTACGCATCAGCGCGTGGCGTACCGCCGGATGCCGGGGCGCACCGGATTGCCGCCCGCGGCACGCCCCTCCCGAATGCGAAATCTCGATGAACGATTGTAACGAGATTATCATCTTTGCAGGCTTGCGTGAATGTCTTCGGCGGCGTCGCGCCCTTCGGCCACCGCCGTCACGGTCAGATCATCGCCCCCCGCGACGCAGTCGCCGCCCGCCCAGACGCCTTCGAGCGACGTGCGGCCTTCGCCGGAAACGGCGATTTTGCCGTTTTCGATGTCCAATCCCTCCGGCGCGCCGTCCAGCCGTTGACCGATCGCCTTGAATATCTGATCGGCCCGCAGGCGGAACCGCTCTCCGGTGCCCTTCAGGCTGCCGCCCTCTTCGGCCGTGTATTCCAGTTCCAGCTCGCCGTCGTGCACGGCGACGGGCATCGCATTGTGAATGATGCGAACGCCCTTCGAGGCTGCCAGATCCTGCTCGAACCCCGAGGCGCCCATCCGATCCCGGCCGCGACGGTAGGCGATGGTCACGTTCTCCGCGCCCAGCAGCTTGGATTGCACCGCGGCATCGACCGCTGTCATACCCCCACCGATCACCACGACATTGCGCCCGACCGGCAGGGCAAGAAGATCGCTTGCCTGCCGCAGGTCCGCGATGAAGGCTATGGCGTCGGCGACTCCGGCTCGATCCTCGCCCTCGGCCCGCAGCGCATTCACGCCGGCCAGACCGATCCCGAGGAAGACCGCATCGTAATCGTCGCGCAACGCGTCCAGCGAAAGCGCGTCACCGAGAGCTTTGCCCAACCGCATCTCGATACCACCGATCTTCATCAGCCAATCGACCTCGGCTTGCGCGAAGCCTTCTACCGTCTTGTAGCTGGCGATCCCGTATTCGTTCAGTCCGCCGGGCTTAGGCCTTGCGTCGAAGACGACCACCTCGTGCCCCTTCATCGCCAGCCGGTGCGCACAGGCGAGCCCCGCAGGTCCCGCCCCCACGACCGCCACACGCTTGCCGGTAGGTTCCGCACGAGCGAACGGGTGGGTGTCCGCCGCCATCAGGCTATCGGTGGCGTATCGCTGCAGCCGCCCGATCTCGACCGGCTTGCCTTCGGCCACCTCGCGCACGCAAACCTCCTCGCAGAGGTTCTCGACTGGACAGACGCGGGCGCACATGCCGCCCAGGATATTCTGTTCGAAGATCGTTTTCGCCGCCGCCTCCGGCGTGCCGGTCGCGATCTGGCGGATGAACAGCGGTATGTCGATCGTCGTCGGACATGCCGTCATGCAAGGCGCGTCGTGGCAGAAATAGCACCGGTCCGCCGCCACAGCCGCCTCGTGCGGATCAAATCGTGGATGCAGATCCGAGAAATTCCGTGCGATCACCTCGGCGGTCAACCGACCCGCAGCGACCCCCGGCGTCATCTGGCTATTGGCCATTCGATCCTCCCCGACCAGCGCAAGCTTTGTGTACAGCTTGCCACGGATTAAAATTTTATCAACTGGTAAATTTTTCTCGCTATGCTCGGTCGATCCGGTCATCCTTGCGCGGAGGGCCAAGTTCGACGGCGGCGACAATTGTGGACGCACATGCTTTTCAGGCCCCGCCGCGTCGCGTATAAGCGGCGCGAATGGAAGCCTGCAGCAGACAGGCGCGAAACCGGTCGAGGATGGCATGGCGAAACAGAACAGCAACGCGGACGTGGATTTCATCAAGGCTCTTGCCGAGCTTCTGAATGAAAACGACCTGACCGAGCTAGAGGTCAAACGCGAATACGGCGAGGCAGACAAGCTGAATGTGCGGGTGAGCCGTGCCAAGCAGGTGATCCATCAAGCCGCGCAACCCGCGCCGATTCACGCTCCTGCCGCAGCGCCGGCGCAGCAATCCTCCGGCCCGGCCGCTTCCGCGCCAGACACCGGCGGCGACAGCGGCGGCGATCCCGCCAAGCATCCCGGCGCCGTGACCTCGCCGATGGTCGGCACCGTCTACCTTCAGGCCGAGCCCGGCACCCCGGCTTTCGTCAAGGTCGGCGACAAGGTGGCGGAGGGCGACACGCTGCTGATCGTCGAGGCGATGAAGACGATGAACCACATCCACGCCCCCCGCGGCGGCACCGTCAAGCGCATCCTGGTTGCCGATGGCGACCCCGTCGAATACGGCGCGCCGCTGATGATCGTCGAATAGGCTCCGCGATGTTCGAAAAAATCCTGATCGCAAACCGCGGCGAAATCGCGCTTCGCGTCATCCGGGCCTGCCGCGAGATGGGCATACAGTCGGTCGCCGTCCACTCGACGGCTGATGCCGACGCGATGCATGTCCGCATGGCCGACGAGGCCGTCTGCATCGGTCCGCCACCCTCAAGCCAGAGCTACCTGTCCTTTCCCGCTATAATCTCGGCCTGCGAGATCACCGGCGCGCAGGCGATCCATCCGGGCTACGGCTTCCTGTCGGAGAACGCCAATTTCGTGCAGATCGTAGAGGATCACGACCTGACCTTCATCGGCCCCTCGGCCGAGCATATACGGGTGATGGGCGACAAGATCACTGCCAAGGCAACCGCGAAGCGGCTAGGCATCCCTTGCGTTCCCGGCTCTGATGGCGGCGTCGCCTCGGTCGAGGATGCCCGCAAGATCGGCGAGGAATTCGGCTATCCGGTGATCGTCAAGGCCACGGCCGGCGGCGGCGGGCGTGGCATGAAGCTGGCGCGGAACGAGAAGGAAATGGAGAACGCTTTTCGTACCGCGCGCTCAGAGGCGAAATCGGCTTTCGGCAATGACGAGGTCTATATCGAGAAATATCTGCAGAAACCCCGCCATATCGAGGTGCAGGTCTTCGGCGACGGCAAGGGCAATGCGGTTCATCTGGCCGAACGCGACTGCTCGCTGCAGCGCCGCCACCAGAAGGTGCTGGAAGAGGCACCGGGCCCCGTCATCACGCAGGAGCAGCGCGACCGGATCGGCAAGATCTGTGCCGAGGCGGTGGCCTCGATCAACTATATCGGCGCCGGCACCGTGGAATTCCTGTTCGAGGACGGGGAATTCTACTTCATCGAAATGAACACCCGCCTGCAGGTCGAACATCCGGTGACCGAAGCCATTTTCGGCATCGACCTCGTCCGTGAACAGATCCGCGTGGCAGAGGGGCTGCCGATGTCCTTCACGCAGGACGATCTGTTGATCAACGGCCATGCCATCGAGGTCCGCATCAACGCGGAAAAACTTCCGAACTTCTCGCCGAGCCCGGGCCGGATCAGCCAGTATCATGCGCCCGGCGGGCTGGGCGTGCGGATGGATTCGGCGCTCTATGACGGCTATTCGATTCCGCCCTACTACGACAGTCTGATCGGCAAACTGATCGTTCACGGCCGTGACCGGCCCGAAGCGATCGCGCGGCTGAACCGGGCACTGGGCGAATTGATCGTCGATGGTGTCGACACGACCATCCCGCTGTTCCATCAGCTTCTGGCCGAACCCGACATTCAGTCCGGCGATTACAACATCCATTGGCTGGAAAAATGGCTGGACCGCAACCTGACGCGGTAGCGCGACAGTCGATGCCAGATCATGGCTGAAACGCAGCTCACACCTGACCTGCTGCTTGAAGCCTATGCCTCGGGCATCTTTCCGATGGCCGAAAGCCAGGACGATCCCGAAGTGTACTGGGTCGACCCCAGCCGCCGCGGCATCCTGCCGCTCGACCACTTCCACATTTCGCGCTCGCTGCGCCGGGTCATCCTGTCCGAAAGTTTCGAGCCGCGGTTCGACAGCGATTTTCCGGGCACATTGCAGGGCTGCGCCGACCGTCGCGAAACCTGGATAAATGACAGGATCTTCGATCTATACCTTGAACTTCACCGGATCGGCCACGCGCATTCACAAGAAGTCTGGCGGGATGGCGCGCTGGTGGGCGGCGTCTACGGCGTGGCGATCGGCGCTGCCTTTTTCGGAGAGAGCATGTTCTCGCGGCGCACCGATGCGTCAAAGGTTGCGCTGGCCTGGCTTGTGGACCGGCTGCGGGTGACCGGTTTCACGTTATTCGACACCCAGTTCATCACGCCGCATCTGCGCAGTCTCGGCGGGAAAGAGATCGCGCGCATGGACTATCTGCAGCTTCTGGAGGCGGCCGTGGCGGGCCAGGCAGATATCTCGAACCTGCCGCGCGCGCAGACCGCTCAGGACGTGATACAGCGCAATACCCAGACGTCGTAGCGCGGGTGGTCCAGCGCATCCAGCGCCGGGCTGGAGGCGATCATCCAGCCGGCAAAGCTTGGCGTCTCGACACCTGCATTCCGAATCACGAGATAGGCATAGGCGTCGCCATTGGGGTTTCCGGGCGGGTAGCGGCATTCGCCAAGCGTGACCTGGATCCGTCCCAATTGCTTCGTCTGGCTCGGGATCAGGTCGAAATCCACGACCTCGCCCGACACCTTGTCCATCGCCCGCAGCATCGCGCCCCTGGGTGCGGTCACGGCCTCTTGTGCAATGACGGCGCCGAGGTTTGCTGTCAATGCCAGCGCGGCAAGGGAAAGAAGCCGCCTCATTCGCCACCTCCCTGATCGCCGGAGACGAATTTGAGTAGAAGCGAGACGATGCTGATCGCGCTTTCGGTATCCTCGATCTCCGACCCCGGTTCCAGGTTGAAGAGAGAGCCACCGGGAAGGATCTCTACGAAGTTTCCGCCCAGTAGCCCCTCCGACGACACGACGACCGCGCTGTCGTCGGGCAGAGCGATCCGGTCCGCGACGGTGAATCGCGCATCGGCGCGGAAGGTGTCCGGGTTGAGGTCGAGATCGGTCACGCTGCCGACCTTGACACCTGCCAGCCGTACATCGGTGCCGACCGACACGCCTTCGATCGACCGGAACGAGGCGGTGAATTCCTGCATCCCGGCCGCCGTGGTGAAGCCGGTCAATTGCTGGGCGTAGAACACGAAACCCGCTGCCGCGGCCAGAACCGCGGCCCCGACAAGAACCTCTGCCTTGCTTTCCGCCATGACGACCTACTCCGGCTGCCAAGCCTCGTAATCGCTCCGCTCCGCAGGTTGCGGACGGCGGATCGAGCCTGGGGGCGCATAGGCCAGAACGGTTCCGGTCAGGTTCTCGACATGCGGCTTTTCCCAGGGCTTGTGCGGAAACGGTGCCTTGCTGGGCGGTTCCTGGAAGGTATGGTGCAGCCAGCCGTGCCATTCCGGCGACACCCGGCTTGCCTCGGCCTCGCCATTGTAGATCACCCAGCGTTTCACCCCGGCCTTGTCGGTGTAGAAGACGTTGCCTTGAGCATCCTCGCCCACCTTGACGCCCTTGCGCCAAGTGAAAAGTTGCGTGTTGAGCGTCTGACCGTCCCACCATGTGAAAACGCGCAAGATCGATCTGAGAATGCCCATCAGGTGCCTCCGGTATCTGTGGGATCAGATATGGACCAAGCCGCGGGCGAGGTCCAGTGGCAAGGGACTCTCACCCGCCCGGCGCGTTCAAACGGCGTGACCGTCCCGTCAGAGGCAGGCCAAAGGGGCCTGGCATCTCGTTCTTCGTCGTCGTCCCCGCCGCCTTGAACCTGCCGGCAAAGGATAAGCAGAGCCTTAATCTGAGGGGAAAGTTAATCTCTTGGTTGATGCGGCGTTAAGGCGCGGCGGTAGAGCGTTTCAAGAAAACGGGCCGCATCGGAGAAATGCGTGTCGCCCTCGGGATGCAGGATGCCACGCACCTGCACATCGAAATCGGCATAGTGCTGGGTCGTGGACCAGATCGAGAAGATCAGGTGATGCGGGTCGATCTCGGCCAGTTTCCCGGCCGCGGTCCAACGGCGGATCACCTCGGCCTTTCCATCGACAAGCTCACGCAGCGGTCCCTCGATATGTTCCAGGATCCGCGGCGCGCCCTGCACGATCTCGTTGGCGAACAGCCGGCTTTCGCGGGGAAAGTCGCGGGCCATTTCAAGCTTGCGCAGGATATAGGCCAGGATCTCCTCGACCGGTTCGCCTTCGTCCCGCATCGCGCGCAGAGGCGATAGCCAGGTGTCCATCAGGTCGAGCAGCAGCGCATGGTGGATCGCCTCTTTCGACGCGAAGTAATACAACAGGTTCGGCTTAGAAAGGCCCGCCGCCTGGGCGATCTGGTCAAGGGTGGTTCCGCGAAATCCGTGCTGCGAAAAGACGTCGAGAGCCGCGTCGAGAATCGCGCGGGTGTTCTTCTTCTGGATGCGCGTCCGCGGGCGTGCCACGTTCATGAACGATCCCTACCTGTACCGCAGTGCCGTGACCTCGGATCGAAATCCTTGACTGCCCCCCATGCTCTGCTAGCGTGATCCTGACCGTTTGGTCAAACTCTTTCGGCGCCGGGGATGCGCCCGGGCGGGACCGGCGATACAAGAAGGGTCAGGAATGACGCGCGCCGCGGCGGTTGCAGTTCAGATGATCGACGATGAGCGCGTGCGCGTGACCCGGTTCGACTTCGCGCCGGGCGCGGAGACCGGCTGGCACCGGCATGAATTCGACTATGTCATCACGGCGCTGACTGATTGCCCGATGATGATAGAGGAACCGGGCGGGACAAACCGCAATGTCCGCGTACCCGCCGGAAGCGCCTATCGCCGGGACCGGGGCGTGCAGCATAATGTCATCAATGACGGGGATAGGCCCATGTCCTTCGTCGAACTGGAACTGAAATAGGAGGATCGTCATGGCAGCCCCCGGAGAGAACCTGAAAGTCAATGGCGACCGGCTGTGGGACAGCCTGATGGAGATGGCGAAGATCGGCCCGGGCGTGGCGGGCGGCAACAACCGCCAGACCCTGACCGACGAGGACGGAGAGGGCCGCAAGCTGTTCGCCAGGTGGTGCGACGAGGCCGGGTTGACGATGGGCGTCGACCAGATGGGCACGATGTTCGCGCGGCGCGAGGGCGAGGATCCCGACGCGCTGCCGGTCTATGTCGGCAGCCATCTCGATACCCAGCCCACGGGCGGCAAGTATGACGGCGTTCTGGGGGTTCTGGGGGGCCTTGAGATCATCCGCACCCTGAACGACCTCGGCATCAAGACCAAGCATCCGATCGTGGTGACCAACTGGACCAACGAGGAAGGCACGCGCTTCGCCCCCGCCATGCTCGCAAGCGGCGTCTTCGCCGGGATGCATGAGCAGGACTGGGCCTACGGCCGCGAGGATGCCGAGGGCAAGACATTCGGCGACGAACTGGAGCGGATCGGCTGGAAGGGCGAGGAGAAAGTGGGCGACCGCAAGATGCACGCCTTCTTCGAACTGCATATCGAACAGGGCCCGATCCTGGAAGCGGAAGGCAAGGATATCGGCGTCGTCACCCACGGGCAGGGCCTCTGGTGGCTGGAAATCCGGCTGACCGGCAAGGACGCCCATACCGGCTCGACCCCGATGAATATGCGGGTCAATGCGGGCCTCGGCATGGCGATGATCACCGAGGCGGTGCACCGCATCGCGATGGCGCATCAGCCGAACGCGGTGGGCGCGGTGGGGCAGGCGAATGTCTATCCGAACTCGCGCAACGTCATTCCCGGCAAGGCGGTCTTCACCGTCGACATGCGCTCACCGGAACTTTCCAAGCTGACCTCGATGCGCGAGGAGATCGAGCTTGCCGCCAACCAGATTGCCCGCGACCTCGGCCTCGGGATCGAGATCGAACCGACGGGGCATTTCGACCCGGTGGAGTTCGACGAAGCCTGCGTTCAGGCGGTCCGCAACGCCGCCGAACGGCTGGGCTATTCGCATCTCGATATCGTCTCGGGCGCGGGTCACGACGCCTGCTGGATCAACCGCGTGGCGCCGACGGCGATGGTGTTCTGTCCGTGTGTGGACGGGCTGAGCCATAACGAGGCCGAGGATATCTCCAAGGAATGGGCCACGGCGGGGGCCGATGTGTTGATGCATGCGGTGGTGGAGACAGCGGAGGTTGTGGGGTGAGAGTAGGCGCATTTTGCTATGCAATATGCTTTACGCTGATTTTCGCATCAGGATGCGCGGCGGGTGAAAAGTTTGCAGCGGAAGTAGGCCATCTAGATAATGGTCGCGTTGTTTGGGAGTTATGGGGAAACTTCGGCATGCAGGAGTGTGATGCGCAAGCGCGGCGCAAGTATGCCGAATATGAAAAGCAGGGAACTGCAAAGGCCTGGGCCTGCTGGCGGCGTGCCGAAGATGGCAGTGTGCCCTTAGCTTACAGCAACCGTGGAGAAGAATTATGACCACAGTCATCAAAAACGGCACCATCGTCACCGCCGATCTGACCTACAAGGCCGAAGTGCTGATCGACAAGGGCAGGATCGCCGAGATCGGTCCGAACCTCAAGGGCGACGAAAGCCTCGACGCGACCGGTTGCTACGTGATGCCGGGCGGGATCGACCCGCATACGCATCTGGAAATGCCGTTCATGGGCACCTACTCGACCGATGATTTCGAGAGCGGCACGCGGGCGGCACTTTCGGGTGGCACCACGATGGTGGTCGATTTCGCGCTGCCGGCGCCGCAGCAGGGACTGCATGACGCGCTGCAGATGTGGCACAACAAGTCGGGCCGGGCCAATTGCGACTATTCCTACCACATGGCCGTGACCTGGTGGGGCGAGCAGGTCTTCGACGAGATGAAGACCGTGATCGAGAAGGAGGGCATCACCACCTTCAAGCATTTCATGGCCTACAAGGGCGCGCTCATGGTCAATGACGACGAGATGTATGCCAGCTTCAAGCGCCTCAGTGAGCTTGGCGGCATCGCGCTTGTCCATGCCGAGAATGGCGACGTGGTGGCGGAACTTTCCGCCAAGCTGCTGGCCGAGGGCAATACCGGACCGGAAGCACACGCCTATTCCCGGCCCCCCCAGGTCGAGGGCGAGGCGACGAACCGCGCCATCATGATCGCCGACATGACCGGCGTGCCGCTTTATGTCGTCCATGTCTCCTGCGAGGACAGCCACGAGGCGATCCGCCGCGCCCGGATGCAGGGCAAGCGGGTCTGGGGAGAGCCCTTGATCCAGCATCTGACGCTGGATGAAAGCGAGTATTTCAACAAGGACTGGGACCATGCCGCCCGCCGGGTGATGTCGCCGCCGTTCCGCAACAAGCAGCATCAGGATTCTCTCTGGGCCGGGTTGCAATCGGGGTCGCTGTCGGTCGTGGCAACCGACCATTGTGCCTTCACCACCGAGCAGAAGCGCTTCGGTGTCGGCGATTTCACCAAGATCCCGAACGGCACCGGGGGACTTGAAGATCGGATGCCGATGCTCTGGACCCAAGGCGTCGCGACCGGGCGGCTGACGCCGAACGAATTTGTCGCGGTTACTTCAACAAACATCGCCAAGATATTGAATTGCTATCCGAAAAAAGGCGCGATCCTTGTCGGGGCGGATGCCGATATCGTGGTCTGGGACCCCAAGAAGGAAAAGACCATCACCGCGAAATCGCAGCAATCGGCGATCGATTACAACGTGTTCGAGGGCAAGACGGTCAAGGGCCTGCCGCGCTTCACGCTGACCCGCGGCCATGTCGCGGTGCATGACGGCGAGATCCGCACCAAGGAGGGCCACGGCGAGTTCGTGCGGCGCGAGGCGAACATGCCGGTGAACAAGGCGCTGTCGGCCTGGAAAGACCTGACCGCCCCGCGTCCGGTGGAGCGCAGCGGCATTCCGGCGACGGGGGTTTGAGTGCCGGGACAGAGTCACGAAAGGGGCAATCACGGATGAAAGTCGCACTCGTCACCGCGGGTGGCAGCGGCATGGGGGCGGATGCCGCCCGGCGCCTGGCCGCGGACGGCTTCGTCGTGGGCATCCTGTCCTCTTCCGGAAAGGGCGAGGCGCTGGCCAAGGAACTCGGCGGCTTCGGCGTCACCGGCTCGAACCAGGACACCGGGGATCTGCAGCGCCTGGTCGACGGCGCGATCGAGCGCTGGGGACGGATCGACGTTCTGGTGAACTCGGCCGGGCACGGCCCGCGTGCCCCGGTACTCGACCTGACCGATGAGGACTGGCACCGGGGCATGGATGTCTATTTCCTGAACGTGGTGCGGCCGACCCGGCTGGTGGCGCCGATCATGGCCGAAGCGGGCGGTGGCGCGATCATCAACATCTCGACCTTCGCCGCGTTCGAGCCCGATCCGGTCTTCCCGACCTCGGGCGTATTCCGGGCGGCGCTTGCCGCCTTCACCAAGCTCTTTTCGGATCTCTATGCGGACCGGAACGTGCGGATGAACAACGTCCTGCCGGGGTTCATCGACAGCCTGCCCGAGAAGGAGGAGTTCCGCTCCCGGATCCCGCTTGGCCGCTACGGACGGTCCTACGAGGAGATCGCGGCGACGGTCGCCTTTCTCGCCTCGGAGGGCGCGGCCTATATCACCGGCCAGAACATCCGCGTAGACGGGGGCATCACGCGGTCGGTATGAGTGAACAAAATGTCATAGAAGCCAACGGGTTGGATCTGACCTTTCAGACTGCCGACGGGCCGGTCCACGCGTTGAAGGATGTGAACCTGGCGATCCGGAAGGGCGATTTCGTATCCTTCATCGGCCCGTCTGGCTGCGGCAAGACGACGTTCCTGCGGGTCGTCGCGGGTCTGGAGACGGCCACGGGCGGGACAGTGACGGTGAACGGGATGAGCCCCGAAGAGGCCCGGCAATCGCGGGCCTATGGGTATGTGTTTCAGGCCGCCGGGCTTTATCCGTGGCGCACCATAGCGGGCAATGTGAAGCTGCCGCTGGAGATCATGGGATTTGATCGGGCCGAGCAGGCGCGGCGGGTGAAGAACGTGTTGGAACTCGTTGATCTGGCGGGATTCGAGAAGAAATATCCTTGGCAACTGTCAGGCGGGATGCAGCAGCGGGCAAGTATCGCGCGGGCGCTGGCCTTCGATGCCGATATCCTGTTGATGGACGAGCCTTTCGGGGCGCTCGACGAGATCGTGCGCGACCACCTGAACGAGCAACTGCTGCAGCTCTGGGCGCGGACGGAAAAAACCATCGGTTTCGTGACGCATTCGATCCCCGAGGCGGTTTATCTCTCCACAAGGATCGTGGTGATGTCGCCGCGGCCCGGGCGGATCACGGATGTAATCGAAAGCCCGCTGCCGAAGGAGAGGCCGCTCGACATTCGCGACAGCAAGGAGTTCATCGAAGTGGCGCACCGCGTGCGCGAGGGGCTGCGGGCCGGGCATGGGGACGACTGAGCGGTGGGGGCCGATATCAGGAGAAGAGAGATGAGGGATTTCTTGTTGGGCCTCGACCGAAAGAAGATGGCCATCAACGCGGTGGCATATCTGGTCATTCTTGCGCTTTTTCAGATGAGTCAAGAAATGGGCGGCCTGCTGGGTGACGCGATCCGGGCCTATCTCGTGGTCTTTCCGGCGCTGTTCATGGCCTGGCTGGCGGCGGTGTTCCTGTCGGCCAGAGAGAGGCGCTGATGCGCTCGATCGTGCCGATCCTGACGGTCGTCGTGGCGCTGGTCGCGCTCTGGTACGGAGCCGCGGTCTGGCTGAACAGCCAGTGGACCTACGATCAGGCCGCGCGGGCGGGCACCGAGCCGGCTCTTGCCGAACTGGTCCGCGACACGATGATGCAGGAGCGCCCGGTTCTGCCGGCGCCGCATCAGGTCGCGGTGGAGCTTTACGACACGGTGATCGACAAGAAGGTGACGTCGAAGCGGAGCCTGGTCTATCACGGCTGGATCACGGTTTCGGCCACGCTTCTGGGGTTCGTCTTCGGCACCGTGCTGGGGATCCTGCTTGCGATCGGCATCGTGCACGATCGCGCAATGGACATGAGCGTGATGCCCTGGGCCATCGCCAGCCAGACGATCCCGATCCTGGCGATCGCGCCGATGATCATCGTGGTGCTGAATTCGGTCGGGGTGCAGGGGATCGTGCCGAAGGCGATCATCAGCGCCTACCTGTCATTCTTTCCGGTCGTCGTCGGCATGGTGGCAGGTCTCAGAAGCCCGGACGCGATGCAGATCGACCAGATGCGGACCTGGAATGCGAGCCGGTCGGCGACATTCTGGAAGCTCAGGCTTCCGGCCTCGATGCCCTATCTGTTCACCTCGCTGAAGGTGGGGATCGCGGCCTCGCTGGTCGGCGCGATCGTCGGCGAACTGCCCACCGGTGCCGTGGCCGGGTTGGGCGCGCGGCTGCTTTCGGGGTCCTATTACGGGCAGACGGTGCAGATCTGGGCGGCGCTGATCGCGGCGGCGGTGGTGGCGGCGGCCCTGGTGGGGCTGATCGGGCTGGCGCAACGGCTGACGCTGCGCCGGATGGGGATGCAGCCATGAGCGGCGCCGTCGTCCGGGGGGCTGTCCGCCCCCCCTTCGGCCTGACGGCCGAATTCCCCCCGGAGGATATTTCCGGACAGATGATGCGGGGGCGTCGATGGGCTGGCTGATCTTCGCGGCTGTGTTCTGGGCCGGCGCCTGGTGGCTGAATTCGCGGCTTTCCGCTTCGCCGCTGGCGCAGAGGCGGTCGGTGCGGCTGCTGGTGCCGGCGTTGTTCGGGGTGACGATCCTTATGGTCTGGGAGGGTCTGGTGCGCGGTCTCGACGTGCCGCCGGTGATCCTGCCGGCGCCTTCTGCAATCGCGGCGACGATCCGCGAGAGCCTGCCGATTCTCTGGGAGGATTTCGTGCAGACCTTCATCAAAGGGGCGCTGTCGGGCTATGCCATCGGCTGCGGCGCGGCCTTCGTGACGGCGATCCTGGTCGATCGATCGAAGTTCCTGCAGCGCGGGCTTTTGCCGGTGTCGAGCTTTGTCGCCGCCTTGCCGATCATCGGGACCGCGCCGATCATGGTGATGTGGTTCGGGTTCGACTGGCAGTCGAAGGCGGCGGTCGTGGTGGTGATGGTGTTCTTCCCGATGCTGGTGAACACCGTCCAGGGCCTGGCCAGTTCCGAGGCGATGCAGCGCGACCTGATGCGGACCTACGGGGCGAGCTACTGGCAGACGCTGCTGAAGCTTCGGCTGCCCGCGGCGATGCCCTTCATCTTCAACGGGCTGAAGATCGCGACGACGCTGGCGCTGATCGGCGCGATCGTGGCCGAATTCTTCGGCTCGCCGATCCGCGGAATGGGATTCAGGATTTCGACCGAAGTCGGCCGGTTGGGGCTGGACATGGTCTGGGCAGAGATTACCGTGGCGGCGATAGCGGGATCGGCTTTCTACGGCATCGTGGCGCTGATCGAGAAAGCGGTCACGTTCTGGCATCCGTCGCAGCGGATGGCCTGACAGGATGAGTTCAACAGAGGGAGGGAATATCATGAGAAAACTACTGATGACGGCGATGGCGGCGGGGTTTTTGGCCGGGGCGGCCAATGCCGCGGACGAGATGACGCTGCAGCTGAAATGGGTGACCCAAGGTCAGTTCGCGGGCTACTACGTCGCCAAGGACAAGGGGTTCTACGAGGAGGAGGACCTCGACGTCACGATCAAGCCGGGCGGGCCGGACATCGCGCCGGTGCAGGTGCTGATGGGCGGCGGCGCCGATGTGATGGTGGACTGGCTGCCCTCGGCGCTGGCCGCACGCGAGCAGGGGGCGCCGATCGTGAACATCGCGCAGCCGTTCAAGTCGTCCGGGCTGATGCTGACCTGTCTGAAGGAGCACGGCATCGAGAGCCCCGAGGATTTCCCCGGCCATACGCTCGGCACCTGGTTTTTCGGCAACGAGATTCCGCTGTTTTCCTGGATGGGCAAGCTTGGCTATCCGACCGACGGGTCCGAGGGCGGGGTGACGATCCAGAAGATCAACTTCAACGTCGATCCGCTGCTGCAAAAGCAGGTCGAGTGTGCCACGACGATGACCTACAACGAATACTGGCAGGTGATCGACGCCGGGCTGACGCCCGAGGACCTGGTGGTCTTCAAGTACCAGGACGAAGGCATCGCGACGCTGGAGGACGGGCTTTACACGACAGAGGCGAACCTGCAGGACCCCGAGATGGTCGACAAGCTGGTGCGCTTCGTGCGGGCCTCGATGAAGGGCTGGAAATACGCCGAGGAAAACCCCGACGAGGCCGCCGAGATCGTGCTGGAGAATGACGAGACCGGCGCCCAGACGGAAAAGCACCAGAAGCGGATGGTGGGCGAAATCGCCAAGCTGACGGCGGGATCGAACGGCGCGCTGGACCCGGCTGACTTCCAGCGGACCGTCGATGTGCTTCTGTCCTCGGGTGCCGATCCGGTGATTACCGAGGATCCGGGCGAGGCGGCCTGGACACACGAGATCACCGACAAGGCCTTGAACTGACCCTGCGAATTGCGCGGGCGCGGACCGTCAGGTCCGCGCTTGCGTGTTCGTCCCGCCAGACGGATGCGTTGTTAAGCGTCAGAACACCGTGACCGGCGTGCCGATCGGCACGCGGTCGTACAGATCGATGACATGCGAGTTCAGCATCCGGATACATCCATTCGAGACCGATCTGCCGATCGAGCGCGGTTCGGTGGTGCCGTGGATGCGGTAGAACGTGTCATACCCATTCTGGAACAGGTAAAGCGCCCTCGCTCCCAGCGGGTTGTTCGGCCCCCCCGGTATTCCGTCCTTGAACTGCTCGTACTGTTCGGGCGACCTTTCGATCATCTCGTCGGTCGGCCGCCAGGACGGCCATTCCTTCTTGACCTGAATGACCGCCGTTCCCGTGAAATCGAGCCCCTCCTTGCCGACGCCGACAGCGTAGCGGATGGCCTTGTTCTTTTCGGTGATGAGGTAGAGGAAATCGCTCTGCGGGACGATCAGGATCTGGCCCGGTGAATAGTCCGTCTTGACCCGAACATAGCGCGGCAGGAATTCATCGGGCAGGGTGAGGCCGCTCCGGTCTGGCCAAGGGCGGGCGTGGCCGCAAGGGCCGCGGCGGAAGCTATGAAATGTCGTCTGGTCAGCCGGCCCCGGTGTTTCGGAGCCGGCCTGCGTGGTTCATCCTACTTCATCCGGTTGGCGATCAGATCGTCGACGACCGCAGGATCCGCGAGCGTCGATGTGTCGCCAAGCGAGCCATAGTCGTTCTCGGCGATCTTGCGAAGGATCCGGCGCATGATCTTGCCTGACCGGGTCTTCGGCAATCCGGGCGCCCACTGGATATGGTCGGGCTTGGCGATCGGGCCGATTTCGCTGCGGACCCATTTTTCCAGCTCGCGGCGCAGGTCGTCGGTCGGTTCGACACCGTTCATCAGTGTCACATAGGCGTAGATGCCCTGGCCCTTGATATCATGCGGGAAACCGACAACGGCGGCTTCCGCGACCTGGGCATGGGCGACCAAGGCCGATTCGACCTCGGCAGTGCCCATCCGGTGACCCGAGACGTTGATGACGTCGTCGACCCGGCCGGTGATCCAGTAATAGCCGTCGGCATCGCGTCGGCAGCCGTCGCCGGAAAAGTAGTAGCCCTTGAAATCCGAAAAATAGGTCTGCTGGAAGCGCTCATGATCGCCCCAGACGGTGCGCATCTGTCCGGGCCAGCTGTCCTTGATGCAAAGCACGCCCTCGGCCTCGGTCTTGGTGATCTCCTTGCCGGTGGCGCCATCGAGGATAACCGGCTGAACGCCGAAGAAGGGCAGGGTGGCCGAACCCGGCTTGGTGGCGATCGCGCCCGGAAGCGGGGTCAGCATATGGCCGCCGGTCTCGGTCTGCCACCAGGTGTCGACGATCGGCAGCTTTCCCTTGCCGACGACGTCATTGTACCAGTTCCAGGCCTCTGGGTTGATCGGTTCGCCCACGGTTCCGAGAATGCGGAGTGACGAGAGGTCGTGTTTCTCGACCCATTCCTTGCCCTGGCCGATCAGCGCCCGGATCGCGGTGGGGGCGGTGTAGAACTGGTTGACCTTGTGCTTTTCGCACACCGCCCAGAACCGGCCGGCATCGGGCCAGGTCGGCACGCCCTCGAACATCAGCGTCGTTGCGCCGTTCGCGAGAGGGCCGTAGATGATGTAGCTGTGCCCGGTCACCCAGCCGACATCGGCGGTGCACCAGAAGATGTCGCCGTCATGGTAGTCGAACGTGTACTGATGGGTCATCGCGGCATAGACCAGATAACCGCCGGAGGTATGGACGACGCCCTTGGGCTTGCCCGTCGAGCCGGAGGTATAGAGGACGAACAGCGGATCCTCGGCATTCATCGGACGCGGAGGGCAGTCAGGGCCGACCTGCTCCATCTGCGCCTTCACGTCCACATCCCGGCCATCGACCCAGGTGGTCTGCGCGCCGGTATGCTTCACGACAAGGCAGCGCACCTTGTCCGAGCAATGCAGCAGCGCCGCATCGGTATTGGCCTTCAGCGCGGTCTTGCGGCCGCCCCGCGGCGCCTCGTCGGCGGTGATGACCGCCTTGGCGCCGGAATCGTTGATGCGGTTCGCCAGCGCATCGGGAGAGAACCCGGCGAAGACGACGGAATGCACCGCGCCGATCCGGGCGCAGGCCAGCATCGCAAAGGCGGCCTCGGGGATCATCGGCATGTAGATCACCACCCGGTCGCCGCGCATCACACCCTGGCTCAGCAGGACATTGGCGAAGCGGCAGACCTTGTCGTGCAGCTGGCGGTAGGTGATGTGCTGCGCCTCATCTTCGGGATTGTCCGGCTCGAAGATGATCGCTGTCTGGTCGCCGCGCGTCTCGATGTGGCGGTCGATACAGTTCGCCGCGACGTTTAGAAAGCCGTCCTCGAACCATCTGATATCGACCTTGCCGAATTCGAACGTGGTGTTCTTGACCTTGCCATAGGGCGTGACCCAGTCCAGCCGTTTGCCTTCGCGGCCCCAGAATCCCTCGGGGTCGCTCACCGACTCCTGGTACATCTTTTCGTAGGTCGCCTTGTCGGCATGGGCGGCCTTGGCAACTTCGGGCGAGGGCGGATAGGTCTTTGTCTCGGTCATGTCTTTACCCCGGTCTTTCGAATCGTGAATGGCTGGCGGAGAACTTCAGATCGCCAGATATTCGGCGCGAAGCTGATCATTTTCCAGCACTTCTTCGGCCGTGCCGTCGAAGACCACGTGACCGGTATCGAGGATGACGGAGCGATCTGCCAGCGCGAGCGCGCGGAGCGCGTTCTGTTCCACGATGACCGTCGTGATCCCCTGTTGCTTAATCAGGTTGAGCGTCTTTTCGATCTCGTCGACGATCACCGGGGCCAGGCCTTCATAAGGCTCATCGAGCAAAAGCACCTTGATGTCCCGGGCCAGCGCCCGGGCGATGGCCAGCATCTGCTGTTCGCCACCCGAAAGCGTGACGCCTTCCTGCTTGCGGCGTTCGCCGAGCCGCGGGAACAGCTCGTAGATACGTTCCAGCGACCAGCCGATCGGCGGGGCGATCTGGGCCAGTTGCAGGTTCTCCTCGACAGTCAGGCCCGCGATGATGCGGCGGTCTTCGGGAACAAGGCCGATGCCTGCTTGCGATGCCTGATAGGCGCTCATGTTGTGAAGCGGCTGGTGGTCCAGCCACACTTCGCCGCGGGTTAGCTGCGGTGAATTGAGCCTGGCGATCGTGCGCAGGGTCGAGGTCTTGCCCGCGCCGTTGCGGCCCAGAAGGGCCAGGATCTCGCCTTCATGGATGTTGAAGCTGACGCCTTGCACGATGTAGCTCTCACCGTAATAGGCGTGCAGGTCCCAGGCCGAGAAGAAGGCGGGCGCGGTCGCGGCCTTGTTGCCGTGCTTGCTGAAATCGGGTCTTTCGTTCATTTGCGTTCCCTCCGGTTCAGCCATGTGCCTGGCCAAGATAGGCTTCCTGCACTTTCGGATGGCCCTTGATGTTCGCGGGCGTGTCCTCGACCAGCGGCGTTCCCTGGGCCAGAACGGTGATCCGTTCGGCCAGGCTGAAGACCACATGCATGTCGTGCTCGATGATTGCCATGGTGATGTCGCGGCTGGCCTTGATCTCCTTCAGAAGGTCGATCGTATTGTTGGTATCGGCGCGCGCCATTCCGGCGGTCGGTTCATCCAGCAGCAGCAGCCGAGGCTCCTGCACCAGACACATGGCCATTTCCAGCCGGCGCTTGTCGCCCCGGCTCATCGAGGCGGAATGCATGTTGCGCTTGTCGATCATCTTCACGTCGGTCAGGATCTGTTCGGCCTTCTCGACAAGGTCTTTCTCGTTCGGGACGCTCTCGAACGCATGCAGCCTGAACGAGCCATCGCGCTTGGCGAAACAGGGGATCATGACGTTTTCCATCACCGTCAGGTCACCGAAGATCTCGGGGGTCTGGAAGACGCGGCTGATGCCCATCTGATTGATCTCGTGCGGCTTGCGGCCAAGCACCGAATGGCCGTCGAACATCACGCTGCCGGTATCCGGGACCAGCTTGCCGACCAGCACGTTGAGCAGTGTCGACTTACCTGCACCGTTTGGGCCGATGATCGCGTGAACCGTGTTCTCGGCGACGCTGAGGTTGACATTGCCCAGTGCCTGCAAGCCGCCGAAGCGCTTGTTCACGCCTTTGACTTCGAGGATTCCCATCCGACTTCCTCCTATTCCGCGGGTGACTTGCTGCGCTGTTCCGCAGCGTCGGCTTCGACCGATCCGGCATTCGCGTCGCGGCGCCGGAAATACCGGCCCACGCGCTGGCCCAATTCCACAAGCCCGCCCGGCAGGAAGATGACGACCAGCATGAACAGCAGGCCCAGTGTCAAATGCCAGCCCTTGCCGACGAAGGGATGCACGATCGCGACCATGAAATCCTCCATCCCGTCGGGCAGTATCGCGAACCAGCCATGCAGCACGTTGTCGTTGATCTTCGAGAAGATGTTCTCGAAATACTTGATGAAGCCGGCACCCAGAAGCGGACCCAGCAGGCTTCCTGCGCCGCCGAGGATGGTCATCAGAACGACCTCGCCCGACGCGGTCCACTGCATCCGCTCGGCCCCCGCCAAGGGGTCCATCGCGGCCAGAAGGCCACCCGCAAGACCGGCATACATGCCCGAGATCACGAAGGCGGCCAGCGTGTAGGGACGCGAGTTCAGCCCGGTATAGTTCAGCCGCTGCTGGTTCGACTTGACCGCCCGCAGCATCATGCCGAAGGGCGAACGGAAGATCCGGATCGCGAGGTAGAACATCACCAGCATGATAATGCCGCAGACATAGTAACCGGCGCTGAATTGCCACGTCCAGGCACCGAAATCGACCTGCGTGTAGCTGCGCATCTCGATCCCGAAGAGGTTGGTGACCGGAAGCGAGGTGATCGGTCCATCGCCGTCGAGGATGCGCGGGTCGCGCAGCGACAGTTGCAGTCCCGTCTCGCCGTTGGTGATCGGGGTCAGGACCGAATAGGCGAGGTTGAACGACATCTGCGCGAAGGCCAGCGTCAGGATCGAGAAATAGATGCCCGAGCGCCGCAGCGAGATATAGCCGATCAGCAGGGCGAAGACGCCTGAAACGATGACCGCAAGGATGATGCCCGGAATGATGTTCATCGACAGCAGCTTGAACATCCAGACCGCCGAGTAGCTGCCGACGCCGAGGAAGGCCGCGTGGCCGAAGGAAAGGTAGCCGGTCAGCCCGAACAGGATGTTGAAGCCGATGGCGAAGATGCCGAAGATCGCGAACCGCTGCATCAGGTCCGGGTAGCCTGCGTTGAAGATCGCCAGCTCCGAGCCTTCGGGGAAGGGGTTCATGATGATCGGGGCCAGCAGGGTCACGATCGTGACGATGATCAGCAGCGTCAGGTCTTTGTTGTCGAGTCCCAGCATGTCTTATTCCTCCATCACGCCCTTGCGTCCCATCAGCCCGCGGGGCCGGGTCAGCAGAATGACGATGGCAATCAGGTAGATGATGATCTGGTCGATGCCGGGGATCAGCGATTTGATCTCGTTCATCGACGCGAAGCTTTCCAGGATGCCCAGCAGGAACCCGGCCAGGACGGCCCCCGGAAGCGACCCCATGCCGCCGACGACGACGACGACGAAGGACAGCACCAGGAAATCCATGCCCATATGGTAGTTCGGAGAGTTGATCGGCGTGTACATCACCCCTGCAAGGCCCGCGACCGCGGCGGCGATGCCGAACATGATCGTGAAGCGCTTGTCGATGTTGATCCCCAAGAGCCCGACCGTTTCCCGGTCCGCCATCCCCGCGCGGACGACCATCCCGAAGGTGGTGAACTGCAGGAAGGCGAAGACCGCAGCGATGATGATGAGGGAGAACAGGAAATAGACCAGCCGCCAGAGCGGATAGATGATCGCATTCGGATCGAAGCCCAGCCATACGCCGAAATCGAACGAGCCGGTGAAGGCCGGCGGGGCAGGAGTCGGGATCGGATTGGCGCCGAAGAAATACTTGATGATTTCCTGCAGCACGATCGCAAGGCCGAAGGTCACCAGGATCTGGTCGGCATGCGGGCGCTTGTAGAAATGCTTGATCAGGCCGCGTTCCATGATGAACCCGATGGTGACCATCACCGGGATCGCGAAAAGGATCGCCAGCGGCACCGACCATTCGATGATCGCGCCGCCAAGCTCGGGGCCGAACCAGGCCTCGACGAAGGGCGATTCCACTTTCAGCGGGTTGCCCAGGAAATCCGTCCGCGTCTCGTCGATGGTGACCTTCGAGATCGTCAGGATCCGTTGCAGCGTCACGGCGCAAAAGGCGCCGATCATGAACAACGCGCCATGCGCGAAGTTGACCACGCCGAGCGTGCCGAAGATCAGTGTCAGACCCAGCGCGATCAGGGCATAGGCAGAGCCCTTGTCGAGTCCGTTCAGGATTTGCAGAAGGAAAGCGTCCATGGTCCCCACCTGGTTCTGTAAATGCAATCGCAAGGCCACCGGCCATCCGGACCGTGCGAGTGGGCCAGCCGCGCTAGGTACGCGGCTGGCAAGGGTCTGATCAGTCGATCAGGCGCCGGGGTTGCATGCCCCAAGCGCGCCGCCTGCGAACATCGGGTGATCCGGTGCGTAGGTGACCTGTTCGGTCGGCGTGACCTCGACGATTTCGACGAGGTCGAATTCGTTCTCGGGGTTCTCCTTGCCGCGCACGACGACGACGTCCTTGAAACACTGGTGGTCATCGGCCCGGTAAAGCGTCGGACCGTTGCCAAGACCGTCGAACTCGAAGCCTTCCAGCGCCTCGACCACGGCACAGGGATCGAAGGATCCCGCGCGGTTCACCGCATCGGCATAGAGCAGCGTCTGTGCGTAGCAGGTCTGCGCGGCCTGCGACGGCGGGAAGCCGTATTTGGTGCCGAAGCTCTGAACGAAGGCATTGGTGCCCTTGTAGCGGTCGCCCTTTTGATCCTCGAGCTTCCAGTCCCAGTTCTGGCTGCCCGGGATGCCGGCGATGTTCTTGCCGGCGCCGCGCGCCATCAGCTCGGAGTAGAGCGGCACGACGATCTCGAAGTTCTTGCCGTTCACCTGCTTGTCGCGCAGGCCGAACTGGACCGCGTTGGTCAGGCTGTTGACCATGTTTCCGCCGTAGTGGTTCAGCACCAGCACATCCGCGCCAGAGTTCAGAACCGGCGCGATGTAGGACGAGAAGTCCGTCGCGGCCAGCGGTGTCAGGACGTTGTTCACCGTGGTCCAGCCGATCGCCTCGGTGGCGGCGGCGATGGATTCCTGTTGCGTCCAGCCCCAGGTGTAGTCGGCGGTCAGGTGATAGGCCGCGCGATCTTCGCCGTAAAGCTGCTTGAGCACCGGCGCCAGCGCCGCGGCGGACATGTAGGCGTTGAAGAAGTGGCGGAAGCCGTTGGCCTTCTTGTCCTTGCCGGTCGTGTCGTTGGAATGGGTCAGGCCGGCCATGAAGATCACACCCGCCTCCTGGCAGAGACCCTGAACCGCCACGGCAACGCCCGAGGACGAGCCGCCCGAGATCATGATCGCGCCGTCCTTCTCGATCATCGACTTGGCGGATGCGCGAGCGGCGTCGGATTTGGTCTGGGTGTCGCCGGTCACGAAATTGACCTTCTTGCCCATGATGCCGGTGCCGTCGAGCGTGGTCGAGGTGAAGGTCTGCAGCATGCCGCCGTCGCCTTCGCCGTTCAGATGCTCGACCGCCAGTTCGAAGGCCCGCAGCTCGTCCGCGCCCTCGTCGGCATAGGGGCCGGTCTGGGGAACGTTGAAGCCGAGGGTGACGGTGTCGCCCGTCGGTTCGTTGGTGAAGGCACTGGCGCGGCCAGTGAAGATCGTCGGCAGCGCAAGCCCTGCGCCGGCCACGGCGCTGGTCTTGATAAGGCCGCGACGAGTCAGATTGGATTTCGTCATGGATATCCTCCCGTTACGTCAATGTTGCGGCGCTTGCCTCCTCTGCGCACACCGCATCGCCCTTTTACAGGACTGCACGATTTATGAAGCGAGTTCGAAAATTTCTCAACAACAGCTTTAAAAGTAACAGATTTTTTGTAAACTTATACACAGTGCAGGTGCAGAGTTTGTAAATAATTTATCACGCAAGTGCAGAAACCGTTGAAAATGAATGGGGTTTGAAATGCCGAAAGGAGCCTTGACCGGCAGCCGGATCCGCGAACGGCGCATGCAACTCGGGCTGCGGCAATCCATGTTGGCGCAAACACTCGGCATCTCGCCGGCCTATCTCAACCTGATCGAGCATAACCGGCGCAGAATCGCGGGCAAGCTGCTCAACGACATCGGGCGGGAGCTTGGTGTCGACCCGAACCTTCTGGCAGAGGGCGCGGAAGGCGCGCTGATCGAGGCGCTGCGCGACGCTGCCTCGGGAGTGGGGGAGAAAGCCGATGATCTGGCCCGGCCAGAGGATTTCGCAGGCAGGTATCCGGGCTGGGCCGGGCTCGTGGCCTCGCAACATCGTCGCATCCTGGCTCTGGAACACGTTATCGAAACGCTGACCGACCGGCTGACACATGATCCCCAGCTTGCTGCCTCGGTCCACGAAGTCCTTTCGGTTGTCACGGCGATCCGCTCGACCGCGGCGATCCTTGCCGAGCCCGGCGATATCGACCGGGACTGGCAGAAACGGTTCCACCGCAATCTCTACGAGGACAGCCGCCGCCTCGCCGAAAGCAGCCAGGCGCTGGTCGAATATCTCGACAGCGCCGGCGAGCGCGATGCCGAGGCCGGTCTGGCGCTGCCCCAGGAGGAACTGGAAAGCTGGCTGGAACGTCGCGGCTACCATGTGGAGGAACTGGAAAGCGGCAGCATGACGGTCGAGGATTTGCTGGCCGGCGGCGACGGGCCGCAGGCCAGCCCTGCAGCTCTGTCGCTGGCCCGGGATGTTCTCGACCGCTACGCGCGGGATGCGGCCACGATGCCGCTGGCCGCGTTCTCCGAGGCGGTGGCCCAGATCGGCCCCGACCCCGCAGTGCTGGCTTCCCGTTTCGGATGCAATCTGGCCGCCGTCTTCCGGCGGCTGGCAAGCCTGCCGCCCGGTGCCGGTCTGCCCGGCATCGGACTTGTGGAATGCGACAGTTCCGGCACGCTGACATTTCGCAAACCGGTCGACGGGTTCGCGCTGCCGCGGTTCGGCGCGGCCTGTCCGCTCTGGCCGCTCTACCAGGCGCTCGTGCGGCCCATGACGCCGGTGCGCGCCTGGGTCGAGCAGGCCGGGCGCAACCCCTCTACCTTCCTGACCTATGCCATCAGCCAGCCCGCGACACGCCCGGACTTCGACCTGCCGCAGGTCTTTCATGCGACGATGCTGATCCTTCCCGCCGACCTCGCGGGCGGCGGGGTAGGCGAAAGCGCGCTGCCGCTCGGATCGAGCTGCCGGATCTGTTCGCGCGACCAATGCGCGGCGCGCCGGGAACCGTCGATCCTGACCGATGGGTTTTGACAGGTCGGGATTTCAGGGTGATAGTTGCGTCGGAGGCGCCGAGCGGGGAGGAAATCGGCCGATGGGCAAGCGTGTCCTGTTGATCGAGGATGAGCCGAACATCATCGAGGCAATACGGTTCGTGCTGTCGCGCGCCGGCTATGCCGTCGACATCCATTCCGACGGATCGACCGCGCTAGAGGCGATCCGCGCGAAAACGCCCGACATGATCATACTCGACGTGATGCTGCCGAACCGGTCCGGCTACGACATCCTGCGCGATCTGCGGTCCGAGACCAGCACCGAGCTGTTGCCGGTCCTGATGCTGACCGCGCGCGGCCAGAAAAAGGATCGCGAGATGGCCGAGCGATACGGCGCCAGCCGCTACATGACCAAGCCGTTCTCCAATGCCGAGATGATCAGTTCCGTCGCCGAGCTTCTTGAGCGATGACACCCCGGCGCCCGCTATTCCTGGCGCGTCACGGGTATCGCCGCCGGCGGGTCATGGATGCCGCGCGCGTGCTGCCGGTGATCGGAGCCTTCCTGTTCGCCCTGCCGCTCTTGTGGTCCGGGGAAGACGGTGGCGATCCGTCGACCGGCACCGGGGTGGTCTATCTCTTCCTGATCTGGATCGTGCTGATCCTGGCGGCGATTGTTCTGTCACTGCCGCTGCGCCACGATCTGGAGGACCCCGATCCGCCCGAGGATGAGGAGGGCGGGCAATGATGTCCTTCAATCTTCTCGTCTTCGTCTGCGTGCTTTATGTCATCCTGCTGTTCCTGGTCGCCTTTGCCGCCGAGAAGCGGGCCGAGCAGGGGCGGCTGGGATGGCTGCGCTCGCCGCTGGTCTATACGCTGTCGCTGTCGATCTACTGCACCGCCTGGACCTTCTACGGCGCGGTCGGTTATGCCGCCCGGTCGGGGCTCGAATTCGTGACCATCTACCTAGGCCCGACACTGGTCATGGTCGGCTGGTGGTGGGTGGTCCGCAAGCTGGTCCGGATCGGCAGATCGCAGCGCGTCACCTCCATCGCGGATCTGATCTCCAGCCGTTACGGAAAATCGAACCTTCTGGGTGTGATCGTGACCCTGATGGCGGTTGTCGCCTCGACCCCCTACATCGCGCTGCAGCTGCAATCGGTGACCCTGTCCTTCGCGGTCTTCGCCGGAGACCAGCCCGCGACCTGGGCGATCCCCGACCTGAATTCGACCGCGCTCTGGGTGGCGGCGGGTCTGACGCTGTTCACCATCCTGTTCGGCACCCGAAACCTCGACGCGAACGAACGCCACCACGGTGTCGTGACTGCCATTGCGCTGGAGGCGGTGGTCAAGCTCGTGGCGCTTCTGGCGGTCGGTGTCTTCGTGGTCTGGGGCGTGGCCTCTGGCCCGGCCGATATCCTGACCCGGATCGAGGCTTCGCCGATTGCCGACTGGCAGCTTGATGGCAGCCGATGGGCGACGCTGATCTTCCTGTCCGCCGCCGCCTTCCTGTGCCTGCCGCGGATGTTCCAGGTGCTTGTGGTCGAAAACTCGGACGAGCGTCATGTGGCGACGGCCAGCTGGGCCTTCCCGCTCTACCTCTTCCTGATGAGCCTGTTCGTCGTTCCGATCGCTGTGGTCGGCCTTTCCGAAATGCCCGCCGGCACCAATCCCGATCTCTTCGTTCTGACCGTGCCCTTGCAGGCGAACCAGCAGGGGCTGGCGATGCTTTCGTTCCTCGGCGGTTTTTCCTCCGCGACGTCGATGGTCATCGTGGCGGCCATCGCGCTGTCGACCATGGTGTCGAACCATATCGTCATGCCGATCTGGCTGTCGGTCCGGCAGGGCGGCGCGTCGATGTCGGGCGATGTGCGCAACGTCGTGCTGCTGTCGCGGCGCGTGAGCATCGGCGCGGTGCTGGCGCTGGGATATCTCTACTACCGCTTTTCGGGCGGCGGCGAAGCGCTGGCGGCGATCGGTCTGATCTCGTTCACCGGTGCGGCGCAGATACTGCCGGCGCTGCTGGGCGGTATCTTCTGGCGTGGCGCGACGCGGTTCGGCGCGGCGCTAGGTCTTGTGCTCGGGTTTGCCGTCTGGGCCTATGCGATGTTCCTGCCGAGTTTCGGCGAAAGCTTCCTGATGTCCAACGCCGTCCTGACCGGCGGTCCGTTCGGCATCGGCTGGCTGCGGCCGCACCAGCTTTTCGGAATCGAGGGGCTCGATCCGCTGGTCCACGCGGTCTTCTGGTCGATGTCGCTGAACGTCATAGCCTTCATCCTCGGATCGCTCGCCAGCTTTCCAAGGCCGCTGGAACGGCTTCAGGGCGCGCAGTTCGTCAACGTCTACGACCATTCCGCGGCGGCGCGCGGCTGGTCCGGTGGCGCGGCCGAGGCCGAGGATCTGCTGATCATGTCGCAGCGGATCATCGGCGCCGAAGAGGCGCAGACCCTGTTCCAGGCCGAGGCAAGGGCGCAAGGCAAGCATGGCTATCTGCCCGACACCACGCCCGATTTCATCCGCCGCCTCGAACGGGAATTGTCGGGGTCGGTGGGGGCCGCGACGGCGCATGCGATGATGGGGCAGATCGTCGGTGGCGCCAGCGTTTCGGTGCAGGATCTGATGGCGGTCGCGGACGAGACGGCCCAGATGCTGGAATATTCCAGCCAGCTGGAGGCGAAATCGGCGGAACTGTCGCGCACCGCTCGGCAATTGCGCGAGGCGAACGAGAAGCTGACCCAGATCTCGGTGCAGAAGGACGCCTTCCTGTCGCAGATCAGCCACGAGCTGCGAACTCCGATGACGTCGATCCGCGCATTCTCGGAAATTCTCATGGACGGGCGCAAGGTGCCGCGGGACGAACTCACGCGTTATTCCTCGATCATCCATGACGAGGCGATCCGCCTGACGCGGCTTCTGGACGATCTTCTCGATCTCAGCGTGCTCGAGAACGGCCAGGTCACGCTGAACCGACAGCGCGGCAATCTGCACGACGTCATCGACCGGGCCGTTGCGGCAGCGGGGTCGATGTCCGAGGAACGTCAGCTTCGGATTCGCCGCAATGAACCGTCCGAGAATATTGTCATCCTGACCGACACGGACAGGCTGCGGCAGGTCTTCATCAACCTGATCGCCAATGCACGGAAGTACTGCGACGCTGAAACGCCCGAGCTTGCGATCAAGGTCCGACGGCGCAGTGCCAGCGTGCAGGTCGATTTCATCGACAACGGGGCTGGCATCCCGAACGAAAGCCAGCATCTGATCTTCGAGAAGTTCTCTCGCCTGACCGATCAGGCCGCGGCCGGCGGCGCGGGGCTTGGCCTTGCGATCAGCCGCGAAATCATGGCCAATCTTGGCGGCGAGGTCGCCTATCTTCCGGGCCAGGGCGGCGGCGCGTTTCGGGTCAAGCTGCCGCTGACGATGGCGCAGTCCAGGGCGGCCGAATAGGTGGCAATGTATTGTTAACCCTTCGGGGACTAACCTCGGCCATGCCGCCCCGATGAAGCCAGTCCATGACGGAAGATGCAGAGAAAACCGCGCTCCGGCGCAAGACCCGCAGCGCGCGTCCGCCGACCGGCACCCTGTCCGGCGCTTTCGCGGCTGCGATCGGCAAGGCGGTCGCCCGCGCCGCCGAAGACATGCACCAGCTCGCGGCAAATCTCGCCGGGCTGACCGAAATCGCGTCCAGCCTTGCCGATCTCGCAGAGCTGCCGGCGGACGACGCGCTGATCCTGTCGCTCGCTGCACCGGACGATCGCCGCGCTCTGGCGATCGTCGATCTGCAGATCGTCTCGGGCCTTGTCGAGCATCTGACCACCGGCAGGATCGCGGCGCAGCCCGCCGCGCCGCGAAAGCCCACGAGAACCGATGCCGTCATAGTCGCGGATTTCCTGGACCGCGTTTTCGCGCAATCCGATGGACTGCTCACCGCACCCGGCCTCGCATCCCGAACCGGATACCGTTTCGCCGGAATGCTGGCCGAACCGCGGATGATCCCGATGGCGCTTCTCGACGTAGAATATCAGCTTTGCCGCCTGCGCCTCGACCTTGCGCGCGGCGTGCGGTCAGGACAAATCGTGCTGGCCTATCCGGTCATTTCAGCGGCGGCTCGAAATGAAAATGGCGCGGCGTCGGAATGGCAGGACATGCTGGTAACAGCCGTGATGGCAAGCCCCGCGCCCTTGCGCGCAGTGCTGCACAGGGTTAGAGTTCCCTTGGCCCAGATCGGCGAGTGGACGCCCGGCCATATGGTCGAGCTGCCGCGGGAGAGCCTCGCGACGGTCCGGCTGGAAGGTCTCGACGGGCGCAGCGTGGCGTCGGCCAAACTGGGCCAGATCGGCGGGATGCGCGCCGTTCGGTTGCTGTCCGAAGGCAGGGTGGACATGCCCCGGTCCGACAGGCCCGACCGGATCGCGGTAGCGCCCGCCTCCGACTAGGTTCGCCGCCAGCCGATCGACCGAGGCGGCAGGGTAATCTGCATCTAGTTGACCTGCATCAAGGAGCGGGGCTCCGATCCCGCCAGTATGGCACAAACGTCAAGGAGGCATGACGATGAAATCTCTCAAGGAACGCAGACAGGCCCTGTCCGATCGGTTGGAGTATCTTGACGCCAAGCTGCACGAGATCGACGACGAACTCGATTCGCACAACTCGCCGGACTGGGAAGAATTGGCCGTCGAAAGGGAGTCGGACGAGGTTCTTGAAGGCATGGGACAGTCCGGCCTGGAAGAGATGCGGGCGATCACCGCCGCCCTTGAGCGGATGGATGCCGGGGAATATGGCTATTGCGTTCAATGCGGTGACAAAATTTCCGAGGAACGCCTCGACGTGCTGCCCTATACGCCATTTTGCCGCAGTTGCGCCGCAGAGAAATCCGCTGCAAAATGATGCTCGCGGGGGACGGGAACCTAATCCGAAATGGGAGGCTGCCATGTCCGGACTATATGGACTCAAGGAAATAGATCTCATCGTCGATCAGGTGATCGAGGACGAGAGTAAGGCGCGCGAACTGAAACGCGCATTGCATGACGCGAATAAGTGGCAGGACAAGCCCGCTGTCGTGCAGGAAGAGGATGAAGAGGAAGACCTCTGGGACGACGTCCCCGTCTGATCCTTCGGATCCGCCTCTTGTCGACTTCTTCCCTCGAATAACCCCGCCGGATGCCGGTTCTTCGGAAACGAGCCGTGCGTTTTCCGGTGGGTGTCTTTTTTCCTAGCCCAGCAGAATACCGATCACCACCAGCATCAGGCCGATCGACGAGATCGCCAGCGCGGCCATGTTCCAGGCCACAAGCCGTTGCAGGCGCGCGGTCATCGCCGCATCGTCAAGCTTCTCGCGCCGCGCCCGGGCGGCGGCGATCACGCACCAGATCAATCCGCCGACACCCAGCAGGGAAATGACGGCCCCGATCCAGATCAATATCTCCATGCGCCGGCGCCTCCTTGTCGAGCCTCCCAGCGCCTAGCATCCGCGGCGGTGGCGGGGCAAGCGCGACCTGCTTGCTTCGGGCCGGGCAGGGCGCTAGGGAACGGCGAACATCGAATGGGGCATCACATGGACGATTCCGTCACCGACACCACCTACCGCGTCACTGCCGACGAGCTTCGCGCCTTCATCGAGCGCTACGAGCGCCTGGAGGCCGAGAAGAAGGACATTGCCGATCAGCAGAAAGAGGTGATGGCCGAGGCCAAGGGGCGGGGCTACGACACCAAGGTGATGCGCAAGGTCATCACGATGCGCAAGCGCGACAAGGAGGATCTGGCCGAAGAGGAAGCGGTGCTCGAGATGTACAAGCAGGCGCTCGGCATGTAGGCCACCCGGTCAGGGGCGGATGAAGGTCACGCCATGCATGGTGCGGATCTCTTCCAGATCCTCCTCGTAATCCTCGGTCAGTTCGAAAACGAGATCCTCGGTCCAGCCTGGCGCTTCGAGTTCCTCCTCGATCTCTTCCGCGATGGCATATTTCTCAAGAAACGCGCCGAGGATGCGCCGCCGGCCCGCCTCGGTCTGCGGCGGATTCTCTTCGAGGTATTTTTCCAGCCGTTTGATCCCGGCGGGCTTCATGATCGTCGGCAGGATACCGAAATCGTCGTTCAGCCGGGTCTTTGCGGAATGTCCGGACAAAGCGCGCAACACCTCGGACCAGATCAGCGGCGTGTCTTCATTGCACCAGACCGTCAGCCGGCATTTCGGATTGTTCTCGCGGATCGTCAGGATCACGTCGGACCAGCGGATGTCCAGAAGATCCGTTGTCGACATGAAGTCCCGAAAGCTGTCATGGCGCTGGTCGGGATGGTGGAAGGCGGTGGGAATGAATGTCGCCGGGTTGCGCAGCGCGATAAGGAATTCGACCTTGTCCTCAGGGAACAGGTTGCGAAGCCATCTCGTCTTGTAGCTGCTCTTCTCGTATAGCAGCGCGTTCTCGAAGATGCGGGCATGGACGCACATGAAGTTCTCGTCCGACAGCACGACGCGCGTCGCGCCGCGGTCATGCAGGATCGCATCCCTGATGCTGTCCTGGGTCTCCGGGTCCGCGGGATTGTCCCTGAAGCGGCGCGCAAGCCGCTGCAGCAGGTCGCGGTAGCGGCCGGGGCCGGGAACCGCGATCCCTTCCTTGGCAAGCGTGTTCTTGTTGGCCAGCAACGACTTGAGCAACCGATCGTCGTCGGTGCAATGGGCGCCCAGATGGATTGCAACCTGCATGAAGTCGGCTTGCCTGCTGTTTTGCGGGGCAGACTACAGGCGGTTTTCTGGACAGACAAACGGCTTTTGGATATGGCACGGCAATGATCGAGCAGGACAGCCAGCCTAGCGCATCGCATCCGGTCCGCCGCCTGCCGGACCTGTGGTCGGTCGGTGCCGGTCTGATCGCAATCCTCGTGCTGCTGCCGCTGGCCGCGGTCGCCTGGATCGCGCTCTTTCCCGAGGAAAACATCTGGCCCCATCTGATCGCCACGACGCTGCCGCGCTACATGGCGAACACGGCGATCCTGGCCGGCTCGGTCGCGGTGATGGCAGCGGTGACGGGAACCTTCACCGCGTGGATGGTAACGATGTACCGGTTTCCAGGGTCGGGTTGGCTGCAATGGCTGCTGCTGTTTCCGCTCGCCATCCCGGCCTATGTCGGCGCCTATGCGCTGGTCGATTTCCTCGAATATGCCGGCCCGGTCCAGACCGCGCTGAGAGAGACGTTCGGCTGGCAAACCGCGCGCGACTACCGGTTTCCCGAAATCAGGTCGCGCGGCGCGGCGTCGCTGGTGCTGGCGGCGGCGCTGGCGCCCTATGTGTTCCTGCTTGCCCGTTCAGCCTTCCGCGAGCAGTCGGGCGGCACGTACGAGGTCGCCCGCGCCCTGGGCTCCGGTCCCTTCGCGCGGTTCTGGAAGGTGGGGCTGCCGCTTGCCCGGCCGGCAATCGTCGCGGGCACCGCGATCGTGGTCATGGAGACCGTCAGCGATTTCGGCGTCGTGTCCTATTTCGCCGTGCAGACATTGACGACGGGCATCTTCGGCACATGGCTTTCGGGCGGCAATGCGGGCGGGGCCGCCCAGATCGCGGGCGTCGTCCTCTTGATCGTTCTTCTGCTGGTCGGGCTGGAAAAGCGCAGTCGCAAGCACCAACGCTACCATCAGGCGGCGCGGCACCTGAGGCCGGTGGTGCCGCTGCACCTTGCCGGCTGGAGGGGCTGGCTGGCCCTGGGGCTCTGTTCCATCCCGTTTCTGCTGGGCTTCGTCCTGCCGGTCGCGGTGATCGGCGCCCATGCGCTGGACAACGCAGAGCGCTGGCTTGATCCGGGCCTCCTTCGCGCGACGGCGAATACGCTTGTCGTCGGCGGCATCGCGTCGGTCGTGACGGTGCTCGCTGCGGTCTTCATGGTCTACGGCGTCCGTTTGGCACGCAGCCGCGGCCCGCGCGCCATCCTGCCGCTGACGACGATCGGATATGCGGCGCCCGGCGCGGTGCTTGGGGTGGGTCTGCTCTACCCGATGTCGGCGGCGGACCACGCGATCGCGGATTTCGTCGAAGCTGCTACCGGGCGCGATATTGGGCTGCTGATGACCGGATCGGCCTTTGCCATCATCTACGCCTATGCGGTGCGGTTCTTCGCCATCGCCCAGGGCGCGGTTGACAGCGCATTCGGCCGGGTCTCGCCCAGCCTGCCGATGGCGGCGCGGTCGCTCGGCCAGACAGCCGGCGGCGCGCTGCGGCGGGTCTATCTGCCACTGATCCGCGGCTCGGTGGGAACGGCGCTGCTGCTGGTCTTCGTCGACTGCACCAAGGAATTGCCGGCCACCCTGCTTCTGCGGCCGTTCAACTTCAACACGCTCGCCACGCGGGTCTATGAAAAAGCGTCGCTCGAACAGATCGGCAATGCCTCGCCGGCGGCGATGCTGGTGATCGCGGTCGGGCTTTGCGCGGTGCTGCTTCTGGCCCATGCCAATCGCCCGGCGCGCTAGGCCATTCGCAGGACTTGCACGACAATCGCCGAAAGCGTAAACCGCCCAGCGTGCCCCTATAGCTCAGCTGGTAGAGCAACTGATTTGTAATCAGTAGGTCCGCGGTTCGAGTCCGTGTGGGGGCACCATTCAGATACGCTTGGCGACCTGTCGGACTGCAAACAGTCTACCGGACTTGGCCCTTGTATCGGGGCCGACTGCTTGCACGACCTAGGAGTTGGCTCGTAATCCGGTCCCATACTTGCCAAACGATTATCCCGCCCATCAGCGCAACCAGTATGTCGATGAAGTCAATCCGCATTGGGACCAGTTCATGAAACACATTTCGTACTGACCAATGGGTGATATATATGAACATGGAAGCGCCGCCGATCCAGTAGGCCAGCGTGTTCAGCGGAGCGGGAACAGTCACATACTCGAAGAAGAGCAGCAGTAGGGCCCCACCGACAACCCAAGAAGGTCCATTCGCCAGCCAAAATGGGTAATCTCTCCATCCCCAGATGATGGTGGGCAGGGCGATAACCAAGAGCAGCGCGACTAGCTTCTCGCTCGGCGATCTGGCCTGTTGAAGAACCCAACCGAGAGCGAAAAGCCAAAAGAGCATATGCGGCACTCGATCATACAGGGGCGATGTGTCCCAGAATAGAGGAACGAGCTTGGCCGACAGCACGGAAATCAACAGCAAGCCAGCCGCGAATTCCATTGGCTGCTGCAGTGCTATTTTCCGTATGCCTGACAGACTCAAGATCACGAAATTCAGAAGTAAGATCTGAACGAGCAGCTCTATAAACCAGAAGTCATAATCTTGGGTTAGCTGATCTTGATAGTTGCCAAGAAGTGCCAGATCGAGAAGGCTGATTTCCCTGTGGCGAACTTCAAACAGGGCAATGATCAGCATCAATGGCACCGCCAGCCGCGCGACCGAGAATAGGACGACCGTCGGACTGTCGACGGCCAAGACTTTTCTCAATTGGAAGCGAGAAAAGTTGTACCCAGCGACGAGAACAAGAAGATAGGTTGCTCCCCCCACGTTCATTGACGTGAAATGAAATGTAACGATCGCGACGATACCGACGAAGCGAAGCAGAATGGTTGTGTCGAGCCCGTGCAGGAAATGTCGCTTGGGGTTAATCCGCTCCAGATCGGCAATTGACATGTTCGGCCAGCCAACAGGCAGATGCCCAAATTTTTCCTCAAGAACGAATGACGCTTCGACAAAATTGAGGGAGTCGCCGCCAAGGCTGACAAAACTGTCCGAGGGTGTAACTTGCTGCGTCGGAAACAGGCTTTGGTACAGCTGGGCGACGGTCTTTGCGTCCTCCGTTGACCTGCTGTTTACAAGAAAGCGCTGCAGCCAATTTGCCTGCCACGTCAATGCCGCGAACTTGGCGGGCAGTGTCATTTCTTCCGGCGCTGAAGATGACGACTTAAGCGCCGCTGCTTCGTATGCATCGGCAAGTTGACGCCGCTTGATCTTGCCAGAGTCAGTGAATGGGAATTCAAAGAATCGCATGGCGTGGATCGATGCCGCTGCTCGGATGCCGAACTGCTGCATCGCTTCTGCTGCCGCCTTCAGAAACTCCTCATCCGCTGTTTCACACAGCGTTCTGATGGCCAAAAGGACGCCGTCGCCACGATCTGCGTCGGGAACGCGGACAACTGCCAGCATATCACTGTCCAACTGCAGTATCCGGTTGATTTCGGTTTCAAGCAGCTCCGCTGGGATCTTGCTGCCTCCGGAGTTGATGACGTTGTCGGCTCGGCCCAGGAAACATAGGTTTCCATCCACTTCCTGGCCGATGTCACTTGTCGTAAACCACCCATCGTCATCTGTGCTTGCCACTTGCGTGCCGCCGACGATCAGCTTTTCGGCAACGTTTTCCCCGCGGATCCTAATCAGGCCCTCGCCGCTGATCTGGATCTCGACATTTCCGATCGGCTTGCCGACGGATCGAAGCTCGGAATCCTTCGCTCGGCTGATGTCTAGAAATGTCGAACGCGAGGCCTCGGTCAGCCCATAGTGCTGAACAATTCTGGCAGATGGAAACAGCTGTCGCATCGCGCGCTTTTCGTCGATGCTCATGGGCTGGCTTCCGATTTCGATCCAACGGACACGATCAGCGACCGGCGCAATCACATCAGCATGGCGGAGCACGCTGCGCCACAGCGTAGGTACGGTGGAAATCGCGTTTATTTCCCGAGCTTCGAGCATTGCTCGAATCTCGTTGAGGTCAAAGGTGTTCTCCGGGATGTAGCAGCTTCCGCCCACGGCGGCGGAAACCAGACATCGCCCAAGCCCGAAAGAATGCGCAATCGGGACGCCGACATACTCGCGAATCGAGTCGTCGACCTCCATGATCTCAATCAGTCGTGCAACGGTACTGGCGAAGTTGGCATGACTGATAATCACGCCCTTGGGTTCGGCTTGCGTCCCTGAAGTGAATGCGACCGAAGCGACCGCATCACTGCAGGAGAGCCGACCTGTCCGGCTGGTCCAACCAGAACCGCCCTCGGGGTTCTCAATTGTCGCTGTGTGGAAATTGCGCAGACGGGATGAATCGGACTCGTCGCGCAAAGGCACGACGATTCTCCCGTTCGTTACGTGGTGAAAGAAGCGGTCGAAATAGTCAGGCGAGTTCCTGGTCACCAGCCCGACCACCGGGGCGCCGAACTTGAACTCTATTTCCACTCAGAAACCTAAAAGCAAGGCCATATAGCAGGGCCGTGTTACTGGGCTGACTTAAGCCTCATCCCAGACTGCAAAGCGTTAATCCAAGAGCGAAACTCGGTCAACTAAAACAAGGCGAAACCACTGTCATGGTGACAATCTGATCGGTTCCTTCGCGACTGTCCCCGGGGCTGATACGTACTGGAGAAGGGAGGAGGTCCAAATGTCCATTGCCGCTATGTGTGCGACTGCCAGATTGCAGGCTGTTCTTTCCCGATCCGGACACGAAAAAAGGGCCGCGTGATGCGGCCCCTTCTTGATGCTTCAGACAGGCATCAGCCTTCGTATTCGGGGCGGGACTCGAGTTGCTCCTGCGTTGCCGAAATGTAGACGCGCAGGTCGCTGCCGTCCTCGGACCGGATGATCTCCATCTCGTCGAAGTTGACGGCGATGCGGTGCTCGCCCAGGCCAAGGAAGCCGCCGATATCCATGATCGCTTCCTGGATCTGTCCGTCCTCGGTGACAACCAGGTTCTCGACCTCGCCGATCGTTTCATCGTTGACGCCGTAGACATTCGCGCCCTCGAAATCTTCGGCAGTCAGGTCGCCGGCCTCGATGCGCGCGTAGCCCTCACGCTCGATCGCAGGACGCTGCCATGCCGTCATGGCCGGATCGTCCGAAGGCATGGTCTCCGCCGCTTCCGCGGTTTCGGTTGCCTCGGCATCGACTTCAGCTTCTTCAGCCGCCATCTCGGTTTCAGCTTCCGCCGTCTGCTCTTCAGCCGCCATATCGTCGGTCATCTCGGCGCGCTGGAACTCGGGCGCTTCTTCGAGCATCGCCTGCGACCCCTGGACCGCTACGAAGATGTCGTCGGGATCATCGTTGTCGCGCAGGAATTTGAGGCTGTCCATGCTGACGGCCACGGTCTTTTCGCCAAGACCGAGGAATCCGCCGATGTCGAGAAGCACCGCCTCCACCTGACCGTCGCGCGAAATCAGAACGTCGTTGATCTCTCCGACGTCATTCCATTCGGCGCGCTGATCAGCGGTAACTGGGGTAGATTCGTCGAACTCGTTCTCCGCCACATAGAGGCGCATGCCGATCAGGTTCGAACCATAGATGTCGCTCTGTTCCGCCTGGTCGACAAAGCCGCCCATATGCGCTTCCGCAAAGGCCGGGCCGGAAATCAGCATGGCCAGTGCAGTGGTTGCAAGAATGCGTTTCATAGTCGTGTCTCCTTCATCAAAAGGTTGACCCCGCATGCAGGGGAGTGAAGCCCCGCAGGGTGTGGAAAAGAAACGTTCTCGCGACGATGGCGTTCCGTTTTCAGGGCAAGAAACTTTTCGGCTTCTCGCGAGTTATGGCCCTCTGCCTCGCGCAGCGGCGGCAGGCCCGATGCGGCCTGCTAATTGGGGAACCGCTGCGCGGTCAGGGTCGTTTAGCCAGCAGAGACTTTCCCACCAATCAAAGGAGCGACCGATGACCCAAACCGCAAACCCCCTCGTTTCCTCCCGCGACGTCAGCGGCACCCAGGTCTTCAATCCGGCCGGGGAACATGTCGGCGATATCGACCATCTGATGATCGACAAGGAGTCAGGCAAGGTCGCCTATGCCGTCATGGGCTTCGGCGGGCTTTTCGGCCTCGGCGAAGACTATTATCCGATCCCGTGGGATGCTTTGTCCTACGGCACCGCCCAGGGCGGCTTCGTGACCGACATCACCAAGGAGCAACTTCAGGGGGCGCCCGAGCGGCACGACGACTGGCACCGCGACAGGAAATGGGAGAAGAGCACGTTCGACCATTTCGGCGTGCCCTACTACTGGATCTGATGAAACGACGACGGCCCCTGCAGGGGCCGTCGGTTCTTGCGCGTTCGCGGGGCCTCAATCCTTCTTTTCGGGCAGATCCTTGTGCGAGGTCGAGGCCATTTCGTCCAGTTCGTCCTCCGTCATGCTTTCGTACATCTCCTTCGAGGCGCCCTTGAGTTCGCTCTTCTTCATCTCGCCGCGCTTCGCGGCCAAGGCCGCCCCGGCGGCTTTTTGCTGGTCTTTCGATTTGGCTGGCATGGAAAACCTCCGTTGTTCCAGTTGATACACTGCAACGCCGATCCCGCGTCGGCGTTCCCATGCTTTCGACGTCTTGACCCAGATCAACGAAGCCACGCCGCCCGACCCCTAGGGATACGGGTTGACGATGCGGTTCGACGCTGTGGCCGCGCATGGGATCGGACCGCGACATGGGCAACTATCTGACCGGGGACAGGCTCAAGCAGGCGCTGCTGGCGCTTGCCTTGGCCGGACTGATCGGCGGGCTCGCGGCGCAGATCGCCGGTCGCGGAGACTTGGCCGTGCGGTTCTGGACAGCCGGGACGCTTCCGATCCTTGCCGCGCTCCTGGTCGAGATCGCCGGAAGCCTGCGCCGTGGCGAGGTCGGTCTGGACATCGTCGCGGCTTTGTCGATGACCGCCGCCCTGCTGGTCGGAGAGACCCTGGCCGCTGCGGTCGTGGCGCTGATGTATGCCGGCGGCACCCTGCTGGAAAGCTACGCCGAGGGCCGCGCGCGCCGCGAAATGCACGCGCTCCTGTCGCGGGTCCCGCGCACCGCGCTGCGTCATGCGAACGGCGCGCTGGAAGAGGTTCCTCTGGACCGGATCGCCGCCGGCGACCGGCTGCTGATCCGGCAGGGCGACGTGGTTCCGGTCGACGGCACCCTCAGGGCGGACACCGCGCTGCTCGACCAGTCGGCGCTGACCGGCGAAGCGATGCCGGTGCGGCTGGCGCAAGGCGATTTCGTGATGAGCGGTGCGGCCAATTCCGGCGAGGCCTTCGATCTGGAAGCGGTCAGCGAGGCCGCCGAAAGCACCTATGCCGGCATCGTCCGGCTGGTCGAGGCCGCGCGCGCCTCGAAAGCGCCGATGTCGCGGCTGGCGGACCGCTACTCGCTGGTCTTCCTCGCGGTGACGCTGGCGATCTCGGGCGCGGCCTGGTGGGCCAGCGGCGACCCGGTCCGCGCCGTCGCGGTCCTCGTGGTGGCGACACCCTGTCCGCTGATCCTTGCGGTGCCGGTCGCGCTGGTCGCGGGTCTCAGCCGGGCGGCGCGCTACGGCGTGCTGATCAAGGGTGCGGGCCAGCTCGAGACAATGGCCCGGATCCGCGGCATGATCCTCGACAAGACCGGCACGCTGACCGACGGCCGCCCGCGGGTGATCCGCATCGAGACCGCGGATGGTATCGCCGAGGACGAGGTGTTGCGGCTGGCCGCCTCGCTCGACCAGGTGTCGAAGCATCCGATCGCGCAGGCGCTGGTCGATGCGGCGCGAAAGCGCGGGCTTGTGCTTTCGGTGCCGCAGGACGTGGCCGAGCATCCCGGCGAGGGCGTGACGGGACAGGTCGACGGTCATCGGATCGCCGTCGGCGGCATCGCATATGTGAACGCCAGCACCGACCGCCCGATCGCCGCTCCCGAAGCGACCGAGCCGGGGGCGGTCGTCGTGGCGCTGGCTCTTGATGGTCGGCCTGCCGGCCAGCTGGTCCTGGCCGATGAGTTGCGAAAGGGCGCTTCGGAGCTTCTTGCAGCACTCCGGATGCAAGGCGTGGATCGCATCGTGCTGGCGACCGGCGACCGCGAGGAGGTGGCGCGCGCGGTCACCCGGGGCCTCGGCTTCGACAGGGTCGAGGCCGCGCTGGTTCCCGGACAGAAGGTGGATCTGGTCCTTGCAGAACGCGAAAGCGGCCCGGTGATGATGGTGGGCGACGGGGTCAACGACGCGCCGGCGCTGGCCGCTGCCGATGTCGGCGTGGCGATGGGTGCGCGCGGCGCCGCCGCTTCGGCCGAGGCGGCGGATGTCGTGCTGCTGGTCGACCGGCTGGACCGGATCCTGCCGGGCCTCGCCATCGCTAGGGGCGCGCGGCGCATCGCGCTGGAAAGCGTGTATGTCGGCATCGGGCTGTCGGTCCTTGGAATGATCGCGGCGGCTTTCGGCCTGATTTCGCCGGTCCAGGGCGCGCTGCTGCAAGAGGTCATCGACGTCGCGGTGATCCTGAACGCGCTCCGCGTCCTGCGCCTGTCGCCCATCGGGACCGACGGTCCCGCCAGGGCGGTTTGACGGGAGACCGAATTCCGCGCCGGCCCCCTTCCGAATCCCCGGCGACACGACTAGCGTCCGCGCCATGAGCGAAGAAGCAAACCTCGGCGTCGATATCGGCGGCACCTTCACCGATGTGGTGCTGGAGGTCGGCGGCAGGATGTTCTCGACCAAGGTCCTGACCACCTATGCCGCACCCGAGGATGCGATCCTCGACGGGCTTGCGCAGGTCTGCGACAAGGCCGGAATCGCGCCGGACAGGTTGACCCGGATCATCCACGGCACCACGCTGGCCACCAACGCGCTGATCGAGCGGCGTGGGGCAAAGACGGCGTTCATCACCACGCAAGGCTTCCGCGACGTGATCGAGATGCGGACCGAAAGCCGGTTCGAGCAATACGACCTGAACCTGCAACTGCCCCTGCCGCTGATCGCCCGCAACCACCGCCATACGCTGCACGAGCGGATCGACGCTGGCGGCAATGTCCTGATCCCGCTCGACCGCGATCAGGTCGAGGCTTTGGCCGACAATCTTGAGGGCTATGAAAGCATCGCCGTCGGCCTGCTGCACAGCTATCTCAACCCCGCCCATGAACGCATGGTGCGCGATGTGATGGCCGAGCGTCTGCCGGGGGTCAGCGTGTCGCTGTCCTCCGAGGTTTCGCCGCAGATGCGCGAATACGAACGCTTCAACACGACCTGCGCCAATGCCTATGTGAAGCCGATGATGGAATCCTATCTCGGCCGCCTGAAGGACCGGCTGAAAGGGGCAGGGGCCGACTGCCCGATCTTCCTGATGCATTCGGGTGGCGGCATCATCTCGCTGGAAAGTGCCGCCGCCTTCCCGGTGCGGCTGGTCGAAAGCGGTCCCGCCGGTGGTGCGATCTTCGCTGCCGACATCGCGCGGCGACATGGGCTTTCCCGCGTGCTTTCCTTCGACATGGGCGGCACCACCGCCAAGATCTGCCTGATCCGCGACGGCGCGCCCAAGACCGCGCGGGCCTTCGAGGTGGCGCGGTCCTACCGGTTCAAGAAGGGTTCGGGGATGCCGATCTCGATCCCGGTGATCGACATGGTCGAAATCGGCGCGGGCGGCGGATCATTGGCGCGTGTCGACGCCTTGAACCAGATCAGGGTCGGGCCGGAGAGCGCCGGCTCCGAACCCGGCCCCGCCTGTTACATGCGCGGCGGCGACCGGCCTGCGGTGACGGATGCCGACCTCGTCCTGGGCAGGCTCGATCCCGCGAATTTCGCGGGCGGCTCGATCCCGCTCGATCCCGACCTCTCTAGCAAGGCCATCGATGATCATCTCGGCGAAAAGCTGAAGATGGACACCCTGACCGCCGCCTTCGGTCTGTCCGAAGTGGTGGACGAGAACATGGCCAACGCCGCCCGCGTCCATGCCGTCGAAAACGGCGAGGATCTGGCCGATTACACGATGATCGCGTTCGGCGGCGCGGCCCCGCTGCACGCGGGCAGGCTCTGCGAGAAGCTCGGCATCGACCGGCTGCTGGTGCCGCCGGGTGCCGGCGTCGGCTCTGCCATCGGGTTCCTGCGCGCGCCCTATTCGTTCGAGGCGACGCGCAGCGTGTACATGCGGCTTGACGCCTTTGATCCGAAGTCGGTCAAGACGCTCTTCACGGAACTCCGCGACGAGGCAGAAGGCTTCGTCCGATCCTGCGATGCCGACGCCATCGTGCTGGCCGATTACAAGGTCTACATGCGCTATGTCGGGCAGGGCTGGGAGATCCCCGTGACCCTGACCGAGACCGAGGCGAAAGATCCCGATGCCAGGACCTATCTGCGGCATTTCGAGGAGGCCTATACCACGCTCTTCGGCCGCACCGTCGCGGGGCTCGACGTCGAGATCACCGTCTGGGCGGTCAACGCGACGACCCCGGTGGCCGAACCGGAGCCGGTGGCCCAACCCGAAGACACGCGTCAGGCCGACCTGCACGACAAGCGGCAGCTCTTCAGCGCGGTGGACGAAGCTCAGGTCGAGGCCGCCGTCCTGCCGCGCAAGGCGCTGAGGGACGGTGTGCAACTGGCCGGCCCCGCGATCCTGACCGAGGACGAGACCACCGTGATCCTGCCACGCGGCTACACCGCCACCGGCCGCGCCGATGGCGTCATCGACATCCGGAGAGTGCCATGAGCAGCGTCGCCCGTCAGATCATGTGGAACCGGCTGATTTCCATCGTCGAGGAACAGGCCCAGGCGCTGGTCCGCACCGCCTTTTCCACCTCGGTCCGCGAGGCCGGCGACCTCTCGGCTGGCGTCTATGACGAACAGGGCCGGATGCTGGCCCAGGCCGTCACCGGCACGCCCGGCCATGTCAACGCGATGGCCGATGCCGTGGCACATTTCATGCGCGAGATCGGCACACACACGATGGCCGAGGGCGATGTCTACATAACCAACGATCCCTGGATGGGCACCGGCCACCTGCATGACATCACCGTGGTCAGCCCGGCCTTCCACGACGGCAAACACGTCGGCTTTTTCGGCTGCACCGCGCATGTCGTCGATATCGGCGGGCGCGGCTTCGGCGCGGATGGCAACTCGGTCTACGAGGAAGGCGTGCAGATCCCGATCATGCGCTTCGCCGACAAGGGCGAGGTTGACCAGACGCTGGTGAAGATGCTGCGCGTCAACACCCGCGAGCCCGACCAGCTGATCGGCGACATCTACGCGCTCGCCGCCTGCAACGAGATCGGCCAGCGCCGCCTGACCGCGATGCTGGCGGAATATGGCGAGGCCGACCTCTCCGCCATCGCCGCCTTCATCCTCGACAATTCCCGCCGCGCCACGCTGGAACGGATCGCCGACCTGCCGCGCGAGAGCGCGAGTGCGAAGATGACCATCGACGGCTATTCCGCCCCGGTCGACCTTTGCGTCAGGCTCGACATCCACCCCGACCACATCGCCTGCGACTTCGCCGGCACCAGCGGCACCGATCCGAAGGGTATCAACGTGCCGATGGTCTATACCAAGGCCTACGCCTGCTACGCGCTGAAATGCGCCATCGCCCCCGACATCCCGAACAACGCCGCCTCGCTGGAGCCGTTCCGGATCACCGCGCCCGAAGGCAGCATCGTCAACGCGAAACGCCCCGCGCCGGTGGCCCTGCGCCACGTGATCGGCCACCTGATCCCCGACACCGTCTATGGCGCGCTCGACCAGATATTACCGCAGACCGTTCCGGCCGAAGGGGCAGGGGCGCTTTGCAATTTCCAGTTGTCGCTCAGGCCGACCCGGCAGGGTGGCCGTCCCTCCGAGGTGTTGACCTTCAACTCCGGCGGCTCCGGCGCGCGGCCGACGCTCGATGGCCTCAATGCCACCGCCTTTCCCTCGGGCGTGATGACGATGCCGGTCGAGGCCACCGAACATGCCGGCCCGGTGGTGATCTGGCGCAAGGAACTGCGCCCGGATTCCGGCGGCGCGGGGGCGCAGCGCGGGGGCCTCGGGCAATACATGGAGGTCGGCGCGCGCGACGGTTACGCCTTCGACTTCTCGGCGATGTTCGACCGGGTGCGGCACCCGGCGCGCGGCCGGGCGGGCGGCAAGACCGGAGGTGCGACCGACGTCGCGCTGGACGACGGCACCAAGCTGCCCGGCAAGGGACGTGCCCGCATACCCGAAGGTGCGCGGGTGATGCTGTCCTTCCCCGGCGGCGGCGGCTACGGCGAGCCCTCCGACCGCGACCGCGCGTCGGTGATCCGCGATGTCCGTTTGGGCTACATCACCGAAAACGCGGCCCGCCGCGACTACGGGCTGACCGAGGCCGAACTGGCCGAGGCGCGGCAGGAGTGACGGCGATGCGCGATACCCCCGACCAGCGCGCCTATGATGTCGTCATCATCGGCGGCGCGATGATCGGATCCTCGGTCGCGTGGTGGACCGCCCGGAACCCCGATTTCGACGGCCGCATCCTGGTGGTGGAACGCGACCCGAGCTACGAATTCGCCTCGACCAGCCACACAAATTCCTGCATCCGTCAGCAATTCGGCACCGAGCTGAATATCCGAATCTCGCAGTTCGGGGCAGAATTCATCAAGAATTTCAGGACGTTCATGGACGATCCTGATGCACCGGACATCCCCATTCACGCCTTCGGCTATCTTTACCTCGCCGATACGCCCGCCTTCGCGGAGATCCTGCGCGACAACCAGCGCCTGCAAGCCGCGCTGGGGGCGGGCACCCGCATCCTGACGCCCGACGAGATGGCGGAGCAATGGCCGTTCTACGACCTCGACGGCATCCTGCTCGGCTCTCACAACCCGGTGGACGAGGGCTATTTCGACGGTGGCACGATCTTCGACTGGTTCCGCCGCAAGGCCCGCGCGCTTGGCGTCGAGTACATCCGCAACGAAGTGACCGGCATCGCGCGCGGCGGCGACCGCGTGACCGGCGTGACGCTCGCCTCGGGAGAGCGCATCGGCGCAGGCCTGATCGTCAACGCCTCCGGCCCCCGCGCCAACCTGACCGCGAAGATGGCCGGCCTCGACGTGCCGGTCGAACCGCGCCGCCGCTACACCTTCATCTTCGACGCCGCCGATCCGCTGCCGAAGGACCTGCCGCTGACCATCGACCCCTCGGGCGTCCACATGCGCACCGACGGGCGCTATTACATGGCCGGCTGCCCGCCCGATGACGATCCCGCCGTCGATCCAGACGATTTCACGATGGATCACGGCATCTGGGAACAGAAGGTCTGGCCCGCCATCGCCACTCGCGTCCCGGCCTTCGAGCGGGTGAAGCTGCTGAACTCGTGGGTCGGCCACTATGCCTATAACAGGCTCGACCAGAACGCCGTGCTGGGGCCGCATCCCGAGGTCGCGAATTTCCTTTTCGCCAACGGGTTTTCCGGCCACGGGCTGCAACAGGCCCCCGCCGTCGGGCGCGGGCTGTCGGAACTGATCGTGCATGGCGCCTATCGCAGCCTTGACCTGACCCCGCTCGGCTATGACCGCATCGCCGCGAACCGGCCGCTGCTGGAACGCGCCGTCATCTGAAGGAGGACCCGATGAAGAAGATCGTGCTGACCGGCGCTGCCGGCAACCTTGGCAACGCGCTGCGCGAGCCGTTGTCGAAACTGGCCGACGAACTGGTCTCGACCGACATCGCCGAGTTGAAATCCGATCCGCTGGCGAACGAGACCTTTCACCGCGCCGACCTGGCCGAGATGGACCAAATCGCCCCGCTCTTGGAAGGCGCCGAGATGGTGGTGCATTTCGGCGCCTACGTGGACGAAGGCCCGTTCGAAAAGCTCCTCGGCCCGAACTACATCGGCGCCTACAACATCTGGGAGGCGGCGCACCGCCACGGGCTGCGCCGCGTCGTCTACGCCTCCTCGATCCATGCCGTCGGGATGGAGGCGAGCAATGCCGGGGCGGATACCGATACAGCCCATCGCCCCGACACGTTCTACGGCCTCGCCAAATGCTTCGCCGAGGATCTGGGCCGGATGTATTGGGAAAAGCGCGGGCTGGAGGCGGTCTGCCTGCGGATACTCTCCTGCACGCCGGAACCGCAGAACGTCCGCGCGCTCGGAACCTGGCTGTCCTATGGCGACCTCATCCGGCTGGTGCAACGGGCCATCGACACGCCGACCACGGGCTTCACCGTGGCCTACGGCGTGTCCGCCAATACCCGCGCCCCGGTCAGCAACCACAAAGTCGGCTTCCTCGGCTACCAGCCGCAGGACAATGCCGAGGACTGGGCCGAGGCGCTGTTCGCCAAGGCGGGCAAGGCCGACCCGCAGGACCTGGCGCAGACCCGGCTGGGCGGGCCCTTCGCCAGCGTGCCGCTCGGCGAAAGCGGGGTCGCGGGGATCAAGAAGATGAGCGAGGGCAAGGCTTGACGCAGCTTGGGGCCTGATCCGGAACCCAGCAACCGGGGCAGGGCGGTCAGACCAAGGCCCGCAGCAGCATGTCGAGCGCATGGGCCACCGTCGCCTGCCGCACCTCCATCCGCCCCAACGCGCCGAAATCGACCGTCTTGACATGCGTCTCGCCGCCCGTCATCGCCAGCCCGAAGCAGACCCGCCCCTCGGGCTTGTGCTCTGACCCGCCGGGCCCTGCAATGCCGGTGACCGAGACGGCCAGCGTCGCCCCCGACCGTGCCAAAGCGCCCTCGGCCATCTCGCGGGCGACGGGTTCGGACACCGCGCCATGCGCCTCCAGCGTTTCGGCGCGGACCCCCAGCATCTGCCGCTTCGCCGCGTTGGAATAGGTCACGAAACCGCGGTCAAACGCGTCCGACGAGCCCGCGACCTCGGTGATCGCGCCCGCGACCAGCCCGCCGGTGCAGCTTTCGGCGGTGGCGATCATCGCATTCCCGGCGCGGGCGCGGTTCAAAAGCTCGGTGGCGGCGCTCAGGTGATCCACAGGGCATATTCCCACAGATCCGCGCCCTTGTGTGCAAGGGCCGCGGCCGCGATCACCAGCACCGCCGCCATCGCGCCGGCGATCACGTCGTCCATCATCACTCCGAAAGCATCCGGTTTCCTGTCGGCCCAGCCCACCGGCCCCGGCTTCCAGATGTCGAACAGCCGGAACAGCAGGAAGCCAAGCACCCAGCCCGGCCAGGGAAAGACCCAAGGATCGGCGCCCATCCACCAGAGCCCGAGCGACAGCGGCCAGAGCGCGATCCACTGGCCCACCACCTCGTCGATGACGATCTCGGACGGGTCATGGTCATCCAGCCCCCGCGTCGCCTCGACCGTCGCCCACCAGCCAAGCGCGAAGACCACAAGCGTCGCCAGCCCGAACAGCGGGAAGCCGCCCAGCCAGTGCAGCCCCCAGGCGACCGGGATCGCGGCGGCGGAACCCCAGGTGCCGGACGCGGGGCGCAGCAGCCCGACGAAGAAGAACGTCGCGAAAAGCCGGCTCATGACTGCACCAGCGTGACGCTCGCCAAGGCAGCGATGCCTTCCTTGCGGCCGGTGAATCCCAGCTGCTCGGAGGTGGTGGCCTTCACGCTGACGCGATCCGCCCCGATCCCCATGATCGCGGCCAGCTCCTCGGCCATGTCCAGCGCATGCGGCCCGATCTTCGGCACCTCGCAGATCAGCGTGACATCGGCATTGGCGATCCGGAAACCCCTGGCGGCGGCGCGCCCGACGGCATGGTCGAGGAAGACCCTGCTGTCCGCACCCTTCCACTGCGGGTCGGAGGGCGGAAAATGCCGACCGATATCGCCATCGGCCAACGCGCCGTAGATCGCATCGGTCAGCGCATGCATCCCGACATCCGCATCCGAATGGCCTTCAAGCCCGTGGTCATGCGGCAGTTTTAGCCCGCAGAGGACGACGTGATCCCCCGGCCCGAAACGATGCACGTCAAAGCCGTTTCCCGTCCGTATATCCATGTCATCCTTCAGGAATTGCGCCGCGCGGTCGAAATCGCCGGCGGTCGTGATCTTCAGGTTGCGCTCTTCGCCCTTGACGATCGCAACCGTCAACCCCGCCGCGCGGGCGACCTCGACATCGTCGGCGGCATGTTCGTCATGGGTCTCGTGGGCCGCGCGGATCGCGCCATAGGCAAAGCCCTGCGGGGTCTGGGCCCGGTACAGCCCCGCCCGGTCCTGCAATCCCGTCACCTTGCCCTCGTCCCCCCGCCAAAGCGCATCGACGACCGCTATGGCCGGCGCCGCGCCGTCGGCCTGGCCGAGCGCCGCGACGACCCGGCTGATGATCTCGGCGCTGACAAGCGGGCGCGCGGCATCGTGGATCAGGACGTGGCTGATCCCGCGCCCATCGAGCGCCCGCAGCCCCGCCAGAACCGAGGCGCCGCGCGTCTCGCCACCCGAAGCCACCAGCACGTCGCCATGCGCCTCATAGCCCGGCGCCATGCCCATATCGTCGGGATGCAGCACCAGCACGCAGGTCCCGACCGCCGGGTGACTGCGGAACGCCTCCAGCGACCAGGCCACCAGCGACCGGCCGAGCAAGGAGCGCCACTGCTTCGGCAAACCCTCTCCGGCGCGTGTGCCGCGGCCCGCGGCGACGATGATGGCGGCTGCTTGCATGACCCGTCCGATACCCTTCGCCATTGTCTAGGCCCGTGCGACAATCCTGACAATGGCTGCGATGAAATCGCGGAACTGCCGGCAGTTGCGAACACGCGCCGGTTTTCTGACTGGTGAAATTGCCTTTCCCGGCGATTCTGCGATAACGCCGTCACGACTGCACAAGGATTGGGCATGTGATCATTCATCTGGCAGACCGTTCGGTTTCCCCGGCAACGCTGCTGGCGCCGATGGCCGGCATCACCGACCTGCCGTTCCGCAATCTCGTGCAGCGTTTCGGCGCCGGGCTGGTGGTCAGCGAGATGGTCGCAAGCCAGGAAATGGTGCAGGCCCGGCCCGGCACGCGCGAGAAGGCGGAACTCGGCTTCGGGATCGAGAACACCGCCGTTCAGCTGGCCGGCCGCGATGCCTGGTGGATGGCCGAGGCCGCCCGGCTGGTCGAGGCCAATGGCGCCCGGATCATCGACATCAACATGGGCTGCCCGGCCAAGAAGGTGACGAACGGCTATTCCGGTTCGGCACTGCTGAAGGATCTCGACCACGCGCTCGGCCTGATCGAAGCGGTGGTCGGCGCGGTCTCGGTCCCGGTGACGCTGAAGACGCGGCTGGGCTGGGACGACGCGCTGCTCAACGCTGCCGATCTGGCACGCCGCGCCGAGGCGGCGGGCATCCGCATGATCACGATCCACGGCCGCACCCGCTGCCAGTTCTACAACGGCCGCGCCGACTGGGCGGCGATCGCGCGGGTGAAGCAGGCGGTGGCGATCCCGGTGATCGCCAATGGCGACATCACCGGCCCGCGCAGCGCCAGGGCGGCGCTGGCCGCGTCCGGAGCGGACGGCGTGATGGTCGGCCGCGGGATCCGCGGGCGTCCCTGGCTTCTGGCCGAAATCGCCGCCGAGCTTCACGCGACGCCGGCGCCCCGGATCCCGACCGGCGCGGCTTTGGCCGATTTGGTCGGCGATCACTACGAACAGATGCTGGCCTTCTACGGCAAGGCGCTTGGCGGACGTGTCGCGCGCAAGCATCTCGGCTGGTACATGGACACAGCCGGAACGCCGCCCGGCCTGCGCCGCGAGATCCTGACGGAACCCCGGCCGGCAGCGGTCCTGCGCCGTCTCGACGCCGCGCTGGCCACGCATCGGACCCTCGCCGCATGATCGACGGGGACCGGATCTGGGCGTCGCTGCCGGTGCCGGCCTTCCTGCTGTCCGGCGATGACGCCATCGCCGCGCTCAATCCCGCCGCCGAACAGTTCCTGAACGCCTCGGCCCGCTCGACCGTCGGCACGCCGGTCTTCGACCGGCTCGCCATCGACGCCCCGCTCGACGGGGTTCTCCAGCGCGTCCGCACCGACAATTCGGCGATCTTCATCAACAATGTCGACGTCTCCGGCGGCCATGCGCCGCCGGTCCAGTGCAACATCCAGATCGCGCCGCTGATCGGCGCGCCGGGCCAGGTGCTGCTGCTTATGGAGCCGCGCCAGCTTGCCGACCGGCTCAGCCGGTCGCATTCGGTCAAGGCGTCGGCGCGCTCGGCCATCGGCATGGCCGAGATGCTGGCCCACGAGATCAAGAACCCGCTGGCCGGCATCACCGGCGCGGCGCAGCTTCTGTCGATGAATCTCGATGCCGGGGATCGCGAGCTGACCGACCTGATCGTCGCCGAAAGCCGCCGGATCGTGACGCTTCTCGAACAGGTCGAGCGGTTCGGCAACCTGCGTCCGCCGGTCAAGCGCGCCGTCAATATCCACGACCTGCTGGACCGCGCGGTGAAATCCGCCTGCGTCGGCTTCGCCGCGAACATGACCTTCACCGAGGACTACGACCCGTCGCTGCCGCCGACCCTCGTCGATGGCGACCAGATGCTGCAGGTGTTCCTGAACCTGCTGAAGAACGCCGCCGAAGCGGCGGGCGAAAAAGGCGGCGCGATCCGGCTGCACAGCTATTACGACCACGCATGGCGGCTCAGGCGCAAGGACGGCAGCGGCACTCCCCTGCCGCTTCAGGTCGAGATCACCGATGACGGTCCGGGTCTGCCTGCCGATATCGCCGCCGACATCTTCGAACCCTTCGTTTCCGGCCGCGAGAACGGCACCGGGCTGGGTCTGGCGCTGGTCAGCCGGATCGTCTCGGATCATGACGGCTGGATCTCGGTCGACTCCGCCCCCGGCCGCACGACCTTCCGCATTTCGCTTCCCGTCGCCCCGAAACAGCCAGAGGAAAGCTGATGGATGGCACCGTCCTTATCGCCGATGACGACCGCACGATCCGGACCGTCCTCACCCAGGCGCTGACGCGCGCGGGCTGCAAGGTCCATGCCACGTCCTCGCTCGTCACCCTGATGCGCTGGGTCGAGGAGGGGAAGGGCGACCTGGTGATCTCGGACGTGGTCATGCCGGACGGCAACGGGCTGGAAGCGCTGCCGAAGATCGGGTCGCTGCGCCCCGGCCTGCCGGTCATCATCATCTCGGCGCAGAACAACATCGTCACCGCGATCCAGGCCGCCGAGGCCGAGGCCTACGACTACCTGCCGAAACCCTTCGACCTGCCGGACCTGATGAAACGGTCGGCCCGCGCGCTCGAAGCCAAGCACCGTGCGCAGGGCAGCCGCCCGTCAGCGCCGGAGCGCGGCGAGGACCTGCCGCTGGTGGGACGGACCCCGGCGATGCAAGGGCTTTACCGGCTGGTGGCGCGGGTGATGAACACCGAGCTGCCGGTGCTCATCACCGGCGAATCCGGAACCGGGAAGTCGCTGATCGCGCGCACGATCCACGATTTTTCCGACCGCCGAAGCCTGCCCTTCGTCATCGTGACCGCCAATGACATGGCGGTGATGGAAGGTCCGGCGGTCGTGCTTTCGCGCGCCAGGGGCGGGTCGATCCTGTTGGACGAGATCGGCGATCTCGATCACGAGGCACAGGCGCGGATCGTGCGGATGCTGGACAGCCTGACCGGCAATCCGCCCCGCATCATCGCCACCAGCCAGGCCGACCTTGCGCGCCGGATCGAAGAGGGCCGGTTCCGCGAGGATCTGTTCTACCGGATCGGCGGCGTCACGGTCGCGGTGCCCAGCCTGCGCGACAGGGTCGAGGACATCCCGCTTCTGGCCGAACATTTCCTTCTCCGGTCCGAGCGTGAGGGCGCTCCGCCGCGGCGCTTCGGCAAGGAGGCGCTGGACCTCATCCGCCGCTATTCCTGGCCGGGCAATGTCCGCCAGCTGGAAAACGTCGCCCGCCGGCTGGCAGTGACCTCGAGCGAAGAGGTCATCAGCCGCACCGAGGCCGAATCGGTGCTGGCCAGCCAGCCCGCGATGGAGCCGCTGCAAGGCGGCGACAGCGACCGGCTTTCGGCCTCGATCGGCAAACATCTGCGCCGTTACTTCGACCTGCACGGCGGATCCCTGCCGCCGCCGGGCCTCTATCAGCGCATCCTGAGAGAGGTCGAGATCCCACTGATCGAGATCGCACTGGACGCAACCGGCGGTAATCAGGCGAAATGTGCGGAACTTCTCGGGATCAACCGGAATACGCTGCGCAAAAAGATCACAGAGCTGGATATTAGCGTGACACGTCGGCGCAAGTTGATGTAAAAGCGCAACAGATAAGTGGCAGATCGGCGGCAAGCTGGCAAAGCCTTTGGCGGTGGCCGCGTCGCGCGGCGTTGAAATGAGGTGGCAGAGGTGCGGGCTTCCGTCCGAACCCCCAGTTGGGAGCGTCTGAGCAGGCTCAGGCGCCAGAAGCGGTTCCAGACGATCACGACGCTCGGACTCGTGGTTCTCGGGCCGGTTCTCGCTTTCCTGACCTTTCTCGTGCTCGGGCCGCTGGGGCAGGGCGCGACCGCGCCGGGGCTGCGCCTCGTCCTTCTGGCCGATCTGGTCTACATCCTCGTCGTCGCGGCGCTGGTCTTGCAGCGCGTCATGCAGATGGTTGCCGCGCGCCGCGCAAAATCCGCCGGCTCGCGGCTGCACCTGCGGCTGACCGCTGTCTTCGCCATGATCGCGCTGATCCCGACCGTTCTGGTTGCGGTTTTCGCGGTGATCACCGTGAATTTCGGCATCGAGGGCTGGTTTTCCGACCGCGTCCGCGCGGTGGTCGGCAATTCGCTGGCCGCGGCCGAGGCCTATCAGGAGGAACACCGGCAGGGCCTGATCCTCGACGCCGAGGCGCTGGCCGCCTTTCTCGACCGCAACCGGGTAGAGACGTTCTTCGTCTCCGACGGCGACGTGCGGCAGATGCTGACCCAGGGGCAGAACCAGATCCAGCGCGGCCTGCGCGAAGCCTACGTGATCGACGGCGCCGGAGAGATCCGCGCCCGCGGCGAAGGGTCTTATCTTTTCGACTATGAGCGCCCGAGCGACGCCGATCTGGCGCGCGCCCGCGATGGCGACACCGTCGTCATCCAGGACTGGTCGATCAACGAATTCCGCGCCCTCGTGGCGCTCGACGAATTCGTCGACCGGTATCTCTATGTCAGCCGCGATGTCGATGGCGCGATCCTCAGCCTGCTGGACGAAACGCAGGAAACCGTCCGGCTCTACAACCAGCTTGAAAGCGAGCGCGGGCGGCTCTTGTTCGAATTCGGCCTGCTCTATCTCGGCTTCGCGATGATCCTGATCCTCGCCGCAATCTGGGGCGGGCTCTGGTTCGCCGAGCGCCTGTCGCGGCCCGTCGGCCGTCTGGCCGGCGCGGCGCAGCGGGTCGGCGAGGGCGACATGGACGTCCAGGTGGTCGAGGAGGAAGGCGATGACGAGATCGCCATGCTCGGGCGGGTCTTCAACCAGATGACCCGGCAGCTGAAGGGCCAGCGCGACCGGCTGCTGGAGAACAACCGCCAGATCGAGGAACGGCGGCGGCTCTTCGACTCGGTGCTGTCTTCGGTCACCGCCGGCGTCGTCGGGCTGGACGAGACCGGCCGCGTCGATTTCGTGAACCGTTCCGCCGAACGTCTGCTTGAGCTTCCCCAAGAGGCCGGGCAGGCCACCAACATCGCGTTTTCCGTTCCCGAGTTCGGCCCCCTGTTCAACCGGCTGCGCGAGACCGGCGCCGAGGTCGCGCAGGAAGAGATTCAGGTCAGCCGCGGCGGCAGCGTCGAGAACCTGCTGGTGCGGATGGCCACGCGGCGCAATGTCGACGGGACGCTCGAAGGTTACGTCGTCGCCTTCGACGATGTGACGGACCTTGTCTCGGCGCAGCGCATGGCCGCCTGGGGCGACGTGGCGCGCCGCATCGCGCACGAGATCAAGAACCCGCTGACCCCGATCCAGCTGTCCGCCGAACGGCTGAAGCGCAAGTTCATGCCGCTGGCCGGCGACAAGGCGGACGACCTTGCCCAATATACCGACGTCATCATCCGCCAGACCGGCGACCTGCGCCGGATCGTCGACGAATTCTCCAAATTCGCGCGGATGCCGGAACCCGAACGCCGCTCGGTCGACCTTGCCCGGCTGGTCCGGGAAGCGCTCGTGCTGCAGGAAGGCGCGATGGCGGATGTCGCGTTGAAGGCCGACATCCCCGCCGGGTCGGTTCCGGCCAGGCTGGACGCGACGATGATCGGCCAGGCGCTGACCAACCTGATCAAGAATGCCGGCGAAGCCATTGAAACGCTGCAGGAAAGCAGCGGCGGTAAAGACGTTCATCCGGAAGTCAGGGTGACGATGCAGGTTCAGGACGACTCCGCGCTGATCACCATCTCGGATAACGGGATCGGCCTTCCCGAAGACCGCGCGCGGCTGTTCGAACCCTACGTGACGACACGCGAGAAGGGCACCGGCCTTGGCCTGCCCATCGTCAAGAAGATCATCGAGGAGCATGGCGGCACTCTGGTGCTGACCGATGCCGAGCCGTTTCAACCGGGGTCCGACCATCGCGGCGCGCGGGCAGAGATACGCCTGCCGCTGGGAACGGCGTCCAGCGCCGCAGAGGGCCGCGAGAAAGCAGAAGCCAAATGAGGATGTGCAGCCATGAGTGACATACTGATCGTGGACGACGAACGCGATATCCGGGAACTCGTTTCGGATATCCTGAAGGACGAGGGCTTTTCCACGCGGCTGGCCGCCAATTCCGACAGTTGCATGGCCGAGGTGACGAAAGAGCCGCCGGCGCTGATGATCCTCGATATCTGGCTCAAAGACAGCCAGATGGACGGGATCGACATCCTGAAGACCGTCAAGCGCGACAATCCCGAGATCCCGATCGTCATCATCTCGGGCCACGGCAATATCGAAATCGCCGTCGCCGCGATCAAGCAGGGCGCCTATGACTTCATCGAGAAGCCATTCAACATCGACCAGCTGATGGTCGTGATCCGCCGCGCGATGGAAGCCAGCCGGCTGCGCCGCGAGAACCTGGAACTGCGCCGCAAGGATGTGACGTCGGCCGAGATGATCGGTTCAAGCTCCAGCTTCAAGACATTGAAATCGCAGCTGGACAAGGTCACGAAATCGAACGGCCGGGTGATGCTGACCGGCCCCGCCGGGTCCGGCAAGGAAGTCGCCGCGCGCTACGTCCACACCCATTCCACCCGCTCCGGCGCGCCTTTCGTCAGCGTCAACTGCGCCTCGATCGCCCCCGACCGGATGGAAGAGGTTCTGTTCGGCCGCGAAACCAGCGAGCGCGGGGTAGAGCCGGGATTGCTCGAACAGGCGAATGGCGGCGTGGTCTATTTCGACGAGGTGGCCGACATGCCGCTCGGCACCCAGTCGAAGATCCTGCGGGTACTGGTCGACCAGCAGTTCCAGCGCGCCGGCGGCACCGGCAATGTGCGCGTCGACATCAGGGTGATTTCCAGCACGAACAAGGACCTGCAGACCGAAATCGAGACGGGCAGCTTCCGCCAGGAACTGTATCACCGGCTCAATGTCGTGCCGATCTCGGTGCCCTCGCTCGAGGACCGGCGCGAGGATATTCCGGAACTGGCGGAACATTTCATCTCGACCTTCAACAAGACCCAGGGCCTGCCGCTGCGCAAACTCTCCGAGGATGCCGTGGCGCTGCTGCAGACGATGCTCTGGCCCGGCAATGTCAGGCAGCTGAAGAACATCATCGAACGGGTGCTGATCCTCGGCGACACGTCCGGCCCGATCACCGCCGCCGAGCTTCCCTCGGGCGAGACCGCCAGCGCCGAGGATGGCCGCGTCGTGTTGTCCGGCAGCCTTGCGACGCTGCCCCTGCGCGAGGCGCGGGAACTGTTCGAACGGGAATACCTGCTGACCCAGATCAATCGCTTCGGCGGCAATATCAGCCGCACCGCCACCTTCGTCGGGATGGAGCGCAGCGCGCTGCACCGCAAGCTGAAGTCGCTCGGCGTCGTCACCGCGGCCAAGTCGGGCGGTCGCGTGGCCTACGTGGACGAGACCGAAGATTGACGCCTCACCGCGCTTCTGCCATGCCGGACTTCCGGTAGTCGAAGGAACGAGGCGATGAAGGTCATCATCTGCGGCGCGGGCCAGGTCGGCTGGCAGATCGCCCGCCACCTCTCGGGCGAGAAGAACGACGTGACCGTGGTGGACAACAACCCCGATCTGGTGCGCCGCGCCACCGATACGCTCGACGTGCAGGGCATCGCGGGCTTCGCCAGCTACCCGGACGTTCTCGAACGGGCCGGGGCCAGGGATGCCGACATGATCATCGCCGCGACCTATTCGGACGAGGTGAACATGATCACCTGCCAGGTCGCGCATTCGGTCTTCTCGGTGCCGCGCAAGATCGCCCGCCTGCGCAGCCAAAGCTACCACACCGCGATCTATTCCGACCTCTACCGCCGCGATCATGTGCCGATCGACGTCGTCATCAGCCCCGAACGCGAGGTCGCCGAGGCCGCCTTGCGCCGGCTGGCCGCGCCCTCGGCCTTCGACACCCAGGGCTTCATGGAGGGCCGGGCCCAGTTGATCGGCATCGCCCTCGATGAGGATTGTCCGGTCATCAACACACCGCTCCGCCAACTTACGGATCTCTTCTCGACCCTTTGCGCCATCGTCGTCGGCGTCCGCCGCGACTCCAGGCTCTTCGTGCCGGAAGCCAAGGATCAGCTTTTTCCCGGCGACCAGGTCTATGTGTTCTGCTCGACCGAGGATCTGAACCGCACGCTGGAGATCTTCGGCAAGTCCACCAAGAAGAAAGAGCGCGTCGTGATCGTCGGCGGCGGCAATGTCGGGCTGTCGGTCGCCTCGGCGCTGGAAAAACGCACCGAGCGGATCCGCGCCAAGGTCATCGAACGCGACCGCAAGGTGGCAGAGAAGGCCGCGGATTCGCTGGAACGGACCATCGTGCTGAATGGCGACGGCCTGTCGATGGAGCTTCTGACCGAAGCCGGCGCCGACCGCGCCGACGCGATCCTCGCGGTGACCGATGACGACAAGACCAACATCCTCGCCGCCGTCCGCGCCAAGTCGATGGGCTGCGAGATGGCGATCTGCCTGGTGAACGACCCGACTCTGGTGCCGCTTCTCGGCGATCTCGCGATCGATGCCCATATCAATCCGCGCTCGACGACGGTGTCGTCGATCCTGCGCCACATCCGCCACGGCCGGGTGCGCGGCGTCTATTCTATTGGCGATGCCGATGCCGAGGTGATCGAGGCGCAAGTGCTCTCGACCTCTCCGATCGCAGGCCAGCAGATCCGCGAGATCGGCTTTCCCGAGGGCGTGCTGGTCGGAATGGTGATGAAGAACGACAAGCTTGTGAAGCCGGTCGGATCGACCCGCATCGAGGAGGGCGACATCATAACGATCTTCTCGATGGCCGCAGACGTGCCCGAGGTCGAGCGGCTGCTGCAGGTCACGATCGACTTCTTCTGATGCTCGCCCGCATCTTCAAACTGCCGTTCATGGTCATCCTGATGGGGATCGGGGCGGCGGCGATGTATCTTCCCGCGGCCCATGCCGCGGCGATCGGCGATATCCCGGTGTTCCGCGCCTTCGCGCTGTCCGGGACGATCTTTCTGGTGCTGACAGCGATGATCGGCATCGCCACATCGAACTACAAGGTGACCAGCCAGGCCCGCAGCCATCTGTTGGCGCTCGTCGGCACCTTCACGCTTCTGCCCTTCATGCTGGCCGTGCCGGTGGTCGAGGCGGTGGGCGATACCAGTTATTTCAACGCCTGGTTCGAAATGGTGTCGAGCCTGACGACCACCGGCGCGACGCTCTTCGTGCCCGACCGCCTGCCCTGGTCGGTGCATCTGTGGCGCGCCGAGGTCGGCTGGCTAGGCGGTTTCTTCGTCTGGGTCACCGCGGTCGCGATCCTCGCCCCGATGAATCTCGGCGGCTACGAGGTGCTGTCGCCGCACGAGGCGGGGCGCGGGCCGATGCAGTCGGCCGATCAGATCTGGTCGACCGACGCGGCGTTCCGGCTGCGGCGCTATGGGGCGCGGCTCTTCCCGATCTATCTCGGCCTGACGGTGACGCTCTGGATCGGGCTGCTGATCGCGGGCGATCCTCCGCTGGTGGCGCTTTGCCACGCGATGTCGACGCTCGCCACCAGCGGCATCTCTCCGCTTGGCGGGACCCAGACATCGACCTCGGGCATTCCCGGCGAGGCGCTGATCTGCCTGTTCCTGGTCTTCGCGCTGTCGCGTGCCAGTTTCGCGGCCGAACAGCCCGCCGCGGGCGTCCGGCGCTTGTCCAGGGACCCCGAATTCCGCATGGGTCTGGCGCTGGTCGTGACGGTTCCGGTGCTGCTGTTCCTGCGCCACTGGGTCGGCGCCTACGAGGTCGACGACGTGGCCGATATCCCCGCGGCCAGCCAGGCGCTCTGGGGCGGCATCTTCACCGTCATGTCCTTTCTCACCACGACCGGCTTCGTCTCGACCTCCTGGGTCGAGGCCCGCAGCTGGTCCGGGCTCGAGACGCCGGGGCTGATCCTGATGGGGCTGGCGCTGATCGGCGGCGGAGTGGCCACCACGGCGGGCGGGGTCAAGCTCTTGCGGGTCTATGCGCTCTACAAGCACGGGGTCCGGGAAATGGACAAGCTGGTGCATCCCAATTCGGTCGGCGGCGCGGGCGGCGCCGCCCGCCGGCTGCGCCGGCAGGGCGCCTATGTCGCCTGGATCTTTTTCATGCTCTTCGGCATCTCGATCGCCGGGATAACCCTGGCGCTGACCGCGACCGGCCTGAGCTTCGAGGCCGCCACCACCGTCGCGGTGGCGACGCTCTCGACCACCGGCCCGATCCTGACCGTCGTCGGCGAGACACCGATGAACTACGGCGACCTGAGCGACCTGGCCAAGCTGATCGCGGCCTTCGCGATGATCGTGGGCCGGCTCGAAACCCTCGCCCTGATCGCGCTGCTCAATCCGGATTTCTGGCGCGGCTGAGCCGCTCGTTCCGGGGCATTTCAGCCAGACTATTTGACTGGACCACCGGAAAAAGGCAGGACATAGTGAGAACACCACTTCAACGGCCTGCCGCCGAGGGGCAGAACGCAACAAAACCGCGCAAGAAAAAGGCGAAAAGTCATGGCTGCCGACAAACAGAATTTACAGGACGCATTCCTCAACCATGTCCGCAAGACCAAGGTTCCGGTCACGATCTTCCTGATCAACGGCGTGAAGCTGCAGGGTGTCATCACCTGGTTCGACAATTTCTGCGTGCTGCTGCGCCGCGACGGCCAGTCGCAGCTTGTCTACAAGCACGCAATTTCCACGATCATGCCGTCGCAGCCGATCAGCCTTTACGACGGTGAAGAAACCTCGTGATGGAGCATGGCGCGCGCAGCATGCGCGCTTGGGTCCTGCACCCCGACATCCAGTCCGACCGCGCCCGACGGGCGCCGGAACCGGCCCTTGAAGAGGCCGTGTCGCTGGCCGCCGCACTCCCCGATCTCGAGATCGTGGGCGCCGATATCGTGCGCTTGCCGCAGCCGCAGCCCGGCCATCTCTTCGGCTCCGGCAAGCTGAACGAACTCGGCCGCCGCTTCGAGGAGCAGGAAGTCGGCCTCGTCCTCGTCGACGGCCCCGTCACCCCGGTGCAGCAGCGCAACCTTGAAAAGAAATGGGGCGTCAAGCTTCTCGACCGCACCGGCCTGATCCTGGAAATCTTCGCCGACCGCGCCCGCACCCGCGAAGGCGTGCTGCAAGTCGAACTCGCCGCCCTCAGCTACCAGCGCACCCGCCTTGTCCGCGCCTGGACCCACCTCGAACGCCAGCGCGGCGGATTGGGCTTCGTCGGCGGTCCCGGCGAGACCCAGATCGAGGCCGACCGCCGCGCCATCGACGACGCCATCACCCGGATCAAGCGGCAACTCGGCAAGGTCGTCAAGACCCGCGAACTCCACCGCGCCGCCCGCCAGAAGGTGCCGTTTCCGATCGTGGCGCTGGTCGGTTACACCAATGCCGGCAAGTCGACGCTCTTCAACCGGCTGACCGGCGCCGAGGTGCTGGCCGAGGACATGCTCTTCGCCACGCTCGACCCCACCATGCGCGCCATCGAACTGCCAGAGGGGCAGAAGGTGATCCTGTCCGACACGGTGGGCTTCATCTCGGACCTGCCGCCGCAGCTCGTCGCCGCCTTCCGCGCCACGCTGGAAGAGGTGCTGGCCGCCGACCTGATCCTGCATATCCGCGATATCAGCCATCCCCAAAGCGCCGAACAGGCCGAGGATGTGATGACCATCCTCAAGGATCTCGGCGTCGCCGAAACCGCGCCGCTGATCGAGGTCTGGAACAAGATCGACGCCTTCCCCGAACCGGAACGCGCGGCGCTGGCAACGCAGGCCGGCCGCACCCCCGGCATCCACGCCGCCTCCGCCCTGACCGGCGAGGGCGTGGACAGACTGCTCTCCGCGATCTCCGAAACCCTCTCGGACGCCCGCCACGACACCACCCTGACGCTGCCCTTCGAGGACGGCCGCAAGCGCGCCTGGCTCTACGATCAGGGCGTGGTGACCGACGAGGCCGATACCGAGGACGGCCACCGCCTGTCGGTGCGATGGACGGCGCGGCAGGAAAAGGCGTTTAGGGGGTTGTAGGGGAGGGCGCGGGGTAACGAGAAGGCCGCTGTCACCCCGGCGCAACGGTTGGCAGCTTTGCAATAGCTCTGGCGCAACGCGCTTGACCCGCAATTAAGAACCGAAGAGCTTGCAGTGGAATTTCGGATTACTCGTTAAAGTTGAACAAGATGCCTCTTTTCCTGCAAGCGCTTCCGCTGTCATTCAAGACCTTCTGGCGCTACCTGATCCTGCTGCCATTCCTGGCTATCGGTGCATTTGTCGTTTCACTGGCGGGGTTCATCCCGATCCTCGGTTTGATCGTGCCGGGCACCGTCAGCGCAGGTCTTGTCATCATCGGTCTGCGTTGCGCGCTGGCGGCGCGTGGCCATGGCAATGAACTGGACCTAGGCAGGCTTTTGACCGCAAGCTTGATCTTCTGCGTGATCAACATCGTCGCCGATCTTCTGCTCACCGCCGTTCACTGGGCAATGGCCTGGGGCGCTGACCAGGCCGGGCTTGAAATCGATCCGATCGGGCTTCTCGTCGGGCTGCTCGGTCTGTCATATTACTGGGCGGCCATACTCCTGGCGCTGCTCAGCCCCTCCGCATTGGTGGTCGCGGCCCTTGCGGTCCCGATGACTGCTGCGGCTGCCTCCGCAACGCCGCGCGGCCGCGAGGCGGATGTGTTCTTCGGTCTGGGCACAGGGCTGCTGGGTCTCATGATCGTGATGGCGGTCTGGTTGTTCGGTGGACATATCTTTTCGGTTTTCGGAGAGATCTGGACGACCTTTGGTCTTCTGGCGACGGCGCTCTGGGCGTGGTTCCAGGATGAAGGTCTGCCATGGAAACTCAGCCTCGATCCGTGGACGGCATTGTTCAGCACGCTATTCATGACCTGGGCTTCCAGCTGGTTTTTCGCCACAGCCGTTCTGACTTGGGAGCGGGCCGTCGAGCGAGGCAAGGCGGATCAAGCTGCCCGCTTCGACGCAAACCGGGTTTCGGCCGACGATATTCGCTCGTTGCGCAAAAAACGGATGCGTGACCTGGGGGCGTAGCACAGCTGAAGCTCAGCCAAGAGCCGTCGATCCGCGAACCAGATGAAGATCTGAGCCCGCCCTCCTCACTCCTCCGGCTCCAGCCGCGTCACGCCCACCGCCGCCGCCCGGGCAAGCTCGGGGTCCAGCGACATCGGCACGTATTCGCCGCGCCGCCACAACTCGCCCAGATCGTCGTAATACCGCGACAGGAAATGCCCCGACTGCCCGGTCGAGATGATGAAGACCGAGCTGTCGGGATCGGCGAAGTCGTAGACCCCGCGATAGCCCGGCCCGTGGACATTGCTGAACGGCTCGGGATCGCGGCCCGAAGTGCGGCCCCGCAACAGCGTGTTGTCGCCGCCCGAAGTCGACTGCCGGATGTTCACGAACCAGCGCAGCACCGGCAGATCGCCCAGCACCGGGTGGTCCTGCTGCGCCTCGTGCGCCTCGCCCCAGCGCAGCGATTCCAGCGCGGTGCCGTAACGCTCGGCGATCCACAGCAGCGCGTCGTCAAGCGCCTGGCGCGAGATGTCGGTGCAGGTCTCGGTCGCCGCCGATTGCAGCACGTCGCACCAGGCCGAGGCGCCGTCGATGTCGCGGAACACCCGTTCGATGAACAGCGGCTCGACATGGGCGAAGTCGCGCGACAGCGGCCCCAGCTCGTCGCGGATCAGCCGGTCCTGCAGCGCCCGCATCCAGGCGGCGTAGATCAGCGGTTCCGGCAGGTGTTCGTTCATCTCGCCGTTCCAGTCGGCCAGAAGCTCCAGCGCGCGCTGCCGCTGGCGCTCGGCCGTGCCCTCGGGCGCGGCCTCGCCGGTGAACCACAGATCGGCGGCGATCAGCGGCAGAAGCGATCGCGCGGTGTAGCTGACGGTGTCCTGCTGCGCCTCGATGAAGCTTTCGCGGGTATGGACCTCGCGGTTCTGCATCAGCCGCTTCCAGCGTTGGATGCGCTGGGTATCGCCCCAGCTATAGGAGACGTTGAACGGAAACGGCCGGTCGATCATCTTGTTGTTGGTGTTGCCGATGATGCCGCCCTCGGGCGCGGTGAATTCGGGATTGGCCTGGTAGTTCATCCAGCCCTGCCAGCGGTTCTCCGGCAACCATCCGGGCGAGGGCATCCGGCCCTTGCTCTGGTGCCGGATCGAGCGGCGCGGCATCGCGCCCACGGTCTTCATCGCGATGGTCTCGCGGTCGGCCATGACGACGTTCTGCGACGGCGCGACATAGCGCTCGCCGGCGGCGATCCCCTCGGCCACCGATTTCGCCCGCATCAGCGCCATTCCCGCCGAGAGCGTCGTGTCCTTGCCGGTCAGCGCGGTCCAGGCCAGGCTGGTGACATGGCCCTGCGGCGTGACGCTGGCAAGGTCGTAGAAACTGCCGGGCAGGACCGGGCCGTTCTCGGTCCATTGCAGGGTGATGGTGATCGGTGCGGCATCCTTGACCTCAATGATCGAGGGCCGCGTCTTCATCGGCTTGTAGCCCTCGGGGGTCAGCACCTCGGTCGGATCGTCGGGGTTCAGCTTCTCGATATATAAGTCCTGGTCGTCCAGGTAGGAACTGGTCAGCCCCCAGCCGAAATCCTGCGACCGGCCCAGCGTGATCGCGGGCACGCCGGGGATGGTGCCGCCGATCACGCCGCCGGTCGACAGCTCCAGCCGCGCCAGATACCAGATCGAGGGCGCCGAGAACCCCAGATGCGGATCATTGGCCAGCAGCGTCGAGCCGGTGGCCGACCGGTTCGGCGCCGCGGCCCAGGCATTCGACGCGCCGGCAAGCCCGCGCCGCGGCACCGGCAAGAACGCATCCTCCGGCGCGGGCCCCGCCTGCGCATAGCGCGGCAGGCCGGGAAACAGCGAAGCATATTCCGGCAGCGCCGCGATGCCGTCTCCCGGCACATCGGGCAGGATATCGCGCACCCGCTCTTCGGGAAGCAGCAGCGAGGTGCGGGCATAAAGCACCTCCTCGGAAAGTTGCCCCGACAGCTGCAGCGCCATGAGCTTCACCACCGCGAGCGAATCGGCCGGCTGCCACGGCGCGATCCGGTTCGAGAACCAGAAGAATTCCGGCGCGCCGCGCCCCAAAGCCCCCTCGTTCACCTCGGCCAGCCAGGCATTGACCCCCGCCGCATAGGCCCGCAGCGCGGCCTTGGTGGGCTCGTCCTGCGCATCGACCGACTTGACCGCCAGGTTGTAAAGATCGAGCCGGCGGAGCAGCTCGTCGGTCCTGACCGTCCGCTCGCCGAAGATCTCCGACAGCCGGCCCTGCGCGGTGCGCCGCAGCATGACCATCTGCCACAGCCGGTCCTGCGCATGGGCAAAGCCGAGGCCGAAGAACACATCGTCATCCGACGCGCCGAAGACATGCGGCACGTCGGCATTGTCGCGCACGATCTCGACCGGCGCGGTCAGCCCGGCCACCTCGTGCGTGGCGTTGTAATCGGGCAGCGACCGCGAGGCCAGCCAATAGACCAGGAAGCCCGCGGCAAGCGCAAGCACGACAAGCCCGGTGAAGAGCCTCAGCAGCCAGCGAAAGATCGTGCCCATGGGTGCCTGCGGTTGACCGTGGTTCTCAAGCGTTTAATCAGGGTGCGACAGATAGGGCAAACAGCAAAGAGGTGAAAGCCATGGCGAAGGTCGCATTTCTGGGTCTCGGGGTCATGGGCTATCCGATGGCCGGGCATCTGGTGAAGGCCGGACATGACGTCACCGTCTACAACCGCACCGCCGCCAAGGCCGAGAAATGGGTCAAGGAGCATGGCGGCAACAGCGCCGCGACCCCGGCCGAAGCCGCGAAGGGCGCCGAGTTCGTGATGGCCTGCGTCGGCAATGACGACGACCTGCGCGATGTCTGCAAGGGCGATGACGGCGCCTTTGCCGGCATGGCCGAAGGCACGGTCTTCGTCGACCACACCACCGTCTCGGCCGCCGTCACCCGCGAACTTTACGCCGATGCGGAGGCGAAGGGCATCGCCTTTGTCGACGCGCCGGTCTCGGGCGGCCAGGCCGGGGCCGAGAACGGCCAGCTCGGCGTCATGTGCGGCGGCGACGAGGCCGCCTATGCCCGCGCCGAGCCGGTCATCGACGCCTATGCCAAGGCCTGCAAGCGGCTCGGCGAAAGCGGCGCCGGTCAGCTGACCAAGATGGTCAACCAGATCGCCATCGCCGGGCTGGTGCAGGGCCTCTCCGAAGCGCTCCATTTCGCCGAGAAGGCCGGGCTCGACGGCCGCGCGGTGGTCGAGGTCATCAGCCAGGGCGCCGCCGGGTCGTGGCAGATGTCGAACCGCTACCAGACCATGCTCGACGACAAGTTCGACCACGGCTTCGCGGTCGACTGGATGCGCAAGGATCTCGGCATCTGCCTTTCGACCGCCGATGAGAACGGCGCCAGCCTGCCGGTCACGGCGCTGGTCGACCAGTTCTACAAGGACGTGCAGAAAATGGGCGGCAACCGCTGGGACACGTCGAGCCTGATCAAGCGGCTCCGCGCGATGGGCTAGCCGCGCCACGCCCCCGGCTTCATTGTCTTCCAAATATCCCCGCCGGAGGCACCACCGCCCCGCAAGGGGCGGTGCACTCTTTGGCCTAACTGCGCTTCAGCACCGACCGCCCGGCATATTCCGCGCTTTCGCCCAGCATCTCCTCGATCCGGATCAGCTGGTTGTATTTCGCCAGCCGGTCCGAGCGCGACAGCGACCCGGTCTTGATCTGCCCGCAATTCGTCGCCACCGCCAGATCGGCGATCGTGGCATCCTCGGTCTCGCCCGACCGGTGGCTCATCACGTTGGTGAACCCGGCGCGATGCGCCATGTCGACGGCGCGCAGGGTCTCGGACAGGGTTCCGATCTGGTTCACCTTGACCAGCATCGAATTGGCGCAGCCCGCCGCGATCCCCTCGGCCAGCCGGGCGGGGTTGGTCACGAACAGGTCGTCGCCGACCAGCTGCACCTTGTCGCCCATGATCTCGGTCAGCTTGGCCCAGCCGTCCCAGTCATCCTCGGCCATGCCATCCTCGATCGAGATGATCGGATAGTCCTTCACCAGCCCGTGCAGATAGGCGACATTCTCATCCCGTGTCATGGTTTTGCCTTCGCCTTCAAGGATATACTTGCCATTCTTGAAGTATTCCGTGGCGGCGCAGTCCAGCGCAAGATAGATGTCCTCGCCGGGCTTGTAGCCGGCCTTCTCGATCGATTTCAGGATGAAATCCAGCGCCTCGCGGGCCGAGGACAGGTTGGGCGCGAAACCGCCCTCGTCGCCGATGCCGGTATTGTGCCCCGCATCCGACAATTCCTTCTTCAGCGTGTGGAACACCTCGGAACCCATCTGCACCGCGCCGCGAATGTCGTTCGCGGCCACCGGCATGATCATGAATTCCTGGATATCGATAGGATTGTCAGCATGTTCGCCGCCATTGATGATGTTCATCATCGGCACCGGCAGGATCCGCGCCGACGAGCCGCCGACATAGCGGTAAAGCGGCAGCGCCGCGTAATCCGCCGCCGCCTTGGCCACCGCCAGCGACACGCCGAGGATCGCGTTCGCCCCCAGCCGCTCCTTGTTCGGCGTGCCGTCAAGCTCGATCATCGTCGCGTCGATCGCCTCCTGCTCGGTCGCGTCGAACCCGACCAGCGCCTCGGCCAGTTCGCCATTCACCCCCGTTACCGCTTCCAGCACGCCCTTGCCGTGATAGCGCTTCTTGTCGCCATCGCGCTTTTCCACTGCCTCATGCGCGCCGGTCGAGGCGCCGGACGGCACCGCCGCGCGGCCCATCGTGCCGTCTTCCAGGATCACGTCGACCTCGACGGTGGGATTGCCCCGGCTGTCAAGGATTTCGCGGCCGATGATATCGATGATCGTGGACATGGGCATGCTCCGGGCTGATGGGTTGTCGCCGCTTCTATAACTGGCGGTTGACGCTGGGGGAAGGGCGCAATGCCCGGCCGCGCAAGCCCCGGACCGGGCGACGGCGCTTCTCGATGCCGCGGCCGCCGCGCTCGGCGCGCGGGAAACGGGCACGGCGCTCGTGGTCTGCCCGGCGGCCTGGGCCTCGAAGATCGCGGTTTTGGAAGCGACCGGATACCGCCCCGCGATCACCTGGTTCATCAAGCGGACGGGCTGATCCCGCCCGCAGACCCGGCGGCCGCGGCACCCTTGCCGGACCACAGCATCCTGTGTCCAGCCCCTGCGCGCGGCGCAAGGCGGTGGTTAACAGGGGGTAAACGAAAAACGGTATATCGTTTTAGATCAAGTGTTTGACCAAACGTCCACATGTGGACGCCGGCATCATTCCTCGCGGCCCGGCTTCAGCGGCACGCCATAAAGTTCCAGCCGGTGGCCCTTCAATTCATAGCCCAGCTTGCGGGCGATCCTTTTCTGGATCGCCTCGATCTCCTCATCGACGAACTCGATCACCTCGCCCGAGGCGATATCGATCAGATGGTCGTGATGCTCGCGGTCGGTCGTCTCGTACCGCGCCCGTCCGTCGCCGAATTCGTGCTTTTCCAGCAGGTTCCAGTCCTCGAACAGCTTGACCGTCCGGTAGACCGTCGCCAGCGAGATCCGCGGATCCCGCTCCGACGCGCGGCGGTACAATTCCTCGACATCCGGATGATCATCGGATTCCTCCAGCACCGCGGCAATCACCCGCCGCTGTTCGGTCAGCCGCAGCCCCCTGGCCTCGCACTGGGAAATGATTGTCGGCGTCATTCCGGGTCCCTCGTGATCATGCCGGGGTTTAGAGGATTTCGAATGCGTCCTCCACCAGATTTTACTCGATCAGCTCCGGTTCCCTGCCAAGCCGGCGGGCGAGCGGCGCGACGGTCAGCCCCTGCACGATGATCGAGAAGACGACCACCGTATAGGTCGCGGCCAGGATCAGCGGCTTCCACTCGCTTTCCGGCAGCGACAGCGCCAGCGCGACCGAGATGCCGCCTTTCAGCCCGCCCCAGGTCATGATCGGAATTACGTCGTCGGAAAACTCCTTGAATGGCCGCAGGATCAGGATCGGCACCGCCACCGCCGCCAGCCGCGCCACCAGGGCAAGGCCGATCGCGAAGGCTCCGGCGGTCAGATTGTCGAGGTTGAAGGCCACCGCGAAGACCTCGAAGCCGATCATCAGGAACAGCACCGCGTTCAGGATCTCGTCGACCATGTGCCAGAAGGCCGAGACATAGCGACGGGTTTCTTCGGTCATGCCGTATTTCGTGCCGACATCGCCGATCAGCAGACCTGCCGTCACCGCCATGATCGGCGCCGAGACATGCAGGGCGACGGCAAGCTCGTAGCCTCCGAAGGCGAGACCGAGCGTGATCAGCACCTCAAGCGCGTAATCGTCGATCTGCCGCATGACGCGGAACACCAGCCACCCGAGCACAAGGCCCAGCACAGCGCCGCCAAGCGCTTCCTGCAGGAACAGCCGCGCCGCATCGCCAAACCCGCTGCCATGCGCCTCGCCAGAAGGGAAGGCGAGCCCCGCAAGGACGAGAAAGACCACGTAACCGACCCCGTCGTTGAACAGCGACTCGCCTGCGATCTGGGTTTCGAGGCTCTTGCGCAATTTGGCCTGTCGCAGCACGCCCAGCACCGCGACAGGATCGGTCGGCGAGATCAGCGCCCCGAACACCAGGGCGACCAGCAGCGGCATTCCGGTCAGCCAGCTGAAGCCGACGCCGACCACGAGCGTGGACAACCCGACGCCGATCGTCGCCATCAGGAAGACGATCAGCCACTGCAGCCGCAGGTCCTCCAGCTTGACATGCAGAGCGCCGGCAAACAGCAGAAGTCCCAGCATCCCTTCCAGCAAGGCTTCGGAGAATTCGAGGTCGTTGACGATTCCGCGCGTCGCGTCGACCATCTCCAACGAGGGAAAAAGCAGGTCGAGCCCCATGACGACGAAGGAAGCCGCCAATGCGACCACCAGAATGCCGATCGCTGAGGGAAGCTTGAGAAACAGGTAGTTGATCGCGCCGAAAGCCCCCGCAAGGACAATGAGCAACGATGTGATCTGTAGCAGGTTCATGGGCGTCTCCGATCACTCGATGCCTAGCATGCCGGGCATCGGGGTGAAACGCGCTTGACAGCCGTGACTTGCCGGGATCGGTTGCCGGGATGGAGCGCAAGGAACATATCGACTCTTTCGGGGCAGTGTCGCTGATCGGATTCGCGCTGCTTCTGGCGTTCAATCAGGTGGTCATCAAGGTGGTGAACGAGGGGCTGCAACCAGCTTTTTTCGCGGGATTGCGTTCGTTCGGCGCTGCCCTGGTGGTTTGGGGATGGATCATGCTGCGCGGGCGTCGGCTGAGCGTTCCGGCAGGAACGGCGTCATGGGGCGTCCTGATCGGCTTCATTTTCTCCATAGAATTCATCGCCCTGTTCATCGCGCTTGATCTGACGACGGTGACGCGCACATCGGTCATTTTCTACTCAATGCCGGTCTGGCTGACGCTTGCCGCCCATCTGCTGATCCCGTCAGAGCGGATTCATACCGCAAAGGCCATAGGTCTTGCATTTGCCTTCGCAGGCGTGGCCTGGGCGATCGTCGACCGCGATGCTGGCGCCGCCGGACAGGCCAGTCTCGCGGGTGATCTGGCGGCCCTGATCGCCGCCTTCGGCTGGGCGGCAGTAGCGCTGATCGTGCGACTGTCACCGTTGAACCGGGTGCGGCCGGAAATGCAGAACTTCTGGCAACTAGCTGTTTCTGCACCAATTCTTCTGTTCGCCGCGCTCTTCTTCGGCCCATTCATCAGAGAGCTTGAACCGATCCATCTTTGGGGCCTTGCATTCCAGATCGTCGTTGTCGCCGGGGCCGGATTCCTGTTCTGGATCTGGCTCTTGTCGATCTACCCTGCCTCGAGTGTCGCGTCGTTCAGCTTCCTGTCGCCGATCTTCGGGATTCTGCTGGGCTGGCTTCTGCTGGATGAGCAGGCCGGACCGTCGATCTTCGTGGCCGGGGGATTGGTCGCGGCCGGCATTCTGCTGATCAACCGACCGAGAGGCGGTCAAGTCCCGCAGAAGGTGCGCTGAACGACTTCACCGGGTTCCGGCGGCGTTTGCAGGTCGCGGGCGTCGGGCTGGTCCTGATAGGGAAGGGCCAGGACATCGTTCAGCCGATGGAACGGCGCAAAGTCCCCGGTCACGGCGGCCTGGATCGCCTGCTCGATCCGATGGTTGCGCGGAATGAAGGCCGGGTTGGCTGTGGTCATGATCGATTTTGCATCGCCGCCGTCGCGCTGGCGCCGATCGTGCCATTTCGCCGCCCAATCCTGCAATCCATCCGGAACACTATCGGCTGTCAAATGGCGGAATGTATTGGTGAAATCCGCTTTCGACGCCGCCATCCAGTTCAGCAGGTCCTGGATCAGGCCGGCATCCTCGGGTTCCGACTCTGCAAGGCCGATCTTTGCACGGAAGACCGCCAGATACTCTTTCGCGTAAAGGTCGGGAAAGCGGTGCACCGCCTCGGTCGCCGCCTTGATCGCGGCTTCGCGCTCTCCCATCAGCGGCAGCAGGCAGGAGGCGAACTGCGCGAGGTTCCAGACGGCGATCTCGGGCTGGCGGAAATAGGCGTAGCGGCCGAAACTGTCGATCGAGGAATAGACCGTCTCGGGATGGTAGGCGTCCATGAAGGCGCAGGGGCCATAGTCGATGGTCTCGCCCGAGATGGCCATGTTGTCGGTGTTCATCACCCCGTGGATGAAGCCCACGCCCATCCATTTCGCGATCAGCGCCGCCTGCCGCGCGATAACCGCGTCCAGAAGGTCAAGCGGGGTTTCCGCATCGGGGTAGTGTCGGGCAATGACGTGGTCCGCGAGGGCCTGAAGCGCCCCGACATCCTGCCGCGCAAGGAAATACTGGAAAGTGCCGACGCGGATATGGCTGGCCGCCACACGGGTCAAGACCGCGCCGGGCAGGGCGGTTTCGCGCAAGACCTGCTGTCCGGTGGTGACGGCGGCCAAGGCGCGCGTGGTCGGGATGCCCATCGCATGCATCGCCTCTGACACAAGGTATTCCCGCAGCACCGGACCGAGCCAGGCCCGCCCGTCACCGCCGCGTGAATAGGGGGTGCGGCCCGCGCCCTTCAGCTGGATATCGTAGCGCCGTCCGTCTTCGTCCAACACCTCGCCCAGCAGCACCGCACGGCCGTCGCCCAGTCGCGGCACCCAGCCGGCGAATTGGTGGCCGGCATAGGCCTGCGCCAGCGGTTCCGCGCCCTCGGGAACACGGTTGCCGGCCAGCACTTCCACACCTTCCGGGCTGCGCAACTCGGCCGGGTCCAGTCCCAGGTTGCGGGCCAGCCCGTCGTTGACCTCGATGAGACCCGGCTTGTCGACCGGCGTCGGCTTTTGCGCGGTATAGAAAACGTCGGGCAGACGGGCATAGGAATTGTCGAAGGGTATATGGACGGTCATGCCCTATATCTAATGGAGCCGCGTCATCAGACAATAGCCGTCGCGAAGGCGAAACCCCGCTCGTGCGTAGAGTCTCTTTGCCGTCTCATTACCGGGAGCGACCTCGAGATGCAGTGCCTTCACGCCATGTTCGCCAAGCGCAGGCAGCAGCGAGGTCAGAACCTCGGTCCCGATGCCGCGGCCGCGGACGTTGGGGCGGATGAAGAATTCGTCGATGAAACCGTCGATGCCGCCAAGTTCGACCGAATAGCCGAACGAGATGACGATGTATCCCACCGGCGCGCGGCGGATGCCGACAAGGTAGGCCACGCCATGCGGGGTGCCGTCCAGCAAGGGGGCGAGGGCGCTGCGGCGGAATTCCTCGGTCGTCTCGATGCCCTCGAAAGCGTGATAGGCCGCGATCATCGGCTCCAGCCGGTCGAGGTCGTCCGGCCCGGCAAGATGCAGAGCCGCGCTCATAGTCGCGCCAGCCGTTCCGTCAGCAGATCGAAAAAGCCGTCGTCGGCAATGCTTCCCATCCAGGTCGCATTCGGCACGCGCCCCGAGACGCCCCACCAGTCGGCCACGGTCATGCCTTGGGTGAACGTACCCCTGGTCTCGATCTCGACATTGATCAACCGGCCTGAAAACAGCTCTGGCTGAATCAGATAGGCGATCACGGTCGGATCGTGCAGCGGCGCCCCTTCCGAGCCGTATTTGGCGACGTCGAACCTTTCGAAGAAATGCGTCCAGCTTGCCACGACCTTGCCGATACGAGTGTCGAGCGCCTCGAAGGCCGCGACGCGGGCATGGGTGACAAGCGCCTTGTGCGTCACATCGAGCGACATAACGGTAATCGGTGCACCGGACTTGAACACGATTTCAGCGGCTTCGGGATCGACGTAGATGTTGAATTCGGCCGCCGGGGTGATGTTTCCGACCTCGAAATAGGCCCCGCCCATCAGCACGATCTCTTGCACGCGACCGGCGATTTCGGGCGCTTTCCGGAACGCGGTGGCGATGTTGGTCAGCGGGCCGAGCGGGCAGAGTGTAACCGTTCCCGCCGTTTCCCGGCGCAGGGTGTCCACGATGAAGTCGACGGCATGAGCCTGTTGCAGCGGCATCGCCGGATCCGGCAGCCGGATGCCATCCAGCCCTGTCTTGCCGTGCACATGCTCGGCCGTCACCAGTTTGCGCTCCAGCGGCGCGTCGCATCCCGCGAAGACCGACACATCATCTTTGCCCGCCAACTCACAGACAATGCGCGCATTTTTTGCGGTGTGGTTCAAGGGAACATTGCCGGCCACGGCGGTTATGCCCAGGACTGTCACATCTTCAGGGCTGGCCAGCGCCAGCAGGATCGCGACGGCGTCGTCCTGGCCGGGATCGGTGTCGATGATGATCTTGCGGGGCATGGCACCTCTTGTCCTGCGCCTCGTCAGTCGCAACTCGCGGTGGTCTTGTCCAGCGGAATTGACGGCTCAGACACCGGTTCGGCGAAACACGCTCATCTGGAAATTCTGGATGTTGTTCTTGGGGGTATGGTGCTGAAATCGGTCCGAGGCCACGGGTTCGAGCCGTCCCGGCGCGGGCCGGTTCAGCTCTGCGGAAAGCTCGGCTGGGCCGTAGCGAACCACAGGCAGGTTCGAACAGGTCGGCGGGCCGTCAAGATCGAAGGTCATGATCACGACAGTGGATCCTGCCGCGGTCGCCGCCGAAAGCGCCGCGATGTAGGCGCTTCGCTCGTCCCCTTCGGTCAGGAAATGGAACACGGCCCTGTCATGCCAGGCGATATAGGTTCGGTCGGGGATCCAGTCGGTAATGTCCGCACGGATCCAGGTGACCTTGTCGGCATCGGACCCGATCCGGGCCTTTGCAAGCGCCAGCGCACGGTCAGACAGGTCAACTACGGTCACCGGACCCAGCCCGTTTTCAAGCAGTCGGTCGACCAGCCGAGATGTGCCGCCGCCGATGTCGATCACCGGGTCGCCGGGTCGGAGCGCGCGGGAAAGCGCTGCAAGAGAACGGTCCGGGTTGTCCTCGAACCAGGTCAGCGCCTCCTCGGCGCGTGCGGCATAGACATCGTTCCAATGCGCTCGGCGGTTCATCGGCCGACCTCGTGATGAACAAGTCAGAAGGATTATCAGACATCGAGCGAAACAAGACAAGAACGCCGCCCTAGCGGGGCGGCGTCCGGCATTTCTGGGGGCTAGAATCAGCCGTCGAAATCGACCTCTTCCATGATCTTCAACGCGGCGGGGCGATGACCGGCGACGTTGGTCAGGTTGATGTCGTCGGCGGTGAACTCGCCCCAGCGTGCCACGATGTCGGAGACTTCTGCCGACGGCAGTACGGGATATTCGTTGTTGGCCTCGGCATAGATCGCCTGTGCTTCCGGAGAAACGAGGTACTCCATCAGTTGCAGCGCCTCGTCGCGGTGCGGCGCGGCCCTGGTCATGGCGACGCCGGAGATGTTCACATGCGTGCCGCCATCCTCGAAGGTCGGAAAGACGATCCGCACCGATTCCGCCCAGGGCTGTTCCTCCGGCTCGGCCAGCATCAGCCCCATGTAGTAGGTGTTGCCAAGTGAAATGTCGCATTCACCGGCCCAGATTGCCTTGACCTGGGCGCGGTCGTTGCCTTGCGGTTTGCGGGCAAGGTTCTCCTTGACGCCGGCCGCCCATTCCTTCGCCGCTTCCTCGCCGTCATGGGCGATCATGGCCGAAAGCAATGCGAGATTGTAGTCGTGCGTTCCCGACCGGGTGCAGATCCGGCCTTCCCACTTGTCCGAGGCCAGATCCTCGTAGGTTGTCACCTCGCCATCGGCGACCCGCTCTTTCGAGGCATAGACGATGCGGGCGCGGGTGGTCAGGCCGAACCACATGTCATCGCTATCGCGTAGCGGCGCGGGTATCGCTGCCTCCAGCACGTCGCTCTCGACGGGCTGGATGACGCCCGCTTCCACGATCTGCGTCAGGTTCGCGATATCCACGGTCATCACCAGATCGGCGGGCGACCGGTCACCCTCGGCCACAAGGCGCTCGACGATGCCGTCCTCGACGAAGCCGAGATTCACCTCGATGCCGGTCTTCTCGGTGAAGGCCTCCATCACAGGCTCGATCAGTTCGGGCTGGCGCGTCGTGTAGATATTGACTTCGGCCAGCACCGGGGTGGCGCAGGCCAGGGCCGCGGACGAAAGAAGTAGGGTACGTAGGGTCATCGAGTAGCTCCGTTGTTTGCTGCCCGCTTTAAACCTGAGTCTTTTAGTCGGGTCAATACCCGATAAGTTCAGTCGGAAAAGTTTCGCTCCGCGTGCTTGACCGCATCCCAGAGCGCGTCCATCTCGGCCAGATCGGATTGCGCCGGGGTCTTGCCACGCGCCTTCAGCCCGGCTTCGACGCCTTCGAACCGTCGGGTGAACTTGGCGTTCGCGCGGCGCAGCGCCTCTTCGGGGTCGATCTTCAGGTGACGGGCCAGATTGGCGATGACAAACAGAAGATCGCCGAATTCCTCGGTGATCTCTGCCTCCGTAAGATTGTCGCGGGCCTCGATCAGCTCGCGGGCCTCCTCGGCGATCTTGTCGACCACCTCGTCGGTCGATGGCCAGTCAAAGCCCACGCGGGCGGCGCGTTTCTGCAGCTTGACCGCGCGCGACAAGGCCGGAAGTCCGGTCGCGATGCCCTCGAGCGTCCCGGTTTCGGCCCGTCCGGCGCGCTCGGCGGCCTTTATCTTCTCCCAGTCGCGGGCCTGCTGTTCGGCTGACTTGTCGCGGCCTTCGGTGCCGAAGACGTGTGGATGACGGGCGACCATCTTGTCGGAAATCGCATCGGCGATACTGTCAAAGGTGAACAGACCCGCCTCTTCGCCCATTTGCGCGTGATAGACGGTTTGCAGCAGCAGATCCCCCAGTTCGCCTTGCAAGCCGGCCCAGTCCTGTCTCTCGATCGCGTCCGCCACTTCGTAGGCTTCCTCGATCGTGTAGGGCGCGATCGAGGCGAAATCCTGTTCGATATCCCATGGACAGCCGGTTTCGGGGTCACGCAGGCGCCGCATGATCTCTCGCAGGCGCGGCAGGCCGCCTTCGGCATTATGGACCAACCTGTCGGACGAATTCATCATTGCCTGTGCCCCCGCTTTCAGGTTCTGTGGCCGGGTTATCGCAACCCCCGAAGAGCGAGTCCACATGCCCGTCGTCAATCGAATCGCAGATTATTCCAGCGACATGCAGGAATGGCGCCAATGGATGCACCGCCATCCCGAGACGCGGTTCGATTGCCATGCGACCGCGGGCTTCGTCGTCGAACGGTTGCGCAGCTTCGGCGTCGACGAGATCCACGAAGGCATCGCGGAAAGCGGTGTGGTGGCGATCATCGAGGGTCAGGGTGACGGGCCGACGCTCGGGTTGCGCGCGGACATGGACGCGCTGCCGATCACCGAAACCACCGGTGCACCCCATGCCAGCGAGGTTCCCGGCAAGATGCATGCCTGCGGCCATGACGGACACACGACGATGCTGCTCGGCGCCGCACGCTACCTTGCGGAAACCCGCGCATTCCGAGGTCGGGTCGCGCTGATCTTCCAGCCGGCAGAGGAATGGGGCGGCGGCGCCGATGTCATGGTGCGCGAAGGCCTGATGGAGCGGTTCGGCATCGCGGCGGTCTATGCGATGCATAATGCACCCGGCGTGCCGTTCGGGCATTTCGTGACCACGCCGGGACCGATCATGGCCGCGGCGGACACGTTCGAGATCCATGTGCAGGGGCAGGGTGGTCACGGTGCGATGCCGCATGAGACCCGCGACCCGGTGGTCGCGACCGTGTCGATCGTACAGGCGATCCAGTCCATCGTCAGCCGCAATCACTATGCGGCCGAGGACCTGGTGATCTCGGTTACACAGATCCACACCGGCTCGGCCGACAACATCATCCCCGACACCGCCTTCATCTGCGGCACGGTGCGCAGTTTCGACAAGGGCGTGCAGGCGATGGTGATCCGCCGGATGCAGGAGATCTGCGATGGCCATGCCGTGGCCTTCGGTGTCGAAGCGCGGCTCGACTTCCAGCTCGGCTATCCGCCGACGATCAATCACGAGGCCGAGACGCTGTTCGCCGCCGAGGTCGCGCGCGAAATCTCGGGCCCCGCAGCCGTAAACGCCGCCTCCGGTCGCGAGATGGGGGCCGAGGATTTCGCTTACATGCTGGAGGCCCGTCCCGGGGCATATCTCTTCCTCGGGCAGGGAGAAGGCGCGGGGTTGCACCATCCCTCCTACGATTTCAATGATGAACTCGCCCCCGTCGGCGCCTCGTTCTTCGCCCGGCTCGTCGAACGCGCCCAGCCGCTCTGATCGGCGATTGCCGTTTCTTCTTGATGAAAATATCCTCGGGGGTTCCGGGGGCGCACAGCCCCCGGTCCCGATCCAGCCAAAGGGAGCGCCGCAATGGCCCTTGAAGACGCCAAGAAACAGATCGACCTTGCCTTCACACGCAAGGACCGCAAGGGGCTGGCCTTCGAGAACGCCTTCGGCGGCGCCACCTCGTTTCTCCGGCGGCAGTATACCAAGGACCTCTCAGGCGTCGATCTGGCGATCACGGGAGTGCCATTCGATCAGGCGGTGACGCACCGGACCGGCACCCGCTTCGGTCCCCGCGCGATCCGCGAAGCCTCCAGCCTGCAACCCTATGACCCGCCCTATGGCTGGAACGGATTCGATCCGTTATCCGAATTCAGCATCGTGGATTACGGCGATCTGGCGTTCGACTATGCCCATACCCCCAGCTTTCCGCGCCTCTTGCAGGACCATATCGCGGGCATCCTGGCGGCGGGGCCGGGCACTGTGACGCTTGGCGGAGACCACTTCATCGCGCTGCCGATCCTGCGCGCCTATGCCGAGAAATTCGGCCCGATGTCGGTCATCCATATCGACGCCCATTCCGATCTCTGGGCGGATGATGACATGGAACGCATCGACCATGGCACCTTCTTCTACAAGGCGGTCAAGACCGGGCTGATCGATCCCGCACGCTCGATCCAGATCGGGATCCGCACCGACTGCGACGACTATCTGGGCGTCGAGTATATCGACGCGCGGACCGTGCATGAAAAGGGTGTCGCCCATGCCGTGGCGCGGGCCAGGGAACTGGTCGGCGATCATCCGACCTACATCACCTTCGATATCGACGCGCTCGATCCGGCCTTCGCGCCTGGAACGGGAACCCCGGTCTGGGGCGGGCTGTCCAGCTGGCAGGCGGCCGCGCTTCTGCGGGATCTGGCCGGCATCAACTTGGTCGGCGGAGATGTCGTCGAGGTGTCGCCGCCCTACGATCCGACCGGGGCAACGGCAATCGCCGGGGCCCATGTCGCGATGGAGTTGCTGACGCTCTACTGCTGGAACCGGAAAGAGCGGGCATGACCAACCAGCCGCTCAGCGGCAACGAGATGCCGCGCTTTGCCGGGCCGAATACCTTCATGCGGCTGCCCTCTTTCACTTCGGCCGAGGGGTTGGACGTGGCATTTGTCGGTGTTCCGATGGATATCGGCACCTCTTGGCGACCGGGCGCGCGGTTCGGGCCGAAGGCGATCCGCGCCGAGAGCGCGATGCTGCGGCCGTACAACATGGGCACCGGGGCGGCGCCGTTCGACTCGCTGATCTGCGCCGATATCGGCGACGTGGCGATCAACACATTCGATCTGAAAGACAGCGTCTTGAGGATAGCTGTGGCCTTTGACGACATCCTGGCCCACGGCGCCGTGCCGATGACGATGGGTGGCGATCATACGCTGAGCCTGCCGGTGCTGCGGGCAATCGCGAAGAAGCACGGGCCGGTCGGGGTGATCCATGTCGACGCCCATGCCGATGTGAACCCGCATATGTTCGGCGAAGAGATCGCTCATGGCACGCCATTTCGTCGCGCCCAGGAGGAGGGTCTGATCGATCCCAAGCGGGTTTGGCAGATCGGCCTTCGCGGCACCGGCTACACGGCCGCGGATTTCGACGAAGCGCGCGGCTGGGGGTTTCAAGTCGTTCCGGTCGAAGACCTGTGGCACAAATCTCTGTCTCCCTTGGCCGAACAGGTTCGGAAGGCGATCGGGACCGGCCCGGTCTATATCAGCTTTGACATCGATAGCCTTGATCCGGCCTACGCCCCGGGTACCGGAACGCCCGAGATTGCCGGGCTGACCACGCCTCAGGCGGTGGAACTGATCCGCGGGCTTGCCGGGATCGACATCGTCGGTTGCGATCTCGTCGAGGTTTCGCCGCCCTACGATCCTTCCGGCAATACGGCGCTGACCGCGGCCAATCTGCTGTACGAGATGCTCTGCATCCTGCCCGGCGTCACCACGCGCTGACTCGGTTCTAGCTGAGACCTTCCACCCCCGGTCCGGGGGTATGGCGACTTAGGTTGGGAGTCTTCCGAACAGGAGGCTTAGCGGGTCGGAGAGGTTGCAGCGGAAGCCGGGTGTGCTAGGTCGCTGGGGATGAAATATCTTGCTCTCCCCCTCCTGATCCTCATTGCATTCGCGCTCTATGTCAGGGTCGCGCCGAGCGACCCGGAACGCTGGCATCTCGATCCCGAGACCGCTGGGGCGCCCGAGGCCGGCAGCTTCCGCACCGAGGTGACGCTGGCAGCAGAGCCGGAACGCGCGCTGGCAGCCTTTCAGTCAATCGCCATGGCCACCCCGCGCACAAGCCTTCTGGCCGGCGATCCGGACGAGGGGCGTTTGACCTTCGTCACCCGGTCGCGGATTTGGGGGTTTCCGGATTATACCACCGTATCGGCAGAGCCCGCGCCCGAAGGTGCGCGGCTTGTGATCCTGGCCCGGCTGCGTTTCGGAGGCGGCGATCTCGGAGTCAACCGGGACCGCGTCGAAGGATGGCTTGAAAGGCTCGAACCGATCGCGCGCTGAGAGGACCAGCGCGGTGGGAAGATACGGTCGGTATCCAGCACTTGTATCCGGCCTGTCATGGCGCATGGCGCTTGGCGCCTCTTGACCCAGCCGACGCCACAGGGCAACAGGCGGCCATGGTGCCCATGGACAGATTGCAGCAGATCACCGAGCGTTTCGAGTTTCTCGAGGCGAAGATGTCGGCTGGCGGCGGTGATCTGGCTGCATTGGGACGCGAATATTCCGAACTGCGCCCCGTCGTGGCCGAGATCGCCGCCTACCGCCAATTGCTGCAGGACATCGCCGACGCCGAGGTGATGCTGAAGGATCCCGAGATGCGGGCGCTTGCCGAAGAAGAACTGCCGCTGCTGCGCGAGCAGTTGCCCGAGTTCGAACAGGCGCTTCGGCTCAGCCTGCTGCCCAAGGATGCCGCCGATGCGCGTCCTGCCATCCTCGAGATCCGGCCGGGAACGGGGGGCGAGGAGGCTGCGCTGTTCGCAGGCGATCTTCTGCGGATGTATCAGCGCCACGCAGAGGCGCAGGGCTGGAAGTTCGACATCGTCGAGATGCAGGAAACCGAGCTGGGCGGCATCAAGGAAGTGATCGCCAACGTGAAGGGCGAGGGGGTCTTTGCGCGGCTGAAATATGAAAGTGGTGTGCACCGGGTGCAGCGGGTGCCAGAGACCGAGTCGGGCGGCCGCATCCACACCTCGGCGGCAACCGTTGCGGTGCTGCCCGAAGCGCAGGAGGTCGATATCGAGATCCCTGCCAGCGATATCCGGATCGACACGATGCGGGCCTCGGGCGCCGGGGGGCAGCATGTGAACACCACCGACTCCGCCGTGCGGATCACCCATCTGCCGAGCGGCATCGTGGTGACAAGTTCCGAGAAATCCCAGCATCGCAACCGCGAGATCGCGATGCAGGTCCTGCGTTCCCGCCTGTACGAGGCGGAACGGCAGCGGGTGGACAGCGAGCGTTCGGCGGCGCGGAAAAGCCAGGTGGGCAGCGGCGATCGGTCCGAGCGGATCCGCACCTACAACTTTCCGCAGGGCCGGATGACCGATCACCGGATCAACCTGACGCTCTACAAGCTCGACCAGGTGATGCAGGGCGATTTGGGCGAGGTGATCGACGCGCTGGTTGCTGACGATCAGGCGCGGATGCTGGCCGAGATGGAATGAACCGGATCGAGGCGGGCATGACCGGGGCAGAGGCGCAGCGGACAGGGGCCGAGATATTGGCGCGGGCGGGTGTCGCCGCGCCAAGAACCGACGCGCGCCTTCTGCTGGCCCATGCATCCGGTGTCTCACGCGACCGTATGATCCTGATGGGCGATATGCCGATTTCAAACTATCTGGCAGATACTTACACGGCACTTCTTATGCGGCGCGCGAAGCGTGTGCCGGTGTCGCAGATTACCGGATCGCGCGAGTTCTACGGGCGCGCCTTCGCTGTCACGCCGGATGTGCTGGACCCGCGCCCGGATACCGAAACACTGATTGAACAGGCACTTGCGGCACGTTTTGAAAGGGTTCTCGACCTCGGGACCGGGTCGGGTTGCATCTTGCTTACCCTGCTGGCAGAGCGACCCGCCGCGACCGGGCTTGGCACCGATCTGTCCGCCACCGCACTGACTGTCGCAAGAGGCAATGCGGACGCGTTGCAGTTGAGCGACCGCGCCGAATTCCTGACCTCCGACTGGTTTTCGGCCGTCGAGGGACAATTCGACCTGATCGTCTCGAATCCGCCCTATATCGCAGAGAGTGAAATGGCGACGCTGGAGCCTGAAGTGAGGGATCACGAGCCGCGGTTCGCCCTGACGCCGGGTGGCGACGGGCTGGACGCCTACCGGGCGATTGCGGCAGGGGTTTCGGCGCATCTTGCCCCATCGGGGCGCTTGATCCTGGAGATCGGGCCGACCCAGGCCTCCGCTGTCTCTGCGTTGTTGTCAGCCGCCGGGCTCTCTCAAATCACCGTGCACTGCGACCTTGATCGACGTGACAGGGTTGTCGAAGCGTTCAACGAGGATTAACATTGATTGCATTGATACGACGTTTTCGCGGCGGTCCGCCGCAAAAAACTGATTGTCGCGTAGATTTGGCTTGTTTTCCCGGTTTACCCGTGCTTATTCGATGCCACGCGGTTGGCGGGACAGCGTTCGTCCCCCACGCCGGACATGCCAAAAATCCGCAGGAACCCTAGATACGGCAACCAAGCCAAGAATGGCACAGGTTCAGGCAAAGCCCAAAGACAAGGCTGGTAACAAAACACCATGAGATCTTCCAAGTCACGTTCTCGGTCGAAGAACAGCAATAACCGCAATCGTTCCGTTGGGAACATCGTTAACCGGGTCTTTGACAGTTCCGGCCCCGAAGGCAAGGTTCGCGGTACGCCGCAGCAGGTCATCGAGAAATACAATCAGTTGGCGCGCGACGCCCAGCTGTCCAACGACCGCGTGGCGGCCGAGAACTTCCAACAGCATGCCGAGCACTACACGCGGATGCTGGGCGAGGCACAGCGCGAAATCGATTCCCGCCGCGAGCAGCTGGAGCGCGAGCATCAGGAGCGCCAGCAGCAGAACCGCGACGAGCAGCAGAACCAACCGCAGCAGGCGCGCGACGAACAGCAGAAACCTCGCGACGACAAGCACAGCCGGCCGCGCCGGGACCGTCGCGACGAGCACGGCACGGCCGGCCAGCCTGACGTGATCGACACCGACAGCGGGCAGGACAGCGGACTGGTGGAAACGCCCGAGGAATCGCAGCCGAAAAAGCGGGCCCCGCGTGCGCGCAAGCCGAAAGCGTCGGCCACGGATCGGCCGGATACACCGGAAGCCGCCGAGTAATCCGGCCACCCTGCGCTGTCGCGTCGCTAAACGGCAGCGCGCCTCAACTCTCCGATTCAGACACTGTAGCCAACGGGGCTCTTGGCGCCGCTGTATTCGAACCGTCTGAGGCCTTGGTCAACGTTCGTCGGCTTCGCTTTTCGACGCTTCGCCATCCCGCGCGCTGCCAGACGTTGCGTCCTTGTCCCGCGGGGGATCCTCGGCTCGGGTTCTCAATGGTTCGTTGAAAGTCAGGGTGCGGTAGGGAAACGGGATCTCAATTCCGGCATCGTCCAAAGCGCGCTTGACCGCCGCGATCACCTTGTCGCGTGACTTGCGGATGTCGAGCGGCTTCGATCCGGTCCACCAGGTGACCTCGAAATTGATCGAACTGTCGGCAAACTCCTGGGCGAATATCTGCACGTCCTTGACGTCGTCGCGGACGCTGTCGACGCTGCGGACCGCCTTGGCGATCACGTCGCGCGCCTCGTCCACATCTTCGCCATAGGCCACGCCGCAGATGATGGTGGTCCGGCGCAAGTCGTTCGAGGTGCGGACCACGACCGGGTTCTTGAACAGGATGGCGTTCGGAGCGACGACCAGCTGACCGTCGGTCTGACGGACATGGGTATCGCGGATCGTGATCTCTTCGATCTGGCCGTCGATATCGGCATCCTTGCATTCGATGAAATCGCCAACCTTGAAGGGTTCGCGTAACAGCAGCAGGATGCCGGCCAGGAAGTTCTCGAAGACATCCTTGAACGCAAAGCCGATCGCCACACCGCCAATGCCAAGCGTGGTCAGCGCACGGCCCGGCGTGATGGAGGGGAAAACGATCGTGAGCGCGATCAGCCCGGCCGCGATCCAAATCGTAACCGTCAGCAGCATGACGATAACGTCGATCAGCGCCCGGCGCATGTGGGCGCGACCGAGCGCCTTGGGCAGAATTCGCCGGGTCATCGCCACAATGAACCAGATAACCAGCAGGAAAAGCCCTGCAATCAGGATCAGTGGCAACATCTCCCAGAAGCCGCTCGCGTAGCCCGACAGCTGGTCGCGAAGCGGCTCTGGGACAAAAGAGATAAACTCGTCGATCACACTTGGCCGACTTAGACCGGCTTTCGCGTCAGGCCAGCGCTTTGTTCAGGTTCTCGTCGATCTTTTCAAGAAAGCCCTCGGTCGTCAGCCATTTCTGATCCGGTCCGACCAGCAGAGCGAGGTCCTTGGTCATGTGGCCGCTTTCGACCGTGTCGACGACCACCTTCTCCATCGTTTCTGCAAAGGTCTTGAGCCTGTCGTTGCCATCGAGCTTGGCGCGATGCTTCAGCCCGCCGGTCCACGCGAAGATTGACGCGATCGAGTTTGTCGAGGTCGCCTCGCCCTTCTGGTGCTGCCGGTAGTGGCGGGTGACCGTGCCATGGGCGGCCTCGGCCTCGACGATCTTGCCATCGGGGGTCATCAGCTGGCTGGTCATCAGCCCGAGCGAGCCGAAGCCCTGTGCCACGGTGTCGGACTGCACGTCGCCGTCATAGTTCTTGCAGGCCCAGACATAGCCGCCCGACCATTTCATCGCCGCCGCGACCATGTCGTCGATCAGGCGGTGTTCGTAGGTGATGTTCTTCTTCTTGAAGTCCTCGGCGAATTCGGCGTCGAAGATTTCCTGGAAGATGTCCTTGAAGCGACCGTCATAGGCCTTGAGGATCGTGTTCTTGGTCGAAAGGTAGACCGGATAGCCACGGTTCAGCCCGTAATTCAGCGAAGCGCGGGCGAAGTCGCGGATCGAGTCGTCGAGGTTGTACATCGCCATGGTCACGCCGGAACCGGGCGCTTGAAAGACTTCGCGCTCGATGGTCTCGCCATCATCGCCGACGAATTTGATCGTCAGCTTGCCCTTGCCGGGGAAACGGAAATCGGTGGCGCGGTACTGGTCGCCGAAGGCGTGACGGCCGACAATGATCGGCTGGGTCCAGCCGGGGACAAGGCGGGGCACGTTCTTGCAGATGATCGGTTCGCGGAAGATCACGCCGCCGAGGATGTTGCGGATCGTACCGTTGGGGCTGCGCCACATCTGCTTCAGGCCGAATTCCTCGACCCGGTCCTCGTCGGGGGTGATGGTCGCGCATTTGACGCCGACGCCGATCTCTTTGATCTTTTCGGCGGCGTCGATGGTGATCTGGTCGTCGGTCCGGTCGCGTTCTTCGATCCCGAGGTCATAGTAGAGAAGGTCGATATCCAGATAGGGCAGGATCAGTTTCTTCTTGATGAAATCCCAGATGATCCGGGTCATCTCGTCGCCGTCGAGTTCGACGACGGGATTCTCGACTTTGATCTTGGTCATGCGGTGCTGCCCCTCTTGGCTGATTCACGGGATTGCCGGGGTATTAGCCTGAAACTGATGTGAGGGGAAGGTATGCGGCGGTATGCAGTCCCGGATCGGGGAAACGAAAGACTTCGGGGAAGCCTGCGCGCGATGTGTAGCGGTTTGAACATCACGCCTGCGGCAAGCTGCCGCCCACTCCTTGAGATTGATTGATACCGTTGCGGATGTTCGGCTTTCTGGTCCCCGACCGGCGGTGTCTCAGTCGTCCGCGTTGATGGCCATTGTCCGGTTGGAGCTGCCCTTGGTTTCCATGTCCTTGAGATAGGCGCGGGCCTGGGCCTCGGCGCGCAGCACGCGAATTGCGGTCAGAAAGGCGTCCTGCAGCGTCGAGGACGACGCCCCGATGATCTTGCTGACCTCGTTCACAACGGTGGCGTCGCCCGTGCGCTTTTCATAGGCGAGCGCGTCTTCGGCGAGTTGCTGGGCGATGGCGTCGGCTTTCGACATTGAAAGAGGCTCCGGCGTTCTGATTTCTGTCAGCGGGTGGTTTCGGTCACCCGGCGGCGCACATAATCTTCCACGGTGCCGATCATCGTGTCCATATAGGGATCCTCGAAGAAGTGGCCCGAGCCTTCGACCTCGACATGGGTGATGGTGATGCCCTTCTGTTCGTGCAGCTTTTCGACAAGCTGATGGGTGTCGCGCGGCGGCGCCACGCGGTCGGCGGTGCCGTTGATAACGAGGCCCGAGGACGGGCAGGGCGCGAGGAACGAGAAATCATACATGTTGGCGGGCGGTGACACGCTGATGAACCCGGTGATTTCCGGACGGCGCATCAGAAGTTGCATGCCGATCCAGGCTCCGAAAGAGAAGCCGGCCACCCAGCAATGCTTGGCGTTCTGGTTCATCGACTGCAGGTAGTCGAGCGCCGAGGCCGCATCGCTGAGTTCGCCCACGCCTTGATCGTATTCACCTTGGCTGCGACCGACACCGCGGAAATTGAACCGCAGGACGGTGAAGCCCATATTCAGAAACGCATAATGGAGGTTGTAGACCACCCGGTTGTTCATCGTGCCGCCGAATTGCGGATGCGGATGCAGGATGATGGCGATCGGCGCGTCCTTTTCCTTTTGCGGATGATAACGGCCTTCCAGCCGACCTTCGGGACCGGGAAAAATGACTTCGGGCATGCGTCTCTTTCGTTTTGACGAAAAGTGCCGGTCCAATTCTTGACGAATTTGCTCGGACACCTTAGAACAATTCTAAATCGCCCACGGAAGGGCGGTTCGGGGCTGGTAGTCAGGTAATGACACTGTCTCCGAAGGTCAATGAATTTGCAGAGCGCGCGCGATGAAACTCAGCACCAAGGGACGTTATGCGATGGTGGCTCTCGCCGATCTGGCGAGTCAGGATCCTGGCGCGCTGAGTTCCCTTGCCGAGATTTCCAAGCGACAAGACATTTCGCTGCCCTATCTGGAGCAGCTGTTCGTCAAGCTGCGCCGCGCCGGTCTGGTCGATTCCGTGCGTGGTCCCGGCGGCGGTTACAGGTTGGCCAAGGCCGCATCCGCGATCCGGATCTCCGACATTCTTTCGGCGGTGGATGAAACGGTGAGCGCGATGCATACCGGCGCTGCGGCTTCGGGCGCGGTTTCGGGGACGCGCGCGCAGTCGCTGACCAACCGGCTGTGGGAAGGGCTGTCGGCACATGTCTACGTGTTTCTGCACCAGACCCGGCTGTCCGACGTGGTGGGAAACGATTTGACTCCCTGTCCGGCTGTACCGGTCCTGTTCACGGTGGTGGACGAAGGATGAGGATGCGTGGTCACAATGAGCCGCGCTGGCGCGCGGCAAGAGATTTCGCCCTGCGGGCCCGTGCCTCCGGCGGGGATATTTGCACGACGATGAAGATCGGGGCGGGCCGATGACGGGGCGCATCTATCTTGACTGGAACGCGACGGCACCGTTGCGGTCCGAGGCGCGGGTCGCGATGGCCGCGGCGATGGACCTGGTCGGCAATCCGTCAAGCGTTCATCGCGAAGGCCGTGCGGCGAAGGCGCTGATCGAGACCGCCCGCGCCGATCTGGCCGTTGCCTTCGGTGCGACGGGTGCCGATATCGTCTTCACTTCGGGCGCCACCGAAGCGGCGGCGCTGGCGCTGGCCGGGCGCGGACTGCACTGCGCGGCGGTGGAACATGACGCCATCACCGCCTGGTGCGCCGTGGACCTGCCGGTGGATGGTGCCGGTGCCGTGCACGTATCCCAGCCGGGGGCTTCGGCGCTGCAGTTGGCCAATTCCGAGACCGGAGTGGTCCAGGATCTGCCGGATGGGCTGACGGTCTGTGATGCGACCCAAGGATTCGGCAAGCTTCCGGTGGCGTTCAACTGGCTCGGCGCCGATATGGCGACACTCTCGGCCCACAAGCTGGGCGGTCCCAAGGGCATCGGCGCGCTGGTGCTGCGGCAGGGGCTGGAGGTCGAGGCCCGGATCCGGGGCGGGGGGCAGGAAATGGGCCGCCGCGCCGGCACCGAGAACCTGATCGGCATCGCCGGTCTTGCCGCGGCGGCGAAAGCGGCTGTGCGCGATGTGGCCGACGGCGTCTGGGAGGGCGTGGCCGTGCTTCGTGATCTTCTGGAAAGCGCGGTTGCGGATGCCACGTCGGACACTATCTTTGCAGGGAGGGACGCGCGACGTCTCCCCAATACGAGCTGCATCATCTCGCCTGGCTGGAAGAGCGAGACCCAGGTGATGCAGATGGACCTTTGCGGGTTTGCTATTTCGGCCGGGTCGGCCTGTTCGTCCGGCAAGGTCAGGGCCAGCCGGATCTTGCAGGCCATGGGCTACGACGATACGGCCAGTGCCAGTGCGATCAGGGTGTCGCTGGGGCCGGAGACCACAAGGGATGACGTGCTGTGCTTTGCCGATGCTTGGACTGCGGCACACAGGAAATTTCGCGCGAAGGCCGCGTGAGGAAAGGCGATGAGGATGACTGCTTTGGACAAAGTTGAAGTGAAGGAAGGCGTCGATCAGGAAACGGTCGAGGCTGTCAAGTCCTTGTCGGGCAAGTACAAATACGGCTGGGAAACCGAGATCGAGATGGAATACGCGCCCAAGGGCGTCGATGCGGACATCGTGCGGTTGATCTCGGAGAAGAATGGCGAGCCGGACTGGATGACCGACTGGCGGCTGAAGGCCTTCGAGCGCTGGCAGAAGATGAAAGAGCCCGAATGGGCGATGGTTCATTACCCGAAGATCAACTACCAGGACCAGTACTACTACGCCCGACCGAAAAGCATGGAAGTGAAGCCGAAGTCGCTGGACGAGGTTGATCCGAAGCTGCTCGCGACCTACGAGAAGCTTGGGATTCCGCTCAAGGAGCAGATGATCCTGGCCGGTGTCGAAGGGGCCGAGGCCGCGCCCGCCGAAGGCCGTCGCGTCGCGGTGGATGCAGTGTTCGATTCCGTCTCGGTCGGAACGACATTCCAAGCCGAGCTGAAGAAGGCGGGGGTCATCTTCTGCTCGATCTCCGAGGCGATCCGCGAGCATCCCGAACTTGTGCGCAAGTATCTTGGCACCGTCGTACCCTATTCGGACAATTTCTTCGCGACGCTGAACTCTGCGGTGTTCTCGGACGGGTCATTCGTCTATGTCCCGCCGGGCGTGCGCTGTCCGATGGAGCTTTCGACCTATTTCCGGATCAATGCCGAAAATACCGGACAGTTCGAGCGGACGCTGATCATCGCCGACAAAGGCAGCTACGTGTCCTATCTGGAGGGCTGCACCGCGCCCAAGCGAGACATTCCGCAGCTTCACGCAGCGGTCGTGGAAATCGTGGCGCTGGAAGATGCCGAAGTGAAGTATTCGACGGTGCAGAACTGGTATCCGGGCGACGAGAACGGCAAGGGCGGGATCTACAACTTCGTCACCAAGCGCGCCGATTGCCGCGAGGCGCGGGCCAAGGTGATGTGGACGCAGGTCGAGACCGGCAGCGCCGTGACATGGAAATATCCGAGTTGCATCCTGCGCGGCGATGACAGCCAGGGCGAGTTCTATTCGATCGCGATCGCCAACAACTATCAGCAGGCCGATACCGGCACGAAGATGGTGCATCTGGGCAAGAATACCAAGAGCCGGATCGTGTCGAAGGGGATCAGCGCCGGCAAAGCGCAGAATACCTACCGGGGCCTTGTCTCGATGCATCCGAAAGCCAAGAACAGCCGCAATTACACGCAATGCGACAGCCTGCTGATCGGTGGCGACTGCGGCGCGCATACGGTTCCCTATATCGAGGTGAAGAACAATTCGAGCCGGGTCGAGCATGAGGCCACAACTTCGAAGGTCGACGACGATCAGCTGTTCTACTGCCGCCAGCGCGGTATGGACGAGGAGGAGGCCGTGGCGCTTGTCGTCAACGGCTTCTGCAAGGAGGTCTTGCAGGCCCTGCCGATGGAATTCGCGATGGAAGCACAACAGCTTGTCGCGATCTCGCTGGAAGGTTCGGTCGGCTAGGATGGGATACGGGCTGGTCCAGATGATCGCGTTGCCTCGGCACGCCGCAATCCAGGTCGCGCCCGGGGCGTTTCTGACGTTGCGGGAACCGGAAAACGGCCAAACGGGGTCCAATTCCTGCCCCAATCAGGTGCTTTCCTGCCATCGGGTCTCTTTGGTGGGCATGCAGGATGATCAATCCGGATCGACAGAAGAAGCAATTCGAAGAGCGGCTGCGGCGGATTTCGGCCGGCGGCGCGAACACGATGACGCAAGTCTACGTGGGACCAGTCGAGGAAACCGCCACGGGGACGCCGAAGAAACGGGTCGTGTCTCCGTTGCCCACGATGCGCGAGACGATCGGTTATCCGGCCTCGATCGTCGGGGCCTTCCTGCTGGGGATGCTCGCGGTGCTGATCACCCGCTGGGTTCGCTTCACGATGGCGGGCGGCACGCTGACCGGCGAAGATGCCGACATCATGATGGCGATCGACGGCGGTCTGGCCCTGGCCATCGGCTTCGTGCTCAAACAGATGTTCCGCCTGTCCGGCAAGGTGCAGGAAACCGCGAAGACCATGGGTATCTTCGCGATGATCTGCGTGATGCACAACCTGGTCCATGTCTGGCCGGGGGCGTTCGAAAAGGCGTTCTCTCCGGAATGGGTGACCAATGTCGTCGAGACGACCGAACCGAACTCGGTGCTGTTTCGCGGGATTTCTTTCGTTGTGGGCGAGGACGAGAGCAAGCCGGCAGTGCCCCAGCTTATCGAGATGAACAACCGCTAGTCGCGGAGAGTCGCTGGCAAACCGGGTATATCTACGTCGGGTCGATCGCGCCGTTCAAGAGCGGTTCGCCATGACCGGCAGGGTAGAACGGATCCAGCATCTGCAAGAGGCGATGCAAGCGCAGCGTCCCTTTGCAACGGCAAATCTCGTGATGCACTTCTCCCGGATGGCGGGGCACCCGGTCGTGTTTTGCGTGGACCGGCGGCGTGACACGATCCAGGATACTCACAAGCGTGGGCAGTTCTACGAGGTCGAGGAACTCTCGCTTCTCTCGCGCCTCTTTCCGCCCGGGTTGCGCTATCTCGATATCGGATCGAATGTGGGCAACCACAGCCTGTATTTTTCGATCGTGATGAAAGCCGCTCGCGTCGTGCCGGTCGAGCCGAACCCGCTGGCCTTCGAGATGCTCATTGCAAACACGTTGGCGAATGGCCTGTCGGATATCATCTGCCTGGATCATGTCGGCGTTGGCCTGTCCGACCGGCGCTCTGCCGGTTACGCGATGGAGGAACGCCGCCGGAACCTCGGTGCTGCCAAGATGCTGGAAGGCGGCGGTGAGCTCGAAACCTGGCCGGGCGACGACTTGTTCGCCGAGGAAGCACCCGACTTCCTGAAGATCGACGTGGAAGGCATGGAGATGGAGGTGCTCTCGGGCCTGGCCGAGACCATAGAGCGCAGCCAGCCAGCGATCTTCATCGAGGTCGATGACGACAATGCAAAGGCTTTCGCGGCCTGGGTCGACGAACACGGCTATGCCAGCGTCTACGCGATCCGCAAATACCGCACCCAGGTCAACCATCTGCTCGTGCCGGCCGCCGAGGCGCCGGCAATGAAACGGAAAATAACAGAAAATTCAGTCGAGGAACTCTGATGCTGACGATCAAGAACCTGCATGTGAAACTTGAAGAAGAAGACAAGGCGATCCTGAAAGGCGTCGACCTGACCGTCGAGGACGGCAAGGTTCACGCGATCATGGGGCCCAACGGCTCTGGCAAGTCGACGCTGTCCTACGTGCTGTCCGGCCGCGACGGTTACGAGGTCACGGAAGGCTCTGCCGAGCTGAACGGGACCGATCTTCTCGATCTCGAACCCGAGGAACGTGCCGCGGCGGGACTGTTCCTGGCCTTCCAGTATCCGGTCGAGATCCCCGGCGTGGGCAACATGACATTCCTGCGCACTGCCGTGAACGCGCAGCGCAAGGCGCGCGGCGAGGAGGAGATGTCCTCGACCGATTTCCTGAAGCAGATCCGCGCGACCGCCAAATCGCTGAAGATCGACGCCGACATGCTGAAGCGCCCGGTCAATGTCGGCTTCTCGGGCGGCGAGAAGAAACGCAACGAGATCCTGCAGATGGCGATGCTCGAGCCGAAGATGTGCATTCTCGACGAGACCGATTCCGGTCTCGACGTCGATGCGATGAAGCTGGTGGCCGAGGGCGTGAACGCGCTGCGCGGCGAGGGACGGTCGTTTTTGGTCATCACCCATTACCAGCGGCTTCTGGACCATATCAAACCCGATGTCGTCCACATCATGGCCGATGGCCGCATCGTGAAATCTGGCGGGCCGGAACTGGCGCTTGAGGTCGAAACGAACGGCTACGCCGGCATCGTCGAGGAGGTGGCCTGATGGCTTTGCCACAAGCGAAACAGGACGCAACCGAGACGCGTCTGGACGCGCTGAGCGCGCCGAAGGGCGCCGCTTGGGCAGAGGCGGCGCGCAAGGACGCGCTGGCACGAGTGCGCACGATGGGTCTGCCGTCCCGCCGCGACGAATACTGGAAATATACTGATCCGACGACGCTGGTGCAGGCCGAAGCGCCAAGCGCTAGCCTGTTTGATCCCGGGGAAAGCCCCATCTTCGGCGATATAGACCGGCTGCGGCTGGTATTCGTGGATGGCGAATTCGACGCCGAGGCGTCGGACGATCCTGCACTGGCCGGTGTCACGATCGAACGGCTGTCCGACGCCGCGGCGACCGACATCCATTGGGCGAAGGACCTTTACGGCGAGCTGGAAGAGCGCGGTCAGGTTCCGGTTCAACGCCCGCTGGCGGCGCTGAACAGCGCCTTCGCGGCGGACGGCTTGGTGATACGCGCAAGCGGCAAGGCGGAACGCGCCGTTGCCATCGAATACCTGCACGGCGATGAAACTTCCGACGCGATGTTGCATCACGTCATCCGGCTGGAAGAAGGCGCGGACCTGACGATTCTGGAAACCGGACCCGCCGCTGCACGGTTCAACAAGGTGATGGAGGTTGATATCGCCGATGGTGCAGCATTCCACCATGTCCGCGCGCAAGGCCGCGACCATGAACGGCGCACCGCCACGCATGTGTTCGCGCGGCTCGGCGAAAGGAGCACGTTCAAAAGCTTCACCTTGTCCGTAAACGGTGTGCTGACCCGCAACGAGGTGGTGATCGAACTGACCGGTGACGACGCCGTGGCTCATGTCGCGGGCGCGGCGGTCGGTGACGGCGATTTTCACCATGACGATACCGTCTTCATCACCCATGACGCGGTCGGCTGCGAAAGTCGGCAGGTCTTCAAGAAGGTGCTGCGCAATGGTGCCACCGGCGTCTTTCAGGGCAAGATCCTTGTAAAGAAAGACGCCCAGAAGACCGACGGCTACCAGATCAGCCAGTCGCTGCTTCTGGACGACGATGCGCAGTTCCTGGCCAAGCCGGAACTCGAGATCTATGCCGACGACGTGGCCTGCTCGCACGGCTCGACATCGGGCGCGATTGATGACGATGCGCTGTTCTACCTGCGCTCTCGCGGGCTGCCCGAAGGACAGGCGCAGGATCTTCTGGTCCTGGCCTTCCTTGCCGAAGCCATCGAAGAAATCGACGACCCCGCCATCGCCGAGGATATCCTCGTGCGGCTCGACGGCTGGCTGCAGCGCCATCACAGCTGATGGCCGCGACCGGCGACATCCTGCGCGCCTGGCGCTCTCCGCGTCAGGCCATGCGCCGGCAGTTGGCCCAAGGCCGGCGCGAGGATCGTGCGCTGGTCTTTCTGGTGACGGCCTGCGTGCTGATTTTCGTCGCTCAGTGGCCGCGGCTGATCCGCAGCGCAGAGGCTGATCCTTCGGTGCCGCTCGATGCCAGGGTCGGCGGCGCCTTGCTGGCCTGGGTCTTTCTCGTGCCGCTGGCACTATATGGGGTCGCTGCGCTGTCCCATCTGCTGGCCCGTCTCATGGGCGGCAAGGGCGACTGGTACGGCGCGCGACTGGCACTGTTCTGGTCGCTTCTGGTCGCCACGCCTTTATGGCTTCTCAACGGACTCCTGGCAGGTCTGACGGGCGCCGAGACGCTGCAGGTGCTGATCGGCGCGCTTGCGCTCTTCGGCTTCATTGCGGTCTGGCTGCTGTCGCTCTATGAAGCGGAAAAAGGAGGCCCCAGCTGATGGACCTTACGCTGAGCGGTCTTGCCCAAGCCGCGATCCGCACCATTCGCGAACCGCGCAGCGTGGCACGCGCGGTCCTCTCGCTTGATCTGACTAGGCAGGAGCGGTGGCAGATGCTGCTGCTGACTGTCGTGCTCAGCGCGATTCTGGCGAAGGCGTCGGCGCTGGTCGCAGGTGATAGGGCAGCCGAGACCGGCATCTTCGCGGCTTCGCCCTTCACGTTGGGTTTCATCCAGCTCGTTGTGATGCTGTTTGCTGTCTTTGCCGTCCACCATATCGGCCGTCGCTTCGGCGGCGAGGGCGATCTGGGCGGCGCGATCGTCCTGATGGCCTGGTTGCAGTTCGTGATGATCTGTCTGCAGATCGTCCAGATATTCGCGATGATGGTGTCGCCGGCCCTCGCGTTCCTTCTGGGGTTGGCCGGTCTGATCCTGTTTTTCTGGATGTTGACCCAGTTCATCATGGAGCTTCACGGGTTCAAATCCGGAATGGCCGTCTTCTTGGGAATATCCTTGTCGATGGTCGGCTTCGCGGTCCTGCTGTCGATCCTGCTTGGCGTTTCAGGCGTCGCGGTTCCGGGGGTCAGCGATGTATGATCTGGAAAAGATCCGCGCGGATTTCCCGATCCTTTCGCGAGAGGTGAACGGCAAGCCGCTGGTTTACCTCGACAACGGCGCTTCCGCGCAGAAGCCGCGGGCGGTGATCGATGCGGTCACCGAAGCCTATTCGATGAACTATTCTAACGTTCACAGAGGCTTGCACCATCTTTCTAATCTTATGACCGAGCAATACGAAGCTGTTCGCGGCAAGATAGCTCGGTTCCTGAACGCTGCATCGGAAGTCGAGATCGTGATGAATTCGGGAACCACCGAAGGCATCAACATGGTCGCTCATGGCTGGGCCATGCCGCGGCTTCAAGCAGGCGACGAGATCCTGCTGTCTGTGATCGAGCACCACGCGAATATCGTGCCGTGGAACTTTCTGCGCGAACGGCAAGGCGTGGTGCTGAAGTGGGTAGAACCGGATGCGATCGGTGCGCTCGATCCGCAGCGGGTCATAGATGCGATGAGCGATCGAACGCGGCTGGTCGCAATCACGCAACTTTCCAACGTCCTGGGCACCAAGGTTGATGTGAAAACCATCACCGAGGCCGCCCATGCGCGCGGCATACCGGTGCTTGTCGACGGCTCGCAGGCTGCGGTGCACATGCCCGTCGATGTGCAAGATATCGGCTGCGACTTCTACGCCATTACCGGGCATAAGCTTTACGGCCCGTCCGGATCGGGCGCGGTCTATTGCAGGGCCGACCGGCTGGCCGAAATGCGCCCCTTCATGGGAGGCGGCGACATGATCCGGGAGGTCACCCGCGACCATGTCAGTTACAACGATCCGCCGATGAAGTTCGAGGCCGGAACGCCGGGTATCGTGCAGATGATCGGCCTGGGCGCGGCCCTGGATTACATGACCGGATTGGGGATGGGGAACATCGCGGCGCATGAAGAGCAGCTGAGCCGTTATGCGCAGGAGCGGCTGGGAGGTCTCAACTGGGTGCAGGTGCAGGGGCGCACGCCGGACAAGGCGGCGATCTTCTCGTTCACGCTTGACGGGCCCGCTCATGCCCACGATGTATCGACGGTACTCGACAAGCGCGGCATCGCCGTCCGGGCAGGGCATCATTGCGCACAGCCGCTGATGCAGCATCTTGGCGTGACGGCGACGTGCCGGGCATCGTTCGGACTTTACAATACCGAGGCCGAGGTCGACAAACTGATCGACGCGCTGGAACTCTGCCACGATCTTTTTGGCTGAATTTCCGGATTGCAGGGCCGCCGCGCCACCGCTATACCCCGCCAAAGGCACCCGTAGCTCAGCTGGATAGAGCGCTGCCCTCCGAAGGCAGAGGCCAGAGGTTCGAATCCTCTCGGGTGCGCCATTTTCTTCGTTTATGCGTCTTTACGACCCGCTCGGGCAAAATTTGCTGACGCCGAAAATGATTATGACGCCGCTCGAAGCGGCGTTCGTCATCAGGAATTCCAGAGGTTTCAGCCGCGCCAGGTTCGAACGGTGCCGGAATCCATGTGTACGAAATTCGAGCGGGAATAGCTTCCCACACCGCCAGCGGCGCAAGCCGCAGCCGCCTGAGCCATCTGCGAGACCGAGCGCGACTTCAGCCGCAGGTCGGCCGCCTGGCCTTTGATGTGAAGCGAGTTCCGAGCGACGCCGGACGAGCGTGACCGGAGCATTGCATTGGTTTGCGGTGAACGGTAGCCGGAAAGCAGCATATAGGGCTCACTGACGTTCAGCAGACCGTGGGAGGCTGCCATTATGTCTACCGTGCGGGCGTCCACCGAGATCGTCTGATCAGTTCGCCAGTCGCGCATGAAATAGTTGATCTCTTTCAATGCGTCGCCGATGTACTCGCCCTCGATCCAGTAGATCGTGTCCATGCTTTCGCCGGTTCGCCCGGAATACATCCGGATGCGGCGGATATCGCCCGCGCCGCGCAGAAAGCCGAAAGCGTTGGAATAGGTTGGCGCTGCGGCCATTGCTGTCGCTGCGAATGCGCCAAGCAAAGAGCGCCTGGTCAGGCCCTTGGTGCTGGTCGTGTTCATGATTCCGTGCGTGTCCCGTCGCTTGCCTGTGTCCGCATGTTAGCGGATCGTTCACCTCATTCCCCAGGTGCGCGTACCTTATGACACAAGTGGATTCGCTGGCCAAGGTCGGAAACGTCGCACCTGTGGCTGGACCCTGAAATCGGCGAGATATCGCTGATCGCGCCTGATCGCCGGGGGGAACCCGCGCGAATTGTCTGGTGCGTTGCAACCGGGTGACAGTGGCGGGAGATTGCACATTTGTGAACAGGTCCCACTGCATTTCCGCCCTAGATTAAACTAACGATGATTGTGAATTTAAGTGGGAAGACAGGGTTTTCGGATGTTTTCTGGTGAAGCGATGCGCGGCGGCCTGCTGCACTGGGTAGTGAGCGTAGTTGCGATGGCACTGGTTCTGGTTGGCGGTCCATCGAGGGCCGAGACCCAGGTGACGGCTTTCATGCAATCGGTGGCTGAAGCCTCGTCCGGACATCCCGCCATCGCCGAGTTCTACCGTTCCAACGGATATCAGCCGATCTGGACCGACGACGAAAGCGACGACAGGGGTCGCGTGGCGGCGTTGCTGAAGGTGCTGGCGGCGGCGGAAGATCACGGTCTTCCGGTAGCGGCGTATGATCTGGACAAGTTGGAAACTGCACTGCGCACGGTGCGTTCGGGGCGAGATCTTGGCCGGATCGAGGTCGAACTGAGCCGCACCCTGCTGCGTTACGCTGCGGATCTACAGACCGGCATCCTGACACCTGCAAGCGTCGATCCGGGTCTTGTCATGGAAGTCCCTCTTCGGGATCCGGCCCAGACGCTGACGTCGTTTGCCAAATCGCGTCCGGGCGCCTTCCTGAAATCATTGGTTCCGTCTTCGCCGGAATACACACGCCTGATGAAAGCTAAATTCGCGCTCGAAAAGCGGATTGGCGCTGGCGGCTGGGGGCCTTCTATCCCGTCGCAGAAACTGGAACCCGGCGAGTCTGGTGCTTCGGTCGTTGCACTGCGGAACAGGCTGATCGCCATGGGTTACCTGGCGCGCAGCGCGCGGCAGACCTATGACGGAGACATGCAATCGGCCGTGCAGCGTTTTCAGACCGCGCATGGCCTGACGCCCGATGGCGTCGCCGGTCCTGCGACCATCGCCGAAATCAACATTCCGGCCGAAGATCGCCTGGCCTCGGTCCTCGTTGCGATGGAGCGCGAGCGCTGGATCAATAAGCCGCTTGGCGCGCGCCACGTCTGGGTCAACCTTGCGGATTTCACCGCTCGGATCGTCGACGACGGCAAGGTGACATTCGAGACCCGCTCGGTCATCGGCGCCAAAGAGTCGGATCGCCGCAGCCCGGAATTCTCGGATGTGATGGAGCATATGGTGGTCAACCCGACATGGAACGTGCCGCGTTCGATCGCCGTGAAAGAATATCTTCCGATGCTGCAGCGAAACCCCTTTGCGGTCGGCCATTTGCGGGTGATCAACAGTCGCGGCCAGGTGATCGACCGCAACAGGGTGGATTTCACCCGCTACAACGCGCGCAACTTCCCGTTCGACATCAAGCAGCCGCCCTCGGATGACAATGCGCTGGGGCTGGTCAAGTTCATGTTCCCGAACAAGTACAACATCTATCTGCACGATACGCCTTCCAAGAGCCTCTTCGGGCGCGAAGTGCGGGCCTTCAGCCATGGCTGCATCCGGCTGGCCGATCCGTTCGATTTCGCCTATACGCTGCTCGCCCCCCAGACGGACAGGCCGCAGGAGTTGTTCAGGTCGAAGCTCGCGACCGGCGTCGAGACGGTGGTGCCACTGGAACAACCCATTCCGGTCCATCTCGTCTATCGCACGGCCTTTACCAACGCCAAGGGAGAGCTGAACTTCCGCCGCGACGTGTACGGTCGCGACGCGCGGATATTCTCTGAGTTGCAGCGTGCCGGGGTGGTATTGCGCGGCGTTCAAAGCTAAATGACACGCTGAAAGCGGACGCTTCGAAAGCGTCCGCAAGCGGGGACAGCGATGAGCGGGCACACGATCCGGCAGATTGCCGACGCATTGGGCGCCGAGGCGGTCGGCGAGACCGGTCTGCTCGTGACCGGCGCCGCCGAACCTTCCTCTGCCGGACCTGCCGATCTGGCCGTTGCGATGGAGCCGCGGTTCGCCTCCCGGCTCGCAGAGGGTAAGGCCCAGGCCGCGCTGATGGCCAAGGGGGCGGATTGGCAGACCCACGGTCTGAAAGCCGCCATCCTCGTCGATCGGCCGCGGCTTGCCATGGCGGGCCTGACCGCGTTGTTCGACCAAGGCGATCAAATGCCCACGGGCATCCATCCGACAGCGATCATCGATCCTAGCGCCAGCATCGGTGCGGACGTGGCTGTGGGGCCCTATGCGGTGATCGGCGAAGGCACGAGCATTGGTGCGCGCAGCCGGATCGACAGCCATGTAAGCATCGCGCCAGGATCTGCGATCGGTGAAGACGCGGTCCTGCTGGCCGGAGTACGGGTCGGGCGAAACGTCAGGATCGGCGATCGCTTCATGGCGCATTCCGGTGTCGTCATAGGCGGGGACGGCTTCAGTTTCGTCACCGCGGAACGATCGTCTGTCGAAGCGGTGCGAGAGACGCTTGCGGACGCGGGTGATGCAGGAACCGGTCAGGAATGGCTGAAGATCCGTTCGCTTGGCGGCGTGGTCATCGGTGATGACGTCGAGATCGGAGCGAATTCCAGCGTCGATGCGGGAACGATCAGGCCGACACGGGTAGGGGATGGCACCAAGATCGACGCGCTTGTTCAAGTCGGGCACAACGTGCAGCTCGGACGGAACTGCCTGCTCTGCGCGCATGTCGCAGTCGGCGGCTCTGCCAAAGTCGGCGACAGCGTCGTGCTGGGCGGTCAGGTCGGAGTGGCCGACAATATCAGCCTTGGCGACGGAGTTGTTGCGGGAGGTGCCACGAAAATCCTGTCAAACGTTCCCGCCGGCCGGGCGGTGCTGGGCTATCCGGCGATGAAGATGGAAACCCATGTCGAGATTTACAAGGCGCTCAGGCGCCTGCCGAGGCTCGCCCGGTTGGTCGAAAATCTTCAGAAACCGGTTTCAAAAAACGGGCGGAATGACTAAATGACGCCGAGGTCGAGGCAAGGGTGAGGCATGACTGAAGAGGTAGGGGAAAAGGTGGTCAGGATCCTCGCCGATCAGGCGATGCTGGAACCTTCTGACATCTCGATGGATCAGACGCTGCAGGAGCTGGGTATTGACAGCTTGGGTCTTGTCGAGGCGATTTTCGCGATCGAGGAGACGTTCGATATCCAGGTGCCGTTCAACGCAAACGATCCGCAGGCCAGTGCATTCGACATTTCCACCGTTCGTTCGACAGTCGAGGCGGTGAAGAAGCTGGTTGCAGAACAGGTCGCATGAACCGGGTCGTTATCACCGGTGCGGGCACGATCAACGCGCTTGGCCATTCGGTTCCCCAGACGCTCGAAGCGATGCGGGAAGGCCGCTGCGGCATCGCCCAACTCGAGATACGCGATGTCGAACGGCTCTCGATCCAGATCGGCGCGCAGGTCCGGGGGTTCGATCCCGAGGTGCATTTCAATCGCCAGCAGATATCGCTCTGCGACCGGTTCACCCAGTTCAGCCTTCTGGCGGCGCGTGAAGCTATCGGACAGTCCGGGCTGAGCTTCGACGGCGAACTGGCGTTGGAGGCGGGGGTCGTGCTGGGCACGGCGGGCGGCGGCGTGAACACCTGGGACGAGAATTATCGGACGGTTTACGAAGAGGGCAAGAACCGGGTTCATCCGTTCGTGGTTCCCAAACTGATGAACAACGCGGCGGCCAGCCATATTTCGATGGAATGGAACCTGATGGGGCCGTCCTTCACCGTCGCCACAGCCTGCGCCTCGTCCAATCACGCGATGGGGCAGGCGTTTCACATGATACGCGCCGGCATGACGAGATGCGTCGTGACCGGCGGATCCGAGTCGATGCTGTGTTTCGGCGGAATTAAGGCTTGGGAAGGGCTGCGCGTCATGTCCAAGGATGCCTGCAGGCCGTTCAGCGCCAATCGCAACGGCATGGTCCAGGGCGAAGGCGCGGCGGTTTTCGTCTTCGAGGAGTACGAGCATGCCAAGGCACGCGGCGCGGATATCCTGGCCGAGGTCGCCGGCTTCTCGATGACCTCGGATGCCGCGGATATCGTCATGCCGTCCAAACAGGGGGCCGCGCGGGCAATCGCGGGGGCGATACGCGATGCCGGGCTCGATCGTGACGCGGTGGGGTATATCAACGCCCATGGCACCGGGACAGCGGCGAACGACAAAACCGAATGCGCGGCCGTGGCAGACGTCTTCTGCCAGCATGCGGACCGGCTGATGATTTCCTCGACCAAGTCGATGCACGGCCATCTGATCGGGGGAACCGGCGCGGTCGAGCTTCTTGCCTGCATCATGGCGCTTCGGGACGGGATCATCGCGCCGACGGTCGGCTATGAAGAACCCGACCCGGAATGCGCTCTGGACGTCGTGCCGAACGAGGCACGCGACGCAAAGGTCAAGGCGGTGCTGTCCAACGCGTTCGCCTTCGGCGGGCTGAATGCGGTTCTGGCGCTCCGGTCGGTCTGAATCGAAAACGCCGCCCGGATGGGCGGCGTTTGCCTTTGCTTGTCGTCACCTTATTCGGCGTTGATCGCCTTTACAGCGTCGTAACCGGCGGTGAAGCCGCTGAGGGATACGGTCAGATCCACCTGCTGGTCGGGGGCGACGACCGGAACGATGGTCACCGTCGCCTGCTTGCCGGCCTTGAACGCCGCCACTTCCGGCGCGGTGAACCCGACGCGCGCGAAGCAGCCGATCTGCGAGCACCACGAGAACGGATAGCGTTTCGCCTGGCCGTCGTCGATCGACAGCGTGATCGCCTGGGTCAGCAGAGTTTCCAAGGGCACAGCGATGGTCGCACCCGCCGCCGCTTGTTCGCCTTCGGGCAGGGCGAACATGCTGAATTCGGCGACCGAGTTGCCTTCCTTGTCCTTCAGGAGCTGGTAAAGCTGGCAGGGGTCGTCGCCATCCTTGGTACGCACGCAGCGCACTTGCCAATCGCCATGCTCTTCCATCGTGTAGGTCGTGCCCGGCGCGTTCGGATCGGCCGCTTCCTGACCCAATGACAGATAGCTGCCAGACGCGGCCGGGGCTTCCTCGGCTGCCGGTTCGGTCGTTTCCGGTGCGGTATCGGGGGTTGTGGGCTCTGTCTGCTCGGTCGGGGCTTCGCCCGCATCGCCGGTTCCGCTGTCCTGCGCCAGGGCCGGCGCTGTGGCCATCGCAACCGAAAGCGCGACGATGGAAAGAGCTGTTCTGATGTCTGCCATGGTATCTCCTGTAGGATTGCCGTGTTTGGGCGCCAACTAACATGCGGCGGACGGACTGTCAGGTGCCATTTGGCGCTTGGCTGCAGGTCGCGCGGCGGATTGCCGCCGGCGGGCCTGCCTGAATAGAAAAAAGGGCCCGACGGCCCTTTTTTCCACTTCTCCCTGTCGGACTGGCCGACTTAATTGTCGCGAAGTTATGGCCATTCGGTCGGTGCGTCAACAGGTAGCAAGTAACAATATCTCTTTGAACCGATTGGTAAAAAAATGCCGCGCCCTTGGGAGGCGCGGCCAGTCTACAGGGAGGAAGACCCGAACGCGCGAATTGCGCAGTCGATCCGGATGAACACTGGCAGAGAATGGTTAACCTTGTATTGTCGCCTCGGAAGATACGGACAGGGGATAGATATCGTGGCGATTGATCGGATTTTTGTCGGTGGTGGGGGTGAGGAACAGGCCAAACCACAACATATGCTACTCAAGTATGCGAACCGCCATGGATTGGTCGCCGGCGCCACCGGTACCGGCAAGACCGTCACACTTCAAATTCTGGCCGAAAGCTTCTCTGCCCAGGGCGTTCCGGTCTTCCTGTCCGACGTGAAGGGTGACCTGTCGGGACTTTCGGTCGCCGGTTCGGCAGAGGCGAAACTGCATGACGCCTTCGTGAAACGAGCGGACAAGATCGGCTTCGCGGATTATTCCTATGCCGCCTTTCCCGTCACCTTCTGGGATCTCTTCGGCGAGCAGGGGCATCCGATTCGCACCACCGTCTCGGAGATGGGTCCGCTTCTGCTGTCGCGCCTGATGGACCTTTCGGATGCGCAGGAAGGGGTGCTGAACATCGCCTTCCGCGCCTCGGACGAAGAGGGACTTCCGCTGCTCGACCTCAAGGACCTTCAGGCCCTGCTTGTCTGGGTCGGCGAGAACGGCAAGGAGCTGTCGCTGCGCTACGGCAATGTCTCGGCCTCCTCGGTGGGAGCGATCCAGCGCGCGCTTCTGGTGCTCGAGAACCAGGGGGGCAACAACCTGTTCGGAGAGCCGGCGCTGGAACTGGCCGACATGATGCGAACCGATATTGACGGGCGCGGACGCATTTCGATCCTGGCGTCGGACCGGCTGATGGGATCGCCGCGCCTCTACGCCACTTTCCTGCTGTGGCTGCTGTCCGAATTGTTCGAAGAACTGCCTGAGGTGGGCGATCCGGACAAGCCGAAGATGGTTTTCTTCTTCGACGAGGCGCATCTTCTGTTCGACGACGCCCCGAAAGCGCTGGTCGACAAGGTCGAACAGGTCGCGCGGCTGATCCGCTCGAAGGGGGTCGGCGTCTATTTCGTGACCCAGAACCCGGCCGACGTCCCCGAGGACATCCTCGGTCAGCTTGGCAACCGCATCCAGCACGCGCTGCGCGCCTTCACCGCCAGGGATCAAAAGGCCCTGCGGCAGGCAGCCGACACCTATCGCGACAATCCGCGCTTTTCGACGGAAGAGGCGATCCGCGAGGTCGGTGTGGGCGAGGCCGTCACCTCGTTTCTCGAGTCCAAGGGCGCGCCCGGAATTGTCGAACGCACCTTGATCCGTCCACCGTCCTCACAGCTTGGTCCGATCCATCCGGCAGAGCGGGCAGAGGTGATGGCGGCGTCGCCCATCAAGGACAAATACGAGACCCGGATCGACCGGGACTCGGCATTCGAACGACTGGCTGCTCGTGCCGCAGAAGCGGCGAAAGCCGCCGAAGAAGCGGAAAAAGAGGAAGAACGGCTGGCCGAACAGGAGCGCGCGTTCAAGAATGCCCGGAAATACGACGCGGGACCCCGGCGCGGTTCCTCCAGCCGTGCGGAGAGCTTTACCGAGTCGATGGCGAAGGTCGTGGTGAAAGAGCTGAAGGGCACGACCGGACGGCGTATCGTGCGGGGTATCCTGGGCAGCCTCTTCAAAGGGCGATGATTGCGTGAAGGGAACATTGCCTCCGTCTTGTCGGTTGGGTTCGAGAAACCGGAAGGAGATGGGCGATGTCGGTGGAACAGGAACTTTGGGAGCTTGAGGAACGGTTCTGGCTGGACGGGGCGGAAACCTTCCGCAAGAAGCTTTCGGATGATGCGGTGATGGTTTTTCCCTACCCGGCCGGCATCCTGCAGGGCAATGCGATTATAGAAGGTCTGGGCTCCGCGCCGCGCTGGCGTTCCGTTGTCATGTCCGACCGTGTGTTCCGGCGGCGCGGAGAGACCGCGCTTCTGGCCTATCGCGCCTCGGCCGAGCGCGAAGGCGAACCGATGCTAGAGGCGCTTTGTGCTTCGACCTACCTGAACGATGGCGGCGAGTGGCGGCTAATCTCTCATCAGCAGACGCCGGCCGACTGACACCGAGGGTTCAGCCGAGCGGTCTGATCTTCATCCGCGTCACACGGTTGTCCTGGCGCGCGACGACTTCGAACCGGAATCCATGGAACGAAAAGACTTGCCCCGGCGCCGGGATGGTCTGGGCTTCGTGGATCATCAGGCCCGCGACCGTATTGGCTTCGTCGTCAGGCAGGTTCCAGTCGGTTGCGCGGTTCAGGTCTCGTATTGTCATCGCCCCGTCCACCAGCCAGTCGCCCTGCTCGGTCCGTTTCAGCGGCGGCGTCTCGGTGCTGTCGAATTCGTCCGTGATCTCGCCGACGATCTCTTCAAGAATGTCCTCAAGCGTGATCAGCCCCTGCAGCGTCCCGTATTCATCCACGACCAGGGCGAAATGCGTGTGGCGGCGCAGGAACTGCCGCATCTGCTCGTCAAGCGCGGTGGTTTCGGGGACGAAATATGGCTTCATTGCCACTTCCATGACGTTGAATCCCTCGAAGGTCTGCGATGGCCGCTCGGCCTGCTGGCTGCGGGCATACATCGCGCGCAGCAAGTCCTTCGCATGCAACACGCCGACGATGTTTTCCGGGTCGTCCTTGTAAAGCGGCAGCCGCGTATGGGAGGAGTGCAGCACGTATTCCAGCATTTCCTGCGGTGGCAGATCGACGTCGAGCATCTTGATCTCTGACCTGTGTAGCATGATCTCCTCGACCGCGCGATCGCCCAGATCGAGCGCGCCGAGCAGCCGGTCCCGATCTTCCTTTTCCACCGCGCCGCCTTCATGGCCAAGGGTGATCGCGCCGACAATCTCCTCGCGGACGGCAAGGATATGGCTGTCTGGATCGGTCCGGACCCCGAACACCCAGAGCATGCCGCGCACCAGCGTCCGCACAGCGCTGACAACCGGCGAGAAAACCAGAATGACGAATCGGATGATCGGCGACACCCGCGCCGCGGCAGTTTCGGCATTGGTGATCGCATAGGTCTTTGGCAGCACCTCGGCAAAGACTAGCACCAGAAGCGTCATCACCATTGTCGCAAGCGCGATGCCGTTCTGCCCGAAGAGCTTGGTAAATAGCGCGGTCGCCAGCGAGGCGGACAGGATGTTCACTAGGTTGTTGCCCAGCAGGACCGAGCCGATCAGACGTTCATTGTCCTCGGTGATGTGCAGGGCCATTTCGGCGCCTTTCGATCCCTTGTCAGCCTGCGAACGCAACTTGCCGCGCGATGCGGCGGTCAGTGCCGTTTCGGATCCCGAGAAAAAGGCCGACAGCACCAGAAGCGCGATGATCGCGGCGGAAGTGATCCAGAATGCGGTGTCAAGAAACGGGGTCGCGGTGTCCATCAGGCGGGTCTTTCAGAGATGTTCGGGTCTTATGCTCATCGGAGGCGCATCATTCAAGGTAAAGGGACGCCACCGGAACGCTTGCAGCTTGTGTCAGGGCTTCGCCAGCGGGTGATGTTCCAGCACTAGCTCGCGCAGGCGTGTGTCGAGCACATGGGTGTAGATCTCCGTAGTCGAGACATCGGCATGGCCCAACAGCGTCTGGATGCTGCGCAGATCGGCACCGTTGGCCAGAAGATGTGTTGCGAAGGCGTGCCGCAACGTGTGCGGCGTGACCTTCGCGGGCGACACGCCCGCATTGACCGCGATTTCCTTGATCAGCAGATAGAAGCGGTGCCGCGTCATGTATCCCGCCTTGCTGCGCGATGCGAAGAGAAACCGGGAAGGAGGCTTGCCCTCCGCACGAGCCGCGTCCTCTTTCTCGTCGCGGCGTTTCAGCCAGTCCGCCAGCGCGCTGCGCGCGGGGCCCGACAGCGGCACCATTCTTTCCTTTCCGCCCTTGCCGCGGATCAGCAGCATCCGGGGATCGCCGCGGGCGGCAGCGACCGGCAGGCTGACCAGTTCCGAAACACGCATCCCGGTGGCGTAAAGCAGTTCCATCAGGCAGGTGTCGCGCAGCCTGTCATCCTCGGATCGCGCGGTCATACGGGCGGCTTGCAGCATTGCGCCGACCTCATCTTGTGAAAGCGTCTTGGGAAGCCGCTTGTCGCGCCCGGGCCCCTTAATCTGGATCGCCGGGTTTTCTGTCCGCCAGCCCTCGTCGTAGGCGAACCGGTAGAGTTGCCGGATGGCGGAAAGCCGGCGCGCGCGGGTGGCGCGTGACAGGCCCTGCGCATCACAGAAAACCAGATAGGCTTCAATGTCGCCGCGCGAGGCCCGCTCAAAATCCAGCGCCTTGCGATCGAGCCAGCCTGCGAAATTCTTGAGGTCCCGCGCATAAGCGAGCTGGGTGTTCGTCGCGGCGTCCATTTCGGCGGCCTGCGCCTCTAGAAATGTCTGGATGCGTCGCATCATGTCCGTCATCCGCGGCGGTCCAGCAGCAGCAGTTGCAGGGCAGCCTGCCGTGCCGTGTCCTCAAGCCCCACCTCGCGAAGGAACCCCAGCGTATCGCTGACCTGATCCAGATCGCCCCCCGATCCTTCGGTGAAAAGCTCTATGGCCCGCAGAATGGCTTCACCCAGACGGTTTTCACCGGTCAGGGATTGAAGCCGAACAGGAATGCCGGACGAGGTGAAACCTTCGACGATTGCAACTTCGAGGGGATCGGTGACCGTCACATTGGCGAGTTTCCCTGTCGCGATGGCTTGCAGCAGGCGCTCTTGCTGAGTGCGGGGAGCGTAGTCGAGGGCCACGGATTCGTAGCCGTCCGTCAGCAGACCGAGGCGGTAAGACAGCGAGGCGGGTTCGCCCGACAGATCGAGATCCGGCCAAACGTCGGAGTAGAACGCGGCCAGCGCGACTTCGAGTTCGGCCGATGCCATCGCGTCCCAGGCCTTGGGCAGGGTCTTGGCAACCTTGTCGCCATCGCGCCGCGCGATGGCGTCATCGAGGTCCTGGATCACCTCGGCGCGATCCCAGACACCGCCGGATGCAGCCGGTTTGCCGCGGGTGTATAGCCCAAGCAGCCTGTTCGGATCAATCGCGCCGGTGCGCGCGAGCCGCTCGGCCGCTTCGATCTGCGCCTTCCAGCCGGAGTTTTCGTGCAGATCGGCATGGGCGAATGCAAGCGGCAGGCTGGCGGTCGGCTGCGGTTCGCCGATCGCCTCCATCATCCGGAAGATCAGGGGCGACGGCCGGGATGTGGCCGGCAGGAGCATAGCGGTTTCCGCGATCTCGGGATCAAGAAACGTCGCCAGCAGCATGTCGTCCGCATCCGAGATCACGCCAAGCGCCTGACCGGTTTCGAGTGTCAGCGCGGCGGTGTCCCATTCGCCTTCCCGCGCCAGACAGAAGATGCGGGTGGGGTAGGTGGGCGACAGCTCTGGCTTCGACATCACCGTTCGGCAGACCTTGTCCTCGGTGCCCAGAAGCAGGGCGCTGTCGAAGCGACGGCGGAAGATCTGCGGATCGGTGCTGCCCGCGCGTTGCAGCAGGGCATCTGCCTGTTCCACGGCGCCAAGCGAAAGCAGCATGTCGACGCGCGCAAGAAACAGTGTCGCCTCGGGACCGGAATCGGTTGGGGGATCCAGTTCCGCAAGCAAGAGGGAGTAGAGCAGGCCCTGCATTGCAGGCAGCATGTCCCGCCGCTCGGCGCGGAAGCGGCGCGCGAGTTCGTTCGAGGAACTGCTGCCCCAAAGATCACGGGGCAAACCGGTGACATCCACCGGGAACAGTCCGACCGCGTCGGGGGACGGCTGCCCGAGTTCCGTCACGGTGACATCCTCGGGCAGGGCAGAGATTGCCACATCCTGCTGGCCTGCGGGCGGTGCGGCCGTGACCGGCGCGTTCAGGCTGTCCGAAAGCCAGTCGATTGCCGACATCGGTCCCTCTTGCGCGCCTGCACCGACCGGGCCCAATGCCAGAATACCGGCTGTCAGTAGGCCGATCCTAATCGACATTCAGTGTCACCGGATCGCGCTGTTCGGTCTGGTTCGGCGACAAATCGCCCAGATAGGCAAAGCCCACCAGGGCGATGAATCCTATGACCAACAAGAACAGCAGCACCTTGAAAATCCTGCCAAACATTCGCTTGCCTCTCTGCCTCGATCCTCATGGGAACCGTTCTTCGGCGGTTTCCTGTTTTTCTATATGGCATTTTACGCAAGATCACGCCATTCAGGACACCGGAAATTTTAAGCGGGACGCTGCCGGTTGGCCTATGTGCTAAAAAAGACCGTTGTGCTGGTCGGCATGATGGGGTCGGGCAAGACTGCCGTCGGAACGGCCGTCGCGCGATTGCTCGGCGTCCCGTTCCTCGATTCGGACGCCGAGATCGAGCTGGCGGCCAACATGACCATCGCCGAGATATTCGAACGCGACGGCGAAACTTTCTTTCGCGAGAAGGAGACCCAGGTCATCACCCGCCTGCTGGAGCAGGAACGGGGCATTCTGTCGACCGGCGGCGGCGCTTTTCTGGCCGATCGGAACCGGAAGATCATAGCGTCGAAAGGCATTGCCGTCTGGCTGCGGGCCGAGGAGTCGCTGTTGTGGAACCGCGTGCGCCACAAGACGACGCGACCGCTCTTGCGCACCGCCAATCCGCGGGCAACGCTGCGCGAGCTTTGCATGTTGCGCGAGCCAAGTTATTCGATGGCGGATATTACTGTCGACGCGCGGCCTGAATATTCCATCGAAGACATGGGTCATCGGGTAATCGAGTCGTTGCTGACCCGGCCCGATGTCCTGGAAAGGCAGAAATGACGCAGAAGGTTCATGTGCCACTTGGCGACCGCGCCTATGACGTGGTGATCGGCGAGGGGCTGATCGGCGAGGCGGGACAGCACCTTGCGCCGCTGCTGCATCGACGCAGGGTCGTGGTCGTCACCGATACGAACGTGGCCGCGCGTCACCTCGAACCGCTTGGCGCCGCGTTAAGGGCCGACGGGATCGAGCTGACTTCGCTGGTGCTGCCTGCGGGCGAGGCGACCAAGAACTGGGCAAACCTGACCGGCACGGTGGAATGGCTGCTGAACGAAAAGATCGAACGGCGGGATCTCGTCATCGCGTTGGGTGGCGGCGTCATCGGCGACCTGGTCGGGTTTGCCGCTGCGATCCTGCGGCGCGGCGTGCGGTTCGTGCAGATCGCCACTTCGCTTCTGGCGCAGGTGGACAGTTCCGTGGGCGGCAAGACCGGGATCAACTCTTCCCATGGCAAGAACCTGATCGGCGCCTTTCACCAGCCCTCGCTGGTTCTGGCCGACATTGCAGCGCTCGGCACCTTACCGCCACGTGATTTCCTGGCCGGCTACGGTGAGGTCGTCAAATATGGGTTGCTCGGCGATGCCGATTTCTTTGAATGGCTCGAAACCAACGGCCCCGCGCTTGCCGCCGGAGATGCCGCACTGCGGGCGCAGGCAGTGCGCCGCTCGGTCGAGATGAAGGCCGAGATCGTGGTGCGGGACGAGACCGAACAGGGCGATCGGGCGCTTCTGAACCTCGGCCATACATTCTGCCATGCGTTGGAGGCCGCCACCGGCTATTCGGACCGGCTGTTGCACGGCGAGGGCGTGGCGATCGGTTGCGCGCTCGCTTTCGAGACCTCGGCCCGCCTGGGGCTGTGCCCACAGGAAGACCCTGGCCGTGTGGCGGCGCATTTGCGTCGGATGGGGATGAAGGCAAGCCTTTCCGATATTCCCGGCGCGCTTCCCGACGCAGAGGGGCTTCTGGCGCTGATGGCGCAGGACAAGAAGGTGCTGGATGGCAAGTTGCGGTTCATCCTTGCGCGCGGAATCGGCGAGGCGTTCGTCGCCAGCGACGTGGATACCGAGGTGGTGCGCGGCGTTCTTGCCGATGCTTTTGCCAGTCGTTAGCGGCCCGTTCGGCCTGCCACCACCATCAATTCGCCGATGTTTTCGCGGGTGATGTAGCCGATCATCCGGCCCTCTCGGTCGGTGACGGCCACGGCTGGCGCCTTGCTGCGGAAAAGCTCGTCCAACGCGGATTGCAGCGGTGCGGTCAGGGTCACCTTCGGGAAGTCGGCCGTCATGATCTCGGAAACGCCCGGCTTGGGTCCATCGGCGGAAACCGCTGCAAAGATCGCGTTGCGGTCGACGAAACCGACGACGCGGCCGTCGGAGTCGCGCACCGGGAACTCGTGCTGGGTGGTGCGGATCAACGCGGCGGTGGCGGCTTGCAAGTTGTCGCCGGGGGCCAGCGCCTCGTAGGCGGTGATCATCGCCTCTCGCGCCTTCATGTTGCGCGCCAGTTCCCGCATCGCCACGTCCGAATTCTCCGACGATGCGGCGACGAAGACGAAAACCGCGATCAGCACAAGGATCGGATTGCCGATCATCAGCCCGATGAAACCGAACAGGAAGGCCAGCGTCTGACCGGCCATCGCGGCGATCTGGGTGGCGCGCACGCGCCCGACCCATAGCGCCACCGCCGCCCGAAAGACGCGCCCGCCATCCATAGGAAAGGCCGGGATCATGTTGAAGAGTACAAGAAAGATGTTGACCGCCGCGAGCCGCGCAAGAAAGCCCTGCGACGGATCGTCGATATTCTCCAGCCCCGCGAGGCTGGTTCGCGCGCCAAGCAGCACGGTCAGGACAAGCCAGATCGCGACATTGACCGCCGGTCCGGCAAGGGCCACGACGATCTCCTGCATCGGTTTCTCGGGAATCCGCTCCAGCCGCGCCATGCCGCCGATCGGCAGCAGGGTGACGTCGGGCGTGGGAATGCCGTAGCGGCGCGCCACCAGGATATGGCCGAATTCATGCGCCAGAACGCATGCGAAAAGCGCCAGGATGAACAGCAGGTTGTAGATGGCGAGGTTTGGGCCGCCCTCGACATAGGTGGCGACCGCGATCCATAGCAGCAGCAGGAAGAAGGTCGCATGGATCCGGATCTCGGTTCCCCAAAGCCGGCCAACCGGAAAAGACCAGGTCATCGCGTCGCCCCTTCCTTGGCTCGGTCAGTCTAGAACGGGATTTCGTCGTCCATGTCGCTTTTCGCGCCGCCGCCGAAGCCGCTATCCGACGATCCGCCGTCATAGCCGCCACCGCGGTCATCGCTGTAGCCGCCGCCCGAGCCGCCGCCATCGCCGCGGCTGTCCAGAAGCGTCAGTTCGCCGCGATAGGGGCGCAGCACGATCTCGGTCGAATACCGGTCCTGGCCGGACTGGTCCTGCCATTTGCGGGTTTCCAGCTGGCCCTCGATATAGACCTTTGAGCCCTTCTTCAGATACTGCTCGGCGATCTTGGCCAGCGGTTCCGAGAAGATCGCGACCGAATGCCATTCCGTGCGCTCGCGCCGCTCGCCGGTGTTGCGGTCCTTCCAGTTTTCAGAGGTGGCGATGCGCAGGTTGCAGACCTTGCCGCCGTTCTGGAACGTCCGCACCTCGGGGTCGCGCCCGAGGTTGCCTACGATAATCACCTTGTTAACCGATCCCGCCATGCTGGCCTCCCGTCGAATCCTTCAGCGTTTCAGACACGGTTACACCACCCGCGCCGATTGAAGGAAAGGTTAATATGCGGCGAAGTTCCGCCGGAATCCCGTAAACCAGGGTTATAGGCGCGCATCCGAAGTCGGAACCTTCCTGAAACCAACCTTAGTTCAGTTCCCAGAAGCCGGGCCATCCCCGATATCGGCACCATGCTTTCGAACGGCTGCACGGAAGCGAGTCGATAACTCAAAAAAGGACCGACCAGATGAACAAACTGCATCTCTCCGCCGTCGCGATCACGCTTTCGATCGCACTTGCCCCGGCCGCGCTTTGGGCCAGCACATCGCTGACGGCCGAACAGCAGACGGCTGTCACGGACATGCTCGTCGCGCAGGGCTACCAAGTGCGCAAACTCGATCAGGAGGACGGCATGATCGAGGCCTATGTCGTCAAGGATGGCAAACGCTACGAGCTTTACCTCGACAGCGAAATGAAGATCGTCCGGACGAAATCCGAAGACTGACCGACCCGGCCGTGCGGGCCCCGCATCGGGGGCCCGCACCCGCCGCACTGGTTTCCGAAGGAGAGCCCAGAATGAATGCCTATAAAGTTTGGGATCCGATGATCCGACTGTTCCATTGGTCTCTGGTCGCCGGTTTCACCGTGAATGCCTTTGTCACGGACGGCGAGGCGAAGCTGCACGAATGGATCGGCTATTCGATCCTGGGTCTGCTGGCGTTTCGGCTGATCTGGGGTTTCATCGGATCGCGCTATGCCCGGTTCAGCACCTTCCCGCCAAACCTTTCCGCCGCCCTGGGCCAGATCGGCGAGATGCGGGCGCGAACGAAGAATGCACATCTGGGCCATTCGCCGCTCGGCGCGCTGATGATCTACAACCTGTTGCTGACAATTCTGGCGATCGGTGTGACCGGCTGGATGATGACGACGCTCACGTTCTGGGGCGTGGACTGGGTCGAAAACGCGCATGAGGCCCTTGTTACCTGGGCCGAGATCTCGATCGTGGTTCACATCGCCGCTGTCATCGCCGAAAGCCTGCGGCTTCATGTCAACCTGCCCAAGTCTATGGTAACCGGCTATAAGAGAGTGACCGAACCGCGCGAGTCCTGATGAAAGCAGCCCTGCAGTCGCCCTATGGTTTAACGCTTGTCGTTCTGATCCTTCTTCAGGGCTTTTGCGCTGTCTTCTTCATGTCCGATCTCGTGCTCGATTACTGGTCCGAATCCCCGCCCTTGGAAACGAACGCACATCTGGCCGTCGAAGCGCTTGCCGTTGTAGCGTTGTTCTTGGGGATCGCTGTCGAGGCTCAATTCCTGTGGTCACTCCTTCGTCGCCAGGAACGGACCGAGCGGGGGCTTTCGATCGCCTCGGGCAATCTCACAAAGGTGATGGAGGATTATTTCGAGAGCTGGAACCTGACGCCCACCGAACAGGACGTCGCAGCCTTTACGCTGAAGGGGCTCAGCATCGCCGAAATCGCCGTCCTCCGCGGATCGCGGGAGGGCACGATCAAGTCACATCTCAACGCCATTTATCGCAAGGCGAATGTCAGCGGACGAAGCCAGCTTGTCAGCCTGCTGGTCGAAGATCTTATGCAGGAACCCTTGATTGTTCAGACAACCAGGGCGAGAGCGTAGCGGCAATCGGGCAGGGGGCTGGTCACGGAAGCGAAATCTGATACAGTTTTCCGCAGGTTTGAGGGTCGGTTTATGCTGAAGTTCCCGGGCGCCATGAGCCTTGGCGCCATCGCAGTTTGTTCTGTCGCCCAAGCTGGCGAGCTGACGCTTTCCACCAGCTCGCGCGCGGCGCTGTTCAAGTCTCAGCTCAGCGTTCTCGATGGTCGGGCGTCGACGCAATACTCAAACTCGGTGAGACTCAAACCCAAAAGCGCGAAGCAGGATGAAGGCCTGGCGCCCCGCTATGCGGGTCGATATCGTGGTGAGTATCTGGAACCGGCAAAGGCCGCGGCGCTGCGGCACGGCGTGCCCGCTGATCTGTTCCTTCGCCTCGTTCAGCAGGAAAGCGGCTGGAACCGCCATGCCGTTTCGCCGAAAGGTGCGATCGGGCTGGCACAGCTGATGCCCGAAACGGCGCGGCTGCTTCGCGTCGACCCGGATGACCCTGCGCAGAACCTCGAAGGAGGTGCGCGGTATCTTCGGATGATGTACAACCGCTTCGGCAATTGGCGCCTGGCGCTTGCTGCCTACAATGCGGGGCCGGAGGCCGTGGAAAAGCACGCCGACATTCCGCCCTACCGCGAGACGCAGAACTACGTGAAGGTCATCTGGGGCGGCTGACATCGGCCCCGTCACCGCTCATTCGGCGGCGATCTCGATCACTGGTTCCATGCTGGCAAATTCCTCGGCCGACAGGTGGCATTTGACCTGATGACCCTCTGCCATTGTCACCATCGGCGGCACCTCCTTCTCGCAGAGATTGCCGGGCACCCGAGATTTCCAGCGACATCGCGTCTGGAACGGACAGCCCGGCGGCGGGTTCATCGCCGAGGGAATGTCGCCTTCCAGCACGATATGCTTTTTCTTCACGCGTGTATCGGCGATCGGTACGGCCGAAAGCAGCGCCTCGGTATAGGGGTGGTAGGGCGGCGAAAAGACCTGATCGGTCGAGCCAAGCTCGACCACATGGCCGAGATACATGACCATCACGCGATCGGCGAGGTAGCGCACGATGGACAGGTCGTGGCTGATGAACAGCAGCGTCGTCTTGTTCTTGCGCTGGATTTCCATCAGCAGATCTGTCACCGCCGCCTGCACAGACACGTCAAGCGCCGATACCGGTTCGTCTGCCACGACGATCTTGGCGCCGCCAGCGAAGGCCCGCGCGATGCCGACCCGCTGTTTCTGGCCGCCCGAAAGCTGCCTTGGCATCCGGTCTGCGAATTCGCGGGGCAGCTTCACCAGGTCGAGCAGTTCCAGCATACGTTGGCGGCGCTCGGCGTCGCTGTTGCCCTCGCCGAAAATTTCGAGCGCCCGGATGATCTGGCGGCCGACGGTCGAGGACGGGTTGAGCGTGTCGAACGGGTTCTGGAACACCATCTGGACGCCTGACACCGTGTCGGTAGCGCGATGCTCGATCGGCGTCGACTGGATCTCGTTGTCGTAAAGGAGAATCCGCCCCGAGGTTGCGGTCTCGAGCCCCATCAGCACTTTGGCGAAGGTCGATTTGCCGCAGCCGGATTCGCCGACGATGGCCAAAGTCTCGGATTCGCGAGCCTCGAAGGACAGGGTCTCGTTCGCCTTGACCACTTTCTGGTCGCCGCCGCCGAACATCTTGTTTGCCGAAACCTCGTAATACTTCTTGAGATCCTCCATTCGCAGAACGACCTCGCCGGGTTCGGCCTTCTCGAAGGTCTTTTTCGCTTTGGGTGGCAGGCTCCAGTCGATTTCCTCGAAACGGATGCAGCGCGTCTGATGGCGGTCATTGCCGGGGACCGTTTCCATCGGGATCTCCTGGGCATCGCAGCGGCCCTTCACGAAATAGTCGCAGCGGGGGCCAAAATTGCAGCCCGGCGGGCGTTCATGGGGCAGGGGGAAATTGCCGGGGATCGCGACGAGAGGACTGTCGTTCTTGTCGGCCCCGGGCAGCGGGATCGAGCGGAAGAGCGCCTGGGTATAGGGATGCTGCATCACGTCGAAGATATCGTGGATCGAGCCGGTTTCGACCGCCTCGCCGGAATACATCACGCAAAGCCGGTCGCAGGTTTCCAGGATCAGACCGAGATTGTGCGAGATGAACAGCATCGAGGTGCCGTATTTGGTCCCCAGATCCTTGACCAGATCGACGATCCCGGCTTCGACGGTCACATCGAGCGCGGTGGTGGGTTCGTCGAGGATCAGCAGGGCGGGCTTCGACATCAGCGCCATCGCGATGACGATACGCTGTTGCTGGCCCCCGGAAAGCTGGTGCGGATAGGCTTTCATGATGCGTTCTGGGTCGGGCAGTTTCACATCGGTCACGACCTGGAGCGCCAGCTTGTAGGCGTCCGATTCCGAGGAGCCTTCATGGATCATCGGCACTTCCATCAGCTGCTTGCCGATCTTCATCGCGGGGTTAAGTGACGCCATGGGTTCCTGGTAGATCATGGCGATCTCGGACCCGCGAATATGGCGCAGTTCCTCTGGCGACATCGTGTTCAGATCGCGGCCCTTGAACTTGATCGAACCGCCGACGACCCGGCCGTTGACGCCAAGATCCTGCATGACCCCCAGCGCCACGGTGCTTTTGCCGCAGCCGGATTCCCCGACAAGGCCCATCGCCTCGCCCGGCATGACCGTGCAGGAGAAATCCATCACCGCGGGGATTTCGCGAAGGCGCGTGAAGAAGGAAATCGAGAGGTTCTCGATTTCAAGGATCGGGCCGTCATAGCGTTCGCTCATGTCAAACTCCGTATTCTGTCATCGCCGGTTCAGTCCCTCAGGCTTTCTTCGCGCAATCCGTCGGCCAGAAGATTGAGGCCGAGGACAAGGCTCATCAGCGCAAGTGCGGGCACCAGTGCGGGGTGAGGATAGATCGACAAGAGGCGCCGGCCCTCGTTGATCGTCGAGCCCCAGTCGGGGCTGTCGGGCGACACGCCGAGCCCGAAGAAACCGAGGGTTCCGAGCAGGATCGTCGTGTAGCCGATGCGCAGGCAGAAATCGACGATTAGCGGACCGCGGGCATTGGGCAGGATTTCCCACAGCATGATATACCACGGACCCTCGCCACGGGTCTGGCCGGCGGCCACATAGTCGCGCGTCTTGATGTCCAGCACGATGCCCCGGACGATCCGGAAGACAGTGGGCGAGTTGACGAACACCACGGACACGAAGACGATCAGGATATTGGGCTGCATCGAGATCAGCCCCAGCGGATCGGCGTTCCAGGCCAGGCCGAGATAGATCCAGAGGCCGATGACCAAGGTGATCGCGATGAAGATGTTGCGCTTCGTCGGTTGCACGAAGAACCGGCTGTTGAACAGGATCACCAGGAAGATGATCGGAAACAGGAACAGGACGGCAGCCAGATAGGTCGGTATGCCGGTCTCGACGATCTCGGGGGTCACCAGAAGGTAGAACAGCAGGATGACCGGGAAGGCCAGCACCAGGTTGGCAAGGAACGACAGAACGGTGTCGAGCCGGCCACCGAAATAGCCTGCCGGCAGGCCGAGCGTGATACCGACCATGAAGGCGAAGAGCGTCGCGGCGGGTGCGATGATCAGCACTTCGCGCGCGCCCATGACCATGCGGGAGAAGACGTCCCTCGCCAGGCTGTCGCCACCCAGAAGGTAATAGCCCGAGCCGTCGGTCAGGGGAGTGCCGGGCACCTTGTTCTTCATACCCGAGACCACTGTCAGAGGATCGTACATGGCGATCATGTCGGCGAAGATCGCGGTGAAGAACCAGAACAGGACGAGCGCGAAGCCGACCATGCCGATCGTCGAGTCGAAGAGCTTGCCGTAAAGGCCCAGCCGGCGCTTGTAGAAGATCGACAGGGCGAAGACGATCACCATGGCGATCCAGACCGGCCAGAACTGGGCGAAGACGCGGGCGATGATGCTGCCCCAGGAGAGTTCTTCCATGGTGGCGGCTCCTTATGAGATTCTGATGCGCGGGTTGAGGAAGACATAGCCGATATCCGATATCAGCTGGGTCACCAGAACCACGAAGACGGCGACGACCGAACAGGCAAGCAGAAGCTCGATGTCATTGTTCCCCGCGGCCTCGACCAGCGTCCAGCCGAAGCCTTTGTAGTTGAAGAGGGTCTCGACGATGACGACGCCGTTCAGAAGCCAGGGGAATTGCAGCATGATCACCGTGAAGGGCGCGATCAGCGCGTTCCGCAGTGCATGCTTCACCACGATATTGGGAAAGCTGACGCCTTTCAGCCGAGCCGTGCGGATATATTGCGCCGTCATTACTTCGGCCATGCTGGCGCGGGTCATCCGGGCGATATAGCCGATGCCGTAAAGCGCGATCGTGACGACCGGCAGGGTGAAGTTATTGAAGGTGATATCGTCCATCGCGGATGTCGCGGTGCCCGCGAACCACTTCAACCCCACCGCCGAAGAGGCGAAGACCGCGATGAAAATGACGCCAGAGACGTATTCCGGCGTCGCCGTCGTGGCGATGGAGGCGGTGGACAACGTGCGGTCCAGCCGCGAGCCCTCTCTCATTCCGGCCAGAACCCCGATCAGAAGCGCTGCAGGCACCATCAGCAGCATGACGCAGCCCATCAGGATGCCGGTCAATCCAAGCCGTCGGCTGATGATCGTGCCGACATCTTCCTTGAATACTGTCGAAAAGCCCCATTCGCCCTGAAGCACGCCGCAGAACCGCGGCACTTCTTCAACCGAGGTCATGCCCGCCTCTACACAGCGGCCGGTCAGCCTGTCGTTTTCGTCGACGCGGGTCCAGCCCGGCAGGACGCCCAGCCATTCGCCGTAGCGTTCGATCAGTGGCTGAGCATAGCCGTTCTTTTCCAGCCAGCTTTGCACCTCGGCATCGGTGATCCGGGAGCCGGCCTCGGATTTGGCGACCTTTTCGAGATTGGGCGCGAGATTGGTCAGGAAGAAGACGATGAAGGTCAGGCAGAGGGCCGTCAGCACCATCGTTCCAACGCGCCTGAGGATGAACATCAGCATGGGCGGTCCTTGGCTGTCGCGTTTGGCCAGGGGTGATGCCGAACCATTCGGCGGCAGCCGGCCACGTCAGGGCGAAAAGGGCCGCACATTTCTGTGCGGCCCCCGAACCGGATCAGGCGTCCAGCCAGTAGTCTGCCATATGGATCTCGAAGGTCGGGTGCATCTCAGCGCCCATCACCTTGTCCGTCGCATGGCGGAAGAGCGAGCGCCAGTAGGGCTGGATCAGCACACCTTCGTCCTGCATCAGCTTCTCGATCTTGGCCATCACCTCGCGCCGCTTGTCGGCATCGGCAATCGACATCGCTTCGGCCAGAAGCGAGTCGAACTCGGCATTGGCGAAGGCGGTCTCGTTCCAGGCGGCGCCGCTGGTATAGGCCAGCGCGAGCACCTGCACACCGAGCGGACGCATGTTCCATTCGGTCGCCGAGAACGGGTACTTGGTCCAGTCGTTCCAGAAGGTCGATCCGGGCAGGATCGTCCGCTTGATCGAAATGCCGGCGTCGCGGATCTGGGCGGCGACGGCATCGCAGGTCGCGGCCTGCCAGGTGTCGTCGATCGAGATCAATTCATGCTCGAAATCGGCATACTCGGTCTCGTCCATCATGGCCTTGGCGGCGGCCGGATCGACTGTCAGCGGCGGCAGTTCGGCATATTCAGGGTGGATGGGTGCGACATGGTGGTTTTCGGCGGGCTCGCCCAGACCGGCATAGCCCAGTTCCAGCACGACCGAATTGTCCACCGCCAATTGCATGGCGTTGCGAACCTTGAGATCCTTGTAGACCTCGTCTGCCTGGTTGAAGCGCACCGCGATCGTCGCCGAGGTGACGGCTTCCGACTTGTTCCAGCCCAGGCCGTCCATGACCTCGACGAAATCGCCGGTGGTCTGGTAGGTCATGTCGATCTCGCCGGCATCCGCGGCGGCCACGACGGCCGACATGTCGGTGCCGAGGTCGATGAACTCGATGCGGTCGAGATAGGCGGTGTCGCCCCACCACTCATGATCTTCGTTGCGTACGAGCACCTGCTTTACGCCGACCTCGTTCTGTTCGGGCAGGTAGGGGCCGGTGCCGATTGGATCGGCGGCCGGATCACCGTTGTCATAGGACTGGTGCACCACGGCGGCCGGGTAGTCGGCCATGCCGGTGATGATCGTGATGTCCGGAGCGGGCATGGCCAGTTTCACGGTGTGGGCGTCGACGGCAGTGACCGCCCCTTCGCGCATCGTCTTGCTTGCTTCATCGACAAGCGCGCCCATCCGGCTGGCCATCGAGTTTCCTTCCACATTCGCGTCGCACCAGCGCGCGATGTTGTGGACCACGTCATCGGCCGTGAAATCGTCGCCATTGTTCCACTTCACGCCCTGACGGACGTTCAGCGTGTATTCGGTGGCGTCGTCGTTGACCTCCCAGCTGTCGAGAAGCTGGCCGGTGAATGTGCCGTCCCGGTTGTAGCGCACCAGGTATTCCAGCCAGCCGCGGCTGAAGTTTGCCATTTCGGACCAATCGTAGGTCCGCGGATCCTTGAGGGACTTGGTCTCCATCTGGATGCGCATCGTGCCGCCCGTCTTGGCATGGGCTTCCGCCTTTGCGGGCGCATTGAGGCCGATCAGCCCGTAGGCTCCGGCGCTGGTCACGCCGACCGCCGAGGCCCGCGTGAGGAATTCCCGACGGCTGAGTTTGCCGGCCTTGTATTCCTCGGCGTACATCCGGGCGGCCGGATGGATCGCCTTGTCCTGAACAGATTTCATCATTGTCGTCTCCCTAGAGTCTTGTTGAGTTATTATGATTGGAGGTCAGTCGCGCACGAAACCTTCGGCCTGGTCATGTCCGTTCGTTCGCCAATTTTCCCCCTCAGTCCTATTCGTGACCGAAACGCGTTCTGCGTCAACTTGCGCATTCGTCATTATAGGACACGAAACCGACATCGGCCCCTAGCAAAAACGACACGTGCCTTCGGCGCAAGTCAAAAGCTGCTGATCTGGCGGTTTTTTTGTTCAGCCGGACCGCCGGAAGGCCGTCGGCGTCTTGCCGGTCTTTTTCTGGAAGGCGCGGGTAAAATAGGCGGCCGAGGTAAAACCGAGGCCGCGTGCGATCTCATTCACCGGGGTGCGCGTCTCGGCCAGAAGCCGCCGGGCCTCGTAATGCACGCGATCTGCCAGAAGCGCCGAGGCGGGCCGGCCGCAGGCGGCGTTACAGACCCGGCTGAGATGGGTCGGCGTGACACCGAGTTCGGCGGCGTAGTCGTGCACCGACTTGCCCGAGCGGAAATCGCGCTCGACGAGCGCGGTGAAAGCGGCCGTCAGCCGGCGCGCCTTATCGGGAGCGAGATCGCCGTCCGGGCGCTGCGCGACCTGACGTTCGAGCCAGACGGCCAGCAGTCCTTCGTGATGGACCATCGCACGTTCATGGCCCGGCATGCCTCGTTCGCCCTCGCGCTGGATATTATCGATCAGCTGGGTCAGTTCTGCCTGACTCTGCGTTTCGCGGAAACGCAGATGCTGCGGTTCGGCGGGCAACTCTATGCCGGGATCATTCGAGAAATAGACCAGCGAGCCGAAGACCTGTCCCGACATCTCGAACCCGTGCATCGTTCCCGCGGGCAGGAATATGGCGTTATGCGCCCCGTAACCGCGGGTCGAGCCCGCGACCGTGATCCGCCCCTGTCCCTTGGTGAACCAGATCAGGACCGGCTGGCCGTAGCTGCGCATCGCCTCGGTGCGCCAACGGCCGCCCTGGGCAAAGCGCGGCAGGGGGACGACCTTGATGGGGCTTACTGGCTGCGGCTTGTCGATCATTTGCGGAACACATTCTGGTTCGTTCCGGGAAAGGTAGGTGAGGCAAGGTTGAAAGGAAAGCAATTAGTTCCACGACTTGCGGGGATCCGTCGGTCCGTGGCCGGTCAGACGCAGAGCACGGATCGCGGCGTTTCTCTGCCGCAGGTTGACGGCCGGACGTTTGGATTTGCGTCTCGATCACGACCGTCGAAAGTGGCCTGCTGGCTGGACCCGCCGCGATCCGGATGCCGCCGAAACAGCGCAGTTGGGTCGCTCCGACATCCGTATGTTCCAACATTTGTGTTGGATCGAGCCGATTGAACCTCGAGATACCCGTAAAAGTTGCTTTTCTGAGAAATTGCTGCGAACATGAAAACGCTCGTATTGAGCCATCAAGTAAATTTTATGTTCAAAAACAGGGTGATAGATATGGCTGACCAGAAGAAAGATTCCGTCTCCGCTAAAGACGAAGGTATTTCCCGTCGTCTCGCTCTTAGAAAGCTCGGCCTTGGTGCAGCGGCGTTCGTTGTTCCTTTGGTTACGACCGTAAGTGAAGCCAAAGCAATCGAGGAAAGTTCCGGCGGCGGCGAACCGGACAAGTCGGGAAAATCGGACAAGTCCGGAAAATCCGGAAAATCTGGTAAGTCGGACAAATCCGGAAAATCTGGTAAGTCGGACAAGTCCGGCAAGTCCGGCAAGTCGAACAAGTCTGGCAAGTCGAACAAGTCTGGCAAGTCGAACAAGTCTGGCAAATCCGGCAAGTCGAACAAATCCGGCAAGTCGAACAAATCCGGCAAGTCGAACAAATCTAGACACTAGAAGGGTCTTGCGCCTTCGGTCTGACGACCTATCCTGAAGTGGAATGGCCCCGGATGTCCGGGGCCATTTCCTGACGTGAGATGCCCGGGAGACAGGTTCTTTCATGAGCCCGAAGATCGCAAATCGGTCCCGCATGGTCCGGTTCGGCCCTTATGAGGCGCAGGTAGAATTCGACGATTGCGACGATCTGCTATCCGGCTTCAAATCGATCCTGCGCGGTTGGGACGTCTCTGACGTCGAACGCGAAGAAGATGCCGCGCCGATCATAAGGTTCAAGAAGCGGAACGGCCGGTTCCACTGGAAGTCAAAGCGTCTGCCGCCGCCTGAGGATTGGAGTCCTCGCGGCTGCAGGAAGGTCATGGATGCCGTGGCCGATTTTCATTACCGTTTCCTTGACTGGCACTCTCTGGAATTCACCGATCAGTTCTGTCTGCATTGCGCGGCGGTCGAGATGAACGGCGGTCTGGTGATTTTCCCGAGCGTCAAGAAGGCCGGCAAATCGACGCTGGTCATAGAATTGGCCATGCGGGGGCATCGGATCTTCTGCGATGACGTCTTGCCGATCGCGGCTACGAGTTTGCACGGCGTCGCGCTGGGGATCCTGCCGCGCCTGCGCCTGCCGCTGCCGGAAACGCTGTCCGCGGATCATCTGGAATTCGTCGATGCGCGGAGCGGGCTTTCAGACCGCTACGCAAGTTACATCAACCTGCGCGACACCGAACTGGTCGAGTTCGGCGCCACTGGCCCGATCCGGGCCATCGTTCTGCTGGAACGACAGACCGACCCCGTGAAGACACGGATGGTGGAGGCTGGCCGGGCGCCGGCGCTCGCGCGGTTGATCGACCAGAATTTTGCCCGGCACCTGTCACCGACGAAGATCTTCGAGGACATGCTGAATATCGTCGAGACCGCCCAGTTGCGAAGGTTGGAATTCTCGAACGTCGAAGAGGCGGCCAGCCTGATCGAAGACGAGTTCGGGGGGTAGCGAATGTCCAAGCTGCTGCGCCAGAACGGCGACCTGATCGTGAGGGAAGTCGAAGCCGAGCTGTTCCTGATCGATGAACAGGGCGGCCGGATTCATCACCTTAACGCGACGGCATCCGCGGTGTGGCGCATGCTCGATGAGCCCGCCACGTCGAAGGCGATCATCCGGCAGTTCAGGTTTCTCTATCCCGAGGAAGACGCGAAACATCTGAAATCCGCGATCCGTGACTTGCTGCGGGACCTTGCCGACCGGGACATCCTGAACAGAATGAAGAAGCAGCACGCGAACTGACCAAGCTCGGAACGCCGGGTCTCAATCGGGCAGCGAAATCCGGTGCCAGTCCTTCATCCGGGCTCGGAACCAGCTACGTTGGCGCTTGGCATATTGCCGCGTCGCGATGATCGCGCGCCGCCGCGCCTCGTCCAGCGTCAGTTCGCCCTCCAGGTGCGCGATCAGCTCGGCGGCACCGATCGCCTTCGCCGAGGGCAGGGCGGGGTTCCAGCCCGGCAGGTTGTGACGGACTTCCTCAAGCGCCCCATTCGCCAACATGGCGTCGAACCGGCGCTCGATCCGGGCAGAGAGCCAGTCCTTGCCAGCCTCGATCAGCAGCGGATGGGCCGAGCCGAGCGGCAGCAGTGCAGGCGGCGTCTCGTCCTGCCAAGCCGCGAGGCCGCGACCGGTCGTGCGCTGCACCTCCCAGGCGCGCTGGACGCGGGCCGGGTTCTGCCGGTCGATCCGCGCCCGGGTGGCGGCGTCGAGCTCTGCCAGCAGCGGCGCCGGGCCGGCCTCGGTCATCCGCGTATCGGCCTCGGCGCGGATTTCGGGCGGGGTCGGCGGGATCTCGGCCAGTCCGTCGGTCAGCGCGGCGAAGTACAGCCCGGTACCGCCGACGATGATAGGACGTTCCGGACCTTCGAGCAGCGGTGCCACGTCGCGCAGCCAGGCGCCCGCGGAGTAGGGGCGATCCCCCGGGACATGGCCGTATAGCAGGTGTGGCGCGACAGCTTCCTCCTCGACGGTGGGTCGCGCTGTCAGCAGGCGCCAATTGGCAAAGACCTGCAGCGCGTCGGCGTTGACGATGATCCCGCCCGCCCGCGCGGCCAGTTCAAGCGCGATCGCGGATTTGCCCGACGCCGTGGGACCGGCGATCAGCACGGGCATGTCAGTTGGGATTTCCGATAGTTCTAGCAATGGCTTACCGGACGATCTTGACGCTGCCGGCCTGGCGGTCCAGATGGGCGGCCATTCCGGCATTGAACCGCAACCGCTTTTCCGACATTTTGCGCCGAGCAGATTTCATCGGATCAGACATGGGGCCATTCATATGACCGAGCAAGGCGAAGGCCAAGCCTCGACCCGCTACAAGCGCGTTCTTCTGAAGATTTCCGGCGAGGCGCTGATGGGCGATCAGGGCTACGGTCTGCACCCCCCCACGGTCGCGCGGATCGCGCAGGAAGTGAAATCGGTCCACGATCTTGGGGTCGAGATCTGCATGGTGATCGGCGGCGGCAACATCTTTCGCGGCTTGCAGGGCAGCGCACAAGGGATGGAGCGGACGACGGCCGATTACATGGGCATGCTGGCCACCGTGATGAACGCGCTGGCGATGCAGGCCGCGCTGGAGGATCTGGGCGTCTATACGAGGGTGATCAGCGCCATTCCTATGGATCAGGTCTGCGAACCCTATATCCGCCGCCGCGCGGTTCGGCACCTGGAAAAGGGCCGGGTCTGCATCTTCGCGGCGGGCACCGGCAACCCCTATTTCACCACCGACACGGCGGCGACGCTGCGCGCCAACGAGATGGCTTGCGAGGCGATCTTCAAGGGCACCAAGGTCGACGGCGTCTACGACAAGGATCCGAAGAAGCACGAGGATGCGAAACGCTATACCCATGTCAGCTATGACGAGGTGCTGCAGAAGAACCTTGGGGTGATGGATGCAAGCGCCATCGCGCTGGCGCGCGACAACAACCTGCCGATCGTTGTCTTCAGCCTGAACGAGCCGGGCGGGTTCCGTGGGATTCTGGCGGGCAAAGGCACCTATACAATCGTTGGCGGTTGACGCTATAACCCGGACAAAACAGGCGGGCACCGCCGGAATTCGAGTGGATTGACATGGCAGACGATATCGACCTCGACGACCTGCAGCGCCGTATGGACGGCGCAATGGCGTCTCTGAAGCATGAATTCGGAACCCTGCGCACCGGCCGGGCCTCTGCCTCGATGCTCGACCCGGTGATGGTGGATGCCTACGGCAGTCCGACACCAATCAACCAGGTGGGTACCGTGAACGTGCCCGAACCCCGGATGGTCACCATCAACGTCTGGGACAAGCAGATGGTCGGCAAGGTCGAGAAAGCGATCCGCGAAAGCGGGCTGGGGATCAACCCGCAGCTCAACGGCACGATCATCATGCTGCCGATTCCCGAGCTAAATGAGGAACGCCGCCGCGATTTGACCAAAGTTGCCGCGCAATATGCCGAAAGCGCCCGAGTCGCGGTGCGCAACGTCAGGCGCGATGGCATGGATCAGATCAAGAAGGCCAAGGCCGAGGGCATGTCCGAGGACGACCAGAAGTTCTGGTCGGACGAGGTGCAGGCGCTAACTGACAAGACCATAGCCGCGGTAGATGCGGCGCTGGAGGCGAAGCAGGCGGAAATCATGCAGGTCTGAACGACCGGCGGTTCTGCCAGAGAGGTGAGACGAGTGAAGGATTTACGTCCAAACGGACCGCATCACGTCGCGATCATCATGGATGGGAATGGCCGGTGGGCGCAGGCCCAGGGCAAGCCAAGGCTGTTCGGGCATCAGGCCGGCGCGCACCGGGTGCGGGAAATCGTGGCGGCCTGTCCGGCGCTTGGGGTCAAATATCTGACGATCTTCGCTTTCTCGACGGAAAACTGGAAGCGCACACAGGCCGAGGTCTCTGGCCTGATGACGCTGTTCCGCCGCTACATCACGAAAGAGGCGCGCACTCTGCGCGAGAACGGCATCAGGGTGCGGTTCATCGGTGACCGGATCAAGCTTGACGACAAGCTGGTTCAGCTGATGGACGAGCTGGAATTGATGACGGCGGACAACGATCTGGTGCATCTGACCGTGGCGCTGAACTATGGCGGCCGGGACGAGGTGGCGCGGGCGACGAAGCGGCTGGCGCGGGATGTGCAGGCAGGTAAGCTGGACCCGGAGGCGGTGAATTCAGAGACTCTGGCGCGCTATCTCGACACATATGTGCTGCCCGATCCTGATCTGGTGATCCGCACGTCCGGCGAGGCCCGGATATCGAACTTCCTGCTCTGGCAGTCGGCCTATGCGGAATACGAATTCGTCGACACGCTCTGGCCCGATTTCACGGACCGGATCTTCGCCGGGATCATCGGCAATTATGGCAAGCGGGAACGTCGCTTCGGTGCCGTTACTGGATGACGGAACTGCCGCGGAAGTGGGATGATCTGGGCCCGCGTGCGCTGAGTGCCGCGGCGATGATATTGGTCGGACTTGTCACGATCTGGCTCGGCGGCGTCTGGTTCGGGCTGGTCGTCGCCCTGGCGGGCGCCGTGATGATCTGGGAGCTGGCGCGGATGCTGGGGCCGGAATGGCCCGAGGCCCCGGCGATCCTGGGCGTGCTGACTTTCCTGGTCTTCCCGCTCGCCTGGTTCAGCGCCTATCCGGCCTTGGCAATTCTGGCGGCGCTGGCGTCGTTCGGCGTCATCTGGATCCGCCATGCCCGGCTGATCTTCCTGGGCTACGGAGCGGCGATCATGCTGGCCTGTTTCGCAATCCTCTGGTTCCGCGGCATCGGTATGGTCTGGGTGTTCTGGCTGGTCTGTGTCGTCGTGGCCAGCGATACGGCCGGCTATTTCGCCGGCAAGCGGTTCGGCGGACCGAAGTTCTGGCCCCGCGTGAGCCCGAAGAAGACCTGGTCGGGTACCGTGGCGGGTTGGATCGGCGCCGCGGCGATGGGCGTCCTGTTCCTGCCCCTGACGGGGGCGGGCTGGTCGCTGGTGCTGGTCAGCGCGCTGGCCGGGTTCGCCGCGCAGATCGGCGACATCGCGGAAAGCGCAATCAAGCGGCGCTGCGGGATCAAGGATGCGTCCAACATCCTGCCGGGGCACGGTGGGGTCATGGATCGCTTCGACGGGATGGTCGGCGCGATCCTGATCGCGCTTCTCTTCTTCGCGCTGGGATGGCTGACATTTCCGGTGACATGACCCCCCGCCGTGTCTCCATATTCGGCGCGACCGGGTCCATCGGGCAGAACACGCTCGACCTGATCCGGCGCGATCCCGACCGCTTCAAGGTGGTCGCGCTGACCGGCGGGCGGAATGTCGAGCAACTGGCGCGCGACGCCCGCGCATTCGCGGCGGATGTGGCCGTGACCGCATTCGAGGACCGGCTCGGGCCTCTGCAGCAGGCCCTGGCGGGGTCGGGTGTGGAGGCGGCGGCGGGATCGGAGGCGCTGATCGAGGCGGCGGAGCGACCGGCGAACTGGATCATGTCGGCAATCGTCGGCGCGGCGGGGCTGGCACCCGGACTGCGAGCGTTGAAGCAGGGGACAACCTTGGCGCTGGCCAACAAGGAGTCGCTTGTCACGGCGGGACGGTTGCTGATGGCGACGGCGACCGATCACGGCGCCACGGTCCTGCCGGTGGACAGCGAGCATTCGGCCGTGTTCCAGGCACTGACCGGGGAAGACGTGGCCGCGGTAGAACGGGTCATCATCACCGCCTCGGGCGGACCATTCCGAGACTGGCCCTTCGCCCGGATGGCCGGGGCAACTCTGGAACAGGCCTTGAACCATCCCAACTGGGCGATGGGGCAGCGGATCACGGTCGACAGTGCAAGCTTGTTCAACAAGGCGCTGGAAATCATCGAAACCAAAGAGTTTTTCGGTCTGAAGCCGGATCAGGTAGAAGTGCTGGTACATCCTGAAAGCCTGATCCACGCGCTCGTGGGGTTCCGCGACGGCGCGTTGATGGCGCATATCGGGCCCGCCGACATGCGCCATGCCATCGGCTTTGCGCTGAACTGGCCCGAAAGGCGCGATCTGCCAGTCGAGCGGCTGGATCTGGCGCGGATCGGACAACTGCGGTTCGAGGCCCCCGACCAGAAGCGGTTCCCGGCGCTGCGGCTGGCCCGCGAGGTCATGCAGATGGGCGGGCTGGCCGGCGCGGCATTCAACGCCGCCAAGGAACGGGCGCTCGATGGTTTCATCGCGGGCGAGATCGGATTCACCGACATGGCGCAGGTCGTCGAGGTCGTGTTGACGCAGATATCATCGGGACCCGGCCTCATTGATGCCGCGATCACCCTTGATAACGTCGCCGCAATGGACCATCTGGCGAGGATACGCGCCGGCGAGGCGATCGAGACGCTGAAAACAAGGGCCTGACCATTGGATACCATCGGACTGATCCCGTCCTTCGGCGGATTCATCTACACTCTTGCCGCCTTCGTGGTGGCACTGCTGATCATCGTGGCGATCCACGAATTCGGCCATTACATCGTGGGCCGCTGGTCAGGCATTCATGCCGAGGTCTTCTCGCTCGGTTTCGGGCCGGTGATCTGGTCGCGGGTCGACAAGCACGGCACCCGCTGGCAGATCGCCGCGCTGCCACTTGGTGGCTTCGTCAAGTTCCTCGGGGATTCGAACGCCGCCAGCGGCAAGGACGAAGGCGCGCTGCATGCGATGGCCGAGGCCGAGCGGCGCCGTTCGATGCATGGCGCCCCACTATGGGCCCGTGCGGCCACGGTTGCGGCGGGACCGGCCTTCAACTTCATCCTGTCGATCCTGGTTTTCGCCGCGATAATCGGCTGGCGGGGACAGGCCTCTGATCCCTTGACGATCGCCGAACTGCGGCCGGTTCCCGTAGAGCAGGGGTTGCAGGTGGGCGACGAAATCCTGTCGATCGCCGGGGCCGAAACGCCGAAACTGGAAGAGTTCGACGGGTTCATCGAGAAACTGCCCGCAGAACCGGTGCTGGATTACACCGTCGCCCGCGGCGGAGACGTGCTGACCGTTCCCGGTCCGCATCCCTATCCGCCGCTGATTTCCGCGCTGACGCCGGGATCGGCGGCGATGGATATAGATCTGAAGGTGGGCGACGTGATCCAGTCGGTCGACAGTACACCGGTCGCGACCTTCGAGGAACTGCGGGACATCGTGGGCGATTCCGATGGCAAGCCGCTGCTTTTGAATGTGTGGCGGAATGGGGAGGTTCTTGACTTCACCCTTGCGCCGCGCCGCATGGACCTGCCCGATCCGGATGGCGGATTTGAAACGCGATGGTTGATCGGCATCTCGGGCGGGATGGTCTTTGTCCCCGCCACCGAGTCGCCGGGCATCCTGTCCTCGATTGGTTATGGCGCGGAACAGACCTGGTTCATCATGAAAAGTTCGGTTTCCGGGCTCACCCATGTGATTTCGGGCGCGATCTCTTCCTGCAACATCCGCGGGCCAATCGGAATCGCACAGACCTCGGGCGAGATTGCGAGCCAGGGGCTGATGAGCTTTATCTGGTTCATCGCCGTGCTGTCGACGGCGGTGGGGCTTCTGAACCTCTTCCCGGTCCCGGTGCTGGACGGTGGACATCTTGTGTTTCACGCCTATGAAGCGGTGGCCGGCAAACCGCCCAGCGACGGCGCATTGCGGGTTTTGATGGCTATCGGGTTCTCCCTGCTCATCGCGCTGATGGGATTCGCGCTGATGAACGATCTGACCTGCCCGTGAATCGGCCTATCGCGTCTCAAAGGTCGGAAACAGTCTGTTCCCGACGGCTGATGCGGTGATTGAGGCGGAACGGCCTCATTTTCCGACGCATTGCGACCGGTTGAAAACCCCCGGATGGCGAAACAATACCCGTCTCGTCGATGCCGGGTCCATGTATTCTCGGCGTCACAGGGCTGCATTGTCGCCTATCCGGAAATCTCGTGCGTACGGCTCTCCGGGCGGGGGCGAAATTCGAGCTTGAAACGGGGCAAGAGGCGGGCGGGCCGGACATAATGCTGCCCGATCCCGGCAGGATACCCGAAGAACGGGATGGGAGGCAGAGCAGGCACGAAGGACAGGACGAATGAGCGTAAGTGAGAGCGAAAAGCCGATCGGCGCAGAGGCAATGCGGTGGTTGGCGCGCAGGCTTCAGGGCGCGGGTGCCGGCCACATCCAGGCGGGCGGCGCGGGCGCCGCATTGAAGGGCCTTGGACCGGATACGCGGGTGATGACCTCTTTAGGGAAAATGCCGGCGGTCGCGCTGCGCCGGCGCGATCTGCTTCGAACCCGTGACGGCGGGTTCCGGGCGATCGAATGGATCGACCGGATCAAGCTGGACGCCGATTACCTGGAACGTCACCCCGACGCGCAGCCGGTGGTGATCCGCGCGGGATCGCTGGGACCGCAACTGCCCGCGGCCGATCTGGTTCTCGCGCCGCGCCAGAGGCTGAGCGAAGCGCAGTCCTTCACCGGCCACGGATCCGGCCGCGCGATGGCGGCGATCGGCTACCCGACCGCCGCGCATCGGCGCGAAGCATCCATCACCTATACCGTGTTTCACTGTGGAAGCCCTGCCAGCGTCCTGTCCGAAGGCGTCTGGCTGGATGTCGGCCCCTGAAAAGCAACCATCCCTCGTCCCCGCCCGGCCGGGGCGGGGCATTGCGGTTCCGGCCGGAAGAAGGGGAATCGGCTTCGGCGCCACAGTGCTGCCACATTCGGCGCCTAAATTGCGCCGTAACTCTGATGATTTGAGGGTGTAGACATGCAGACGATTACCACCGGATATCGCGGCCTGACTCTGCTGGTCGATCTGAACTGGGATCGGCTGCTTTATCTCGCCACGATCGCCGCGGCTCTAGGGGCGGGGGCCTTCATCGGCTCGCTCTGATCGTTTTACCTTTCAGCAAGCGACCTTGCGCGTCCGGCAGAAATACAAACCGGGCGCGTTTGCCATTTTGACAAGCCAGATCAATCCCGATACCTAACTGTCAAAGCTGGGTATAATGTGGGACGGGGCAAATGAGCAGTCAACGCGGCGTGGAAGCGGCCAGAGCTTCGGCAGTCTTAACTCTGATCTTTCGCGTCTCTTTCCTGCTGTTCCTTGCGATATGCGCAGGCGTTGTCCTGGCACCCCGGGCGGCGATGGCGCAAAGCTATCAGTTCAGCGCGGTCGAGGTCGAAGGCAACCAGCGAATCAACGACGCATCGGTCGCGACCCTCGCAGGGATTTCCAGCGGCCAGGCGCTGAGCGCCGCAGATCTGAATGCGGCCTATCAGCGCGTGCTGGAAAGCGGCCTGTTCAGGACCGTGGATTTCCAGCCCCAGGGCAATCGGCTGCTGATCCGGGTCGAGGAATGGCCGACGATCAACCAGATCTCCGTCGAGGGGAACCGGCGGATCGACGACGATGCGGCGATGGAACTGATCCAGTCGCAGCCGCGCCGGGTGCTGAACCCGAGCCAGATCGAACAGGACGCCGCAGCGCTGACCGAAGCCTACCGGGCGCAGGGCCGGCAGGCGGCGACTGTCACCCCACGGCTGATCGAGCGGTCCGATAACCGCGTGGACGTGGTCTTCGAGGTGATCGAGGGCGGCGTCTCGGAAGTCGAGCGGCTGTCTTTCGTCGGCAACCAGGCGTTCACCGACCGGCGGCTGCGCCGGGTTCTGGGAACCAAGCAGGCAGGGCTTCTGCGCCGGATCATCCGCCGCGACACCTTCGTCGAGGACGCGGTCGAGATCGACAAGCAGATGCTGCGCGACTTCTACCAGGCGCGCGGCTATGTCGATTTCGAGATCCTGTCAGTATCGTCGGAGTTCTCGCGCGAACGGAACGCCTTTTTCCTGACCTACACGCTGAAGGAAGGCCAGCAGTTCCGCTTTGGCAGGATCACCACCAGCAGCGATCTGCCGGAGGTCGACGAGGCAGCTTATCTTGCGATGTCGAACATCCGACCCGGCATGACCTATTCGCCGATGCGGGTCGAAAACACCATTGCCCGGATGGAGAACCTTGCGGTCCGTCAGGGTCTGAACTTCGTCCGCGTCGATCCGCAGGTGACCCGCAATCCGCGCGATCTGACGCTGGACGTCAATTTCGCACTGGTGCGCGGCCCGAGGATCTTTGTCGAGCGAATCGACATCGAGGGCAATGCCACGACGCTCGACCGGGTGATCCGGCGGGAATTCAAGACGGTCGAGGGCGACCCGTTCAACCCGCGCGAGATACGTGAAGCCGCCGAACGCATCCGGGCGCTCGGATTGTTCGACGAAGCCGAGGTCGAGGCTCGGCAGGGCTCGGCAGAGGATCAGGTGATCGTCGATGTGAATGTCGACGAGGCGCTGACCGGGTCGCTGACCTTCGGCGCAAGCTATAGCCGGGAAAGCGGTGCGGGGCTGACCTTGGGCTTCAGCGAACGCAACTTCCTTGGACGTGGCCAGACGCTGGGAATCGAGCTTGATCTCGGCGCGCAGAGCGGCAATTCCGGCATCACGTTCCTCGAACCGCGCTTTCTTGGCCGCGACCTCGCCTTCCGGCTGCAGGCGTCCTATTCACGGACGGATTACGACTATACCGACTACAACACCGAATCTTCGATCATCAGCCCCTCGCTGGAATTCCCGATCAGCGAGAACGGCCGGCTCGGGTTTTCCTACGCGCTGACCCGGAAAGAGATTTTCGACGTGGACAGCGGCTCATCGTCGATCCTGCAGGCCGAAGAGGCCGACGGCGCGCTGTTCGGCAATACGATCGGCTATAACTACAGCTACGACAACCGACGCAACGGACTGGATCCGGACACTGTGCTGTTCTTCCGGTTCAACCAGGATTTCACGGTGCTGGAGAACGAGTCGAGCTTCATTACGACCGAGGCCCGCGCGGTCGCCGAACGTTCGATCTTTTCCGACGACGTGACGCTGCGTGCGACGCTTGAGGGCGGGGCGCTGGTCACGCAGGATGGCGACAGCCGGCTGACAGACCGGTTCTTCCTGAATTCCAGCCGGATGCGCGGCTTCGCGCCCGCCGGTGTCGGACCTCGCGACCTGACCGTGCCGAATGAAGACGCGCTTGGCGGCAACTATTTCGCCGTGGCCCGTTTCGAGGCGGAATTCCCGCTTGGAACACCCGAGGAATACGGTCTGCGGGGCGGCGTATTTTACGACGTTGGCTCGGTCTGGGGGTTGGACAATACCGCCGGCGGTCTTGTCGACGACGATGCCTATCTGCGGTCCTCGGTCGGCATTTCGATCTTCTGGACGACGGTGATCGGTCCGCTCCGGTTCAATTTTGCCAAGGCCGTCACCAAGGAAGATTACGACGAGGAACAGTTCTTCGACCTGACGATCACGACCCAGTTCTGAGATGCGAGCACTTGCGCTTCTGGCGACCGTCTGGATCGGCATCCTGGCCGGGCTGGGGGCGGTCGCGCAGGAGGCGGGCGTCGCTCCGTCGCCGATCCTGACGCTCGACAGCGAGCGCGTGTTCGGCACCAGCGCGATCGGCCGCAAGATTACGTCCGAGCTTGAAGCCGATTTTGAGGCGCTGGTGGCTGAGAACCGCCAGATCGAGGCCGATCTGACTGCCGAGGAACAGGCGCTGACGACGAAGCGCGCGGATCTGCCGGCCGAGGAATTCCGCGCGCTGGCCGATGCGTTCGACGAGAAGGTCCAGCGCATCCGGACCGAGCAGGACGCCAAGCAGCGCGAATTGCAGCAGCGCCGCGAAGAGGAACGTCAATTGTTCGTCGACCAGATCGCGCCGATCCTGGCGGATATCGGCCGCGAACGCGGTGCGATCGTGATCCTCGAACGGCGCAATGTCGTGCTCTCGGCCGAAAGCGCCGATATCACCGAGGAGGTGATCGCGCGGATCAACGCCCGTCTGGGTACTGGCGAGGAGCCCGGCGAACCCGGCGTGGCCGAGGAACCCGAGCCAGAGCCCGCCCCGCAGTAGCGGGCAGCGCGCTTGTGCGGCTGTGGGTGAATTGCTACCACGGCTGAAAGCCATGAGGGGAGCGACGATGACCAGCAGCGAGACCAGCGCCGATATCGACCTGATCCAGCGGATCATCCCGCATCGCTATCCCTTCCTTCTGGTAGATAAGGTCGTGGACATCGTCGATGGCAAGACCGCGACCGGGATCAAGAACGTGACCTTCAACGAACCGCATTTCCAGGGTCATTTCCCCGGAGCCCCGATCATGCCGGGTGTCACGATCATCGAGGCGATGGCACAGACTTCGGCGGTGATGGTGGGGGTATCGCTGGGTTTGGCGGACAAGAAGTTCCTTGTCTATTTCATGGCGATCGACAACTGCAAGTTCCGTCGCAAGGTCGTGCCGGGCGACGTTCTGAAGCTGCATGTCGAAACCAAGCGCGGCGGCGGCAAGATCTGGAAGTTTTCGGGCCGCGCGGAAGTGGACGGTGAACTGGCTGCCGAAGCCGAATTCACCGCCATGATGGATCTGCCGAAGGATTGACGGAAATGCCGGTTCACCCCTCCGCGCGGGTCCATTCCAGCGCCGTCATCGAGGATGGGGCGACTGTCGGCGAAGATTGCGCGATCGGGCCGTTCTGTTTTGTCGGCGCGGACGTCACGCTGGGGCGAAGCGTGACGCTCAAGAGCCATGTGGTGGTCACTGGCTGGACAGAAGTGGGCGACGAAACCGTGGTCTTTCCCTTTGCCGTTGTGGGCGAGGTGCCGCAGGACCTGAAATACAAGGGCGAACGGACCCGGCTGATCGTCGGCAAGCGCAACCGCATCCGCGAGGGTGCAACTCTCAACCTCGGCACCGAGGGCGGCGGCGGCGTCACGGAAGTCGGCGATGATTGTCTGTTCATGACCGGCGCCCATGTCGGCCATGACGTGAAGGTCGGCAACCGGGTCATCATGGCCAACCAGGCGGCGCTGGCCGGGCATTGCATCATCGGCGATGACGTGATCATTGGCGGGCTGTCGGGCATCCACCAATGGGTGCGGATCGGCAAGGGCGCGATCATCGGGGCCGTGACGATGGTGACGAATGACGTCATCCCGCATGGCCTCGTCCAGGGGCCTCGGGGCGAACTGGACGGGCTGAACCTTGTCGGCCTCAAGCGGCGCGGCGTGGCGCGGTCCGATATCACCGCGCTCAGGGCGGCCTACCAGGCGCTGGCACAGGGCGAGGGCGCCTTCCAGGAGCGCGCGCGGCGCATCGCGGATGAGACCGACAGCGACTATGTGCGCGAGGTCGTGGACTTCATCCTTGCGGCCAGCGACCGCTCGTTCCTGACGCCAAGCTGAGGGCCGGGGGGATGCTGGCCATCATCGCAGGCGAGGGCGCTCTTCCGGCGGTGCTTCACGCGCGGCTGATTGCCGAGGGGCAGGATCCGCTGGTCGTCGAAATGGAAGGCCATCCATCGGAAATCGCCGACGCCGATCCGATCCAGTTCCGGGTCGAGCATCTGGGCAGTCTTCTCACCGACCTGCGTGACCGGGGCGTGACACAGCTTTGCCTGGTCGGCCGCATCGAGCGCCCGGATCTGGATCCGTCCGCAGTGGACGAGGCGACAGAGCCTTTCGTGCCGGGCATATCGGCAGCGCTCGAGGCGGGCGACGACGGCGCTCTGCGCGAGGTGTTGTTCATCATCGAGGAATTCGGATTCGAACTGCTGGCGGCGCACGAGATCCTGCCCGACCTGCTGCCCGCCGAAGGGGTGATGACCAAGTCGGCACCTGGTCCCCGCGATGAAAGCGACGCCGTCCGTGCCGCCGGGATCGTCGCGGCCCTCGGGGCCGCGGATATCGGGCAGGGCTGCGTGGTGGCCGCAGGGCAGGCGTTGGCGGTCGAGGCGCTTGGCGGCACCGACTGGATGCTGCGCTCTCTCGCACGGAACCGGCCGGGCACGGCCAAGGGCGGTATTCTCTACAAGGGGCCGAAGCCAGGGCAGGATCGCCGCGCCGATCTGCCGGTGGTCGGACCCGGAACGGTCGAAGGTGCGCGCGCGGCGGGGCTTTCGGGGATCGTGATCGAGCGCGGCGGGGTCATGGTGCTGGACCGCGAGGCGCTGGTCGCAGCCTGCGAGGCGGCGGGACTCTTTCTCTGGGTCCGGAGCCGGGACTGATGCGCGCCTACCTGATCGCCGGCGAGGCCTCGGGCGACAGGCTGGGCGGCGCGCTGATGGCGGGGTTGAAGACGCTTGCCGGGCAGGTCGAGTTCCTTGGCGTCGGCGGCGGCGCGATGCAGGCCGAAGGGCTGGAGAGCCTGTTCCCGATGCATGAACTGTCGGTGATGGGCATCGCCGAGATCCTGCCGAAATACCGCCCGCTGATGCGCCGGATCGACGAGGTCGCGGCGGATGTGCTGCGGCAACGGCCGGATGTCCTGATCACGATCGACAGCCCGGACTTCTGCCTCCGGGTCGCGTCCCGGGTGAGGGCGGCATCCGATATTCGAACCGTTCACTATGTCGCGCCCTCGGTCTGGGCGTGGCGGGCGGGGCGGGCCGCGAAGATGGCGAAAAGCATCGATCAGGTGCTGGCCCTCTTGCCCTTCGAGCCGCCCTATATGGAAGCCGCAGGGATGCGCTGCGATTTCGTCGGCCACCCCGTCGTGGCCGAACCGGTGGCAACAGAAGAGGCGCAGGCACGCTTTCGCGCCGAACATGGTTTGGGCGATGCGCCGGTTCTGCTGGCGCTGCCGGGCTCGCGCCGCGGTGAAGTCGGCCGGCTTGGCGACGTCTTCGGAGCGGCGCTGCGGTCGGTCGTAAAGTCGCATCCCGGCGCCCGGGTCGTCGTGCCCGCAGCGCCGGGTGTCGTGGAACAGGTTCTTGCCGCTGTCAGTGACTGGCCCGGAGATCCGGTCGTACTCGACCCGCGCAGCATGCCACCGTCCGAGGCAGAGGACCGCAAGCGCACGGCATTCGCTGCCGCCGATGTCGCACTGGCCGCATCGGGGACCGTGTCGCTGGAACTTGCTGCAGCGGGCACGCCGATGGTGATCGCCTATGACCTGAACTGGCTCAGCTGGCAGATCATGAGCCGGATGGTGAAGTTGGAGACAGTAACGCTGGTCAATCTGGTCAGCGGTCAGACAGCGGTGCCGGAATTTCTCGGTCCGCGCTGCCGGCCGGGACCGATCGGGGCCGAACTTGACGCGCTTCTGGACGATCCCGCGCGACGAACCCGCCAGATCGAGGCGATGGCGGCGACGATGCAGGCGCTGGGGCAGGGCGGCGAAGCGCCGGGCCTGCGCGCGGCACGCGCTGTGCTGGAAGGGCTCGGCCAGGCCTAGCCTTTGCCCGCCAAGCGATTGTGGATGAGAAGAAATCCGGAGAGGAAGACTGCCTCGGCGAACAGCTTCACGGTCTCTTCGGCGATCTCGAACATGTCGTGAATTTCGGCGCGGTTGAACGTGTCGCGGTCGAAAAGGCGCAGGTATTCCTTGCCGTTGGTCATGACGTCCAGACCGACCTGCAGGAAGAGCAGTCCGAAGCCGACCGCCAGATAGGGCAGAAGCTGACGGAAGCGCAGAAGTTCGTGGCGGTAGAACCACAATACGCCCAGCCCGATCAGGCCGTAGAATCCGATCAACAGATCGTCCGCCCGGTCGGTCAGCGGGGTTTCCTCGATGCCGAACAGGACATGGCCATATTTGTCCAGGTTCTCATGGATCCGGAACGCGTCATCAAGCGCAAGATAGGCAAAGCCGGCACCGATGAAGGCCCAGACGATCGCGGGATTCGACAGCTTGAGTCCAAGCGGACCGCGTCGCATCCGGTAAAGCCGGAAGTTCAGCACAGAAATCAGGACGAGAAGCAGCACCGAGACCCAGGTGATGAGTTCACCCTCGGCGAATTCGCGGTCGAGTTCGCCGTCGAGCCCGCCGACAAGTATCGCTCCGGCGACGGCGATGCCCGTGCCAAGCAGGATGCGCGCGGGGGAAAGCGCGCCAATGAAAACTGCTGAAGGAACGACGCCTCGGACGGCGGAATCTTCGTCTGTCTTGCTCTTTGCACTACACATGTAGGATGCCCTCCTACAAATGTAATACACCGGATCAAGTTCGGGTTCCCCCGTAAAGCGCTGCAAACGGAAAAGTAGCGGTCAGTTTTACGTGACGATCAGTAGCCGCGCCAGATCCAGCCGCCGCCGAAGATGCGGCTGCTTTCGGGGTCGTAGAAGACGCAGGCCTGTCCGGGGCTGACGCCTTCCTCGGGTGTCAGCAGTTCCACCTCGGCGGTGGTCGGCCCGGTCGGGCGCAGGATCGCCGCGCGGGGTGGTCGGGTCGAACGGACCTTGACCGCGACATGGCGCTCCGCCACCGCGTCGAAGGCGCTGTCACCCAGCCAGTTGATCTCACGCACCGGGATCGTCCGGGTCGCGAGCATCTCTTTCGGGCCGACCACCACGCGACGGGTGTCGACGTCAAGTTTCACCACGTAAAGCGGGTCCGCAAGACCGCCGATGCCAAGCCCGCGCCGCTGGCCGATGGTGTAGTGGATGACGCCGTTGTGCTTGGCCAGCACGTTGCCGTCCACATCCACGATCTCGCCGGGTTCGGCAGCCCCGGGGCGCAGCTTCTCGATCACTGCGGCATAGTTGCCATTCGGCACGAAACAGATGTCCTGGCTGTCAGGCTTGTCGGCCACCGGAAGCCCGTATTTCGCGGCAAGCGCGCGGGTCTCGGCCTTCGAGGCGAGGTGGCCGAGCGGGAAGCGCAGGTATTGGAGCTGCTCCCGCGTGGTCGAGAACAGGAAATAGCTCTGATCGCGCGCGGGATCGGCGGCGGAATGAAGCTCTGGACCGTTCGGACCCGCCTTCCGCTGGATATAGTGGCCGGTCGCCATGCAGTCGGCGTCGAGGTCCTTCGCGGTTTCCAGAAGATCCTTGAACTTCACCCGCTCGTTGCAGCGGATGCAAGGCACCGGTGTCGCACCGGCAAGATAGCTGTCGGCGAATTCGTCGATCACGGCGTCCTTGAAGACGTTCTCGTAGTCGAGCACGTAATGCGGAAAGCCCATTTCCTCGGCCACCCGGCGCGCGTCATGGATGTCCCGGCCGGCGCAGCAGGCGCCTTTTTTCGCAAGCGCCGCACCATGGTCGTAAAGCTGCAGCGTCACGCCCACGACGTCGTAGCCCTGGCGCGACAGCTCGGCGGCGACAACCGAGGAATCCACGCCGCCCGACATGGCGACGACCACACGGGTGTCGGCCGGAGCCTTGTCAAAGCCCAGGGAATTCAGACCAGCGCTGTCGCCGTCGAGTGCCATTCGTTCTACCTATCTCGAAGTCCGGTGGAATATAGGAAAATGCGAACTACTCACAAGGGCCGAGTTTCACTTGGCATTAAACGTGATGGCGGATCGTCTTCTCACCTTTGAGAGGGGTGAGACGATGTATTTGAAGAAGATTGACGGCCCGCGGGCCGTCACCCTGCCGGGCGGCAGGATCATGACACGTGCCGACTTGCCACCGGCAGATACAAGGCGATGGGTCGCCAGCCGCAAGGCCGCGGTCGTGCGCGGGGTCGCATCGGGCCTGATCGACAGGTCCGAAGCACTGAGCCGCTGGTGCCTGTCGGAGGAGGAGTTCGAGGAATGGCGTGTTGCGGTCGAGACACATGGAGAAGGCGCGCTGAGGACGACGCAGATACAGGCCTATAGACAACCTTGAGTTGTAGGCTTAACGCTTCCCGCAATAATAACGGGTCGTTAACCATTCGTCGGCAAGGATGAACGGGACGAACGGAAGGGAAACGGAGATTTAATATGCGTGTCTTGCTGGTCGAGGATGATCCGACAACCTCGAAGAGCATCGAAATGATGCTGACCCATGCCAATTTGAATGTCTATGCCACCGATCTTGGCGAAGAAGGGATCGACCTGGCGAAGCTCTACGACTATGACCTGATCCTTCTGGATCTCAACCTGCCCGACATGACCGGGCACGAGGTTCTGCGTCAGCTGCGCCTTGCACGTATCGAGACACCGATCCTGATCCTGTCCGGGGCCGACGACACCGAAAGCAAGATCAAGGGCTTCGGTTTCGGCGCGGATGATTACCTGACCAAGCCTTTCCATCGCGAAGAACTCGTGGCACGGATCCATGCGATCATCCGGCGCTCAAAGGGCCATTCGCAATCGGTGATCCGGACCGGCGAGGTCGAGGTCAATCTGGATGCCAAGACGGTCAGCGCGGGCGGCAAGCCGGTGCATCTGACCGGCAAGGAATACCAGATGCTGGAACTGCTCTCGCTGCGCAAGGGTACGACGTTGACGAAAGAGATGTTTCTGAACCATCTCTACGGCGGCATGGACGAGCCCGAGTTGAAGATAATCGACGTCTTCATCTGCAAGCTTCGCAAGAAGCTGGCGCAATCCACCGGCGGTGAGAATTACATCGAAACCGTCTGGGGCCGCGGCTATGTGCTGCGCGACCCTGAACCCGTGCGTTACGACCAGCAAATCGCCGCCGCCGGCTGACGGGCGGCGGCCGGTCGTCGGTATTGCGGTCCGCGATGCGGGGCAGAACCTGCACGGCGATACTGGACCTCGTTTCGGCAGCGCCCTATCACTTCGGGGACCGCATCCACGAGAGGTCCGATGTCGAAGGACAGCAGCGAAACCGCAAAGGTCGCGGTCGGCGATCTAACGCCGGATCAGGCGAGGGCGGAGCTTGCGCGGCTGGCGGACGCAATCGCGCGGGCCAACACCGCCTACCACACCGAAGACGCGCCCGAAATATCGGATGCCGACTATGACGCGCTGAAGGCACGCAATTCGGCGATCGAGGAGCGGTTTCCGGATCTCAAGCGTCCCGACAGCCCCAGCGATATCGTCGGCGGCGCGGTAGCCGAGGGCTTCGCCAAGGTCGCGCACGATGTGCGGATGCTGTCGCTGGCCAATGCCTTCGACGACGAGGCGATCCGCGATTTCGATGATCAGGTCCGCCGCTTCCTCGGTCTGGGCGAGACGGAGATGACGTATACCGCCGAACCGAAGATCGACGGGCTTTCGCTGTCCTTGCGCTACGAGCGCGGGCGGCTGGTGCAGGCGGCGACGCGGGGCGATGGCAGCGTGGGCGAGAACGTGACGGCCAACGCCCGTACCATTAGCGACATCCCGCATGAGCTGGCGGATACGCCAGATCTTCTGGAGGTGCGCGGCGAGGTCTATATGAGCCATGACGATTTTGCCGATCTCAACGCCCGGCAGGAAAAGGCGGGCGGCAAGACCTTCGCCAATCCGCGCAATGCTGCGGCGGGTTCGCTGCGCCAGCTTGATGCAGAGATAACCCGCGACCGGCCGCTGCGCTTCTTCGCCTATGCCTGGGGCGCGCATTCGAACCCCTTGGCCGACACGCAGATGAAGGCGATCGAGCGTCTGGCCGATCTCGGCTTTCGGACCAACCCGCTGACCGCGCTCTGCGACGGGCCCGAGGCGATGCTGGAACACTACGCTTCAATCGAGGCACAGCGCGCGACGCTTGGCTACGATATCGACGGCGTGGTCTACAAGGTCAACGATCTGGCCTTGCAGCGGCGGCTCGGATTCCGCTCGACGACGCCGCGTTGGGCCATCGCGCACAAGTTCCCCGCCGAGCTTGCCTGGACCCGGCTCGAGGCGATCGACATCCAGGTCGGCCGTACCGGGGCGCTTTCCCCGGTGGCGCGGCTGACCCCGGTGACGGTCGGCGGAGTCGTCGTCTCGAACGCGACGCTGCATAACGAGGATTACATCGCCGGGCGCGACTCTCGGGGGCGGTCGATCCGCGACGGCAAGGATATCCGCATCGGCGACTGGGTGCAGGTCTACCGCGCCGGCGACGTGATCCCGAAAGTGGCGGATGTCGATCTGTCGAAACGGCCCGATGACGCCGCGCCCTATGTCTTTCCCACCACCTGCCCGGAATGCGGTTCAGAGGCGGTGCGCGAGGAGGGCGACGCGGTACGGCGCTGCACCGGCGGCATGATCTGCCCGGCACAGGCAGTCGAAAAGCTGAAACATTTCGTCAGCCGCGCCGCCTTCGACATCGAGGGGCTTGGCGCCAAGCAGGTCGAGATGTTCTATCACGACGATCTGCTGCCGATCCGCGAGCCGGCGGATATCTTCACGCTGGCGGGGCGCGACGCCGCGAATGTCAGCAAGCTGAAGAACCGCGATGGCTGGGGCGAGAAATCCGCGCAAAACCTGTTTCAAGCTATTGAAGATCGCCGCGCAATCCCGCTCAATCGCGTAATTTTTGCGCTTGGTATCCGCCATGTCGGCGAGAGCGCCTCGGCGCTGCTGGCCAGTCATTACGGGTCCTGGGACGCGTTCGAGAAGGCGATGACGCGGGCAACCGTCGGCGAGGGGCCGGACTGGGCGGAACTTTTGAATATCGACGGCGTGGGCGAGGTGTTGGCCGCATCGGTCGTCACGACCTTTCAGCAGGAGGCCGAACGCGCCTCGATCGATAGGCTGGTGGCGCAGCTCGACATCCAGGAAGCGGCGCGGCGCGGCGCGGTCGACAGCCCCGTCGCGGGCAAGACCGTGGTCTTCACCGGAACGCTGGAAAAGATGAGCCGCGCCGAGGCCAAAGCGCGGGCCGAGGCGTTGGGGGCCAAGGTCGCAGGCTCGGTCAGCGCCAAGACCGACCTGGTCGTGGCCGGACCCGGCGCGGGATCGAAGGCCAAGAAAGCCGAGGATTTGGGGATCAAGATGGTCGATGAGGACGGCTGGCTGGCCCTGATCGGCGACGCATGAGCCGTCCGCCGATCCTGTTTCCGCTTTTCGCTGGACTGGAAACGCTGGAGGGCGTCGGCCCCAAGACGGCGCAGCATTTCGCGCAGATGGGTGTGGAAAAGCCGCGCGATCTGGTGTTCACCTTGCCCCATTCGGTCGTGGATCGCCGCCGCAAATCCAGCATCCGAGAGGTGCAGGCCCCGGCCACCGTGACGGTCGAAGTCGAGGTGGGGCTGCATTTCCCGGCGCGCAAGAAGGGCGGACCCTATCGCGTCAACGTGCAGGATGCGGCCACGACGTTTCAACTGGTGTTTTTCCATGCCCGCGATGACTGGCTGAAAAAGCAGCTTCCGACCGGGCAGCGGCGGCTCCTCTCCGGCAAGATCGAGATTTTCGACGGCGTAGCGCAGATGGTGCATCCCGATCACATCCTGCCGGTCGACGAGGCCGCCGAGATACCCGAGTTCGAACCGGTCTATCCGCTGACTGCCGGGATCACGCAAAGGGTGATGTACAAGGCAGCAGCAGCCGCGATCTCTCGTGTGCCGGAGCTGGCCGAATGGATCGACAAGAACCTGAAAGCGCGCGAGGGCTGGCAAGATTTCCACGCCGCGGTCACCGCCGCCCATGCGCCCGAAGGTTCTGCCGATCTGGCGCCGACGGCGCCCGCGCGGGTGCGGCTGGCCTATGATGAATTGTTTGCACATCAGGTGACGCTGGCGCTGGCGCGCTCGGTGGTGCAGCGCGGCAAGGGGCGCGAAAGCCGCGCCACGGGTCGTTTGCAGCACAGGATTCTGGCCGCGTTGCCATACCGTCCGACCGGCGCGCAGGACCGGTCGATCCGCGAGATAACCGCCGACATGGCCGCCCCGGTGCGGATGAACCGGCTGCTCCAGGGCGATGTCGGATCCGGCAAGACGCTGGTCGCGTTCCTCGCGCTGCTGGTCGCCGTCGAGGCGGGCGGGCAGGGGGTGATGATGGCCCCGACGGAAATTCTCGCCCGGCAGCATCTGGAAGGTCTGCAGCCGCTGGCAGAGGATGCGGGCGTCGTGCTGGAGATTCTGACCGGACGCGACAAGGGTGCGGAACGGGCGGCGAAGCTGAAGGCCCTGAAAGAGGGCAGGATTCAGGTGTTGGTCGGCACCCATGCGGTATTCCAGAAGGATGTCGATTTCCACGACCTGCGACTGGCGGTGGTCGATGAACAACACAGGTTCGGCGTATCGCAGCGGATGGAACTGGGTGCGAAGGGCAAGGTCACCGACGTGCTGGTGATGACCGCCACCCCGATCCCGCGCAGTCTGGCGCTGTCGCAATATGGCGACATGGACGTGTCGGTGCTGGACGAAAAGCCGCCCGGACGGCAGCCGGTGAAGACCGCTCTGGTCTCGGCTGGGCGGATCGACGAGGTCATCGACCACCTGCGCCGGGCAATCGCCGAGGGGCGGCAATGCTACTGGGTCTGCCCGCTGGTCGAGGAAAGCGAGGCCAGCGACATGACCGCCGCCGAGGACAGGTTCCAGCGCCTGCGGGCGACGTTGGGCGACGGTGTTGTCGGGCTGGTCCATGGCCAGCTGCCGCCCACCGAGAAGGATGCCGCAATGGCGCGGTTCGTGGCTGGTGAGACCAAGGTGCTGGTGGCGACGACGGTGATCGAGGTCGGGGTGAACGTGCCGAATGCCTCGATCATGGTGATCGAGCGGGCCGAGCATTTCGGGCTCGCCCAGCTGCACCAGCTGCGCGGCCGGGTCGGCCGGGGCACGGCCGACTCGACCTGTCTGCTGATGTATCAGCCGCCGCTGACCGAGGGCGGGCGGCGGCGGCTGGAGATCCTGCGCGAGACCGAAGACGGTTTCCGCATCGCCGAGGAGGACTTGGCGATGCGAGGGGCGGGCGACCTGATCGGCACCGCGCAATCGGGGCTGCCGAAGTTCCGCGTCGCCGATCTGGAGCGCCAGACCGCGTTGATGCAGATGGCGCAGTCGGATGCGCGAAACCTGCTGGCCGAGGATCCGAAGTTGGAGAGTCCGCGCGGAGAGGCAGTGCGGGCGCTGCTTTGGTTGATGGAACAGGACCGGGCGATCCGTTTGATTTCAGTGGGTTAGCGCGGCGGCCCCATTTTGTTCGCAAATGTTCTCTAAAAGTTCTTTACATCGCGTTAATCATGTGAGAACAAAGAGGCAACACCGAGGAACAGAGGACATGCCGATGCTTACCGAATTGAAAGCCGTCATCGACCGCAGCGCCCCAACTCTTCTGGGCGATGCCGCTGGCGCGGTCGCCCTGGTCGTTCTTCTGTTGACGGCCCTTCATCTGCCGGGTCTTGCCTGACCTGCCCGGGTCTGAGCCGGCGTTACGCCGCGTGTCCCTGTCCCGATGCGCGGTCCACTGATTGCCTTCCCCGCCGGTGCTTCAGACCTCTGCCTGCCGCCGCCTCCACCCCAAGGGAGTGCGGCGGTTTTTTTTCGTGCTGACGCACGACACCTCCGGCGGGAGTATTTCCGCGAAGAAAAAAGGTCAGACGGATCGCGCGGCTTCGGCTTGCGCCATCGCCTCGGCGGTCGCGTCGAGCGCCAGCATGATCGAGGCGTGCCGGTTCTTGTAGTCGCGCGCGGGGAGGAGCACCTCGAGCCCGTCGAAGGGCGCATCCGGGACGGGCCCGTCCTCCTTCAGCATGGCCTTCAGCTGATTACGGGCGGTTTCGACCTCGTTGCGGCTGCGGCCGATGATATTGGCGCCGACGACAGAGGCGGAGGCCTGGCCGAGCGCGCAAGCTTTCACGTCCTGGCCGAATTCGGCGATGAGGCCGTCCTTTGTCACGATATCCACCGTTACCGTGGATCCGCAAAGCGGCGAGCGGCGCTTGACGGTGGCCTCCGGCGCGTTCAGCCGGTCTGTCAGCGGGATATCCGCGGCCAGCGCCAGGATGCGGCTGGAATAGAGGCTGATGAGATCGCTGTCGCTCATGGCTTTCCCTTCGGGTGCTGCTGCCCTAGATAGGGCCGGACCGACCGATTGGAAAGGCCCGCCGATGCCCTTCGACCCTGCCAGCCTTGTCTTCGACGCGCGCGGCCTGCTGCCGGTGATCGCGCAGGATGTGGACAGCCGCGAGGTCCTGATGCTGGCCTGGATGAATGCCGAGGCGGTGACGCGAACGCTGGAGACGGGGCGCGTAACCTATTGGTCGCGGTCGCGGGCGCAGTTCTGGGTGAAGGGTGAGACCTCGGGCCATGTGCAGGAACTGGTGGAGATGCGGCTCGACTGCGACCGCGATTGCCTGCTGGTGCTGGTCCGGCAGACCGGGCCGGCCTGCCATACCGGACGGCGGAGTTGTTTCTACACCGCCTTGCGGGACGGCGAGGAGGTAACGATCATGGAGCCGGTGGGCTAGCGCGCATCCAGGCCAACCATCCGGTGGATGTCGTCGGGTGTGGCGCCTTCCTGCCGGTAGAGCCGGATCGCGCGGGCATCGTCGCGTTTGGCAAGCCGCTTGCCCTTCGGATCGCGGATCAGCCTGTGGTGATGGTAGCGCGGCGTCGGCAGCCCGAGCAGCGCCTGCAGCAGCCGATGGATCCGCGTCGCCTCGAACAGATCCTCGCCCCGGACGACCTCGGTAATTCCCTGCGCGGCATCGTCGACCGTCACCGCGAGGTGGTAGCTTGTCCCGAGCCCCGCCCGCGCCAATACGATATCGCCGATTTCCTCGACCATGCCGGCGGGATCAAGACTGTGCTCGCCCGCATATCCGGTGCCGACCTCGGTGAAGGTCAGAGGCGCGAAGCTTCCGACGCGCTCCATCGCGCGGGTCATGTCGAGCCGGATCGCGGCCTCTTCCGGGCCATGCGGCGTGCCGCGGCAGTTGCCGGGATAGACGGGACCATCGGGACCGGTGATGGGCACGCCTTCCTGCGGCGCGGCAAGGGCGGCGCGGATATCGGCGCGCGAACAGGTGCACGGATAGGTCAGCCCCAAATCCGCCAGCTGCGCCAGCGCCCCGGCATAGGCGGGCAGGCGCTCGGATTGGCGCATCACCGGAACGGGCCAGTCGAGACCGAGCCAGTGCAGGTCTTCGAAGATCAGCGCCTCCCATTCCGGACGGGATCGGGCCTGATCGATATCCTCGATACGAAGCAGGAAGCTGCCCGCCGCGGCGCGGGCGCGGTCGTGTGCAAGCAGCGCCGAGAAGGCATGGCCAAGATGCAGCGGCCCGGTGGGTGACGGTGCGAATCTGGTGACGATCACGCGGCGTCCAGGGCGGCCTGCCGCAGCCAGCCGGCCCAGGCGGCCTTGGCGCGATCAGTATAGGCCTTGTAGCGGTCCTTTCGGCCGCGGCGGCCGGATTTCAGGCCCTCGACTGGTGGAAACAGGCCGAAGTTGACGTTCATCGGCTGGAAGGTCTTCGCCTCGGCGCCGCCGGTGATGTGGTGGATCAGGGCGCCCATCGCGGTCTCGGGCGGCAGGGCTGCGATCGGCTGACCGAGGATCTCGGCGGCGGCCATGCGGCCCGCCAGTAGCCCCATGGCGGCGGATTCGACATAGCCTTCGACGCCGGTGATCTGGCCTGCGAACCGGATGGCGGGGCGCGACCGCAGCCGCATCTGGTCGTCGAGCAGGGTCGGAGAGTTGATGAACGTGTTGCGATGGATGCCGCCGAGCCGTGCGAAAGAAGCATTTTCTAACCCGGGAATCATCTTGAAAACATCGGTCTGCGCGCCGTACTTCATCTTGGTCTGGAACCCGACCATGTTGTAGAGCGTCCCGAGTTTGTTGTCGCGGCGCAACTGCACGACCGCATAGGGCTTCTGGTCGGGCTTGTGCGCGTTGGTCAGGCCGACCGGCTTCATCGGGCCGAAGCGCAGGGTCTCGCGGCCGCGCTCGGCCATGACTTCAATCGGCAGGCAACCGTCGAAATAACCGGCGGTTTCGCCCTCGTGGAACTCGGTCTTGTCGGCGGCAAGCAGGGCGTCGATGAACGCCTCGTACTCCGCCTTTGTCATCGGACAATTGAGATAGGCGCGCTGCTCTTCCTTGGTCTCACCCTTGTCGTAACGCGACTGCATCCACGCAATGTCCATGTCGATCGTGTCGGCATAGACGATCGGCGCGATGGCGTCGAAGAAGGCCAGCGCCTCGGCGCCGGTCGCCTTGCGGATGCTTTCGCCCAGGGCGGAGGAGGTCAAAGGGCCCGTCGCCACGATCCAGCGGCCTGTTGAGGGAAGCGTTGTAATCTCTTCTTCAGAAACGGAAACTCTCGGATGGGCACGAAGCGTCGTGGTCACGGATTCGGCGAATGGCTCGCGATCCACAGCCAGTGCACCGCCCGCGGGCAGCGCATGGGCATCCGCCATCGCCATGATCAACCCGCCGGCCGCGCGCATTTCCCAGTGCAGCAATCCGACCGCGTTCTGTTCATCGTCATCCGAGCGGAACGAGTTCGAACAGACCATCTCTGCGAGGTGGCCGGTCTTGTGGGCGAATGTTCCGACTTTGGGGCGCATCTCGTGGATGACGACATCGACGCCCATGTTCGCCGCCTGCCACGCCGCTTCCGATCCGGCCATGCCGCCGCCGATGATGTGGAGTGCATCGCTCATGCGGCGGGATGTAACTTGCTCGGGGCGGAAATGAAAGAGCCCCGGCGCGAAGTTTGCGGGTCAGGCGCTGGCTTTCAACGGGTAGGGGCTCGCGAAAATGTTGTCGGTCTCGGCTTCGACGGCCTCCTGCTCCAAACCTGCGCATCCCGTGCTGCGGCGGCTGGTGAACTGGACTTGAGACGGCACCTCACGCAAGGGAACTGCTGTCCCGACCGGTCTTGCGGGTTGTGCGATCCGGCGCGGCATGGCGTTGCCACTGACCGAGAGCTTGCGCACCGGCAATTTGCGGCGGATGACAGAGCGCATTCTCATCGCCCGCCGGCTCGATTGGGCATAGGTGAGAAACAGCGCGCCGATCAGGGCGAGATCCCGCCAGAACATGTCCACCCCGGACCGCGCCGAGCCGCCGATGAGCGTCAGGTAGCTCGACCAGAACAGAACGAGGGCCAGCAAAAGCGCCGCGGGCCGCAGCCAGATCCCGGTCATCACCAGAAGCGCCAGCGCGAAGATGATGGCCGCCGAGATCGAGCCTGCAAGAGGGTCGGGGATAAACCAGTGGATCAATGCAGTTCCGTCAGTGCCGGCAACGAGGCCAAGCGACACTGCCATGAAATAAGAGGCGATCAGGATGCGAGAGAGATTCTGAGCTTGGAAACCGATCGATTTTCCGGCCGTGCGGTCATGTTTCATCGTGTGCTCCCGTGAGTGGTGGTCCGGTGCGTGAAGGAGGAGTTGCCACTGGTACTGAAACAGTCGTGCGAGGCATTCAGGATTGTCGGAAAATTGGCCGAGATTATGTTGAAACCACGGGATTGTACGGCGGAAAAGTGTTCTGTCCGAGGCGGTTGTGGGGCAGAGTTGCCCTGTATCAGTCAGCGGCAGGCCGCTAAATGAATGAAACTTAAGGTTGAATCTAAAGAAAGCATTAACGCTAGAGGCGTTCGAGCCTCGAACCGGCCCACGACGAGCGTTCCGATGAGATGACTCGCAAAACCGGATTCCGCGAATCAGTGTCGGCGGCCGGTTCAGCCTGCCTCGCCCTCGTCGATCTCCTCGGCGGCTTCGGCGATCCAGGCGACCGAGACGACCTTCTCGCCCTTCGCCGTGTCGAACACCTTGACCCCGCCGGCGCTTCGTGACCGGAAAGATATCCCGTCCACTGGCACGCGGATCGACTGGCCGGTCGACGTGGCCAGCATGATCTGGTCGTCGATCTGCACCGGGAAGGAACTGACCAGCCGGCCGCCGCGCATCGCCTTGTCCATCGCCATCACGCCCTGACCGCCACGGCCCCGGACCGGGTAATCGTGGCTGGAGGAGGTCTTGCCTGATCCCTTGGCGGTGATCGTCAGAATCAGATCCTCGGCTGCGGACATTTCCGCGTAACGTTCAGGCGAAAGCTGGCCGGCCTCGACGGCTTCCTCGTCCTCGTCGGTCTCGGCACCGTCATCGAGCGCGCCGGCCACGGCGCGGCGCATCTTTAGATAGGCGGCGCGTTCGGCGGGATCGGCCTCGAAATGCCGGATCACGGACATCGACACGACCTCGTCGTCCCCGGCCAGCCGGATGCCGCGCACACCGGTCGAATCACGGCCCTTGAAGACCCGCACCGCGGTCGTCGGAAAGCGGATCGCGCGGCCAAGCGCGGTGACGAGCATCACGTCGTCCTCTTCGGTGCAAATCCGCGCGTTCACCAACTTCACATCTTCGGACAATCGCATCGCGATCTTGCCGTTCGACCGGACATTGGTGAAATCGGATAGTGCATTGCGCCGCACGCTGCCGTCGGTGGTGGCAAAGACTATCTGCAGGTCGTCCCAGTCCTGCTCGGGCGCATCGACCGGCATGATCGCGGCGATGGAAACGCCCTGCGGGATCGGCAGAATATTGATGATCGCCTTGCCCTTGGCGGTGCGTCCGCCCTGCGGCAGGCGCCATGTCTTCAGCTTGTAGACCATGCCGTCGGTGGTAAAGAACAGCAGTTGGGTATGGGTATTGGCGACGAAGAGGGTGGTGACGACATCCTCTTCCTTCGTGGACATCCCGCTCAGCCCCTTACCACCGCGCCGCTGAGCGCGGAACTCGGCCAAAGGCGTTCGCTTAGCATAACCGCCCGAAGTGATCGTCACGACCATATCCTCGCGCTCGATCAGATCCTCGTCATCCATGTCGCCGGACCAGTCGATGATCTCGGTCCGGCGCGGCACGGCGAATTGCTCCTTCACCTCGCGCAACTCGTCCGAGATGATCGCCATGATCCGTTCACGCGACCGCAGGATATCCAAATATTCCCGGATATTTGCGGCGAGCTGTTGAAGTTCGTCGGTGACTTCCTTGACGCCCATTGCGGTCAGGCGCTGCAGTCGCAGATCGAGGATGGCGCGGGCCTGGATTTCCGACAGGTTGTAGGTGCCGTCCTCGTTGATCCGGTGGCTGGGATCGTCGATCAGCCGGATATATTCGGCGATGTCCTTGGCGGGCCAGCGGCGGGTCATCAGCCGCTCGCGCGCATCCGCGGGATCGGCCGAGGCACGGATCGTGGCCACCACCTCGTCGACATTGGATACCGCCACGGCAAGTCCGCACAGCACATGGCTGCGTTCACGCGCCTTGCGCAGTTCGAAGGCCGTTCGACGCGCCACAACTTCCTCTCGGAAGCTGATGAAATAACGCAGAAAATCATGCAAGGTCAGTTGCTCTGGCCGACCGCCGTTCAGCGCCAGCATGTTGCAGCCGAAACTGGTTTGCATCGGGGTGAAGCGGAAGAGCTGGTTCAGCACGACCTCGGCGGTCGCATCACGCCGCAGCTCGATCACCACCCGCACGCCGACGCGGTCGCTCTCGTCCTGAACATGGGCGATGCCCTCGATCCGCTTCTCGCGCACAAGGTCGGCGATCTTTTCGATCATGCTGGCCTTGTTCACCTGGTAGGGGATCTCGTCGAGGATGATCGCGAAACGGTCCTTGCGAATCTCCTCGACCCGCGTCTTGGCGCGCAGGATGACGCTGCCGCGGCCCTCCAGGTACGCTTTGCGCGCGCCGGATCGGCCGAGGATCACGCCCCCCGTCGGAAAATCCGGCGCCGGGACATGCTCCATCAGCGCTTCGATCGACATGTCGGGATTCTCGATCAGCGCCAGCGTGGCATCGACGACCTCGCCAAGATTGTGCGGCGGGATATTCGTGGCCATGCCGACGGCAATGCCACCGGCGCCGTTGACCAGCATGTTCGGGAACCGCGCCGGCAGGACGGTGGGTTCCTGATCCTTGCCGTCGTAATTGTCCTGAAAGTTAACGGTGTCCTTCTCGATGTCGGCCAGCAGGAAGGCGGCGGGCTTGTCCATCCGCACTTCGGTGTAGCGCATGGCCGCCGGGTTATCGCCGTCCATCGAGCCGAAATTGCCCTGACCATCCAGAAGCGGCAGCGACATCGAGAAATCCTGCGCCATCCGCACCAGCGCATCGTAGATCGCGCTGTCGCCATGCGGGTGGTATTTGCCCATCACATCGCCGACGGGCCGCGCGGATTTTCGGTAGCTCTTGTCGTGGGTGTTGCCGGTTTCATGCATCGCGTAAAGAATCCGCCGGTGCACCGGCTTCAGCCCGTCGCGCAGGTCGGGGATCGCGCGGCTGACGATCACGCTCATCGCGTAGTCGAGATAGGAGGATTTCATCTCCTCCGTGATGTCGATCGTGGGACCAGTATGGCGCGGCCGTTCGGGGCCCGTTTCCTCGCCGTTTTCAGGGGTTTCCGGGGTGTCGTTCACGTGCTCTGCCGCCTGTCGCTGTTCGCTCTATATATAGTTGCGGGAACTCTACCAGAACCGGGATATTGGGTGCAATGGCTGCTTTCCCCGCGCCTCGGCAGCCATCACGCCACAGTGACAACACATTGTTTTCATTGAAAAGTAAAATCCTTCAGGCAAGATGGATGCAGGGGGCCCGCACAAGAGGTGCACCATGAGCAGTTCAGAGACCGAATTGATGCTGAAAGGCTACGGGCTGACGACGGCGGAATTCTTCTACCGGATGCCGGATTACCAGCACGTGCTAAACAGCTACATCTGGCAGGACTACGACCTTGCTCCGGATCATCCACGGCTCTTCAAGTTCATCGAATTCTGGCAGGAAACGATAGAGGGGCCGCTGCATTCGGTCCGCTTCACCCATCGCAAGCTGATCGGGCCGGGCGAATGGCGCAACGTGGTCGGTGAATTCACCATCCACTGACATCATTTGTCGGGAAATATCCCCGCCGGAGGCAACGCGGCGTGGCATCGCCGCGGCGCAAGGATCTATTGACGCCGAAGGCGTCGCCGTCAGTCCGCCCGGCGCGCCGCCGCCACCCAGACCAGAGCCAGTCCCAGGGACAGCAGCGCATTCCACGACGCCATCGACAGCCCCAGCAGCTGCCAGGCGATCTCGTCGCAGCGCACCAGTGGTGCGGTCAGGATCTGGTCCATCAGCTGGTCCGGGGTCAGCCCGCCGATATCGCCGGCGCTGCAGGTGTCCGGTCCCGGCCACCAGCCTTGCTCGACCCCCGCATGGTAGAAACCGATCACCGCTGTCGTCAGCGCCGCCAGCGCGCCCAGCCAGGGCAGCGGAAGGGCGTGACGCCACAGCGCCACCGCGCCGATCAGGACCGCCGCCGCATGCGGCCAGCGCTGCCAGAGACAGAGCTTGCAGGGCGGATAGCCAAGCGCCTGGAACCCCCAGGCCCCGAGCAACAGCGCCAGCGAGCCGCCTGCCGCAAGCAGTATCAGCCCCCTCCGCGTCACAGGTATTTCACCGTCGCGAAGCCGCCGACAAGGATGACGACGAACAGCGTGAACATCAGCCCCAGACGGCGCTCGATGAAATCGCGGATCGGGGGGCCGAACTTCCACAAAAGCGCCGCCAGAACGAAAAACCGCAGGCCGCGCGCCAGTACCGAGGCTACGATGAAGACCGGCAGGCTGAGCGAGGTCGCGCCGGACAGGATCGTAATGACCTTGTAGGGAAACGGCGTCACCCCCGCGATCAGCACCGCCCAGGCGCCGAATTCATTGTAGCGGGTGGCGAAGCCGTCGAAATGTACGTCCTTGCCGTAGAATTCCAGCACCGGGCGGCCGATGCTTTCGAAAAACCCCCAGCCGATGAGGTAGCCCAGCATCCCGCCAAGCACCGAGGCGACCATAGCCACGGTCGCGATCAGGAAGGCACGCTGCGGGGCGGCGATGATCATCGGGATCATCAGGATGTCCGGCGGGATCGGAAAGACCGAGCTTTCGACAAACGCCACCAGCGCCAACGCCCAGAGCGCGCGCGGATGTTCGGCCAGCGAGATCGTCCAGTCGTAAAGCGCTCGGATCACTGCGGGTTGCCTCGTTTTTTTGATCATTGGCCACGGGACGGCGCGAAGGTCAAGCGAAACTAGGGCGTTGCAGAGCACCGCGGCATGGCTAGACTGGTCTGGTCAAACGGAGGCTATGCCAATGAAATGGCGGGGACGACGCGGCAGCAGCAATATCGAGGACCGCCGGCGGATGTCGGGCGGCCGCGCAAGCGGCATCGGCGGGATCGGTCTGATCGCCGTCCTGGCGATCGGATATTTTCTTGGCATTGACGTGACGCCCTTCCTGCAGGGCGGCGGCCAGATCGTCGGATCCGGCGAACAGCAGATCACGCAGGCCGATGAACAGGCCGCCGAATTCGTCTCGGTCACGCTGGCCGATACCGAGGAGATATGGGCGGACATCTTCCGTGAACAGGTGGGCGATGCCTATCAGCCGCCGGTTCTGGTGCTGTTCAAAGGCGCCACGCAATCGGCTTGCGGCGGGGCGGGTGCGGCCTCGGGGCCGTTCTACTGTCCGCTCGACCAGAAGATCTATCTCGACACCGACTTCTTCACCACTATGGCGCAACGGATGGGCGCGGGGGGCGATTTCGCGGCGGCCTATGTCGTGGCCCACGAAGTGGCGCATAACGTGCAGGACGAGCTGGGCATCCTCGGTCAGGCCACTGCGATGCGCCAGCGCGTGGACGAGGCTGAATCGAATGCGATTTCGGTTCGTATCGAGTTGCAGGCGGACTGCTATTCCGGCATCTGGGCCCGCCATGCCGCTGAACGGTTCGGAACGCTGGAGCCCGGCGATGTCGAAGAGGCGATGAACGCGGCCAAGCAGATCGGCGACGATACGCTGCAGCGCAATGCCGGGCGCCGGCCGATGCCGCACACCTTCACCCATGGCACGTCCGAACAGCGGCAGCGGTGGTTCGCGCGGGGCTATCAGAGCGGCGACATCACCGATTGCGACACGTTCGGGACCGACCGGATCTGAGCCGGTGACGGTGCTGATCGCAGGTGCGGGGATCGGCGGGCTGACGCTGGGGCTGAGCCTGCATCATCTGGGCATTCCGTTTCACATCTTCGAGGCAGCGCGCGAGTTGCGCCCGCTTGGCGTCGGGATCAACCTGCAGCCCCATGCGGTGCGCGAACTGCACGACCTGGGCCTTGCCGACGCGCTGGCCGAGATCGGCCTGCAGACCGAGGAGGTAGCCTATTTCTCGGCGCAGGGCGGTCGCATCTGGTCCGAGCCGCGAGGCCGCCTGGCGGGCTACAACTGGCCGCAATACTCGATTCACCGGGGCGATTTGCAGATGCTGCTGCATGACAGCCTGATCGAGCGGGCAGGGGCGGCGGTCCTGAGCACCGGGGCCGCGGTGACCGGGTGGCGGGAGGATGCCGACGGTATCACCCTGTCCCTGTCCGACAGATCCAGCGGCCGGCAGACCGGCCAGGCCACGGGCGGGGTGCTGGTCGCCGCGGACGGGATCAACTCGACCGTCCGCGCGAAGCTTTTTCCTGATGAGGGGCCGGCGCATTGGGCCGGCGTGATGATGTGGCGCGGGGTGACCGAAGGACCGCGGTTCCTGTCAGGCCGGACGATGGCGATGGCCGGGCGCAAGGCGCAGAAGTTCGTCTGCTATCCGATCCGCGACCTGCCCGGCGGAACCAGCCTGATCAACTGGATCGCCGATCTGGCCTATCCGCACGACCATGACTGGGCGCGACAGGATTGGAATCGTTCCGGCGACAAGTCGGACATCCTGCCGCATTTTGCCGGATGGCGGTTCGACTGGCTGGACGTGCCCGCCGTCATAACGGGCGCCTCCGGTATCTGGGAATATCCGATGGTGGACAGGGACCCGCTGCCGCGCTGGACGCATGGCCGGGCGACACTGCTTGGCGATGCGGCCCACGCGATGTATCCGATCGGCTCCAACGGCGCGTCCCAGGCAGTTCTCGACGCCCGTATCCTGGCCCGAGAACTGCGCGACGACGGGATCGGAAGCGGGGCGCTGCTGGCCTACGAGTCAGAGCGGCGCGAGGCGGTCAATGCGCTTGTCCTGGCCAATCGCGGCGACGGGCCGGACAAGGTGCTGGATATCGTCGCCGAAAAGGCGCCGGACGGGTTCTCCGACATATCGGAGGTGATGAGCCGCACCGAACTGGAAGAGACCGCGCGCCGCTACAAGTCGATCGCGGGAATGGATATCACAGCGCTGAATTCACGCCCGCCGCTGCTGTCGCCGTCACGGATCCAAGGCGCCTCCGGCGGGGATATTTGAAAGACAATGAAGCCGGGCTGGCCGGCGTTTTCCGGTGGACGGCGGGTTGTGCTGACGCTAAACCATCCGCGGCTGCCCGAGTGGCGGAATGGTAGACGCAGGGGATTCAAAATCCCCCGCCGCAAGGCGTGTCGGTTCGAGTCCGACCTCGGGTACCAGGCAGCCCGCAGTTTCTTGACGTCCCGCGCCAGACGGGGTGCTATCTGCATCGGCAAGCGGAGGGATGATGCGGCGATTTCAAGCAGTTCTCACGGTCCTTGCGCTTGGCTTGAGCCTTGCCGGTGCAGCGCGTGCCGCGACCGCCACGGTCGCGGTGGCGGCGAATTTCCTGACGACGGCGGAATCGCTGGCCGAGGAGTTCAGTCGTGAGACCGGGCATCAGATCGAGCTTGTACCCGGTTCGACGGGCAAGCTCTTCGCGCAGATCGTGAACGGTGCACCGTTCGATGTCTTTCTTGCGGCCGATGCGGCGCGCCCCGCGGCGCTGGAAGACCGCGGTCTCGCCGCGTCGCGCAAGCCCTATGCCTTCGGGCGTCTGGTTCTGCTGGTCCGCGGCCGGCGCGAGGCCTCGCTCGCGGCGATTACAGACGACGACTTGCGCATTGCCATTGCCGATCCGGAACTCGCCCCCTACGGCGTTGCGGCGCGGCAGGTGCTTGCGGGGCTGCGCGGCACTGCAGACTGGCGGTCGAACGTTGTGCTCGGCGCAGATGTGGGGCAGGCGATGAGCTTTCTTGCCACGCGCAATGCCGACGCGGCGATCCTTGCGCTGTCGCAGCTGGTTCTGGTCGATTTCCGCGCGCGCGAACTCGTGATCCCGCCCGAGCTATACGACCCGATCCAGCAGGATGTCGTGCTTCTGGAAGGCTCGACGAGCAATCCCGCGGCCCGTGCCTTCTTCGAGTATCTGGCAAGCCCCGCCGCGCTGCGGTTGATCGAGTCGGCGGGCTACGGCACCGAGCGATGACCGACCTCTGGACGCCGGTCTGGCTGTCGCTGCAACTTGCCGGGGCGACGACGTTGATCCTGCTGGCGCTGTCCATGCCGCTCGCCTGGTGGTTGTCGCGAACACGCAGTCCATTCCGCCCGGTGATCGAGGCCCTGACGGCTCTTCCCTTGGTGCTGCCGCCGACGGTCCTCGGCTTTTACCTGTTGATCCTGTTCAGCCCGACCTCGGCGCTTGGCGCGGGCTTTCTGCGGCTGACCGGCGATACGCTTGCCTTTTCCTTCACCGGGTTGCTGTTCGCCTCGATCCTCTATTCGCTGCCCTTCGCCGTGCAGCCGATGCAGACCGCCTTCCACTCGGTGGGACATGGCGCGATGGAAGCGGCGGCCACTCTCGGGGCCGGGCGGTTCGACGCGTTCCGAAGTGTCGCCTTGCCGCTGTCGCGGCGCGGTGTGCTGACGGCGGCGGTTCTCACATTCGCCCACACGCTAGGCGAATTCGGCGTCGTGCTGATGGTGGGCGGCAACATCCCCGGTCGGACCCGCGTGATCTCGATCGAAATCTACTCTGCCGTCGAAACGCTGGATTACCGCACCGCGCATCTCTTGTCCGCTGGCCTCCTGATCTTTTCCTTCCTCGTCCTCACGCTTGTCTATGTCATGAACCGGCGCGGGGTGCAGATCGGTGGCTGAGGAACTGGCTTTCGATCTGAGCCTCGATCTTCCGGGCTTCGGGCTGCGGGCGGCGGCGCGTATCCCGCTCGATGGAATCACTGTGATCTCGGGCGCCAGCGGTTCTGGCAAGACGACCCTGCTGCGGGCGCTTGCCGGGCTGGAGCCGTGCGCAAGAGGTGCGGTCCGGTTCGGCACCGTCGATTGGACCGGCCTGCCACCGCAGCGCCGTCAGGTCGGGTATGTGTTTCAGGACGCGCGGCTGTTCCGGCATCTGAGCGTCGATGAGAACCTGCGCTACGGCGCCAGCCGGCGCGGCGCGCCCGAGCGCATGGTGCAGGAGGTCATAGAGGCGCTCGACCTCGGTCCGCTTCTGGGGCGGCGCACAACCGCATTGTCGGGCGGCGAGGCGCGTCGCGTGGCGCTTGGGCGGGCTTTGGCCAGCCGCCCCCGGATCCTGTTCCTCGACGAGCCGATGGTCGGCCTCGATACGGCGCGCCGGGCCGAGGTTCTTCCCTATATCACCCGTGCCGTCGACATTTTCGGCCTTGCCGTTCTCTACGTGTCTCACAGCCAGTTCGAAATGGCGCTGCTGGCGGACCGCATTTACCGGATGCGGGATGGAAAGCTTGGTCCCATGCAGGAAGGCCCGCCGCGGTTTTGCCTGACCGTCGACTCGGCGTCTGACGGGGTGCTGGCCTTCCGGATCGGCGACCACATGCTGACGCTTCCGGGCGAGGCCCTGCCGCACGAGGAATGGGAACTGCGCCCCGGTCAGGGATGTGTCCTGTCCGAACGGCATCCCGGCTCGAATTCCGCAGCCGCCGTTCTACCGGTGACCTGCCGGGGCGCCTGCAGCGACCGAGCGGCGATGCGGGTCGAGATCGCCGGGCAGATTGTCGAGATCGACACCGCGACGGATTTCGCGAACGGAGCGGAGCTGTGGCTGATATGCCCGCGGTTGCGTGGGCGAAAACGAGATCGCATGCCGCAGCCTTGCCGCAGAGTTACCACCGACCAGTCATGACGGCGTCATCAACAGATGTCAGAGCGGCCGCCATTGACGGAGAAAGTATTTCAGCCGGCGGGCGGGACCATCCCGCCCGTCATTTTCCCGGATTTCGTCTTCGCCATGCCAGCCAATCCTCGGGCGTATCGAGATCGGTCGTCGCATGACAGCCGGGCAGGGCAACCAAGAGCGGCGTCTCCGACGCCAGAAGGCCCTGTGCCCCCCTGTCGCCATCAAGCCCCGCCAAGGCGGCGAACAGCCGAGCCGGAAGGATCACCGGATGACCGCGTCTGCCTTCGGCCGAGGTCGCCCGGATCGCCGACTGTCCGTCGAATACTTCCGCGGCCTGCAACAGATCCGCGGTCGTCAATTCCGGCATGTCGGCGGGGATCACCATGACCCCGGCGGCTGCCGCTGGCAATGCGGCGACACCGGCCGCAAGGCTCGCCCCCATTCCCCGGTCCGGATCGGATACGGCGATCACCGTGATCGGCAGATCCCGCAGGATAGCCCCCCGCTCGCTGTCTCCGGCGGGAAGCGTCGCATGGACCGGTAGGCCCGTCGCCACGGCCTGCATCGCGACATGCCGCAGCAGCGGAACACCGCCGACCGGCTGCAGCAGCTTGTCGGTTCCGCGCATCCGGGCAGAGGCCCCGGCCGCAAGGATCAGGATCCTCAGATCGTCGCGGCTGGCTTTTTCTTCGTGCAAATACTCGTCTCCGACCGCAGTGCCGGGAGGGCCGCCGGTTCAGCGCTCGGGGATCAGCCCGCGCGGACTGAAACGCAGCACCAGCAGCAGGATCAGCCCCATGGTCAGAAGCCGCATATGCGCGGCGCTGTCCAGCAGATGCTGTTTCAGTGCCGATCCGTCCGGCATCCCGGCGGTGATGACATCCATCAGCCACAAGCCGATCGGCTCGACCTGCACCCAGAGGAACCAGATCAGGAAGCCGCCCAGAACCGCGCCCCAGTTGTTGCCTGACCCACCGACGATCACCATCACCCAGACGAGGAAGGTGAAACGCAGCGGCTGGTAGCTGCCCGGCGTCAGCTGGCCGTCCAGCGTCGTCATCATCGCACCCGCCAGGCCGCAGATCGCCGAGCCGAGGATGAAGATCTGCAAGTGCCGCCCGGTCACGTCCTTGCCCATCGCCTCGGCCGCGACCTCGTTGTCGCGGATCGCGCGCATCATCCGGCCCCAGGGCGAATTCAGCGCCATCTGGCTGAGCCAGAGCAGCAGCAGCAGGACAGCCGTGAACAGTGCCGCATAGCAGAGCTTCACCACGATCGATGAGGCGATGACGGGATCGTACCCCCAGTCGCGCATAAATGTCACGAAGGCGGGATTGCCCTGCAGCTCGATCTCGAACGGGATCGGCTGGCGCGGCAGGCCGACGACGTTCTTGACGCCCCGGCTCAGCCAGTCCTCGTTCTTAAGGACGGCGATGATGATCTCGGCGATGCCGAGCGTGGCGATGGCCAGGTAGTCCGACCGCAGGCCGAGCGCGGTCTTGCCGACGATCCAGGCTGCGCCCGCCGCCAGAAGCCCGCCGACCGGCCAGGACAGCAGGACCGGCAGGCCGAGACCGCCGAGATAGCCGGTGCCCGCCGGATTGACCGCCTCGATCGCCGCCACCGCCGGATCGAACAGGAAGCGGAACAGGAAGAAGCCCGCGACCAGCAGCGCCACGAGCGCCAGACCCCGCGCCTTGCCGCGATCCATCCGTCTCCAGAGCAGGATCGCACCGATGATGGTGCCGGCGCCGACCGCAAGTGCCAGCAGCACGCGAAGCCCGCCTGCCGCCCAGGCCGCATTCACCGGCGGCATCGAGACGATGACAGCACCCAGCCCGCCCAGGGCCACGAAGCCCATGACCCCGATGTTGAAAAGGCCCGCATAGCCCCATTGCATGTTGACGCCCAAAGCCATGATCGCGCTGATCAGGCCCATGTTGATGATCCCGAGGGCGACGTTCCAGCTGGTGGTCTGGCCGGTGATCGCGATCAGGCCGAACACGGCGACGAACATCAGGATGGCTCGGATCTGGTGGTTCATACCGATTTCCCCGCGAATAGGCCGGTTGGCTTGAACAACAGCACGATGATCAGGATCCCGAAGGAAACCGCGAATTTGTAGTCGGTCGAAAGAAGCTGGACCAGCGTGTCAGGCTCCCATCCCCCCGGCGCGAGATAGCCCAGGACCTTCTTGAAAGCATAGGTCACGGTGATCTCGGAAAACGCGATCACGAACCCGCCCGCGATGGCACCCAGCGGGCTGCCGAGCCCGCCGACGATGGCCGAGGCGAAGATCGGCAAGAGAAGCTGGAAATAGGTGAAGGGCTTGAAGCTCTTGTCGAGCCCGTAAAGCACACCGGCAATGGTCGCGAGGCCCGCCACGATGATCCAGGTATAGGTCACGACCTTCTCGGGGTTGATGCCCGACAGAAGCGCCAGATCCTCATTGTCCGAAAACGCCCGCATCGACTTGCCGGTGCGGGTGCGGTTGAGGAACCAGAAGAGCGCGGCCACCACGATCACCGCCGTGACGATGGTCAAGCCTTGCGAGGTCTTGAAGGCCAGGCCTTCCTGGATGCCGGTCATCTCGCGGAACGTGCGGGCCGAGATGATGAAACGCTCGCCGTCGAGGAAGTTCTGGTCATCGACGCCGATGATGAACCGGACAAGCCCGTTCATGATGAACATGACACCCATCGAGACGATCACAAGGATCACCGGCGCGGCCTTCTGTTTTCGGTAGAACCGGTAAACCGCGCGGTCGGTGCCGACCAGCAACAGCGCCGTGAAGAAGATGCCGAAGGGCAGGGCGATCAGCGCGGTCGGCAGCACCCAGAGGTGCAGGCCCCAGCTCTGGAACAGCCATGTGACAAGGATCGTGCACATCGCGCCGAAGGCCATCGTGTCGCCATGCGCGAAGTTCGAGAACCGCAGGATGCCGTAGATCAGCGTGACCCCCAGCGCCCCGAGCGCCAGCTGCGCGCCGTAAGCGGTGGCCGGGATGATGACGAAATTCAGAAGCGCCACGATGGCGTTGATCGGGTCCATCAATCAGCCTCCAAATCTATCACAGTGCCCATACCATTGGGCGGGAACTACTTCGTCAGAAATGATCGTGTGGCGCGAATGAATAGCGGTTCCATCATTGAGGATCGTGGTTGTTTGAATTGCACCGGTTCCCAGTGGCTCTGCGAAAGAAATTGCAGAGTCACCTCTTAGCGGCATTACCTGAACAAGATCGACGTTGCCTTGCATATAGGCTTCGCTGGATTTCTCGTTGAATAGGAAGGTCAGTTTCATGTCCTTCTCCTCGCAGCGAGTGTCCCGCGAGCACTCTGTCGTGAAATCGCAAATGAACGAAAACTGCTGCGCGGAAGAAGGTCCGATTACCAGCTTGAGTGCCAAAACTGTCAGTACGAGCTTCATACCACTCACCCTCCCAGGAACGTCCGGCGAACCTCGGGGTCCGCCAGCAGCGCCTTGCCGGTATCGGTATAGGCGTTCGCGCCCTGCACCAGCACATAGCCCTTGTCGGCGATCTCCAGCGCCTGCCGGGCGTTCTGCTCGACCATCAGGATGGTGATCCCGGCGCGGGCGACCTCGATGATGCGGTCGAAAAGCTCGTCCATCACGATCGGGCTGACCCCGGCGGTAGGCTCGTCGAGCATCAGCACCTTGGGCTGGGTCATCAGCGCCCGGCCCACGGCAACCTGCTGGCGCTGACCACCGGATAGCTCGCCCGCCGCCTGCCGCCGCTTGTCCTTGAGTATCGGGAAAAGGTCATAGACCTGTGCCATCGTCGGGCGGATATCGTCCTGGCGCAGAAACGCGCCCATCTCCAGGTTCTCTTCGACCGTCAGCGAGACAAAGACGTTCGACGTCTGCGGCACGAAGGCCATGCCCTTGGCCACTCGGTCCTGCGGCGACAGGCTGGTGATATCCTCGCCATCCAGCCGCACCGAGCCGGATTTGAGGTTCAGCATCCCGAACACCGCCTTCATCGCGGTCGACTTGCCCGCGCCGTTCGGCCCGACGATCACCGCGATCTCGCCCTTCTCGACGGCCACGGTGCAGTCATGCAGGATATCCGCCCCCGTGCCATAGCCGCCGGTCATCGCCTCGCCGATCAGGAACGGGCTGTCACCCTCGACCCTGACCGTCTTGCCGCGCCCCTCGACCGGGAACTCCTTGCCTTGACCCCTGGGGTTGGTGATCGTGCGGTCCTTGTTGCCGCGGTCGTCCTGATAGGGATTGCCGCTCATGCGCCGGCCTCCGCCTTGGCCTTGTTCTTCAACCCCGTCCCAAGATAGGCCTCGATCACCGCCTCGTTCTGCATGATCTCGGCCGCGGCGCCTTCGGCCAGCACCTTGCCCTCGGCCATCACGATCACCGGGTCGCAGAGGCGGCCGATGAAATCCATGTCATGCTCGATCATGCAGAAGGTGTAGCCGCGTTCCTTGTTCAGCCGGATGATCGCGTCGCCGATCGTGTTCAGAAGCGTGCGGTTGACGCCCGCGCCGACCTCGTCGAGGAAGACGATCTTGGCATCGACCATCATCGTGCGGCCAAGCTCCAGCAGTTTCTTCTGCCCGCCTGAAAGGTTCCCGGCGCGTTCGTCGGCCAGATGGTCGATGGTGAGGAATTCCAGCACCTCGTCGGCTTTTTTCGCCAGTGCCCGCTCTTCCTCGCGGATGCGTCCGCGGCGGAACCAGGTGTTCACGATCCGCTCGCCGGATTGCCCGGCGGGGACGACCATCAGGTTCTCGCGCACCGTGCGGGTGGAAAACTCATGTGCGATCTGGAAGGTCCGCAGCAGGCCCTTGTGAAACAGCTCGTGCGGCGTGCGCCCGGTGATATCCTCGCCCTGCATGAAGACCCGGCCCGAGGTCGGTTGATGCACCCCTGCGACGACGTTGAACAGCGTGGTCTTGCCCGCGCCGTTCGGTCCGATCAAGCCGGTGATCGAACCTTGCTTGATCTCCAGCGACGCTCCGTCCACGGCGTGGAACCCGCCGAAATGCTTGTGCAGATCCTCGACGACGATCATCCGTTTCCCCTGTCAGCCCCTTCCTTTGCGGAAGGTGGTGTTGTTAGCTGCAAACAGCCCGGGGCGTGGCCCGGGCTGCAAGCTTTCTTGTCAGATCGGGACGATCAGCGATAGCCAACCGTGGTCATCTTGCCGTCCTTCATCTCGATTTCGCGGTAGCTGCCGGCGCTTTCTCCGGGTCCGATGAGTTCCACGGCAGAAGCGCCAACGAAATCGACATCGCCGCCGTCCTTCAGGATCTGGATGGCCTTGGCCAAGTCGCCCGGCAGAATCTCTTCACCGGGGGCGTTCGCCACTTCCATGACCTTGTCCTTGTAGACCTGCGGATCGGTCGACCCGGCGGCTTCCATCGCCAGCAGGATCAGCGCCGCGGCATCGTAGCTTTCCGGAGAGAAGGCATTGGTCGGCTCAAAGCCGGCGGCCTTGCCCATCTCGTTGAACTTGTCCGGACCCTCACCCGCCGCGCTCGGATGCTGGCCAAACGAGCCTTCGGTCCGTGCCGCGAAATTCGTCTCGAGCGTTTCCGAGACCATGCCGTCCGGGAACATGAACGTGTCGAACGCACCGGTATCGAGTGCCGCGTTGATGATGCCTGCACCGCCCTGATCGACGTAGCCGGCCACGACCAGAACTTCACCGCCGGCAGAGGCCAGCGCGCCCACCTCGGCCGAATAGTCGGCTTTGCCGTCTTCATGCGCCGCGTTGAGCGTGACGGTGCCGCCGGATTCCTTGAATGCCGCCTCGAAGCTGTCGGCCAGACCCTTGCCGTAGTCGTTGTTGGTATAGGTCACGGCAACCTCGTTGATCCCGCGATCCTTCAGGATATCGGCCATCACCTGTCCCTGCCGGGCGTCGGAGGGCGAGGTGCGGAAGAACAGGCCGTTATCCTCGACCGTCGACAGCGCCGGAGACGTGGCGGACGGCGAGATCATCACCATGCCGTTCGGAATCGCTGCGTTCTGAAGCGAGGCGGTCGTTTCGCCCGAGCACATGCCGCCGATGATACCCGATACCTTGTCAGAGGTGATCAGGCGTTCGGCCGACGCCACGGCGAGACCGGCGTCGATGCACCCGGTGTCGGCGGTGACGGTCGAAACCGTGGTTTCGCCATCAAGGAAATTGCCAGCGGCGTTAACTTCCTCGACCGCCAGATTTGCGCCGGCAGCCATGTCGGGCGACAACGTTTCCAGCGGGCCGGTAAAGCCCAGAAGGATGCCCAGCTTGATCTCTTCGGCGCTTGCGGCGGCCGTCGTCAATGCAACGGCAGCAGAGGCCAGAAGCAGCTTTTTCATATCAATACTCCCTAGTTGGACCTGTGTCCTGACCCGGCACGTTAGTGAGACTTCAATGAAAAGAAAAGCCCAACATATTCATTCCTGCCGCCACGGAAATTACGCGGTGAAACGGCGGCTTTCGGGTCAGATCGACAGCCGCGCGGCGTGGCTGCCACGCTCGCGGTAAGGGGTGGTGTCGTAATGCGCCCGGTAGCATTTCGAGAAATGCGACGGCGAGGCGAAGCCGCAGGCCAGCGCGACGTTGATCACGCTCATATCGGTCTGCATCAACAGGTTGCGGGCCTTCTGCAGACGCAACTCCATATAGTAGCGTTTCGGCGATCGGTTCAGGTAGCGGCGGAACAGCCGTTCCAGCTGCCGCGTCGACATGCCGACATCGGCGGCAAGGATCGCCGGGCTGATCGGCTCCTCGATATTCTGCTCCATCATCTGGATCACCGCCGACAGTTTGGGGTGCCGCACCCCGATCCGGGTCGGGACTGACAGCCGCTGGGTGTCCTGGTCGGTTCGGATCGAGGAATAGATCAGCTGGTCGGCCACAGCATTGGCCAGATCCTCGCCATGATCATCGGCGATGATCTTGAGCATCAGGTCGATCGAGGCGGTACCGCCCGCCGTCGTCATTCGGTTGCCGTCGACGACGAAGACCGACTTGGTCAGCGTGACCTCCTCGAATTCCTCGCCGAAACTGTCCTGGTTCTCCCAATGGATCGTCGCGCGCTTGCCGTCGAGCAGCCCCGCCACGGCAAGCGTATGGGCCGCCGTGCAGAGCCCGCCGATCGTCGCGCCCCGGCGCGCTTCGCGGCGAAGCCAGCTGATGATTTTCTTGGTCGAGGCCTCTGCCACGTTTATCCCGCTGCAGATGAGGATGGTATCGTCGCGCGATGTTTCGGGCAGATCGCTGTCCAGCGCGAAGGTCGTTCCATTCGAACAGCTGATGCTGTTGCCGCCTTCTCCGACCAGCGTCCAGGAATAGACCTTCTCGCCCATCATCCGGTTGGCGATCCGCAGGCTGTCAACCGCGCAGGCGAAGGACAGCATCGTGAAATTTTCCAGTAAAACGAAGACGAAACGGCGTGTTTTCGCCGCCGCTGGTTCCCTGATCCGTCTGTCCGCCAAAATCTGATGTCCGTCGCGTCGCCCTGCCGATGCGGCACCGAACCAGTTTTCGCGGGGTTAATCAAGTGCGGCAGGCTGCGGCACCTCGCGTCGATATCCGTTTCAGAAGCCGCTTCGGACCGTCGCTTTGAAGGTTTGCAGCGCCCCGCGGCCTGTCCTATAAGCAGGCGTCCTGAACGAAGCACCGGAGCAAGACGATGAGCGATTGGGTGAAATCCGGCTGGCGCAACAAGCCGCGGGTCCAGATGCCTGACTACACCGACGAGGCGTCGCTGAAAGCCGTCGAGGCGCAGCTGTCGAAATATCCGCCGCTTGTCTTCGCGGGCGAGGCGCGGAACCTCAAGCGCGCGCTTGGCAAGGCCGCGACCGGAGAGGCGTTCCTGCTGCAGGGCGGCGACTGCGCCGAAAGCTTCGCCGAATTTTCCGCCGACGGCATCCGTGACACCTTCAAGGTGATGCTGCAGATGGCGATGGTCCTGACCTATGGCGCCAAGGTGCCGGTCATCAAGGTCGGACGCATGGCGGGCCAGTTCGCCAAGCCGCGCTCGGCCGACACGGAAACACAAGGCGGCTTAGAGCTGCCCAGCTACCGCGGCGACATCATAAACGGATTCGACTTCACCTCCGAAGCGCGGATCCCGGATCCGGCACGGATGCTGCAGGCCTACACGCAGGCCGCGGCTTCGCTGAACCTTGTCCGCGCCTTCAGCCATGGCGGCTATGCCGATGTGCACCAGGTCCATGCCTGGACGCTTGGCTTCACCGACCAGGACGAGGCCGAGAAGTACCGCGACCTGGCGAACCGGATTTCGGACACGCTCGATTTCATGCAGGCGGCCGGCGTCAACCAGGACACTGCGCATACGCTGCAGTCGGTGGATTTCTACACCAGCCACGAAGCACTGCTGCTGGAATACGAAGAAGCGCTGGCACGGATCGATTCCACGACCGGCCTGCCGGTGGCAGGATCGGGCCACATGCTCTGGATCGGTGACCGCACCCGGCAGCCTGACGGCGCGCATGTCGAATTCCTGCGCGGCGTGCAGAACCCGATCGGGCTGAAATGCGGCCCGACGATCACCACCGGCCACCTGAAGGCGCTTATGGCCAAGCTGAACCCGAAGAATGAAGCGGGTCGGCTGACGCTGATCGCGCGCTTCGGGGCGGGGCAGGTGGGCGATCACCTGCCGCGCCTGATCCGCGCGGTCGAGGAAGAGGGCGCGAATGTCGTCTGGTCCTGCGATCCGATGCACGGCAACACGATCAAGTCCTCGTCGGGCTACAAGACGCGGCCCTTCGATTCGGTGCTGCGCGAGGTGCGCGAGTTCTTCGCGGTGCACAATGCCGAAGGAACGATCCCCGGCGGCGTCCATTTCGAGATGACCGGCAAGGATGTGACCGAATGCACCGGCGGTGTCCGCGCGGTCACCGACGAGGACCTGTCGGACCGCTACCATACCGCCTGCGATCCGCGGCTGAATGCCAGTCAGGCGCTGGAGCTGGCCTTTCTCGTGGCCGAGGAACTGGCGCAGCGGCGCGGCAAGGCGGCGCAAGCGGCTGCGGTCTGATCACTCGTCGTTCGAGATCAGGCGAAGGGCCGGGCGCATGTCCGGCCCTTTCCTTTTGGCCGGGTGCAGGAAGACCCCCGGCGCTTCGGAAAATGTGGTTCCGGTCCGCGCCGGGTGTTGCGACTTGCCGTCGTCGGGCATCGCGGGCCGGCGCCGAGTCGCCGCGATCGCGAGGCGGCGCGGCGGCCTGCCGATCCGGCCTTTGCTCTGCAGGCAGCCGAGCAGGCGGTTGACGGTTCCGAAATCGTCCTTCAGCGGCGCCAGCAGCAGCCGAGCCTCCAGCGCGGGTCTGCCGATGCCGCGCCCGGCCAGCAGGTCGACCTCAACGATCTCGGGTCCGTCGCACACCGCCGCGACAAGCTCTGCCAGTTCGTTCCGCGCCTCGGGGGCGACGATCGCCGAAATCGGCATGCCGTGCACTTCCATCCCCATCAGATCGGAAAGATGCGCTCCGGCAAGCCGGAACCTTGCGATTCCAGGCGCCACGGCTTCAAGGATGAAGGCATATTCCAGCGCGTCCTCGATGCCGCGGGGATCGACCGCAGAGCGGGGCGGAATGGCGCGATTCTCACTCAAACCGTGCCAATAGGCCTCGACCTGCGACAGCGCCGCATAGGTCATCGCCTTGCGCCGCGGTTGAAGGGAAATGATATTGCCGTTCCCATGGTCATCATGATTCACATCTGCACCCCTACAGTTGCCGGGATGCGGGGCAGGGACCGATTGTCCCGCCTCACACCCTCTGTTAACGCTACATGAACACCTGTTACCGATGTGTAAACATCGCACGATTTGATGAAAAACTGACGCGAAAAACTCTTAAATGGTTAACCTAGATGATTAATTCGATGACCGGGTTCGCCGCCAGCCGGGGCGAGGCGGAAGGCTGGAGCTGGGTCTGGGACATTCGTTCCGTCAACGCGCGCGGGCTCGATCTGCGGCTGCGTTTGCCGGATTGGATCGACGGGCTGGAGGCCGCGCTTCGCCCGGTCCTGCAGCAGGCGGTGGCGCGCGGCAGCGTCAGCCTTTCGCTGAAGGTGCAGCGTAACGAAGCCGCGGCGGCCTTGGCGATCGGCGCGGCGGTACTCGATCAGGCGCTGGCCAGCCTGAAGCGGATCGAGGTCGAGGCGGCGGGAAATCACAACCTGACCCTGCGCCCGACCTCTGCGGCGGAGATTCTGAACCTACGCGGCGTGGCCGAAACCACGCAAAGCGATCAGGACACGGCCCCTCTTCTGATGGCGCTGAAGGCGCAATTGCCCGATCTGCTGCAGGCATTCAATGCGATGCGTGCAGCAGAGGGAGCGGCGTTGGCCAAAATCCTCGCCGAACAGCTCGACCGGATCGCCGATCTGACCGAGGCCGCGACCGCCGAGGCGGAGGCCCGCCGCGAGCAGATCGGCACCACGCTGCGCGAAAACCTTGCGCGCGTACTCGACAATTCGACCGGCGCCGATCCCGACCGCGTAGCGCAGGAACTGGCGATGCTCGCGGTCAAGGCCGATGTGGCCGAGGAACTCGACCGGCTGCGGGCGCATGTCGCGGCGGGGCGCGATCTGCTGCAGGCGACGGGGCCGGTCGGACGCAAGCTCGACTTCCTGACGCAGGAATTCAACCGCGAGGCCAACACGCTCTGTTCCAAGGCGCAGTCGGTCGAGCTGACCCGGATCGGACTTGACCTCAAGCACGTCATCGACCAGATGCGCGAGCAGGTCCAGAACGTGGAGTGACGATGGCCGAGCGGCGCGGATTGCTTCTGATCGTATCCTCGCCTTCGGGTGCGGGAAAGTCCACGCTGTCGCGACGCTTGCGGGACTGGGACCCTACGATCCGCTTTTCGGTATCGGCCACCACCCGCCCCGCGCGCGAGGGCGAGGGCGAGGGCCGCGAGTATTTTTTCCGCAGCCGCGACGAGTTCGAACGCATGGTCGAGGCGGGCGAAATGCTGGAACATGCCGAAGTCTTCGGCAATCTTTACGGCTCGCCCAAGGCTCCGGTCGAGGCGAATGTGGCAGCCGGCCACGACACGCTGTTCGACATCGATTGGCAGGGCGGCCAGCAGATCCGCAATTCCGCGCTCGGCAAGGACGTGGTCTCGATCTTCATCCTGCCGCCCTCGATCGCCGCTCTGGAGGAGCGCTTGCGCAGCCGCGGTCAGGACAGCGACGAGGTCATCGCCGGACGTATGGCGAAAAGCCGGTCGGAAATCAGCCATTGGGCGGAATACGACTATGTGTTGGTGAACGACGATCTCGACCGCGCCGAGGAACAGCTGCGCATCATCCTGAGGGCCGAACGGATGCGGCGCGACCGTCAGCCCTGGCTGACCGGCTTCGTGCGGCAACTCAACAATGAATTCGAGGACAGGCAATGACGCTCTATTCTTTGGACGGCACGTCACCATCTGTGCCGGAGGACGGCGAGTTCTGGGTCGCACCCGACGCCAACGTGATCGGCAAGGTCACGCTGGAACAGGGCGCCTCTGTCTGGTTCGGCTCGACGTTGCGCGGGGATAATGAGCGGATCACCGTGGGCGCGGGCAGCAACATCCAGGAAAGCTGCGTCCTGCACACAGATATGGGCTATCCGCTGACCATCGGCGCGGATTGCACGATTGGCCACAAGGCGATGCTGCATGGCTGCACGATCGGCGAGGGCACCCTGATCGGCATGGGCGCGACGGTGCTGAACGGCGCGGTGATCGGCAACGGGTGCCTGATCGGGGCCGGCGCCCTGGTGACCGAGGGCAAGGAAATCCCGGACGGTTCGCTTGTCATGGGGGCGCCGGGCAAGGTCATCCGCCGGCTCGACGACGATGCCAGGAAGAAAATGCGATTGGCAGCAAAGCATTATCAGGAAAACTTCAAGCGTTACATCAAGAGCCTGCAGGAGGTCGCGCCATGATCAGCCGTCCCGACTCGATCGTTCGCCGGACGCCGTGGCCGGACAGTTCAAGCCGTCCGGTGGTGACGCCGCTGCAGCCTTCCGTCGTCTATGCCTCGGCCAGTCCCGATGCGCTGGACGCGCAATATGAAGGGGCCAGCCCCGGCTATACCTATGCGCGCGAGGGTCATCCGAACGCCGATGTGCTGGCACGCAAGATCGACGCGCTGGAAGGCGCGGACAAGGGCCTGATCACCGGGTCCGGGATGTCGGCCATCGCCGCCGTGTTCTTCGGTCTGCTGAAATCGGGCGACCACGTCATCGGCGCGGACCAGCTCTATGGCCGGTCGCTGCGGATGATGCGAGAGGAACTGCCGCGGCTTGGAATTGCAACCTCGCTTGTCGATCCGACGGACGCCTCGGCCGTCGCAGCGGCGATCCGGCCGGAAACGAGGATGATCCTGATCGAGGTCGTCTCGAACCCGACGCTGCGGGTCGCGGACCTGCCCGGCATCGCGGCGCTGGCGCGCGACAAGGGGATCCTGCTGGTCGTCGACAATACGTTCACAACGCCGCGCGGCTTCCAGCCGTTCGAGCATGGCGCGGATATCGTCGTGCATTCCGTGACCAAGCTGCTTGCGGGCCATTCCGACGCGACGCTCGGCTATGTTGCGGCACGCGATCCTGAATTGCAGGACCGGATGACCGCAACCGCGGTGACGCTGGGGCTGACGCCCAGCCCGTTCGACTGCTGGCTGGCCGAGCGCGGGCTGCATTCCTTCGAACTGCGCTATGACCGCGCCGAGGCCAACGCCGCGAAACTGGCGGACGCGCTTGCCGGCTTGCCGAATGTCGAGCGCGTGCTCTACCCGATGCGGGGCGATCACCCCGACCACAACCGCGCAGCGTCGCTGCTGCGGGGCAGGGGCGGGCATATGGTCAGTTTCCGGATCGATGGCGGACGCGAGGCGGCGAATCGCCTAGTCGAAGCCGCGCCCAGCATCGCCTTCGCGCCGACGCTGGGGGATATCGGCACGACCTTGTCGCATCCTGCGAGTTCATCGCACCGGGCGCTGACGCCGGACGGGCGGTCGGCGCTGGGGATCACCGAAGGTTTCTTCCGGGTCTCGGTCGGGATCGAGGATCCGGACATGCTGATCGCGGAATTCAGCGACGCCATCGCCGCTTCCGCGTGATGCGGCGCGGGTCGGTTCAGTGCAGGTGACGGATATCGGACGGGCCGCAGAAGATAAGCGCCACGTCGAGAGCCGGGCAGATCGCGCGAATTTCGGCCTGTATCACCTTGGGATTAGGCAGTTCTGGCGCAACGACCCGGAACCGGCCCCGAAACCCTGCCGCCTGCAAAGCCTGCGCCAGATCAAGGCAATCGAAGGCCCGCGTCATCACCGGCGACATCACGATATCCGGCGTAAGCGCGTCCATAAGCTCTTCCGTGACTTCATGGAATTCCGCGAAAGCGATCTGCGAGTCATCGGGCAAAGCGCGGCCCGTGCCGATCCATTGCCGCACATCGCCCACCGCGAGGATCATCGGTTTCACCGAGGATTCAGTATCGGCCGTCCCCGGGTCGAGACCGAATTCGTAGTCGAAACCGTCGTCAATTCTTGTCACGCCGTCCCATCCTTCGATTTGCTTCGCAAGATTTCCGTTCCCTGCCCAGGAAATTGGCAAATTGCATTCCCGATTGCAATCTTCATCCTTGGGTTGTTCAAATTAATTTGGAACTGTGTATCGAAGCGATACAATCTTTTGTTTTTCCAACATTGTGCAGAGGGAACGCGATGTATCCGGTGATGACCGACAAGGATATTGCGGAACTCTTCGAGGCTGTGCGCGTGCCGCTGATCCTGATCGGTCAAGACCAGCGGATTTCACACGCCAACAAGACTGCCGAACGGGTCTTCGACCGAGGTCTGGTCGGGCGTCATCACGTGGTCGCGCTGCGCCATCCCGGTCTGCTCGACGCCGTCGAGGCCGCCCTAAAGTCCGGGCTGCCGCAGGAAGGAACCTACGAGCCCGGCGGAACGACCGGCCGGCCCAGCTATGAGATCCGGGCAGTTCCGATCGGACCCGAGGACGGGCGCCGCGTGGTCGTCAGCCTGGAGGACCTGAGCGGGCAGCGGGAAGCCGACAGCATGCGCCGCGACTTCGTCGCCAATGTCAGCCACGAACTTCGCACGCCGCTGACCGCGGTTCTGGGGTTCATCGAAACGATCGAAGGTGCCGCGCGCGACGATCCGCAGGCGCGCGACCGGTTCCTGCAGCTGATGCGGGCCGAGGCCGAGCGGATGAATCGCCTGGTGCAGGACCTGCTGTCGCTCAGCCGGGTCGAAGCATCCGAGCGGCAGCGGCCCGCCGAACCGATCGATCCGCTGGCGCTGTTGGAAGCCGCGGTGATGCGGCTGCGCGCGACAGAGCAAGAGAGCGGCGTCTCCGTCAGCATTGTCCGGAATGACGCGCTGCCCGCCATTCCAGGCGATGCGGACCAGTTGACGCAGGTCTTTTCCAACCTGCTCGAGAACGCGGTGAAATATGGCGCCAGGCCCGGAGATGTCCGGGTGATAGTGTCGCTGGTCAAGACCGGCTCGCCGCTGCGCGGAGCCGCGGTCAGGATCGACGTGCAGGACGAGGGCGAGGGGATCGGCGCCGAACATATTGCGCGTCTGACCGAGCGGTTCTATCGCGTCGATACGCACCGGTCGCGTGAGATGGGCGGCACCGGGTTGGGATTGGCGATCGTGAAGCACATCGTCAACCGGCATCGCGGCCTCCTGCGCGTTTCAAGCGAGCAGGGGAAGGGCAGCACGTTTTCCGTGTTCCTGCCGGTCGAATGAAATCGCGAAAGCGGGGCGGCGGGGCATCTGTCATCGAACTGTTACATGGCTGTCATAAAACCATCGTGCGACACGACTAGGACGCCGCTACCGACGGGGGCAACCGGTCCCCGGAAACCTACTCAGGAGCTACATCCATGACATTCGCGAAACTGACCGCCTCGACCCTGGCGATCGCTGCCGTTTCCGCAACCGCCGCTGTCGCGCAAGGCCGCGAAGCGATCCGCATTGTCGGGTCTTCGACCGTGTTTCCGTACACCCAAGCCGTGGCCGAGCAGTTTGCCAACAATACCGGTGCTCCGTCGCCCATCGTCGAATCGACCGGTACCGGCGGTGGCATGCAGATCTTCTGCGGCGGCATCGGCGAATCGTATGCCGACATCACCGGCGCGTCGCGGGCGATGAAGGCGTCGGAATACGAGTTGTGCCAGCAGAACGGCGTGACCGAAATCACCGAAGCCCTGATCGGTTTCGATGGCCTGTCGCTTGCCGTTTCGCGCGCCAACGACACCGAGTGGAACCTGACCCTTGGTGAAGTCTACCAGGCGCTTGCGGCGCAGGTTCCGGTTGACGGCGAATGGGTCGATAACCCCTACACCAAATGGTCGGAAATCAATCCCGACCTTCCCGACACCGAGATTCTGGCCTATGGCCCGCCGCCGACCTCTGGTACCCGTGACGCATTCGTCGAGCTGGCGATGCATGCCGGCTGTGAAGAACTCGACTACGTGGCCAATGGCGGCTTCGACGGCGACTGGGTCACGGAGAACTGCTCGCGGATGCGCACCGACGGTCCGTTTGTCGAAGCCGGCGAGAACGACAACCTGATCGTTCAGCGGCTCGAGGCTGACCCGAACGCAATGGGGATCTTCGGCTATTCGTTCCTTTACGAAAACCTCGACAAGCTCAAGGGCGTCGCGATCGAGGGCATCGAGCCATCCATCGACGCGATCGCCGACAAATCATACCCGATCTCGCGCCCGCTCTATTTCTACGTGAAGAACGCGCATCGCGGCGTTATTCCGAACCTGAACGAGTTCATCGAGGAATACATGTCCGACGATGCGCTGGAACCGGGCGGATATCTGTCCGAGCGCGGTCTGGTGCCGCTCGCCGAGGATCGCATGGAAGAACTGCAGGACGCCGTGCTCAACGGTGATCCCATGGAAGCCCCTGCAAGCTGATTGCAGGAATGCTAGCGCCCGGGACGGTTCATGCCGGCCCGGGCATCTCATATCGAGCGGGAATTTCCGATGACGACATTGGCTTTCGCCATTCTTCTTGCGGCCAGTCTTGCAGCCTACGCCCTGAACCGGCGCGCCGCCACCGGGCTGCGGGAGGACGGACAGCGACTTCATTCGGTGTCGGGCTATCATGGCCTTTTCGCGCTTCTGATGATCCTCGTTCCCGTCCTCGTGGTCATTTTGGCATGGCTGGTTCTGCAGGGTTCGGTCATCAACGCACTGGTAATGTCGGCGCTACCCGAAGGGACGCTCGACGGTCTTGGACGCGGACAGGTCGACCTGATCCTGGCCGAGATACGGTCTATTGCGGGCGGCAGGATCTTCGGCGAACCGGAGCCCTGGAAGACCGCCGCTGCCGAACGGCTGAACGAACTGCGGCAACTTGCATCGCTTGCGCTCGTGCTTCTGACGGCTTTGCTTTGTCTTGGGATCATGGCTCTTGCCCGGTACAAGGTGTCAGCCGAATTTCGGGCGCGTCAGAACGCCGAGAGAATAATTTCCGGCCTGATGATCTTCTGTTCGGTCGTCGCCATTTTCACGACCGTCGGGATCGTCGCATCGCTCGCCTTCGAAACGATCAAGTTCCTTCGCCTTGTCCCGCTGACCGAATTCCTCTTCGGCCTGAACTGGGAGCCTCAGATCCCGATCCGGGCCGACCAGATTGCCGCCGCCGGTGCGTTCGGCTGGATTCCGGTGATCGTCGGAACGCTGGTCATCACCGTCGTCGCGATCGTGATCGCCGTTCCGGTGGGGCTTCTGTCGGCAATCTATCTGAACGAGTTCGCACCCAAGGCCGTCCGGTCCGTCGCCAAGCCCGTCCTCGAGATCCTCGCGGGCGTGCCGACCGTCGTCTACGGATTTTTCGCGATCCTCGTCGTGGCGCCCGCGATCCGCAGTTTCGGCGCGTCGATGGGCATCCCGGTGGCACCCAACACCGCGCTGGCCGCGGGCGGGGTGATGGGCATCATGCTGGTTCCCTTCATCTCGTCCTTCGCAGATGATGCGCTTTCGGCCGTGCCCCGCGCCATGCGCGACGGCGCGCTCGCGCTCGGCGCGACCCGCGCCGAGACGATGCTGAACGTGCTGTTCCCGGCGGCAATCCCCGGCATCGTGGGTGGCGTGCTTCTGGCCGTCAGCCGGGCGATCGGCGAAACGATGATCGTCGTCATGGCGGCCGGGCTGATCGCGAACCTGACGCTCAACCCACTGGAAAGCGTGACCACCGTCACCGTTCAGATCGTCACGCTGCTGATCGGCGACACGTCGTTCGACAATCCCAAGACGCTGGCCGCCTTCGCACTGGGAATGATGCTGTTCATCGTCACACTCGTCATCAACATCTTCGCGCTCCGGATCGTCCGGAAATACCGCGAAGCCTATGATTAGGGCCTGACCCATGACCGACATTCCATCAGGACCGCAGTCCGAGACGACACTGGACAAGGTGCGCAGAACGCTGGTGCGGCGCCACCGCAAGCAGTTCATCCTGCAGGGCCTCGGCATCGCAGCGATCAGTGTCGCTTTCCTGATGCTGTTCATCCTGCTCGCCTCGCTCGTCTCGACCGGTCACAAGGCGTTCATGCAGACCCACGTCACTCTGGACGTGTTCATCGACCCGGCCGAGGTCGAACGGGACAAGCTGCCCCGAGGAGGCTTTGACGATATCCTTGCTTCTGCGCTCGCGACCTACCTGCCGTCGGTCGACACCGAGGATCGGGCGGCCATGCGTACGATGGAGGGAATTCTGTCGGATGGCGCCCAATTCGCATTGCGGGACCGTATCGTCGCCGATCCGGAGCTGATCGGTCAGACGGTGACGGTGACGGTGCCGGTCTCTGACCCGTATGACCAGTTCTACAAGGGGCTTCTCGACCGCGAGACACCCGAGCAGCTGCGCCGGCTCAGCGACGAGGAGATCGGCTATTACGACCAGCTGGTGCAGGCAGGGGTCATAACCTCGCGTATCAATACCGGCCTGATCACCAACGCCGACAGCCGGTTTCCCGAACTTGCCGGCCTCAAGGGGGCGATCATGGGGTCGTTCTGGGCGCTTCTGACATGCTTCCTGATCTCGTTTCCGCTGGGGATCGGCGCGGCCGTCTATCTCGAGGAATTCGCCCCCAAGAACAGGATCAGTGACTTCATCGAGGTCAACATCAACAACCTTGCCGCCGTCCCATCCGTGGTCTTCGGGCTGCTTGCATTGGCGGTCTTCATCGGCTGGTTCGGACTGCCGCGATCGGCTCCGTTCGTCGGGGGACTGACGCTGGCGCTGATGACCATGCCGACGATCATCATCGCGACGCGCGCCTCGCTGAAATCCGTGCCACCCTCGATCCGCGAGGCCGCGCTCGGGGTCGGCGCGTCGAAGCAGCAGGTGGTCTTCGGACACGTGGTGCCGCTTGCCATGCCGGGCATCCTGACCGGTACGATCATCGGACTAGCACAGGCCCTGGGCGAAACCGCGCCGCTGCTGCTGATCGGGATGAACGCGTTCATCACCTCGGCCCCGGCGACGCCCTTTGACAGTTCGACCGCTCTGCCGACGCAGATCTTCATCTGGGCCGACAGCCCGGAACGCGGTTTCGTCAGCCGGACCTCGGCGGCAATCCTCGTGCTGCTGACCTTTCTGATATTGATGAACGCGGCAGCGATCTATCTGCGCCGCAAATTTGAACGCCGTTGGTAGGACCGCCTATGATGAAAGACATGCAGATCGAAGAAAGAACGACGATGGAAGAAGCGAAAATCTCGGCGCGGAACGTCAACGTCTGGTATGGCGACACCCATGCCATCAAGAATGTCGATGTCGATATCCGCGACAAGACGGTGACCGCCTTCATCGGGCCATCGGGTTGCGGAAAATCCACTTTTCTACGTTGTATCAACAGGATGAACGATACAATTGACGTAGCCCGTGTCGAGGGCACGATCCTGCTGGATGGGCAGGACATCTACGAATCGAAGGTCGACCCGGTGCAGCTTCGCGCCAAGGTCGGCATGGTCTTTCAGAAGCCGAACCCGTTTCCGAAGTCGATCTACGACAACGTCGCCTATGGCCCGCGCATTCACGGCCTTGCAAGAAACAAGGCGGAACTGGACGAGATCGTCGAGAAGGCTTTGCGGCGCGGCGCAATCTGGAACGAGGTCAAGGACCGCCTGCAGGCGCCCGGCACCGGGCTTTCGGGCGGGCAGCAGCAGCGGCTCTGCATCGCGCGGGCCATCGCGACCGAGCCCGAGGTGCTGTTGATGGACGAACCCTGTTCCGCGCTCGACCCGATCGCCACGGCTCAGGTCGAGGAACTGATCGACGAGCTTCGCGCCAACTTCTCGGTCGTCATCGTGACCCATTCCATGCAGCAGGCCGCGCGGGTCAGCCGCAAGACCGCGTTCTTCCATCTCGGAAGCCTCGTGGAATACGGCGACACCGACCGGATCTTCACCAATCCCGAAGATCCGCGCACTGAAAGCTACATCACCGGACGGATCGGGTAGGGAGCATCACCATGCAGGAGCAACATATCGCCTCGGCCTTCGACCGCGATCTGGAGGAAATCCAGGCGCTGATCATGAAGATGGGCGGGCTTGTCGAGACCGCGATCCATCAGGCCGGCATCGCGCTGGAGGAACGGGACCTGGAACTCGCCAGCCAGATCCGCGCCGGCGACAAGCAGATCGACCGGCTGGAAGAGCGGGTGCAGGAACAGGTGGCCCGCGTCATCGCGCTGCGGGCGCCGACCGCCTCGGACCTGCGCACGGTGCTGTCCGTGCTCAAGATCAGCGGCAATCTGGAACGCTGTGGCGACTATGCCAAGAACCTCGCCAAGCGGACGACCGTGTTGGTGAAGATGCAGCCGGTCGGCGGCACTGCACGGTCGGTCCGTCGGATGGCGCGTGAGGTCGAGGCGATGCTGAAGGACGTTCTCGACGCCTATCTCGAACGCGATGTCGAACGCGCCGAACAGGTGCGCCTGCGCGATCAGGATGTCGACCAGATGTACAACGCGCTGTTCCGCGAATTCCTGACCCACATGATGGAAGACCCGCGCAACATCACCGCGACGATGCATCTGCATTTCATCGCGAAGAACCTCGAACGCACCGGCGACCACATCACCTCGATCGCCGAACAGGTGATCTATCTGGTGACCGGCGAGATGCCCGAAGACAGCCGCCCGAAAGAAGACGACACCGCATTCGTACGCACCGCCGGAGATCCCGAGACATGAGCCTGAAGCCCCGCGTTCTGGTGGTCGAGGACGAGGCCGCGCAGCGCGAAATCCTGTCCTACAACCTTCAATCCGCGGGGTTCCATGTCGAGTTGGCAGAGACCGGCGATGCCGCCGTGGCGCTTCTTGACGAAGCCGAGCCCGATCTCGTCCTCCTGGACTGGATGCTGCCGGGGGTTTCGGGGATCGAGATTTGCCGCCAGATCAAGATGCGTCAGAAGACCAAGCCGCTTCCGGTCATCATGATGTCCGCTCGCGGCGAAGAAGTGGACCGGGTGAGGGGCCTTGAAACCGGCGCCGATGACTATGTGGTCAAGCCCTATTCCATGGCCGAGCTGATCGCGCGGATCCGCGCACAGCTGCGCCGCACCCGGCCGGCATCGGTCGGCGGCAAACTGGAATACGAGGATATTTCGCTCGATGCCGACGCACACAGGGTCTATCGCGCCGGACAGGAACTGCAGCTTGGGCCGACCGAATTCAGGCTCCTGTCGGTCTTCATGGAGAAACCCGGCCGGGTCTACAGCCGCGACCAGCTTCTCGATCTGGTCTGGGGGCGGGAAATCTTCGTCGACAGCCGCACCGTCGACGTGCATGTCGGTCGGCTGCGCAAGGCGCTGATGCGGCATGGTGGCTCTGATCCGCTTCGCACCGTGCGGGGCGCGGGATATTCGCTCGGATAGGCTGGCCGGAACCGAATCCATGCCTTTTCGTTGGTTCGTCAACACCATGAAAAGGAGACCGGTATGCCGCTCAAGGTTCTGCCAACCGCCGCCGTAATCGCCCTGATGGGCGTCAGCACGTCACTTGCCGCCGAAGCCAAGACGACAGTGAAGGACCGCGACGGCCAAAGCCTTGGCACTGTTTCGGTCAGCGACACCGCGTCGGGCCAGGCGCATGTGCTGATCTCGCTGACCGGGTTGCCGGAGGGCGTGCACGGCGTGCATATCCATGAAACCGGGGATTGCTCGGCGGACGATTTCAATTCGGCGGGCGGACACCTTTCCGGCGGGCGCGAGCACGGCGTCCTTGTCGAGGGCGGTCCGCATCCGGGCGACCTGCCGAATGCGACCGTTCAACCCGATCAGACCGTGCAGCTCGAATATTTCGCGTCGCTTCTGAGCGTCGATCAGATGCTGGACAGCGACGGTGCGGCCTTCGTCGTCCATGCGCAGCAGGACGACTATCAAAGCCAGCCATCAGGCGAGGCAGGCGACCGGATCGCATGCGGCGTGTTTGAAGTAGAGCGCTGAGGTCCGCCGGGACAGGTTTGCGGGGCGAGCGGGGATCCGTCGAGTGTGAGCGATGCCTGAACCGCGACTCTTGCATGGGGCCAGGGTAGGGGCATTATGCCCGTTCCTCCAGCATCCTTTCCTTGAACACCTCTGCGGGCGTCTTCCATCCGAGACACTTTCGGGGTGTGTTGTTGAGGCGCTCGCAGATCATTTTCAGATGATGATCTGAGAGCGCCGACGGGTCGAGCTTGCGGGGCAGCCATCGTCTCGCGCGCCGATTGGTGTTCTCCACGGTGCCTTTCTGCCACGGCGCAGACGGATCGCAGAACCAGGTTTGCGTCCCGATCTCGGCTTGCAGGTGCGGCCATGCGACGAATTCGGAACCGCGGTCGAAAGTGATGGATTTGCGCGACGCGAGGGGCAGGGCGCGGATCGCGTCGATCACCTTTCCGATGACCGGCTGCGTGTGCTTGTTCGGGTTCTTCAGCAGCACCGTGAACCGGCTGACCCGCTCGACCAGCGAGGTCACGTTGCCCTGGCCGTAGCGTTGCTTGAACAGCATCAGGTCGCCCTCCCAGTGGCCGAACTGGCGGCGGTGCGCCACATCATCGGGGCGGAAGAGAATGCTCACATCGCGGTGGAATTTGGGCGGCAAACGCTTTCGAGCGCGTCTCGGCCGACGGGCTTTCCGATGGGTGGGAAGATACCACCACAGCTCATCGCGCATGCCGTCCTTGGAGTAGATGTAGCGGTAAATCGTTTCCTGACAGACCCTGAGCGGGGCTTTTTCGTGGATCATCCGGTAGGCAATCTGCTCCGGCGTCCAGCCATCCTTGATGCGTTCGATCACGCGGTCCCGCAAAACCCTGTGCCGGATCAGCTTGCGCTGCCGCGCGCGCCGATCCGCCGCCATGAGCTGCGCCGCCGCACCATAGTAGCCGTCGCACTTTGGCAGGCAGGGATCAGAAAAAATGATTGCGCCTTAATTCCCGGAAGATAGTCGAACGACAGCGTCCCAGTACCCGCGCCATCTCGTCGACGGGGACCTTTGCGTGCCTCCAACGCTCGATCCTGCGACGTTCTTCGATGCTCAGTTGCTTGTAGACGGCTCCCATGCCAACATCCTCTCATCAGATAACCCTCTGGTTTCTAACAAGAGTCGCGGTTGGGGGTAGCGCGCACCGACCTTAATCAATATATCCTATAATCGGTATTATGGTAAAAACGAGGTGCGTCACGGCGCCAGCCGAATGATGCCCTTTGGCTATAGGCTCGACAATGTGCAGGTGAACCGTGTAAATGGCACATTCGAAGTCACCTCGTGACCATCTTATCACGTCTTGCTGACTGATAGACGCATATTGGTACTCGATCATGCTTCTGGACTATCTCGAGAAACTCACTCCTCTGGATTCGATCGAGGATCTGTGGACGCTGCACACCGGGACGATGGCCGAGTTCGGCTTCGACCGGCTGCTCTACGGCTTCACGCATTTCCGCACCGCGCATTCCTTCGGTCAGAAGGAAGACATGCTGGTACTGACCAATCATCCGCCTGACTATATCGACGCCTATATGGACGGGCTGTTCTTCCACGCCCCGATGGTCCGATGGGCAACGGAAAATGTCGGCGCGTGCAGCTGGGGCTGGATGGCCGAACATGGCGGCGCCTTGACCGACAGCGAACGCAAGGTCGTCGAATTCAATCGCAAGATGGGTGTGACAGCCGGCTACACGATCAGTTTCAGCGATGTTTCCGTGCGTTCAAAGGGCGCAATCGCGCTCGCGGCGCGGTCGGGGTTGACCCAGGATGATGCCGATGCGATCTGGGCCGAACATGGCCGGGCCATTGTTCAGATGAACAACGTCGCGCATCTGAAGATCACCAACCTGCCGTTCTCTACGGCCCGCAAGTCGCTGACTCCGCGACAGCGCGAGGCGCTCGAATGGGTCGGCGACGGTAAGACAACCCAAGACATCGCGCTGATCATGGGTCTTACCCCTGCGACCGTCGAAAAGCACCTGCGTCTGGCGCGGGAAGCGCTCGACGTCGAAACCACCGCCCAGGCGGTTCTCAAAGCGTCGTTCCAGAACCAGATTTTCGTGATCGAGCAATAGTCGCGACGCGCGGCGGACAGACATTTTCTTTCGCTTCCGCAACGTCCGTTTCTCTTGCACGGCATGTTTCAGGGCCACAATCAGCCTCAAAATTTCGTCAGGTAGGGAATCCCGTACTTTCCTTACGCTGGGTAAAGTAGCATGCTGATGATGTTCCGTGAGTGGTGGCATTATTGCCAAGGAACCGCGGACCGGGCCCATCGCAATTTCGGTGGAAACGGTCCGCACCCCGGGCAACCGGGAGCTGGACGTCCGGTGTCATAGTCCCGCCGGAGGTTCGCACCAAGGCCGCGCTCGTCCTCATCCCCAACCAAGATTGGGCGCGGATAAAAGGGAACGGTGCAGATCGTCAGATCTGCACCGTTTTCGTTTTTTGCCATTCGAATGAGTTGGTAAGGTGGCGTCAGCCGCGGGCGGTCTTGGCCACCTCGGCGGCGAAATCCTCGACCTTCTTCTCGATTCCCTCGCCCACTTCCATGCGGACGAAACCGGTGATGGACACGCCGGCGGCCTTGGCAGCCTCGGCCACGGTGATCTTGTCGGCGACGACGACGAACTGCTGATCCAGCAACGAGATGTCGGCGACGAACTTGCGCATCCGGCCGGGGATGATGTTGTTCTGGATCACCTGTTCCGGTTTCGGCTTGGTCGACGCGGCGTTCTCTTCCAGCGCCTTGGCGGTCTGGATCTCGCGCTCCTTCTCAACGACGGCCGGGTCCAGATCGGTCTCGGTCAGGGCCTGCGGGCGCGGATCGGCGGCGGCCACATGCATGGCGACCTGGCGGGCGAAAGCCTCGTCGTCGCCGGAATAGGCGACCAGAACCCCGATCTTGCCCATGCCGTCGGCCGCGGCATTGTGGATATAGGTCACGACCTTATCGCCGCTGACGCTGTCCATGCGCCGCAGCGCCATGTTCTCGCCGATCACCGCGATCGCGTCGGTCACGGTGTTCTCGACGGTCTTGCCGTCGATCTTCTTGCCCTTCAGGTCCATCAGATCGTCCGCGTTAACCGCGGCCTCGGCGATCTTGCCGACCATTTTCTGGAAATCCGCGTTCTTGGCGACGAAATCGGTTTCCGAGTTCAGCTCGACGGCCACACCGCGGCCACCCTTCACGGCAACCGCCACAAGGCCCTCGGCGGCGGTGCGCCCGGATTTCTTCGCGGCCTTTGCCAGGCCCTTGGTGCGCAGCCAGTCGACGGCGGCTTCCATGTCGCCATTCGTCTCGGTCAACGCCTTCTTCGCATCCATCATGCCTGCGCCGGTCGTATCGCGCAGATCCTTTACCATCGCGGCTGTGATCGCCATCTGGGGTCTCCTGAATTTCGGTGGGTCCGGGCGGGACTGGCCGCGCCCGGATTGCAGTCGGTTACAAGGTCAGGGCGAAGCCCCTACTCCTTGTTCTCCAGCTCGTAGGGCGCGTCCTTGGCGATCGCGTCGTCATGCACGGCTTCCTCGGAAGCGGCACCGACCTCGACACCCGGCTTGGCCTTGGCCTCGTTCGCCTCGGTGTCCTTGGCCTTGGTGTCCTCGGCCTTCACATCCTCGGCTTTCACATCCTCTGCCACAGCCTCTTCGGCCGGGGCCTCTTCCAGCGCACCGACATCGATACCGGCCGCACCCATCTGTGCCGACATGCCGTCAAGCGCCGCACGGGAAACCAGATCGCAGTAAAGGCTGATCGCGCGGGCCGCGTCGTCGTTGCCCGGAATGATGTAATCGACGCCATCGGGCGAGCAGTTGGTGTCGACCACGGCCACGACCGGGATGCCCAGCTTCTTGGCTTCGAGGATCGCCAGGTCTTCCTTGTTCACGTCAATCACGAACAGAAGGTCCGGACGGCCGCCCATTTCGCGGATACCGCCGAGCGACGCCTGCAGTTTCGCCTGATCGCGTTCCATCGACAGACGCTCGCGCTTGGTCAGGCCCTCGGCGCCCTCTTCCAGACGTTCGTCGATCGACTTCAGCCGCTTGATCGACTGGCTGACGGTCTGCCAGTTGGTCAGCGTGCCGCCCAGCCAGCGGTGGTTCATGTAGAACTGCGCGCATTTCTCGGCGGCTTCGGCGATCGGCTTCTGCGCCTGACGCTTGGTGCCGACGAACAGGATGCTGCCGCCCTTGGCGACGGTCTCGCGGATGACGTTCAGCGCCGCGTCCAGCATCGGGACGGTCTGCGTCAGGTCGAGAATGTGGATGCCGTTGCGGTCGCCGTAGATGAACTCGCCCATCTTCGGGTTCCAACGGGCGGTCTGGTGACCGAAGTGAACGCCAGCTTCCAGAAGCTGACGCATAGAGAATTCAGGGAGCGCCATGTCCATGTTCCTTTTCCGGTTTGCGCCTCGGCGGGATCGTGAGGGCATTTACCCAACCGGCGGACCATTGCGGGATGTCTCCCCGCAGGGCCCAAACCCCGCCTGTGAAGTGAGGCGGGCTTTAGAGCCGATTCGCCGGAAATGCAAGGGCATCGGGCAAATGCGTGCTAGGGTTTCGTTGCCGAATTAAAGGACCCTGCGATGCCCCTGCCCGATTTCATCATGCGCTTTCCCGTCCTCGACGTCCCCTTCCCCGAAGATGTCGTCCAACCCCGCGCGATCCGCTCGGATGCCGGATTGGTGGTGTTTTTCACCTTCCGCAAGGACATGGTCCTGCCGCCGCACTCGCACAAGGCCCAATGGGGCACCGTGATCGCCGGCGAGATCGAGTTCACCATCGGCGGAGAGACCCGCCGGTACCGTCCCGGCGACAGCTACACGATTCCCGCCGGCGTCGAGCATGGCGCCAGGATCAGCGCCGGGACTGTCGTGGTCGATGTGTTCGAAGAGCCGGACCGATATCCGATCAAGCAGTAGTTTGAATTCTCCGGATCGCCTCGCGATTTAGTGGTGCATCGAGGTCCTCGATGTTTCCCTATTGGATTCAATGATCTGCCAGTGGTGCGTTTGATTTCAGAACAGAAACCTGATACAATCTAAAAGCGAAATTTAGATAGAGCATTTTGAAATGATCTTTCCATCCTCCTTGGCCACCGCCATTTGGCTGGCATTTTCGCCGGCCCCGTCGCAAACGGCATGCATCCCGCAACTTGTGCCGCAGCCGGTGCAGGGCCAGACCTTGTATTGCTGCACCAATCCCGATGGCATGCAATGCTGCTCGGAAAGCATAACCCCCGATGGCGTCGTGAACGGTTGCGGGTGCAGTCAATGACCCGCCGCGGCGTTCTGGCCGCGACACTGATTGCGGCGATCTCGGCAGCCTCCGCCGGTCAGGCTCAGGAGGGCTATAACATTCGCGGCCTCGTGCGCGATGCCGCCTTCCCGAACCAGCCACGCTTTACGACGCCGACGCTCACCATCTACATCATGCCCGACGACCGGACCACCGATCCCAACGACTCGATCGACGACAAGGCGCCGCTGCCGGAACTCGACCAGGGTGGCTACCGGTTCCACCAATTCCTGGGCGGGCTGGAACGCACCGGAACCTTCGCCCTGATCCTGGTCGAGGCGGGCCAGGGCGACTACGTGCTGCCCGACAACCGCCAGCGCTGGAAGAAGCTCGATTTTGCGCAGGCCGGGCAGGATATCAACGTCACGTTGAATCTGCAGCACCGTCAGGTCATCGCCGAAGCCTATCGCCGGGAAACCTTCGACACGCTCCGCAAGGGCGACCTCGACAGCTCCGATTTCGAACGCGCCAATGCGGCGGCGCTCGGGGCGGTGGAGCTTGATCCGAAGATCGACAATTACCTGCTTGCGATACGTGTCACGCAGTCGGCACTGCGCCGCGGTGAAACCGATATTCCGGGTCTGCTGACCTCGCTTGGCGATCTCTCGACACTGAAGGGCTTCGACGAGTTGTCGCTGTCCGAGAAATGGCGCGTCGAAAGCGAGCTTCTGGACACCCTCGTCGGCGCGCCGGACCTGTCGGCCAACATCTCTTTCGGCGAGACCGTCGGCTCCGCCGCGATCCGGCTTGGCACCGATATGACGGCGCAGCTCGACCCGGCCGATCCGATCCTGCGCGAGCTTCCCGCGACCCGGGTCTTCCAGACCCTGTCCGTCCTTCATTCCTCGCAGGAGGATTGCTTTTCCCTGGTCGAGAACAATGCAAGGGCGATGGCGCTTGCCGAACCGCTTGCAATGAACTGGAACAGCCAGCGCAGCCTCTTGGCCGATTGGGGCTACTGCCTGAAAAAGATCAGCGGTTTCGCCGATGGCCGTCCGCTCGACACGGTTCTGGCCGACATCGCCGGTCAGGACACGCTCCGGACCCTATGGGAGCAGTTCGCGGCTGCCGCGGACACCGTCGGGCCTCGTTTGGCCTTCCCGACCAACAACACCGATCGCCGCCTGAAGGAGCTTCATGAAATCTCCGACGCGATCAGAAACCGGAGCGTGCAATGAACACCCGAAGCAGTCCTTCCTACAGCAAAGCCGGCCTCGATCACCAGACCAAGCGGTTCGTCGTCTATACCACGGTCGTCGTCAGTTCGATCATCGCCCTGACGATCATCTTCGTCGTCGCGCTGATGCCGGTCTTCAAGCAGGGCTACACCATCCCCACTACATTGCAGAACTGGGGCGGGCTGATCATCGGCTTCTACTTCGGGTCCTTTGTCACGCTGCTCAAGGACTGGTCGCGCGAAACGGTCGAGATCCACCAGGTCAATGCGGACAACGAGTAATCCCATGCGGCTCTGCCTGGCGGCGCTCGCCGGCATCCTGTCCGCGCTTCCGGTCTGGGCGCAGGACCCGCAGGTGCCGTTCGACGGCTCCTATCCGCCGCTCTCGTTCGTCGATGCCGACGGAACGCCGGACGGCTTCGACGTGGCGGTGGCGCGGGAAATCGCGACGCAACTCGGGATAACGCCGGAATTCGTCTCGAGCGACTTCGACACGATCCAGTCCGGCGACTGGCCCGAAAACTGGCTGTTCACCGTCAGTTCGATGTCCCGCAGCCCCGCGCGGGAAGAACGGTTCTTCTTCGTTGGCCCCTATTACCAGGATGCGACCGTGATCGTGACCGGCCCGAATACTTCGCCCGACGCCGAGCCGACGCTCGATCTCGTCGATGGCGGCCGCATCGGGGTGTGCCGCGGCTGCATCTACCAGGACTATATCGAGGGCAATTATGTGGTGAATGGCCAAGCCGGCGAACCGCCCTTTGCCGATGTCGCCGTGACGGCCTATTCGACCGATACCGACATCCTGCTGCAGCTCATCGCCGCGCCGGACGAGGCAGAGATCGATTTCGGCGTCACCAGCGTCTTCGTCGCCGATCTTTTCAAGGCAAGCGGCTTTCCGATCCGGAAAGTCGGCTCGCCGCTTTTCGTCGAACCTCTCTGGATCGCGGTGCCGCTGAGCAAGGAGTCCGAGCTTGCGCGGATCGAGGAAGCATTCGAGGCGGTCCGCGCTTCGGGGCGGCTGTCCGAACTCTCCGTCCAGCATCTGCAGAACGACTACACGCCCCCCGCCCCGCCCGTGGACGGAGGCTGAGTCCGGCCTCGCGGATCAGCCCGCCAGCCAGCGAATGAACGGCATATGCGCCTCGGTCAATGCCATGATCCTGTCCGTGGCCTCCGGCGTTGTGATCCAGTCGGGCCGCTTCACCCGCTTAATGCTGCGCATGACAAAGCCCTTCCGGCGCAGAAGATGGGTCCAGTCGCCTTTCGCATCCTCATGGCCCTTGGGCAGGTTCTTCAGCGTGGGCTCGTCGAACGCGCTGCCTACCGCCCGCGCGGTCTCGATCGCGGCCAACAGCTGCTTGCGGTCCTTCGGGTCCATGATCCGCTCGCGGATCCTTTTCAGCGCCGCTCCCTCGTAACCCCAGGCCCCAGCCCCATAGCCGATCGCGTCGGGATGCAGCACCAGATGCATACCGGGCGAGCGGTTCGGGTGATCGCCGGTCCAGAAGATCAGGTGCAGGCGCGGGCTATAGGGCGATTTGTCCTTCGAGAACCGCACATCCCGGTTGATCCGGCGCAACGAGCCGTTCAGCCTCGGCACCGCCCTGAGCGGCGGGTCGAGCCTCGACATCGGCCCCGACAGCGCGGCGATCAGGTCTTGCGCCTCGCCCTTCCAGATCGCCTCGTATCTCTCCCGGTTGGCGTCGAACCACTCCTTCGAATTGTTCGCCTGCAGATCGCGCAGGAAGGCGAAGGTCTCCTCGGAAAAACCCGTGAACGCGGCATCGGCCATGGTGGTCCCCTTTTCCGGCAGTGATAGCATGCCTGTCGCCTCTTGCCATCCGCCGGTCGCTTGGTCAGAAGGTGGGCCATGACGGCACCCGACATCCTCTGCATCGGCTCGGTCCTGTGGGACATCATCGGGCGCTCGTCGAGTCACATGAAACTCGGCGCCGATGTGCCGGGGCGGATCAGCCGGTTGCCGGGCGGTGTCGCGATGAACATCGCGATGACCCTGAGCCGCTTCGGGATGACGCCGGCGCTCCTGACCGCCATCGGCTCTGACCCCGAGGGGCAGGAACTGCTGGCGGCCTGCCAGCGCCTCGGGATCGTGACCGACCATGTCTATGTCTCGCAGGATCTTCCGACCGACCGCTACATGGCGATCGAGGGCGGCAACGGACTGGTCGCCGCCATCGCCGACGCCCATTCGCTGGAAGCGGCGGGCGACAAGATCCTGCGCCCGCTCGGCGACGGGCGGCTTGGCAGTGCGAACGCCCCCTATTCCGGCCTGATCGCGCTCGACGGCAACCTGACCGAGGCGCAGCTTGCCGGGGTCGCCCAAAGCCCGCTCTTCGCGCGCGCCGATCTTCGGGTTGCCCCCGCAAGCCCGGGCAAGGCGGAACGGCTGCTGCCGCTCCTCGGCCATCCCGGCGCGACCTTCTACGTCAATCTCGAAGAAGCCGGGCTGATCTGCCATCACCGGTTCGACACAGCGCCCGAGGCCGCGGCAGCATTGCGCCAGCGCGGCGCCCACCGCGCGCTCGTCACCGATGGCGGCAGACCGGCCGCCTCGGCCTGCGCCGGCGGCCTCTTCACCGCCCAGCCGCCCGAGGTGCTGGTGACACGCGTCACCGGCGCGGGCGACACGTTCATGGCCGCCCATATCGCCGCCGAAGCCTGCGGCGGCGACCGCGAAACCGCCCTGTCGGACGCGCTCCAGGCCGCCGCCGACTACGTATCCGGAGATACCAGCCTATGATCCCCCTCACCTTCTCGCCCGAAGTCTCGGATGCCCGCGCCAGCGGCCAGCCCATCGTCGCGCTTGAATCGACGATCATCACCCACGGCATGCCATTTCCGCAGAACGTGGAAACCGCCCGCAAGGTCGAGCAGCAGGTCCGCGACGCCGGCGCCGTGCCGGCGACGATTGCCGTGATCGACGGGCGGATCACGGTCGGTCTGACCGACGCGCAACTGGACGGGCTGGGCCAGGCAGGCGAGGTGGCGAAGCTCTCGCGCGCCGATCTGGCCGTCTGCGCCGCGCGCGGCGGCACCGGCGCCACGACGGTGGCCGCGACGATGATCGTCGCGCATCTGGCCAGTATCGACACCTTCGCCACCGGCGGCATCGGCGGCGTGCATCGCGGCGCCGAAACCTCGTTCGACATCTCAGCCGATCTGCAGGAACTCGCGCAGACCCCGGTGACCGTGGTCGCCGCCGGCCCGAAGGCCATCCTGGACGTGCCGAAGACGCTGGAAGTCCTTGAAACACTTGGCGTTCCCGTCATTGCCTGCGGACAGGACGAGGTTCCCGCCTTCTGGTCGCGCGCCTCGGGCCTGAAGGCTCCGCTGCGCATGGACAGCGCCGCCGAGATCGCCGCCGCCGGCCTGATGCGGACCCGCCTGCGGCTTCCCGGCGGGCAGCTCGTGGTCAATCCGATCCCGGAAGCCGACGAGATCCCGCGCGACGAACTCGCCCCGGTGATCGAACGCGCGCTCGACGATGCGCGCACCGGGGGCATCGAGGCCAAGGAGGTGACGCCGTTCCTGCTGCAGCGGATCTTCGAGCTGACCGAGGGCCGCTCGCTCGCCGCGAACATCGCGCTGGTGCTGAACAATGCCCGGCTGGCGGCGGAAATTGCCGCGGAATTCAATCTGCAGCACGAAAAATGAGCGCCCTCGCACAGTAAAGTCATTGTGAGCCGCGCCCTTAGCCCCTAGATTTGATCGGCATAAGCTGGATCGGGCCATGAACAACCCATTCGACGAAAAGACGCCGCACCACAAGCGGGGACTTCTGGGTGGACTGCGCGCCAGTTTCCTGACTGGACTGGTCGTCGTCGCCCCGGTCGCGCTGACGATGTACCTGATCTGGACGGTCGTGGGCTGGATCGACAGCTGGGTGCTGCCCTTCGTGCCCTACAATTACCGCCCCGACCAGTATATCGGCATCAACCTGCGCGGCCTCGGCGTGATCGTCTTCCTGGTGTTCACGATCATGGTCGGCTGGATCGCCAAGGGCTTCATCGGCCGGTCGCTGATCCGCTCGGGCGAAAGCCTGGTGTCGCGGATGCCGGTCGTGCGCTCGATCTACAATGGGCTGAAGCAGATCGCCGAAACCGTCTTCGCCCAGACCGAAACCTCGTTCGACAAGGCCTGCCTCGTGGAATATCCGCGCAAGGGGATCTGGGCCATCGCCTTCATCTCGACCAATGCCAAGGGCGAGATCGACAGCAGCATCCCGGTCGAGGACACGATCGTCTCGGTCTTCCTGCCCACGACGCCCAACCCGACCTCGGGCTTCCTGCTCTACGTGCCCCGCTCCGACGTGATCGAACTGGAAATGACCGTCGAGGATGCGGCGAAGCTGGTGATCTCGGCGGGGCTCGTCTATCCGAACCCCAAGGACCCCAGCAAACCCGCGATCGCCGCCGGCTGAACCGTGCTTGTCGCCGCCGCCACCGGTTTTGCGACCGCTTTCGCGCTGATCCTTGCCATCGGGGCGCAGAACGCCTTCGTGCTGCGGCAGGGGCTGATGCGCAACCATGTCTTTTGGCTCTGCGCGTTCTGCGCGGTCTCGGACGCGCTGCTGATCACCGCCGGGGTGCTGGGCTTCGGGGCGCTCGTCACGCTCTATCCCGGCTTTCCGCGCCTCATGGCGTTGGCCGGCGCCGCGTTCCTTCTGGTCTACGGCGCGATGCGGTTCCATGCCGCCTGGCGCGGTGGCGACGCGATGACGCTCGGCGGCCGGGCGGCGGGTCGCTGGGCCACGCTGGCCACGGCGGCGGCCTTCACCTGGCTCAATCCGCATGTCTATCTGGACACGCTCGGCCTGATCGGCGCGGTTTCCACGCAGTTCCTCGGCTCCGCGAAACTGGCATTCGGCCTCGGCGCGGTCACGTCCAGCTTCGTCTTCTTCTTCGGCCTCGGCTACGGTGCCCGTCTGCTGGCGCCGATGATGCGCTCGGACCGCGCCTGGCGGTTCCTCGATCTCGGCATCGGGGTGACGATGTGGGCGCTGGCGGCGGGGCTGGTCCTCGAGGCCTAGCCGAACATCGCTTCCAGATCGACCGAGCCGGTGACGTTCAGCTTCTTCCGGTGATCCGTCAGGAACCGGTCGGCAGCGTTCCACCCCGCCTCTTTCAGCCGCCACAGAACCGCTGGCACCGGCACCATCTTGGTCGCGACGCTCAGCTCCTTCATCAGGTCGTCATCCGCGATCATGTGGACATTGACGCTTTTCATCTGCCCCGGCTCCAGCCGTCCTGCCGCGACCAGCTCGCGCACGAACTGGATCGCCCGCAATTCCTGCAGCAGTGACGCGTTGAAGCTGATCTCGTTCACCCGGTTCTCGATCTCCTGCGCCGATTTCGGCACCTCGTCGCGGACCAGCGGGTTGATGTTGACGATCACGATGTCGTCGGGAAATTCATGCTCGTATAGCGGCCATAGCGCGGGATTGCCGGTATATCCGCCATCCCAGAACGCCTCGACCTTTCCGGTGCGGGGGTCGTTGAATTCCACCGCCTTGAACACCGTCGGCAGGCAGGTCGAGGCGAGGATCACGTCGGTATGGATCTCCTCCCCGGTGAAGACCCGGATCTTGCCGGTCCGGACATTCGTCGTCGACACGAAGAACCTTGGCCCCTCCAGCGCGCAGACCCTGTCATAGCGGAACCGCCGCACGATCCGTTCCAGCGGATTGAAATAGAACGGCCCGTAATCGTAGGGGCTGACGATCCGCGAGATCGCGTCCGAGGTCAGGAATCCCGGCGACATCTCCAGCGTCTTGGTCACCATTGCCGCGGTCGGCGACCAGGCCGCCATCCAATGCGCCAGCCGCAGGTCGTTCAGCCCTCCGAACTGGTCCCAGAGCCAGTCGAGGTTGTCGCGCGCCGTCTGCCGGTCGCCCTCGATCATGCCAGCTTTCAGCGCCGCCCCGTTCAGCGCCCCTGCCGAGGTGCCCGAGATCGCGCAGATTTCGATACCGTCGTCGTCCAGCAGCCGATCGAGCACGCCCCAGGTGAAGGCGCCATGCGCGCCCCCGCCCTGCAGCGCCAGACTGATCCGCTTCCTGGCCATCGCGTCAGGACGCGGTCCAGCCGCCATCGGCGCTGATCGTCGTGCCGGTGATCTGGTCCGCGCTGGGCGAACACAGGAACGCCGCGATCCCGGCGATCTGGGCGATCGTGGCGAACTCTCCCGACGGCTGCTTGGCAAGGATCACGTCCTTGATCACCGTCTCACGGTCCATCTTGTGGGTTTTCATCTGGTCGGGCAGCTGCTTCTCGATGATCGGCGTCAGCACGTAGCCCGGACAGATCGCGTTGCAGGTGATGCCCTGCCCCGCGGTTTCCAGCGCCACGGTCTTGGACAGCCCGACCACCCCGTGCTTGGCCGCGATATAGGCCGACTTGTAGGGCGAGGCGCGCAGCCCGTGGGCCGATGCGACATTGATCACCCTGCCCCAGCCGGCCTTGCGCATCATCGGCAGCGCGACGGCGGTGGTGTGAAACGCCGAGGACAGATTGATCGCGATGATCGCGTTCCACTTCTCGACCGGAAATTCCTCGACCGGCGCGACATGCTGGATGCCGGCATTGTTCACCAGGATGTCGCAGGCGCCGGCCTCTTCGACCAGCTTGCGGCATTCCTTTTCCTTCGACATGTCGGCCTTGATGTAGCGCACGTTCACGCCGAATTCCTTGGCCATCTTCTCGGCCAACGCATGATCTTCCTTGTCGTCGGTGAACGAGTTCAGCACCACATCCGCGCCGCCGCGCGCCAGTTCCTCGGCGATGCCAAGCCCGATCCCCGAATTCGACCCGGTAACGACGGCGGTCTTTCCTGCAAAAGTCATGGTTCACCCCTTGGTTTGCATTTGCAGCAACCATAGGACGCGCCCGCAGAAAGAGCGAGGGGGAAAGCCCGGCCTCAGCTCTCCCGCCGCAGGGCCTCGGCGATCCGCTGCCGGACCTCGTCGGATTCCGCCTCGACCGCCCGCAGCAGGCAGCGCAGGTCGGCGCGCACGTCATGCAGCTGGTCGATCAGCGAGATCACGATGCCAAGCGCCTCCTCATCCATCTCGAAGGACTCGCGCAATTCGCACAGCAGTTCCAGCCGCACGATGTCGATCTGGCGGAAATGCATGCCGCCCTCGCCCTGCACCGGCACCACGATCTCGGCCTCCAGGAACCGCGCCAGAACCGGGCGGGTCAACCGGGCGACGGCGGCGATGGCTTCGTCTTCGGTGTAACGCTCGCTCATGCCTTCATCCCCTTCCTCGGATCGTAGCCGTGCCGCTTGCGCCAGTCCTCCATGAAACTTGCCAGCTCGTCATCCACCTTCGGCGGCGCGACGATCCGCAGCTCGACCCGCTGGTCGCCCCGCGTCTTGCCGCCCCGCGCCTTGACCCCGCGCCCCTTCAGTCGCAGCACCTGCCCACTGCTGGCGCCCTTCGGCACCGTCAGCTTCACCGGCCCGTCGATCGTCGGCGCCTCGACCTTGCCGCCCAGCACGGCCTCGTCCAGCGTGATCGGCAGCGTGATCAGGATATCGTCGCCCTCGCGCCGGAATAGGGCGTGCTCGCGCACCGAGAGCGTCACCAGCGCATCGCCCGGCGGGCCGTCGCCCAGCCCCGGCCCGCCCTTGCCGCGCAGCCGGATCGTCTGGCCCTCGGCGGTGCCCTCGGGGATCTTCACGTCCAGCATCCCGCCGGTCGGCAGCGTGATCCGCGCGGTGCCGCCCTTGGCCGCATCCATGAACGGCACCTCCAGCGCATAGCGCAGGTCCGACCCGCGCGCGCTGAACTGCTGGCCACGCCATTCCCCGCCGGTGCCGCGCCCGCGCTGGCGCAGGAATTCGGCGAAGATGTCCGAGGCATCGCCGAAATCCTCGTAGCCCCGTCCGGACCGGTAGCGCGGATCGCCCTGTTCGGCGAAATCGCGGTAGTATTGCCGCTCCGGCCGCTCCTGCCCGCTGGCATCGATCTCGCCGCGGTCGAATCGCGCCCGCGTCTCGGGGTCGCGCAGCAGGTCATAGGCCGCCGAGGCCGCCTTGAACCGCGCCTCCGCCGCCTTGTCGTCGGGATTGAGGTCGGGATGCGACGTCCGCGCGATCCTGCGATACGCCTTCTTGATGTCTTCCGTCGTCGCGTCCTTGGTCAGGCCCAGGGCCGCATAGGGATCGTCGCTCATGCCGGTCTCGCCGCTCCATGTCACCTTCCGCCTAACATCGGAACGATCGTGAGGCAGGGCAACCCCCGGCTTCTTCTTGACGAAAATATCCCCGCCGGAGGCCGCGCCCGAATCGGGCGCGAAACCCGCCCTCACCCCGGCACCCGGACCGCAGGCCCAAAAAAAACGCCCGCACGAAGCGGGCGTTAAGTTATTGAGGCAGGTTTCATACAGGCAAGAAACCTATCGAGCAGTGCCCCCCTTATACGCAATCCCTCGCGCATGTCCAAGCTAAAAGTTTGAAAAGGTTGATAGTCCGGCCTAGTCTCGCCACGAGCAATGAAGGATCCCCGCCGGAATGACACGCGTTCTTTTCAAGCCTCTCCTGACCGCCGCCGCGGCGATCGCCCTTGCCTGCAGCGCCGGAACCGCCGGTGCCGAACCGCAGCACGCAATCGCTATGTATGGCGACCCGGCACTGCCACCCGATTTTGTGTCGCTTCCCTATGCCAACCCGGACGCGCCCAAGGGCGGCCGGATGGTCTTCGCCGAGCCGGGCGGCTTCGACAGCCTCAATCCGTTCATACTGAAAGGCAACGCGCCCTACATCCTCGGCGCCCAGGTTTTCGAAAGCCTGATGGGCCGGTCCTGGGACGAACCCTTCACGCTTTACGGCCTGCTGGCCGAATCGGTCGAGGTCGGACCGAATCGCGACTGGGTCGAATTCACCCTGAACCCGGCAGCGGAATTCTCGGATGGCAGCCCGGTCACGGTCGAGGATGTGATGTGGAGCTACGAGACGCTCGGAACCCAGGGCCATCCCCGCTACGCCTCGGCCTGGGGCCAGGTCGAGAAGATGGAGCAGACCGGCGAACGCTCCGTCCGCTTCACCTTCAACGCCGAGAACCGGGAACTGGCGCTGCTGATGGGCCTGCGCCCGATCCTGAAGAAGGCACAGTGGGAGGGCCGCGATTTCACCGCCAGCGGCATCGACATGGTGCCGATCGGGTCCGCGCCCTACATGGTCGCGGATTTCGAGCCCGGCCGCCATCTGACGCTGAAGCGCAACCCCGACTACTGGGGCCGCGACCTGCCCCTGATGCGCGGCCAGGCCAATCTCGACGAGCTGCGCACCGAATTCTACGGCGACGGCGACGTCGTCTTCGAGGCGTTCAAGTCCGGCAATGCCAACACCTACCGCGAGGGCAATGCCGCGAAATGGGACCAGCAGTACGATTTCCCCGCCGTGCAATCCGGCGCGGTGGTGAAATCCGAGATCCCGCACCAGCGCCCCTCGGGGATTATCGGCTACGTGATGAACACAAGACGCCCGGTCTTCCGCGACTGGCGGGTGCGCGAGGCGATGATCCACGCCTTCAATTTCGAATATATCAACGAGACCCTGACCGGAGGCGATGAGCCGCGGATCACCAGCTATTTCTCGAACTCGGTCCTCGGGATGGACCCGGGCCCCGCCGAGGGGCTGGTGCGCGAGTATCTGGAACCGTTCAGGGACGAATTGCTGCCCGGCGCGCTTGACGGCTACGACCTGCCGAAAGGCGACGGGTCCGAGCGCAACCGCGCCAACATCCGCAAGGCGCTCGACCTGATGGCAGAGGCCGGCTGGACGGTGCAGGACGGGGTGATGAAGAACGCGGTGGGCGACCCGTTCACCTTCGAGATCGTGCTCAACCAGGGCGCGGGCGAGACGCTCCAGACGATGGACATGTTCGCCGCCGCGCTGAACCGGATGGGCATCACCCCGCGCATCACCGCCGTCGACAGCGCGCAATATACCGAACGCACCGACCGCTACGATTTCGACATGGCCTATTACCTGCGCGGCCTGTCGCTGTCGCCGGGCACCGAGCAGCGGCTTTACTGGGGGTCCGAGGGCGTCACCGAACCCGGCACCCGCAACTGGATGGGCATGTCCAGCCCCGCCGCCGAGGCGATGATCGACCGGATCCTGACCTCGGAGACGCAAGAGGAATTCCGCGCCGCGGTGAAGGCGCTCGACCGGGTGCTGACGACGGGGCGCTACGTGATCCCGATCTGGTTCTCGCCGGAAAGCCACATCGCCCATGTCCGCGAACTGCGCTACCCCGGGACGCTGCCGATGTATGGCGACTGGATCGGCTTCCAGCCCGATGTCTGGTGGTGGGAGGAGTGACGGGAGGAAGACGGCGATACAGGCAGCGTCCCGGATAGAAGGCCGGGGCCACATTTTGTGTCCAGCCCCTGCGCTCGGCCCTGAAGATGTGCTAAGAAAGCGTAAACACGGATACCGGTTTTCGTGTAATTTCAAAAGGTTGCCGATCTGTCCAAATGTGGACGCCGTGGTCGGGACGGATCGGATTTTTGTGAAAATCCGGCCTCCGGCGGGGATATTTGCCGAGACAATGAAGCCTGTTGCAAAGACCGGTGTTCGGAATTAGCGATCGGGGATGATCTCGGTATTCGACGAGGGCCCGCCGCCGCCCTGCCCCGCGCCCTTCAACATGGCCGCCCATGTGCTGGCCCATGCGGCGCGCTTGCCCGACAAGATCGCGCTGGCCGTGGTCGGCCCTTCGGGCGCCGAACGGTGGAGCTACGCGCGGCTGGAAGCCGCGGTGCGCGGCACGGCGACCGGATTTCTGGAGCTCGGGCTGGCACCGGGCAGCCGGATCCTCATGCGGCTCGGCAATACCGTCGATTTCCCGATCACCTATCTGGCGGCCATCGCCGCCGGTCTCGTGCCGGTGCCGACCTCGGCCCAGCTTACCGGGCGCGAGATCACCGGCATCGCCGAGCGACTTTCGCCATCGCTGATCGTGGCCGGCGACGGCGTGGCCCTTCCCGATGCGCTGGCCTGTCCGGTTCTGCGGGGCGTCGAACTTGCCGCGACGCGAGACCTGCCACCGGCGCCCTATTCGATGGGCGACCCCGAGCGGCCCGCCTATATCATCTACACTTCCGGCACCGCGGGGCAGACGCGCGCGGTGGTCCACGCGCACCGGGCGATCTGGGCGCGGCGGATGATGCACCAAGGTTGGTACGGGCTGACGCAATCCGACCGGATACTGCATGCCGGCGCGTTCAACTGGACCTATACGCTCGGGACCGGGCTGATGGACCCGTGGTCGGTTGGCGCCACGGCGCTGATCCCCGCGACCGGGGTCGGGCCGGACGCGCTTGGCCTGCTGCTGAAGCGTCATGACGCCACGATCTTCGCCGCCGCCCCCGGCGTCTACCGGCAGTTGCTGCGCGGCGCCCTGCCCCGCCTGCCGAAGCTGCGCCACGGCCTGTCGGCGGGCGAGAAGCTGCCCGACAGCACCCGCGCTGCCTGGCAGGACGCCACCGGCACGGCGCTCCACGAGGCGTTCGGCATGTCGGAATGCTCGACCTTCATTTCCTCATCGCCGCAGCGTCCCGCGCCCGACGGCATGCTCGGCTTTCCCCAGTCCGGTCGCCGGATCGCGATCATCGGCAAGACCGGCTCGGTGCCGCGCGGAGAAGCCGGCATCATCGCCGTCTCGGCCCGCGATCCCGGGCTGATGCTGGGCTATCTGGACGAACCGGAGGAAACCCGTGCGCGGTTCGACGGCGAGTGGTTCCTGACCGGAGATACCGGGGCGATGGATGAGACCGGGGCGATCGCCTATCTGGGGCGCGGAGATGACATGATGAACGCCGGCGGGTTCCGGGTGTCGCCGATCGAGGTTGAAAGCGCGATGCGGCTCTGTCCCGGCATCACCGACTGCGCGGCGGTTGAACTGCCGGTCAAGGCCGACGCCTCGGTGATCGCGCTGTTCTACACCGCAGAAGCGCCGCTGCCAGAGGCAGGATTGCAGACTCATGCAGGCGAAACGCTTGCCCGCTACAAGCAGCCCCGGCTGTTCCGCCATGTCGCGAGCCTGCCGCGCGGGGCGAACAACAAGCTGCTCCGCAAGGCCCTTCGCGAAGGCTGTTCCCCTGCTGATCAAAGCTGAAAACGTCCGGTTTCCGGCTGGTCAACGCCATCGCATCGGACTAGGTAGCCGGAAAAGCCCGAAATCAAGCAGCGGAGGTCGCCCGTGGTCAAGCTCGACATCATTTCCGATCCGATCTGCCCGTGGTGCTATATCGGCAAGGCGAACCTGGACCGCGCGCTGGAGGCGCATCCCGAGCATCCATTCACCGTCGAATGGCACCCGTTCCAGCTCAATCCCGACATGCCGGAAAGCGGTATGGACCGGCGCGATTACGTGGAGACCAAGTTCGGCGGCAAGGAACAGGCGGCGGCCGTCTATGCCCGGATCGACGAGGCGGCGAAAGCCGCTGGCCTGAACATCAACTGGGAGGGCATCGCCCGGACTCCGAACACGCTGAACGCCCACCGGCTCATCCACTGGGCCGGGATCGAGGGCGCGCAGACCTTCGTCGTCGCCTCGCTCTTCAAGGCCTATTTCGTCGAGGGCCGCGACATCGGCGATACCGATGTGCTGGCCGACATCGCGGATGCCTGCGGCCTCGACGCCGCGATGATGCGGCAGCTGCTGCAGGGCGATGCCGATCTGGACGACATCCGCGCCCGCGACGAACATTCCCGCAAGATGGGCGTAACCGGTGTGCCGACCTTCGTCATCGCGGGCCAACATGCGGTGCCGGGCGCGCAGCCGCCCGAGCTGTGGGGGCAGGTGATCGAGGAGATCGTCGAACAATTGAAGGCGTCGGACGAATGAGATCCGTCAAGCCTCTCGGCCTGCCGGAATTCGTCGCCATGATGGCGGTTCTCTTCGCGACGCTCGCCTTTTCCATCGACGCGATGCTGCCCGCCTTCCCCGAGATCGCCGCCGAGCTCAGCCCCGAGGCCGTGAACCGCGCGCAACTGATCATCCTGTCGTTCATGCTTGGCGTCGGGGCGGGCACCGTGCTTGCCGGGCCGCTCTCGGACGCCTTTGGCCGCAAGGCGATCATCACCTGGGGTCTGGCGCTGTTCATTCTCGGGGCGATCCTTGCCTATTTTGCCCAGACACTGGAATTGATCCTGGCCGCGCGAGTCCTTCAGGGACTTGGGGCGGCGGGGCCGCGGATCGTGCCGATGGCAATGATCCGCGACCTCTATGAGGGCCGCCGGATGGCGCAGATCACCTCGTTCGTGATGATGATCTTCATGCTGGTCCCGGCCATCGCGCCCGCCATGGGCGCGGTCATCATCCATTTCGCGGGCTGGCGTTACATCTTCGTGGCTTTCGTCATTTTCGCGCTGATCGGCGCTGCGTGGCTGAACCTGCGCCAGCCTGAAACCCTGCCGCCCGAAAACCGCCGTCCGCTGAATTTCGCTAAGCTGCGCCTCGCCATTGCCGAGATCATCGGCAACCGCGCGGTGATGCTCTACACCGCCGTGTTGACACTCGGCTTCACGCAACTGGTCGCACTCCTGTCCTCGACGCAGCAGATCTATACCGACACTTATGGCCGGGGCGTCGAGTTTCCCGCCTGGTTCGCGCTAACGGCGCTCCTGGCCGGCACCAGCGCTGTCCTGAATGCGCGGCTGGTGATGACGGTCGGCATGCGTAAGCTGGCGATGCGGACCTATCTGCTTCAGGGCGCGTTCACGGCGTGTTTCCTGCTGTCGCACACCCTCGGTCTGATCCCCTCTGCCCTCGCCTTCCCGCTCTGGTTCATCTGGTCGACCTCGGTCTTCTTCATGGCCGGGCTGACCTTCGGCAACCTCAACGCGCTGGCATTGCAGCCGATGGGCCATATCGCGGGCACCGCGTCGTCGGTGTTTTCGGCGATCTCCTCGATCCTCGCGGTTCTTCTTGCGATCCCGATCGGTCAGGCCTTCAACGGTACGCCGGTGCCGCTGCTGATCGGCACGCTCGTCTGTTCGGCGCTTGCCTATGCACTGATGCGGCGAACGACCGAGGTCGACGAGGGCGTTGTGCACGGCGCGGGCGCGGCCAAGTAGCCTGACCTGCGCCTATTCCTCGCGGCAGACATAGACCGCTCCGCCCACCGCCACGACCGTCACCGCCGCGGCAGTCACGGTCGCGGGGGCGGTCAGGACCGACATCGCGGTCGTGCCGAGCGAACTCAGTGATCCCAGCGCGCCCGAGACGTAGCTTCCCGAGCCGCTCAGGATCACCGCGCCGGATTGGTGCTTGCGGATGCCTTCGGTCATCTCCACCGTATCCGCCGCCTTGTCGGCCGCCAGACCGGCAATCGCCACCGCACCCTCCTTTGTCGCGTTCACCCGGCTGCAGAACGCTTTCGACGGGTCCTTGCAGGCCAGATACGCCCCGCGTGCGCCCTCGGCATAGCCCAGATAGGTCTCTGCCTCCTTGTCGTAGTGCAGGCAGAACGGCGCGCGGTCCTCGTCCGTCAGGTCCGGTGTCAGATGTCGCAGCGTGACATAGGCCGGGCAGGTGATTTCACCCTTTCCGCCGAAGACCTTCTCGCGCAACGTCGTCTGGCCCTTCACGTTCTCATGGTCGTCGTAGAACAGCCCGACCTGTTCGCCGCCGATCGAGGTCTGACAGGACTCGACCTTCGCCTGCACCGCCGAAGGGGCGGCGAAACAGGCCAGAAGGCAGAGCGCCGAGAGTGATTTCGAGATGTTCATCTGCATGTCCGAAGTCCTGAAAGTGGTGCCCCCGCTCCTAGCGCCCCGCACAGGTTGCGCAACACAAATTTCCGACACCTGCTTCACCCGGCACCGGTCCGCCTAATCAGCGATGCGGAATGCCGAGATTGCCGACTGCGACGGCCTGCCGAAGACTGCCCAGGTAGTGCCGGATCTCGCGCGGCGATCTCAGGTGATGCTTCGCCTTCCCGGGCGGGGCGGCGCGGTAAAGCCGCTCCATCCGCAGCCGAGACGTGTTTCGCGTGCGCCAGATCCAGTGGATGAACTCCATGTCGAACCGCTCGGGGCAGCCATCCGGCAGGTCCGGGCGGGTGCGTCCAAGGTGGCGCAGCGTCCGCCAGAAGACCCGCCACGCCCGCAGCCATAACGGCAGATCGAGCCAGATCAGAGTGTCGGCGCGGTCCAGCCGCTCGGTCCAGGTAACGGAGCGTCCGCCCTCGAAGATCCACTTCTCCCGCGCGTGGATCTCGGCGCAAAGCGCGTCCTTCTCCGGCCCGGGCCGCTCGACCCAGCCGGGTTGCCAGTGGATATGGTCGATATGATAGACCGGCAGATAAGTGAGCCGGCCCAACTCCCGCGCCAGCCAGGATTTGCCGGAGCCCGGCTGCCCGATGATCATCACCCGTCGCATCCCGTCACTGTTCCGCAAGCGTGCTGCGCGATCAAGCTGTCAGGCCGTGGCCTTCTTCGCCAGATCCTGCGCGATCGAGAACGCCCCCCGGATCTTGTCCTTGTCGCGTTTCCAGTCGCGCCGCACGACGATCTTGTTGTCTTTCACCTTCGCCATCCCGCGCTGCGCCTGGATGAAATCCACCAGCCCCGCCGGATTGGCGTATTTGTCGTTGTGAAACTGGATCGTGGCCCCCTTCGGCCCGGCATCCAGCCGCGCGATCCCGGCCTTCTTGCATTCCGACTTGATCCGCACGACCAGAAGCAGCGTGTTCACCTCTTTCGGCAGCTTGCCGAAACGGTCGATCAGCTCGGCCGCGAAGCCCTCCAGTTCGACCTTCTCATGCAGCGCGGACAGCCGCCGGTAAAGCCCGAGCCTTACATCAAGATCAGGTACATAAACCTCTGGTATCAATACCGGAACACCAAGATTGATCGTCGGCGCCCATTGATCGTCGGCCTCCGAGAGCCCTTCCAGCTCGCCGGCCTTGATCTTGGCGATCGCCTCTTCCAGCATCGACTGGTACAGTTCATAGCCGACCTCGCGGACATGGCCGGACTGTTGCTCGCCGACAAGGTTCCCCGCGCCGCGAATATCGAGATCCTGCGACGCCAGCGTGAACCCCGCCCCCAGCGTGTCGAGTGAGCCCAGCACCCGCAGCCGCTTTTCCGCCGCCGGCGTCAGCTTGGCGCGGGGCTTCGTCGTCAGATACGCATAGGCCCGCGTCTTCGACCGCCCGACCCGGCCCCGGATCTGGTAAAGCTGCGCCAGCCCGAACATGTCGGCGCGGTGCACGATCATGGTGTTGGCCGCCGGGATATCCAGCCCGGATTCCACGATCGAGGTTGCCAGCAGCACATCATACTTGCCGTCATAAAACGCGTTCATCCGGTCATCGAGCTCCCCCGCCGCCATCTGCCCGTGCGCCACGACATAGGATACCTCGGGCACCTGCTCCTTCAGGAAATCCTCGATCTCGGGCAGATCGCTGATCCGGGGGGCGACGTAGAACGACTGCCCGCCCCGGTAGTGCTCGCGCAACAGCGCCTCGCGCACGGTGATCGCGTCGAACTCGCTGACATAGGTGCGGATCGACAGCCGGTCCACGGGCGGCGTGCCGATGATCGACAGGTCCCGCACCCCCGTCAGCGACATCTGCAAGGTGCGCGGGATCGGCGTCGCGGTCAGCGTCAGCACATGCACATCGGATCGCAACTGTTTCAGCCGTTCCTTGTGGTTGACGCCGAAATGCTGTTCCTCGTCGATCACCAGCAGCCCCAGGTTGCGGAACCGGATACCCTTGGCCAGCAGCGCATGGGTGCCGATCACGATATCGACCGTGCCATCCGCCAGCCCCTCGCGCGTCTTCGCCGCCTCCTTGGCGGACACGAACCGGGACAATTGCCGCACCTTCACCGGAAACCCCCGGAACCGTTCGGCGAAGCCCTTGTAATGCTGGCGCGACAGCAATGTCGTCGGCGCCACCACAGCCACCTGAACCCCCGACATCGCCGCCACGAACGCCGCGCGCATCGCAACCTCGGTCTTGCCAAAGCCGACATCGCCGCAGATCAGCCGGTCCATCGGCCGCCCGGCGGCAAGATCGTCCAGCACCTCCTCGATGGCTTTCTGCTGGTCGTCGGTCTCCTGGTACGGGAACCGCGCCGAGAACGCCTCCCACATGCCGTGCGGCGGTTCGAGGATCGGCGCGCGGCGCAGCAGCCGTTCGGCGGCAATCCGGATCAGCCGGTCGGCGATGGCGCGGATCCGTTCCTTCAGCTTCGCCTTCTTCGCCTGCCAGGCGCCGCCGCCCAACCGGTCCAGCAGCCCGTCCTCATGGCCGAAGCGCGACAGAAGCTCGATATTCTCGACCGGCAGATACAGCCGGTCGCCGCCGGCATATTCGATCAGGATGCATTCATGCGCCGCCCCAAGTGCCGTCACCACCTCTAGCCCCTGGTAGCGGCCGACGCCGTGATCGACATGCACCACCAGATCGCCGGGGGTCAGGCTCTGGGCCTCGGTCAGAAAGTTTTCGGCCCGCCGCTTTTTCGGCGCGCGGCGGATCAGACGGTCGCCCAGCACGTCCTGTTCCGAGATGACAGTGACGCCCTTGCCCTCGAAGCCGTGTTCCAGCGCCCAGACCGCCAGATAGACGCCGCCCTTGCCCTCTGGCACATCGCGGAAATCGGCGATCGGGCGGGCATCTTTCAGCCCCTGATCCTCCATCAACCCTGCAAGACGCTCGCGCGCGCCCTCAGAATAGCTGGCCACGATCACCTGCGAAACTTCGCGTTTCGCTTCAACGTGATCTTCCAATGCACCGAAAAGACTTACGGATTCCAGCTGACGCTCGGGCGAGAAATTGCGTCCGATCCGACCGCCCGCATCGATGACGTTCGGCCCGGTGGCCTGCGGCAGCGGATTGAACCGCAACAGCCTTCGGCCCGCCACCGCCTGCTCCCACGCCGAATCGTCGAGATAGAGCAGACCCGGCGGCGCCGGCTTGTAGACGGAATCGATCCGTCCCTTCTGTGTCATCGCGATGCGGCGGGTCTCATACTGGTCCTCGATGCTCTCCCAGCGCGCCAGCCGCTGCGGCGTGATCTGGTCGTCAAGGCAGACCGTCGCTTCGGGCAGGTAGTCGAACAGCGTCTCCAGCCTCTCGTGGAAGAACGGTAACCAGTGTTCCACGCCCTGATGCTTGCGCCCCGCGCTGACCGCTTCGTAGAGAGGATCGTCGGTGCCCGCCGCGCCGAACTCGATCCGGTAATTCTGCCGGAACCGGGTGATCGCGGCCTCGTCCATGATGATCTCGCTTACCGGCGCCAGATCAATCGCGGACAGGTTCTCGACGGTTCTCTGGCTGACTGGATCAAACCGCCGCGCGCCGTCCAGGACGTCGCCGAACAGGTCCAGACGCACCGGCCCCGCCTGCCCCGGCGGATAGATGTCGATGATCCCGCCGCGCACCGCGAAATCGCCCGGCTCCATGACCGTGGGCGCCTGGGTGAACCCCATCCGCACCAGGAACGCCCGCAGCGCCGCCTCGTCGATGCGGTTGCCGACCGTGGCCGAAAAGGCCGCGTCCCGCAGCACCTCGCGCGCCGGGAGCCGCTGCGTCGCCGCCGACAGCGTGGTCAGCAGGACGAAGCCTTTCGGCATCCCGTGAACCAGCCCGGCCAGCGTCGCCATCCGCGCCGCGGATATGTCGGCATGCGGGCTGACCCGGTCATAGGGCAGGCAGTCCCAGGCCGGGAACGTCACCACCGGCATATGCGGCGCGAAGAACTCCAGCGCGGCCTGCATCGCCGCCATCCGCTTGTCATCGCGCGCGACATGCATGACGGGGCGGCCGGATTTTTCCAGCTCTGCCAGCACCAGCCGCGCATCGAAGCCCTCCGGCGCGCCGCCGACCGTTATGTGTCGGGTCTCGGACATGAGCGGTTCAGGTAAGGAATGCGAAGGCGGTGTCAACCGCCAAGCGGCCCGACGGCAAGGTTTTGATACATGCCCCACATCGCCGTGACGAAGACCGAGGCCATGCCGATGAACTGCGTGATCACCCGGTGCCGGATCAGCCGCTTGTGCAGTGCCTCGCCATGCGCCGCTTCGGCGCGGATCCTCGACGCGGTGCGGATGCTCAGCAGCCCGATGATCGACAACGGAAAGGCCAGAAGCAGCAGGGCCTGGGCAAACTCGATGCTGTACCAGAAACCGAGGATCGCCAGCGCGGTCATCACCGCGCAGCCCAAGGCAAGCAGCCAGATCCCCGAAACCCGGCTGATATGCAGGATCCGGTTGGTGTTGATCCGCACCATATCCTCCAGGTCCTGCTCGGCCTCGCCGCCCTGCCTGCGCGCGCGCAGCACCATGTCATAGGGTACGCCCAGCACCCAATGGCTGGTCGTGGACCAGATCACCGCCAGTCCGATCCAGTACCACAGGTTCGAGAAGGACCGCATGTCGATCACTTCGAAGACGATTTCGTACCAGTCCAAACACAATCCCCATGGCTGTCCGGCGCGACCCTAAGCCCGTGCGGCGCCGATTCCTACCCTTGAGATGGGGTCAAATCCATGCCAAGCGGTTTATCTGTGACCCAAGGATGACCGCGATGCCACAATCGGTAGCTCCCTTCCCCGCCGCCCGCTTCCGCCGCCTGCGCCAGAACGCGTCGCTGCGCGGGCTGCAGCGCGAAAACACCCTTGCCACGGAAGACCTGATCTGGCCGGTTTTCGTTCAGGAAGGCGACGCGAAGGAAACCCCGATCGCCTCGATGCCCGGCGTGTCGCGGCTCAGCATCGACCTGCTGCTCCGCGCCGCGGCGCAGGCGCATGCGCTTGGCGTCAACGCGATCTGTCTTTTCCCCTATATCGACCAGAGTCTGAAGACCGAGGATTGCGCCGACGCCTGGAACCCCGATAACCTGTCGAACCGCGCGATCCGCGCGCTCAAGGCGGAACTGCCGGATATGGCGGTGATGACCGATGTCGCGCTCGATCCCTACAACATCAACGGCCATGACGGCTTTGTGGTCGGCGGCGAGATCCTGAACGACGAAACCGTCACAGCGCTGGTGAAAATGGCGCTGGCGCAGGCCGAGGCCGGCGCCGACATCATCGGGCCGTCCGACATGATGGACGGCCGCATCGGCGCGATCCGGACCGCGCTGGAAGAAGCGGGCCACCACAAGACCTGCATCATGTCCTACGCGGCGAAATATTCCAGTGCCTTCTACGGCCCGTTCCGCGACGCGGTCGGCGCGTCCGGCGCGCTGAAGGGCGACAAGAACACCTACCAGATGGACCCCGCCAATTCCGACGAGGCTCTGCGGCTGGTCGCGCGCGACCTTTCGGAAGGCGCCGACATGGTGATGGTGAAACCGGGTATGCCCTATCTGGACATCTGCCGACGGGTCAAGGACCGGTTCGGCGCACCGACCTTCGCCTATCAGGTCTCGGGCGAATACGCGATGCTGGAAGGCGCCGCCGAGCGCGGCTGGCTGGATCACGACAAGGTGATGATGGAAAGCCTTTTGGCTTTCAAAAGAGCGGGTTGCGACGGTATCCTTACCTATTTTGCACCGGCTGCGGCGAAGCTTTTGCGCGACCGGGGCTGACGGGGCGGCAAAAGCGCGCTGCAGTCCTCGGGCCGGTGCCATTGCTGGTGACAGCAGCACAGCAATCCCCTATAGTTCGCCCCAGATCGGTCGCATAAGGCCGGCTTGACAAAGGCACCGGGCAGTAAGGGCAATCCCATGAACACCATTTCACGACGTCTTCTCATCGCGGGCGCCGCCTGCGGCGTGCTTTTCACCAGCGCCTGCAATAACGGCGTCGGCAGCGCCGGCGGCGAGGTCATCGACGCGCGCGCAGATGAATCGCTGAACTATCTCTTCACCAACTACCCCGCGACGCGCGATCTGCGCGACAAGTCGGTGGGGATGCTGGTGATGCCGCTTGTGACAGAGGCAGGCTTCGGCTTCGGCGGCGCCTATGGACGTGGCGCGCTGCGCGTCGGCGGCGTGACGGTCGATTACTATTCCGCAACCGAGGCCAGCTTCGGCCTGCAGATCGGCGCCCAGCAATATGCCCATGTGCTGTTCTTCATGACCGAGGATGCGCTGTCGACCTTCCGCCGCTCCTATGGCTGGGAAGCGGGCGCCGATATCAGCTATGCGCTGAAGGGCCAGGGCGAGAACCTGTCGACCTCGACGACTACGCTCAGCGCGCCGGTCATCGCGGTCGTGTTCGGCCAGGCCGGGCTGATCGCCGGCGCTTCGGTCGAAGGCACGAAGTACAGCCGCATCATTCCCTAGGGGAACGCAGGGTCACGAAGGTTTCTCTGGCCTTTTCTGCACATGCAGTATAGGGGGCGGCAAACCCCCTTGAAGGCTGTATCATGGACCTGCGCAACATTGCGATCATCGCTCACGTCGATCACGGCAAGACAACCCTGGTCGACGAACTTCTGAAACAATCCGGCGCGTTCCGCGAAAACCAGTCGGTCGCGGAACGGGCGATGGATTCGAATGACCTGGAGCGGGAGCGCGGCATCACGATCCTTGCCAAGGCGACCTCGGTCGAGTGGAACGGTTCAAGGATCAACATCGTCGACACTCCCGGCCACGCCGATTTCGGCGGCGAGGTGGAACGGATCCTGTCGATGGTCGATGGCGTCGTGCTGCTCGTGGATGCCGCCGAAGGCCCGATGCCGCAGACCAAGTTCGTGACCTCCAAGGCACTGGCGCTTGGCTTGCGCCCGATCGTCGTGCTGAACAAGGTCGACAAGCCCGATGCCGAACCCGACCGCGCGCTGAACGAGGTGTTCGACCTCTTCGCCAACCTCGACGCCGACGACGACCAGCTCGATTTCCCGCATCTCTACGCCTCCGGCCGCGCCGGCTGGGCCGATACCGAGCTTGACGGCCCGCGCAAGGACCTGTCGGCGCTGTTCGACCTCGTCGTCAAGCACGTCCCCGCGCCGAAGCAGATCGCGCGGCAGGACGAACCGTTCCAGATGCTGGCGACGACGCTCGGCGCCGACCCGTTCATCGGCCGCATCCTGACCGGCCGGGTCGAGGCGGGCCGGTTGAAAACCGGCGAGACCATCAAGGCGCTGTCGCGCACCGGCGAAAAGCTGGAACAGTTCCGCGTCACCCGCATCATGGCGTTCCGGGGCCTCTCGCAGCAGCCGATCGACGAGGCGCTGGCCGGCGACATCGTCACCATCGCCGGCATGTCCAAGGCCAACGTCGCCGACACGCTTTGCGCGCTGCCGGTCGAGACCGCCCTGCCCGCGCAGCCGATCGACCCGCCGACGATCTCGGTGACCTTCGGGATCAATGACAGTCCGCTGGCGGGCCGTGATGGGTCCAAGGTGCAAAGCCGAGTGATCCGCGCCCGACTGATGAAGGAAGCCGAGTCGAACGTCGCCATCCACGTCACCGACACCCCGGGCGGCGAGGCCTTCGAGGTCCACGGCCGCGGCGAATTGCAGATGGGCGTGCTGATCGAGAACATGCGACGCGAAGGGTTCGAGCTGTCGATCTCGCGTCCGCAGGTGATCTTCCGCGAGGTGGACGGCCAGCGCATGGAGCCGATCGAGGAAGTCACCATCGACGTCGATGATGATTACTCCGGCGCAGTCATCGAAAAGCTGACCGGCCCCCGCAAGGGCGAGCTGGTCGAGATGAAACCCGCCGGCCACGGCAAGACCCGGATCATCGCGCATGTGCCGTCGCGCGGGCTCATTGGCTATCACGGCGAGTTCCTGACCGATACGCGCGGCAACGGCGTCTTGAACCGCGTGTTCCACGCCTGGGCACCGCACAAGGGCGAGATCCCGGGCCGACGCCAGGGCGTTCTGATCTCGATGGAGGCCGGCACCTCGGTGGCCTACGCGCTCTGGAACCTCGAAGATCGCGGCAAGATGTTCATCGGCGCGCAGGAGCCGGTCTACCAGGGCATGATAATCGGCGAACATTCCCGCGACAACGATCTGGAAGTGAACCCGCTGAAGGGCAAGAAGCTGACCAACGTCCGGGCTTCGGGCACTGATGAGGCGGTGCGCCTGACGACCCCGGTGCGGATGTCGCTGGAAGAATCCATCGCCTATATCGACACCGACGAACTGGTCGAGGTGACGCCGAAGTCGATCCGCCTGCGCAAGCGGCTGCTGGACCCGCATGAGCGCAAGCGCGCGTCGCGGGCGGCCAGTTGAGCCGATGAGGGTTTGCGCCGCGGGCGAAGCCCGCGTCGCGATGCCTCCGGCGGGGATATTTGAAAGACAATGAAGCGGCAGGGCGCCCGGTGCGCTACGCCTGGTCGTCGGTCTCGACCACCAGAAGATCGCGCTCGCTCGCGCCCTTGGCGAAGGCCAGCGCCTCCTGGTAGGCGGGCGAGTTGTAGCAGGCCACGGCATCTTCGAGCGTCGGGAAGGTTGCCACGACATTGCGGGGCCGGTCATTGCCTTCGAGCTGCACGTAGCGGCCGCCGCGGGCGATGAACCTGCCACCGTGATCGGCGATCGCCTGGCCCGCCAGTTTCGCGTATTTGCCGTAGGCTTCCGCATCCGTCACCTTGACGTGAGCGATCCAGAGCGCACCCATTCCTATCCCTCCAACAGCTTTTCCGCCGCGGCTATGGCAGCCTCCGCATTGCCGATATCCGCGCCGCCGCCCTGCGCCATGTCGGGTCGGCCGCCGCCGCCCTTGCCGCCGAGTTCGGCCACCGCCGCGCGCAGCAATTCCACCGCCGAGACCCTCGATGTCAGGTCGTCCGTGACACCCGCCGCGACCGCCGCCTTGCCGCCGGTATCGGCGATCAGCAGGACCGCGCCGGACCCGATGCGGGTCTTGTGTTCATCGATGAGGCTGGGAAGGTCCTTGCCGGAAACCCCCGAAAGAACCTGAGCAACGAACTCTATCCCGTTGATCTTGCGTGAATTCGCTTCTGCCGACCCCTTGCCGGGACCGGCCATTGCCAACTCCTTGCGCAGCTGGGTCAACTCGTTCTGCAATGCGCGGCGTTCGTCCAGCAGCGCCTTTACCCTCGCCGGTGTCTCGGTCGGCGGCGCTTTCAGCGCGCCGGCGATCTCGGCCAGCATGCGGCCTTGGTCGGCCAAATGCGACAGCGCCTGTTCCCCGGTCAGCGCCTCGATCCGGCGCACGCCCGAGGAGGACGCGCTGTCGCCCAGGACCACGCACAACCCGATATCGCCGGTCTGGCGGACATGGGTGCCGCCGCAAAGCTCGATCGACCAGGTCTTGCCCGTGGACCCCTTGCCGGTCTCTGCCGATCCCATCGAGACGACCCGCACCTCGTCGCCGTATTTCTCGCCGAAGAGCGCCTGCGCGCCGATCGCGCGCGCGTCGTCGGGGGTCATGATCCGGGTCTCGACCGGGCTGTTCTGGCGGATGAAGCGATTGACCTCGGCCTCGACATCCGCAAGTTCCTCGGCACTCAGCGCCTTGGAATGCGAGAAGTCGAAGCGCAGCCGGTCCGGCGCGTTCAGCGAACCGCGCTGCGCCACATGCGCGCCCAGTCGCTCGCGCAGCGCCTCGTGCAGCAGATGCGTCGCCGAATGGTTGGCGCGGATCGCCGTGCGCCGGGCATGGTCGACCTCCAGCTCCGCGCCGCTACCGGGTTCGATCCGGCCTTCGGTCACCTCGGCCAGATGGATGAAGACGCCGGCGACCTTGCGGGTGTCGGTGATCTTCGCGGTGCCGGTCTCGGTCGAGAGCGTTCCGCTGTCGCCGACCTGGCCGCCGGCCTCGGCGTAGAACGGCGTCTGGTTCACCACGATCTGCACCTGCTGGCCGGCCTCGGCCGCGTTGATCCGCTTGCCGTCCAGCACCAGCGCGAGGATCTGGCCCTCGGCCTTCTCGGTGTCGTAGCCGAGGAATTCCGTGGTGCCCTTCTGCTCGGCGATATCGTACCAGACCGAAGCATCGGCGGTCTCGCCCGAGCCGGCCCAGGCCGCGCGCGCCTTGGCCTTCTGTCCGGCCATCGCCGCGTCGAAGCCGGCCGTATCCACGCCCCGGCCCTTCTCGCGCAGCGCATCCTGCGTCAGATCCAGCGGGAAACCATAGGTGTCGTAGAGCTTGAACGCCGTCGCGCCCGGCAGCTGCGATCCGTCCGGCAGCTGCGACAGTTCCTCGTCAAGCAGCTTCAGCCCGCGATCCAGAGTCTGCTTGAACCGGGTTTCCTCCAGCTTCAGCGTCTCCTCGATCAACGGCTGGCCGCGGCGGAGTTCCGGATAGGCCTGGCCCATCTGCGCCACCAGCGCCGGCACCAGCCGATGCATCACCGGGTCCTTGGCGCCCAACAGATGCGCGTGCCGCATCGCGCGGCGCATGATCCGGCGCAGCACATAGCCACGCCCCTCGTTCGAAGGCATCACCCCGTCGGCGATCAGGAACGAGGTCGAGCGCAAATGATCCGCGATCACCCGGTGGTGCACGTTGCCCGGTCCGTCGGGATCGCTGGACGTGGCATGCGCCGACGCCTCGATCAGCGCGCGCATCGTGTCGGTGTCGTAATTGTCATGCTTGCCCTGCAACAGCGCGCCGATCCGTTCCAGCCCCATGCCGGTATCGATCGACTGCATCTCGAGCGGGCGCATCGTGCCGTCCTCGAACTGCTCGTTCTGCATGAAGACGAGGTTCCAGATCTCGATGAACCGGTCGCCATCCTCTTCCGGGCTGCCCGGCGGGCCGCCCCAGATATGCTCGCCGTGGTCATAGAAGATCTCGGTGCAGGGTCCGCAAGGTCCGGTCGGGCCCATCATCCAGAAATTGTCGTTGGTGGCGATCCGGATGATCCGGTCATCCGGCAGGCCCGCGACCTTCTTCCAAAGCGCGGCCGCCTCGTCGTCGGTGTGGTAGATCGTCACCAGCAGGCGGCTCTTGTCGATGCCGAAATCCTTCGTCAGCAATTCCCAGGCGAAGGGAATCGCCGCCTCCTTGAAATAGTCGCCGAACGAGAAATTGCCGAGCATCTCGAAGAAGGTGTGATGCCGCGCGGTATAGCCGACATTGTCGAGGTCGTTGTGCTTGCCGCCCGCCCGAACGCATTTCTGCGAGCTGGTGGCGCGGGTATAGTCGCGATGCTCGACGCCGGTGAACAGGTTCTTGAACTGGACCATTCCGGAATTGGTGAACATCAGCGTCGGGTCATTGCGCGGCACAAGCGGCGAGCTTTCGACCACCCTGTGATCGTTGCGCTCGAAATAGTTCAGGAACGTGGACCGGATATCGTTCAGGCTGGCCATGGCGGGTGCGGGCTTTCGGGCTGGCTCGGGTTGCGTCGATCCCGTTTATCGCCAAGGTCGAACCCTGTCCACAGCAAGCAGAAAGGCCGGGGTCGCCCCCGGCCCTTCGTGTCATGCGGCGGGACTCATCCCTCCAAGACCTCGTTCTCTTCCTCGGCGCCCGAGGGTCCGTCGGGATCGGCAAGGTCGAATTCCAGCCCGTGGGCCGCGCGGATCTTGTCCTCGATCTCCAGCGCGATGCCGCTGTTCTCCTTCAGGTAGGTCTTGGCATTCTCGCGGCCCTGGCCGATGCGCTCGTCGCCATAGCTGAACCAGGCGCCGGATTTCTCGACCACGCCGGCCTTGACGCCGAGATCGAGCAACTCGCCGGTCTTGGAAATCCCCTCGCCATACATGATGTCGAATTCGACTTGCTTGAAGGGCGGCGCGACCTTGTTCTTTACCACCTTGACGCGGGTCGTGTTGCCGACCACCTCGTCGCGGTCCTTGATCGCGCCGATGCGGCGGATATCAAGGCGCACCGAGGAATAGAATTTCAGCGCGTTGCCGCCGGTTGTCGTTTCCGGGCTGCCGAACATCACGCCGATCTTCATCCGGATCTGGTTGATGAAGATGACGGTGCATTTCGACCGCGAAATCGAACCGGTCAGCTTGCGCATCGCCTGGCTCATCAACCGGGCATGGACGCCGACGCTGCTGTCGCCCATATCGCCCTCAAGCTCGGATTTCGGCGTCAGCGCGGCGACCGAATCGACCACGACCATCGAGACCGCGCCAGAGCGCACCAGCGTGTCGACGATCTCCAGCCCCTGCTCCCCGGTATCGGGCTGCGAGATCAGCAATTCGTCAAGGTTCACACCGAGTTTCTTGGCGTAAAGCGGATCGAGCGCATGTTCCGCATCGACAAAGGCGCAAACGCCGCCCTTTTTCTGTTCCTCGGCCACGCAATGCAGCGTCAGCGTCGTCTTGCCGGAGCTTTCGGGCCCATAGATTTCCACGATCCGGCCCTTCGGGATGCCGCCGATGCCAAGCGCGATATCAAGCCCGAGCGACCCGGTCGAGGTCGCCTCGATCTCCTGCACCGGGTTGTCGGCGCCCAACCGCATGATCGAGCCCTTGCCGAACTGGCGTTCGATCTGCGCCAGCGCCGAATCGAGCGCCTTCTGTTTTTCGCTGTCGCGCTTGTCGGTCATGTTCAGAATGCTTGCCGTGGCCATTGTCCTGCTTTCCTTATTTCATACCGCAACCGGGGCGGCAATCCTGCTTATGTTCGCCTCTTGTTCTTGTTCCCGCTTATGAGATCAAAAAGAGAACATTTCAAGCAATTTGTTCCGAGTTCAGATTTGCACCGAGAGATTAAGGAAGCGTTTAGTGCGGCCGGCCACAGCGATTTAGTGGATCTGATCCTGCACCGTCGCGGTCAACTCGCTGAGCGAGAACGGCTTGGGCAGGAAGACGGAATTCGGTATCCGCGCCTGCTGCTCGGCAAAGCTTTCCTCGGCATAGCCCGAGACGAAGACCACCTTGACGCCCGGCCGGTCCTCCAGCGCCTTGGCGACCCAGCTTGGCCCGTCCATGCCCGGCATGATGACATCGGTCACGAAGACATCCACGTTGAGCGACATGTCCTCGAGCATCGCAAGCGCCGCCTCGGCACTCTCGGCCTCGAGCACGGTATAGCCGCGCATCCGGAGCGCGCGCGAGGCGAAAGTGCGGACCGGGGTCTCGTCCTCGACCAGCAGCACGACGCCGTCGGACACGCCGTGGGTCGGCGGGGCAACCGGCTTCGGCACCTCGATCGGCGCGGTCTTTACGGGCGTATGGGCCGGGAAGAACAGCGTGAACTTGGTGCCGCTGCCCGGCACGCTGTCGGCGAAGATGAAGCCGCCGGTCTGCTTGACGATGCCATAGGCCATCGACAGGCCCAGCCCGGTCCCCTCTCCGGTGCGCTTGGTGGTGAAGAACGGCTCGAAGATCTTCGGCAGCTTGTCCGACGCGATGCCGCAGCCCTCGTCGGCCACCGAAACCACCACGTAGCGTCCGGGCGGAACCTTCGCACGGTCGCGTTCATAGGCGTCGCTCAGATCCTCGACGCGGGTCGTGATCCGCACTTCCCCGCCATCCGGCATCGCGTCGCGGGCGTTCACCACCAGGTTCATGATCACCTGTTCCAACTGACGCTTGTCGGCCCGGATCGTGTGGGCGGCGTCATCGTGGTGCAGCGACAGCGATACTTTCTCTCCGACAAGCCGGCCCAGCAGATGCGCGAGATCATCGAGGACATCGCCGATCTCGATCACCTCGGGCTGCAGCGTCTGCTTGCGCGAGAAGGCAAGCAGCTGGCCGACAAGGCTGGCCGCGCGGTTCGCGTTCTGATGGATCTGCACCAGGTCGCCATAGTCCTGATCGCTTTGGTCGTGGCGCAGCAGCAGCAGGTCGCAATGGCCGCTGATCGCGGTCAGAAGGTTGTTGAAATCATGCGCGACGCCGCCGGCCAGCTGGCCGATCGCCTGCATCTTCTGGCTCTGGACGAACTGCGCCTCCAGCGTCTTCAGCTTGGTCGCATCATGCAGCACCGCGACCAGCGAGGTCTCTCCCTCCTCGGTGACCGGTGACAGCGAAATCTGGAAATAGACCTCCTGCGCCGGGCGCGTGGCGCGGACGAATTCCGATTTCTGTTCGCCGGAACCGTCGCAGGATGTCTTGAGCCAGTCGACGACCGACCGCCCCAGCCCCTCGACCAGATCCCCGAGATAGGCGCCCTCGGTTTCATCCAGCGCAAGCAGCTGGCGCGCCGGGCGGTTGCACATCAGGATCTCGCCGGTCGGCGCGATCTTCAGCAGCGGCACCGGCAATTCGTCGAACAGGTCCCAGTCCTGCGCCGGAAGCGAGGCGTCGGAGCCGCGCGGAATGAGGTAGATCTCGCGCCGGCCGACCGTGCTTTCGATGAGGCAGACCTGCGCCTCGATCCGTCCGGCAGCACCCGACACCTCGTGGACGCGGCCGTTGCGCAGAGGAAGATCGGTGAAGATCCGGTCCAGCGTGGCCTCGCGTCCCCCCATCAGCCGCCGCATCGCGTCATTCATGAACAGCACCGTGCCGGATTTGCTGACCGTCAGCATCGGCAGGCTGATGCCTTCGGCATTGCGGCCCGGATTGGCGCGCTCGAGGATATCCTCCAGACGCCAGAGAAAGCCGTTCTCACCGATCTGATGGACGGACAGCCGGATATGGCCGCGCCGCATCACCACGTCCTCGCTGGCGAAACCCTTGGCCAGCGCGCGGTTTTGCAACCGGTAGAGCGTGGCCGAGGGCGACGCGAAGACATCGCCCAGGGCGGATTGCAGCGTTTCCTCGCCGATCGAGCGAAAGCGTTGCTTCGCCGCCCGGTTGCGATAGCCGATCAGGCCTTCGCGGTCGGTGGTGAAGCTTGGCGAGGCATCCAGTTCGACGAAACCCGCGATGGTGTCGTGCAGCGACTTCTGCGCGCGGGCATGGCGGCGCCTGAGAAACTGGACGAGCGCGGTCGCGGAGAGCAGCGTCGTGCCGACGGCAAGCAGGAAAAGACCGAGCCTGGGTCCCGGGCTGTAAAGCGCGGCGGCCAGCGCCGAGACGGCGAGCGCGAGCATGTAGCCGGAACGCGGCGCAAGGATCAGCGCCGCCGTTGACAGCGGATGCCGTGAAAGGGCCGGGTGCGACACGCACGCCTCCTGTTTACGATTCGTTGCTTCGGTATCTCGGGGTGAAAACGTTAATCTCGGCTTAAGCTTGGACAGGACACAACTAAAGGTTGTTTAATGTTGTCTCTATCCGCGCGTCAACTGCGCGATGTAGAAGCCGTCGCCGCCGTCGAGCGGCGTGAATCTTCTGTCGCCGATCAGCGACCAGTCGGGGCGGCGCGCAAGGAAAGCTGCGATCTGCTCCTCGTTCTCGCCGCGCAGCAGCGAGCATGTCGCATAAGCCAGCCGCCCGCCCTCGGCCACGAATTCAGTGGCCTCGTCCAGTATCTCGGCCTGGATCGCGGTCAGGTCCGCCAACCTTTCCTGTGTCAGCGTCCACTTCGCCTCTGGCGAGCGCCGCCAGGCGCCGCTGCCCGAACAGGGCGCGTCGCACAGCACCAGGTCGTAGCCCGTCGGCGCAAGATCGTCGCGGTCCTCGGCAAGGCTGATCGCGGCGCCGGCCCGTTCGGCGCGGGCCGGCAGGTCGCGCATCCTCTGCCGATCGACGTCATGCGCCGTGACCGCGACATCCGCTCGCGCCGCCGCGGCCAGGCTCTTGCCGCCGCCACCGGCACAATAATCCAGCAAAGTCAAACCACTACGAAGCGTAATTAAATGGACGACCGCCTGCGATGCCGCATCCTGCAATTCGACGCGGCCCTCGCGATAGGCGGCGCTGGTCTGGACCTTCCGCGGGTTCCGGACGACCTCCAGCGCGGTCTCCGACAGCGGATGCGGCCGCGCCTCGATCCCTGCCTCCGCCAGCTCCCGGATCGCTTCGGCGGGCGTCGCCTTGCGAAGGTTGACCCGCAGGAAAACCGGCGCACGATGGCGCAACGCTTCCAGCACCGGCCCGGCATCGGCGCCCAGGCTCTCGCGGAACAGCGGCAGCAGCCAGTCGGGACAGTCAAGCCGCACCGCCTCCGGCATGTCCTCCGCCGTGCCGCGCGGCGTTTCGGCATCGGTCGGCGGCGCCGGCGCATAGCCCTCGCCGGTGAAGATCGTGTCGGGCGCGACGCCCACAGCCCGCAGCGCCCCGATCATCAGGCCCCGCCCGCTATCCGCCCCGCCCAGCCATCCGAAAGAGCGCCGGCAGCGCAGAGCGTCGAAGACATGGTCGCGGATCGCCGCCCGGTCGCCAGAGCCGGCATACCGGTTCGACCGCGCCCAACGGGTCAGCACCTGCTCGGCGGACTGTCCCCCGATCGCCTGATCGAGGATCTCAATCGCCGCGGCAATTCGGGCCGCCGGCGTCATGGGTCCGGTCTGAAATACTTGAATATCACCATGCAAGCCACGGAAATATCACATAAGTCTGTAATTCGGAGATTCCCGCGTGATCTGCACGTCATGGACATGGCTTTCGCGCAGCCCGGCCCCGGTGATCCGCACGAAACGGCAGTTCTTCCGCATCTCGGGCACGGTGCCGTTGCCGGTATAGCCCATCGCGGCCCGCAGCCCCCCGACAAGCTGATGCACGACCGCCGCCGCCGAACCCTTGTAGGCCACCTGCCCCTCGATCCCCTCAGGCACCAGCTTGTCGCTGGCCGCATCCTTCTGGAAATAGCGGTCGGCCGAGCCCCGCGCCATCGCGCCGAGGCTGCCCATGCCACGATAGCCCTTGAAGCTACGACCCTGATAAAGAATGACCTCGCCCGGGCTCTCGTCGGTGCCCGCGATCATGCTGCCGACCATGGCGCAGGACGCGCCCGCCGCGATCGCCTTGGCGAAATCGCCGGAATACTTGATGCCGCCATCCGCGATCACCGGCACATCGCCCGCCGCTGCGGCGCAATCCATGATCGCGGTCAGCTGCGGCACGCCGACGCCCGCCACCATCCGCGTGGTGCAGATCGAGCCCGGCCCGATCCCCACCTTCACCGAGTCCGCGCCCGCGTCGATCAGCGCGCGCGTCGCCTCGCCGGTCGCGACGTTGCCCGCGATCACCTGAACCTCGTTCGACAGCGTCTTGACCCGCTCGACCGCGCGCGCCACGCCCTCGGAGTGGCCATGCGCCGTGTCGATCACGATCAGGTCGCAGCCGGCATCGATCAGCGCCTCGGAGCGTTCGAACCCGGCATCGCCCACGGTGGTCGCCGCCGCCACCCGCAGCCGGCCCAGCTGATCCTTGCAGGCATGCGGGTTCAGCACCGCCTGCTCGGTATCCTTCAGCGTCAGAAGCCCGGTCAGCTTGCCCTTGCCATCGGTCACCAGAAGCTTCTCGATCCGCCGCGCCTTCATCAGGCTTTTCGCCTCGTCCAGATCGGCCGGCTCGGTCAGCATCGCCAGGTCGTGGCTGGTCATCATCACCCTGACCGGGGTGTCGTCGGCATTGGCGAACCGCATGTCGCGATTGGTGACGATCCCGACGACGCGGCCATTCTGGTCGACCACCGGAAAGCCCGAGACGTTGTAGCGCTCCTGCAGCGCCTTGGCATCGGCCAGGGTCTGGTCGGCGGTCAGGGTGATCGGGTTGAAGACGATGCCGCTTTCGAACCGCTTCACGCGGCGGACCTCCTGCGCCTGTTCCTCGACCGAGAGGTTGCGGTGGATCACGCCAAGACCGCCGGCCTGCGCCATCGCGATGGCCATGCGGGATTCGGTGACGGTGTCCATCGCCGAGGACAGCAGCGGGATGTTCATCCGGATCGCGCGGGTCACGAAGGTCGCGGTATCGGCCTGGGACGGCAGCACGCTCGACGCGCCGGGGACCAGCAGGACATCATCGAAAGTCAGGGCCTCGCGAATCTCCATCCCGGATCTCCTTGGAGTTTTTCGTTTGGCGCTTCCCTATTTCACGGCTTGGGGGGAATGAAAAGGCCCAATGCCGCAGGCCGGTCAAATCCGCGCGGCATTGGTCAGCGGCCCCAGCTTGGCGCCGGCCCAGAGCTTCAGCACCCGGTATGCGATCCACGGGATCGCGAAACTGCCGAGGATCAGGCTGACCCCGCCGAGGATGCGGAACGGCTCGCCAAGGATCGCCAGCAGCAGCATCAGGTTGCTGAAGGCGGCCACCGGAAAGGTATAGGCGCCCCAGAGCGGGCTGAACTCGGCCTTCAGGAAATAGCCGCTGCGGAACAGGAACCCGGCCAGCACGAGGATCGCAAGCCAGCCGAAGGCCGCGGCGATCCCCATCAGTCCCAGCAGCCCGAAGGTCAGCCCGAAAAGGCAGACGGGCGCTAGGTGGATCGCCAGAAGCGGGCGCAGCGGCGCGGGAACCGGTTGCCCGCGGGTGACGATGAAATGGCCGATCCAGATCGTGATTGCCAGCGCCAGCGTCACCACCAGCACGACCTGAGAGATCGCCACCGCCCCCAGCGGGATCGCCGCCACCGGTGCGATGATGAAGCCGGCGAAGGTCAGCTGCCAGACCGGGTTGATCCGGCGCTGCGCGTAGGGCGCGGACCACAGCACCCGCAGCGCGGTGAAGGCCACCGCCGAATGCAGCGCCACGGCAAGCACCAGCCAGAAACCGGCCAGCCCGGCCCCGTAGGGCACGAAGGCGGCGGCCAGCAGCATCGCGGCCGCGCTTCCCGCCGACAGCCCGGCCCGGCCCGGCATGATCCGCAGATCGCCCGCGAAAGCGGACGGGCCGCGCACGACCTTGGCGAGATAGGCGAACAGCGCGAACGCGAACAGCAGCGTGACCGCGCCGAGGATCATCTCGCCGATCAGCGGCGGGATCGAAAACACGGATCCCGCCTGCCGCCATGCCAGCCCCAGCCCGATCAGCCCCAGGATCGGCGGAAAGATCGCCGGTGGTGTCTGCCGGAACAGCCCCGGCCTGCCTGTTTGTTTCATCGTCCCTCCGGAATTTTCCGCGATCTTGACCGGCCCGGCGGCAAGATCAAGGGCCAGAATGGTTCCGAGGGATGCGCGGCTGTCCCGCCAGTGCCAATGACGGCCGTTTCTGGGATTACCTACGCAAACAACGCAAAGTTGAAGCTGCGAAGGGAGAGCGGCTTACCTGCAATTCAAATCAGACACGTCCTTGCTTGTGCTATGCTTTCTCAAACATTTGTCTCGGGGGGACACAATGCGCGCTTTGCTTTTTACAACAGGATCACCTTTTGCCCGAGCCGTGCGTATCGTTCTTGACGAACTCGGACTCGACTACGAACGGCGCGAAGAAATCACGACGCCAAGCGCCGAAGAAAGGGCGGCAGCAACGCCTACGCTGCAAGTGCCTACGCTTTGGGACGATGATCTTACGCTTTGGGAAAGCGGAACCATTGCCGAGTACTTGTTAGCTACGTATCAGCCAAAGCAGGCAGGTGATCCGCCTCTCACAGCGCACGCTTTTCGGCCGGATTTCGAATGGCAAGACAAGCTGATTTTCTCGACCATTCAGACCTTTGGAAATGCGGCAACAACAATTTCCCAAATGAAGTGGGCCGGCGTTTTGGTCGATGAAAACACTCACCTTCAAAGATCGGCGGAGAAGCTGACACACATTCTTGGATGGCTTGAAAGTCAGCTTGAGAAAGGCGCGAAAGGATTTCAACCGGAATTTGTATCCATGCAAGACATCTTTCTCGCCGCGCACGTGCGGTTTGCCGAGGCCAGACCTCTGGGAATCGAGCTTGGCCTGGAGCGCTTCGGTAAAGTCTCGGCGCTATTGGATCGGCTCGATGAGCGTGAAAGCTTCACCGCCAACCCAATCTGGTGGTGGGAGCCCGGTGTCGTCGGCTACCAATCGGATGGAACGCCCGTGTTCAAGAGCGGAGGTTAGCTGAGCAAGACCATTCGAAGCGGCGATAATTGCTCACCCATCTGAATGACTGTAAACGGTCACAAACTACCGTTTGTTGAGTACTCCCCCCGAAGTCGACATTGGTGCAATTGCAGCGAAAACTCACTTTGTCCCGCATTTCCGAGAATCCTCACCGGCGCGACGGATAATTGACACTCTCGAGCTGACCCTCGCTCCAGCATTGCGCACACAACGATCGTGTTGCGATCCCACGCTGCAATCGACAGACGGTCGCATCGCAGTCAGTACAAACGCGCCCCATCAGCATCGAAGTGATACGCACTCTGCGGCTTGAACCCGAGACGAAGCTCCTGCCCTTCATCGACCGCATGCTGTCCGAACAGCCGCGCCGTGATCTGGTGATCGTTGACCTGCGCGATGACATTGGTGTCGCCGCCCAGCTTTTCGACATGGCTGACCCGCGCGGACAATGCGCCCTTGTCGTCAAGGAAGAAATCCTCCGGGCGGACGCCCATCGTCCGGGTATCACCGTCGTGAAGAAGTCCGGCGGGGAAGAAATTCATCGACGGCGAGCCCAGGAATCCGGCGACGAACTGGTTCACCGGATTGTTGTAAAGCTCCATCGGGCTGCCGAATTGCTCGACCCGGCCATCGCGCAGCACGACGATCCTGTCGGCCAGTGTCATCGCCTCGGTCTGGTCGTGGGTGACGTAGATCATCGATCCGCCAAGCTGGCGGTGCAGATTGGCGATCTCGATCCGGGTGTTCATCCGCAGCGCGGCGTCGAGGTTCGAAAGCGGCTCGTCGAAGAGGAACAGTTTCGGCTCGCGGACGATGGCGCGACCGATGGCGACGCGCTGGCGCTGGCCGCCCGACAGTTCCGAGGGCAGACGGTCGAGATAGGCGTCGAGGTCGAGCATCCTGCTGGCCTTGGCGACCCGCTCTTCGATCACGGCTTTCGACTGCCCCTCCTGCTTGAGGGCCAAGGTCATGTTGCCGCGGACATTGAGATGCGGATAAAGCGCGTAGCTCTGGAACACCATCGCGATGCCGCGCTTCGATGGCGGCGTGAGGTTCACCAGCTCGCCGGCGATCCTGATCTCGCCCGAAGACGCATCTTCGAGTCCGGCAATCACCCGTAGAAGCGTGGACTTCCCGCAGCCGGACGGGCCGACAAAGACAACGAATTCGCCCTCTTCGACGTCCAGGTTGATATCTTTCAGGACGTGGACATCGCCGAAGGACTTGTTCACGTTTTTCAGGGACAGAGCCGTCATGTCAGGGTCTCCTCAAGCGGGATGGGCTGGCCGGTGCGGATGCTTTCGTCTGCGGCCAGGCAGATGGCGAGCGACTGCACTGCGTCGCTCATATGTCGGGTCAGGTCGATATCTTCGGCGATAGCGCGCAGCATGTAGGCCTGCTCGGCGTCGCAGAGTTCCTGGTGTCCCGGCTCGTCCGGCATCTCGACGACACGGTCGCCACCCGGTGTATGGACAAGGATGCCGCCGACCCTCGTATGGCCGCCCACATCCGCCGAAGCGCCCTTGTTGCCCTCGGTGATCGAAACCGATCCGTTCGGCGACACGATGTCCTTCACGAAGAACGCCGTCTCCGACATCATCGGCCCCCAGCCGGCCTCATACCAACCGACCGAGCCATCGGCGAAGATCACCTGGAACTGGCCGTAATTGTACATGTCGCCGGGGATCTCATCACTCAGGCGCAGGCCCATGCCATGCACGCGCACCGGCGCCGCATCGGTAATCTGGCACATCACGTCGACGTAATGCACGCCGCAATCCACGATCGGGCTGGTGGTCTGCATCAGCGCCTTGTGGGTCTCCCACTCGGCCCCGGAGGACTGCTGATTGAGGTTCAGGCGGAACACGAAGGGCCCGCCGAGGCCACGCGCTTCCTCGATCAGCCGCATCCAGGACGGGTGGTGGCGGAGGATGTAGCCGACCACCAGCTTGCGTCCGGTCCGCTTCGCGGTGTCAACGACGCGCTTCGCATCCGCGACCGTCATCGCCAGCGGTTTCTCGACGAAGACATGCGCGCCGGCCGCCATCGCGGCGCAGGCATACTCGGCATGCGTGTCGGTGTAGGTCGCCACCACCACAAGCTCTGGCCGCGTCTCGGCCAGCGCGGTCGCGAAATCGCCGTAGGCCGGGTAAGCGGCAAGCTCGGGGTGATCGATAGTGCCCGACCGATTGACGAGGCCGACGATCTCGGCATCCGGGTGGTTGTGGTGGGCAAGCGCGTGGCTGAGGCCCATATTGCCGAGCCCGGCGATAAGGACGCGCGTCATTTGACCGCCCCCGAGGTGATGCCGCGGATCAGCTGCCGCGAGAAGATCGCGTAAAGCACCAGCACCGGCAGGATCGCCATCGACAGCGCGGACAGGACCGCGTTCCAGTCGGTGACGAACTGGCCGATGAACACCTGCGACCCCAGCGTCAGCGTCTTGGTCTCCTCGGCGGGCGCCAGGATCAGCGGGAACCACAGGTCGTTCCAGATCGGGATCATGTTGAACACGGCGACCGTCGCCATTGCCGGGCGGACCAGCGGCAGCACCAGCCGGAAGAAGATCGTGTATTCCGAAAGCCCGTCGATCCGGCCCGCATTCTTCAGGTCGTCCGAGACCTGCCGCATGAACTCGCTCAGGATGAAGACGGCCAGCGGCAGGCCCTGCGCGGTATAGACAAGGATCAGCGCCCAGAGCGAGTTGACGAGGCCGGTCGCGACCATCATCTCCAGGATCGCCACCGTGCCGATGCGGATCGGGATCATGATCCCCAGCGCAAGATAGAGGCCCATGATCATATTGCCCCGGAAGCGGTATTCACTGAGCGCATAGGCCGCCATGGCGCCGAACAGCAGGATGAAGAACAGCGATGCGACGGTGACGATCATCGAGTTCTGGAAGTACAGGAAGAAGTCTCCCTGCTGCATCACCGTCTCGTAGCCGATGGTGGAAAAGCTTTCGGAATTCGGCAGCGCCAGCGGCTCGCGAAAGATCGACCGGCGCTCCTTGAAGCTGTTGATGAGGATCACGAAGACCGGGAACAGCGCGATCAGCGTGTAGAAGACCAGCGCGCCATGCATCAGCGCCGTGTTCACCGGGTTGGAGCGTGCCTTGTTCATGGTTCCGTCCTCACAGCTGGTAGCGGCGCATCCGGGTCTGGATGCCGAAGAGGTAGATGCAGACACCCACCAGGATGATCGCGAACATCGCCCCCGCAATCGCCGATCCCATATGCGGATCGCCGAGTTGCAGCTGGAAGCCGAAGAAGGTGCGATACATGAAGGTGCCGAGGATGTCGGTCGAGAAATCCGGCCCCGCAAGCGCACCCTGCGCCGCGTAGATCAGGTCGAACGCGTTGAAGTTGCCGACGAATGTCAGGATCGAGATGATCCCGATCGACGGCAGGATCAGCGGCAGCTTGATTTTCCAGAAGGCCGCCCAGCCGGTCACCCCGTCGACCTCGCCCGCTTCGAGGATCTCCTCAGGTATGGTCAGCAGCGCGGCATAGATCAGCATCATCGGGATGCCGACGAATTGCCAGACCGAGACGAGCGCCAGCGTGGTAAGGGCGTATTCCTCTTTGCCCAGCCAGGGCGCGTAGAGAAACTTGAGCCCGATCGCGTCCAACATTCCGGGCGCGATGCCCCAGATCGGCGACAGGATCAGCTTCCAGGCAAAGCCCACGATCACGAAGCTCAGGATCGTCGGGATGAAGATGGCAGAGCGGTAAAGTGCGGCGAAGCGCAGGCGTGGATGGCTCAGAAGCGCCGCCAGCGCGACGCCGATCGGGTTCTGCACCAGCATGTGGATGATGAAGAACCAGAAGTTGTTTACAAGCGCGTTCCAGAACTGCTCCGACCAGATCGGATCGAAGAACAGGGTCCGGAAGTTCTCGAGCCCGACGAACACGCGTTCCCGGTCGATCCGCGCGTAAAGCGCGAGGCGCAACGTGTTGAAAAGCGGGAAGATCATCACGGCGGTGTAGACGATCACGGCTGGCGCAAGGAATATGGCAATATGCCAGCGGACGCGGACGCGGTTCATGGGCTCATCTCCGGGGAAAGCGCCCCGGGCGGGCGAATGGCGCCCGGGGCAAGTGCAGTATCTGAAGGTCTACTGCTGCGGTTCGTACCAGCTGGCCAGGCCGTCCTGCAGTTGCTGGCCAAGCTCTTCGGGCGTGGCGTTGCCCTTGATCGCGGCGACCGAGGCACCCCAGGTCTCGTTCTCGAGGTTCGGCGTGCCGCGCGACAGGATTTGGTAGGTCGAGCGGATCGTGGATTCACACTCGTCGCGCCAGGATATGAACTCTTGCGCCAGCGGGTCTTGCAACTCGACCTCCGCGCTCGAAAGTGGGAAGAAACCCGGCAATTCGTTGGCGAAGATGTTGGAGAAATCCGAAGAGGCGACCCAGTTCAGAAAAGTCTTGGCCGCTTCGGGATTCTCGGAGGAGGCGTTCATCCCGATGCCGATATCGGTGTGGTCAGAGATGTAGCAGGTGTCGCCCGCATTCTGGACCGGCGGCTTGAACGCGCCCATCTCGAAATCGGCCTGCGCGTTGAAGCCGGAGATTTCCCACGAGCCTGCGGGATAGATCGCCGCACGGCCAAGCGTGAAGATGTTCTGGCTGTCGGGATAGGTCTGCGCCTCGTAGCCGTCCCCCAGATACGCGCCCCAGCGGGCCAGCGTGGCATAGGGGGCGGTCCACTGCTCATCCGTCAGCTTCTGTTCGCCCGCGATCAGCGCCTGACGGCCCTCCTCGCCCTTCCAGTAGGTCGGACCGATATTGTTGTAGCCCATCGTTGCGGCTTCCCACTGGTCGTTGGTGCCCATCGCCATCGGGATGTAGGTGCCGTCCTCCGTGATCTTGTCGAGGGCCGCGAAGAACTCTTCCTCGGTTTCGGGAACTTCGAGGCCAAGCTCTTCAAAGGCGTCCTTGTTGTAGATGAAGCCGTGGATCACGCTCGCCATCGGCACGCAGAAGGTGGCCGAGCCGTCATCGGTCTGCCAGGCGGACTTGGCAACGTCGGAGAAGTTCGACATGCCTTCGAGTTCGGTCAAGTCGGCCAGAAGACCTGATTCATATAGAGCGAGCGATTTGTCGAATGGCCGGCAGGTGATCAGGTCGCCGGCCGAGCCTGCCGCAAGCTTTGAACTTATCGCCGCATCGTACTCAGTTGGCGCAAATGGGATGAATCTTACCTTGATGCCGGGATGCTCCGCCTCGAAGGCGGGGATGATTTTGTCCTGCCAGAGCGTCAGGTCGTCGTTGCGCCAGCTTTCGATCGCCAAGGTGGTGTCCTGAGCATAGGCGCCCGTTGCCACCAGCGCCGACGTGGCGAGCGCGAGTTTCAGTGTGTTCCGTGTCATATCTGACCTCCCAGTTTGAACTTTCTTCAGTCTTGTCGCGCCAGAGCGGCGCGAAGTTTTCCTTCGGTTTCTCGAAGAATTGCGTTGGCCCTGTCCGCCGATACCCCCTTGGCGGCGATCACGGCAGCAGTCTTGACGTCGCCCTTGGTCGTGTCGAGCGCGGCCTGTGCCGTGCCCTGCCCCACGCCGGCGACCTTGCAGACGATTGAAACCGCCCGGGCGCGAAGCTTGATGTTGTCGGCCCGCAAATTGACCATCATCCCGTCATGGACATGGCCAAGATCCACCGCCATCGCGGTCGACAGCATGTTGAGCGCGATCTTCTGCGCGGTTCCGGCACCCATCCGTGTCGATCCGGAGATCACCTCCGGCGGCGTGGCAAGGCAGATCGGGTGGTCGGCGATGTTCAGAAGCGCCGATCCCGCATTGTTCGCGATCGCGACGACGGTCGCGCCGGCAGCCCGGGCGATCTCCGCGGCGCGAAGCGTGTAGGGTGTCGTCCCGCTCGCCGAAACGGCGATGATCGTGTCGCGGGCGGAAAGCCCCGCCAGCGCGTCTTCCAGCCCGCCCGTATCGTCCTCGGTGCCGCCCGGCATCTCGACCCCGGTCGGAAGCCCGCCGGCCATGTGAATGCGCAGCTGCGCCGCCGGGATCGAGAAGGTGCCGCCCAGCTCCTGGGCATCGGCGGCGGCCATCAGCCCCGACGATCCGGCGGCGACATAATGCAGGACGCCACCATGTCGGATCGTCGCCGCCATCGCCGCCGCGGAACCGGCAATCGCCGGCGCGGCCTCGCGAACGGTCGTGGCGGCGGCAATCTGCCCTTCGGCCAGAACCGCGGCGACTTCCGGCAACGGGCGTTCGTCAAGCCCCTTCGCCATGTCGTGCTGCGCTTCTGTCCGTGGTGTCGGCATCCGATTCCCCCGTCTGTCGCAAAAAAGAATACCTATATAATACCTTTTGTCCAGCCATTTATTTCATGGCACCAAACGGGCGGAATTATCGACCGCAACCGCAGTAATGGTCGCAGTTTGGCCTTTACTTACCTTTATAGGTATTATAATGGTATTTCCATGACTCGCGCGCCACATACCCTCGTTCTCGCCATCGATGGCGGCGGCACCCGCTGCCGGATCGGCGCGCGCGAAGGCGGTGAACTGGTCTCGGTCGAAACCGGGCCGGCGAACGCGTCAACCGATTTCGACGGCGCGGTCCAGCAGATCTCGCAGGGCCTCGCGGATCTCGGCACACGCCTTGGCCGCTCGGCTGACATTCTGTCGGCGGCGCCCGCATTCGTTGGCCTTGCCGGCGTGACAGGACCCGCCATAGCCGACCGGCTGCGCGATGCGCTGCCCTTCAGGCATGTGCGGATCGCCGATGATCGCCCGGCCGCGGTGCGCGGCGTGCTCGGTCGGCGCGACGGCGTCATCGGCCATTGCGGCACGGGCTCCTTCTATGCCGCGCAGCGCGCCGGCGAGATTCGCCTGTCCGGCGGCTGGGGGTCGGTGCTGGGCGACGAGGCCTCGGCCCAGTGGGTCGGTCGCAGGGCGCTCGGCCTGACGCTAGAGACCGTCGATGGCCGCCGTGATCGCTCGCCGCTCAGCGAACAGCTCCTTTCCGATTTCGCAGGCGCCGCGGGCATCGTCCGTTTCGCCAGCACGGCGCGTCCCTCCGAATTCGGGGCGCTCGCCCCGCTCGTGACCCGGTTCGCTGGCCAGGGCGACGCCGTCGCCGAACAGATCATGCGCCAGGGCGCCGACGAGATCGCCCGCGCATTGCGCCAACTCGGATGGAATGCAGGCATGGCGGTTGCCCTTACCGGAGGCATCGGCCCGCATTATCTGCCCTATCTGCCCGAGGATATGTGTGCCGCGGTGATCGAGCGCGAGGCCGAACCCCTCGACGGCGCGATTTCGCTCGCGCAGGACTTTGCCCAGGAGATCGCCGATGAACGCTGTTGATTTCCTTCGCCCCGACGGATGGCTCGCCGAAAGCGGCGGACCTCGCTACGCGCAACTCAGGCGGCGACTGGAAGAGGGCATCGAACTGGGCGTCCTCGCGCCGAACACCTCCCTGCCGCCAGAGCGCGAGCTGGCCGAGATCACCGATCTGTCCCGCGTCACGGTCCGCAAGGCCATTCAGGAACTGGTCCGCGAGGGGCGCGTCGAACAGCGTCAGGGGTCGGGCACGTTCATCCGCGAACCCGTCGCCCGGATGGAGCAATCGCTGTCGCATCTGACTTCCTTCACCGAGGACATGGCGCAGCGCGGCATGGACACCACGTCGAAATGGCTGGAGCGCGGGGTCTTCGCGCCGACCGAGGCCGAGGCCGGCGCGCTCGGTCTCGGCGCATCCGATCAGGTCGCCCGGATCTACCGGCTGCGAGAGGCCGGCGGCCGCCCGATGGCCCTCGAACGGGCCTCGTTGCCGCTGGACATCCTGCCCAATCCGCTCGACGTCAAGACCTCGCTCTACGAGGTTCTCGAACGCCGCGGATTGCGCCCGGTTCGCGCCGTCCAGAAGATCTCGGCGGTCAATATCGATGCGCCCGAAGCCAACCTGCTTGGCGTCGTCGAAGGCGCGGCGGGGCTCAGCATCGAGCGCACCTCGTATCTCAAGAGCGGGCGGGTCGCCGAACTCACCCGCTCCCTCTATCGCGGCGACGCCTACGACTTCGTGGCCGAGCTGCGCCTCTGACAGAGAAAGGCAAGCCGAAATGGCCACGCAAACCACGCAGATGCGCGAAGAAATCCTCGAGATCCCGGATGCGGTCGAGCGGCTTCTGACGAATGGCAGCGACGCCGTCACCGCCGCCGCCGAACAGGCGCGCGCGAAGGACCCGCGCTACCTTCTTTCGGTGGCGCGCGGATCCTCCGACCACGCCTGCACCTACCTCAAATATGCCAGCGAACTGATCCTCAGGCGTCCGATGGCCTCGGTCGGCCCCTCTGTCAGCTCGATCTACGGCGTCGATCTGGACGCACCGGATGCGCTCTGCATCTCGGTCTCGCAGTCGGGCCAGAGCCCGGACATCGTGCGGATGACCGAAAGCCTGCGCGCGGGCGGTGCGCTGACGGTGGCGATCACCAACAACCCGCAATCCCGTCTGGCCAAGGCTGCGGACACAACGCTGCCGATCCATGCCGGCGACGAGCTTAGCGTGGCGGCAACCAAGACCTTCGTGACCTCGCTGGTCGCGGGGCTATGGCTGATCGCCGAGATCAAGCGCGATGCAGAGCTGATTTCGGCGATCCGCGCCCTGCCCGGTCATCTTGCAGACGCCATCGGCTGCGATTGGTCCGCCGCCGCGGCGGCCATTGACGGATCGTCGCTCTTTACGCTCGGCCGCGGTCCGTCCTGGGCGATCTCGAACGAGGCCGCGCTCAAGTTCAAGGAGACCTGCCTGATCCACGCCGAAAGCTATTCCTCGGCAGAGGTGCTGCACGGTCCGGTCTCGATCGTCGGACGCAGCTTTCCGGTCATCGCCTTCGCGGCCGGCGACGCCGCGGAAGAAAGCGTGGCCCAGACGTCGGACGCATTGGCCGGCAAAGGCGCGCAGGTGTTCAGCCTTGCCAGCGGCGTCACACAGGCCAACAGCCTTCCCCGCATCCGCACCGGGCACTGGCTCACCGATCCCGTCGCGGCCATCGTGTCGTTCTACGGCATGGTCGAAGCGGTCGCGGTCAATCGAGGCATCAACCCCGACGCGCCGCGCCACCTCAACAAGGTGACCGAAACCGTATGACGCAGCGCTCGGCCACCTTCCGCAACGGACGCATCTTCGACGGCTCCACGCTGCATGACGGGCTTGCCATCCGCTTCAACGACGGCAAGCTTGCCGAATGGGGGCCGGATGGGCAGATATCCGTCAAGGGCGACGAGGTCGATCTTGCCGGCGATATAATCAGCCCCGGCTATGTCGATCTGCAGGTCAATGGCGGTGACGGTATCATGTTCAATGACGATCCGTCGCCGCAGACGCTCGGCCGCATTGCCGCCGCGCATCGGCGGCTCGGCGTCACGGCGCTCTTGCCGACATTGATCACCGATACACCCGAGACGACGCGGGCGGCCATCGCCGCCGCCATTGACGCCATCCGAGCCAAGGCACCGGGCATCGCCGGGTTGCATCTGGAAGGGCCGCATCTCTCCATTGCGCGCAAGGGCGCGCATGATCCCGCCCTGATACGCCCCATGCAGCAGGACGACCTTGAGGCGTTGCTGGCCGCAGCGGAAGAGCTGCCTGTCCTGAAGGTCACGGTTGCTCCTGAATCCGTCAGCGAGGAACAGGTCGAAAGGCTTTCGCGGGCCGGCATACTCGTCTCGCTGGGGCATACCGATGCCGATTTCGATACCTGCCGCCGCTACTTCGCCGCCGGGGCGCGCTGTGTCACCCCACTTGTTCAACGCGATGAGCCAGCTTGGCAATCGAGAGCCGGGATTGGTCGGCGCGGCGCTTGCGACAGGAACGGTGTCGTCGGGGCTGATCGCGGACAGCGTGCACGTGCACCCGGCCTCCATGCGAACGGCCTGGGCCGCAAAGACCGGGCCGGGCCGGATTTTCCTGGTCAGCGACGCCATGGCCGTCGCGGGAACCGATGAGGCCGCATTCGAACTGAACGGAAGACCCATATGCCGGAACAACGGCGTGTTGACCTTGCCGGACGGCACCCTGGCCGGGGCGGATCTCGATCTGACCAGGGCGGTGAAGGTCCTGGTCGAAAGCGTCGGGGTGACCATCGAGGCCGCGTTATGTGCGGCGACGAGCGTTCCGGCGGCATTGATCGGAAGACCGGCGATTGATCTGGCCTCGCATGAAACGCGCCTGTCGGATTTCATCCGGATTTCGGCGGATCTGTCAGGCACGGCACGCCTGACCGCACAGGGATAATCTGGCATCGCGGCAGGCGGCGGATTGCTAACAAACCCTTAACGTAAATCGCCAAGCCATTGATTTTGTGGGAAACGCGTTCGTGTCCACATGTGGACGCT
>CALOEL010000013.1:0-145358 GCA_942492375.1 uncultured Alphaproteobacteria bacterium
CAACAATGCCGGCCAGCACTGGAACCACATCCATTTCTGGAGCGCGCTCTCGCCGAAGGGCAGCGCGATCCTGCAGTGAGCTGGAAGCGAAGATCGTCGAGGATTTCGGCTCGGTCGACGCCTTCAAGGAAGCCTTCAAGACCGCCGCTGTCGGCCAGTTCGGGTCCGGCTGGGGGCATGGCGGCTCGTTCTCCGGCGACGACGGTAAGCTGAAGACCGCCAAGACGCCGAACGGCTCCAACCCGCTGGCGACCGGCGGGGGCGGGGTGCTTCTCGGCCTCGATGTCTGGGAACACAGCTACTATCTCGACTTCCGCAACCGCCGTCCGGATTATGTGTCGAACTTCCTCGACAATCTGGCCAACTACGAATTCGCGGAAGCGAACCTCGGATGGGGTCCGCCACCGGCGAAGCCGGAAAGACCAAGGATCATGACAGACCATGAGGCTCATCCGACCGAGCCAACGGCGTTTCGGCTCGGCACCGCATTTCGGCCCTTTGCCGCTCAGCGTGACTTCCGCGACGCCATGGCCTCCTTCGCCACAACCGCCTGCGTCGTGACGGCGCGTCATGGTGATAGAGCGCCTCGGACGAACGGTGACGTCGCTATTCTCGCTGTCCGTCGATCCGCCCTCCATTCTGGTTTCATGTCACTTAGCACTTAAATGTGAGAATGCGGTTGTTTTGAAGATTTTTGGCACTTTGATATGAGAATCATCGGGTCCAGTTCTCATATCAGTTGGAACTGCTGGGGTGGTCCCCACTCGAGTGCCGAGGTTACCAAATGGTCGGTTGCCATGACAAATCGGTTCTTGTTTTCTCCCATCATGTGCCCTTGCAGCATCTTCAGCATCGGTGGCCCTGCGCGGTCGATGATCGCCACGCCTGCCAGGAGCGCGGGACGGATGTGTAGCGGCAGAATGGGGTGCTTTGGCGAGAACGGAAACGCGGTCTCTTTGGTTAGAAGGTCATCGAAATCGGGAACGATGGCGCCGAGGAGACGGTAGCGCCAAAAATCGCAATCGCGAGGGGGTGGCCGGAGGATGCGGCGCATGAGCAAGAGTCGCGCAATCTCCAGCGGTGGCAGCCTTGTTTCCACGCGGCGTTCTGCGTGGTTATCCAACAAGGCCTCACCGCGACGTGCTGCCGCGCGATATGGAGACAGTGTCCGATCGCCATCGCTGGTGGTCTTGTCCTGGTAGGGTTCTCCACAGTGCGGGCAAGTGATCCGCCAACCTTGCAATTCGCTTCGAAGGACTGGCAGTAGATCAGCACCGGAATGAGTGCAACACGCGCAACGCTGCATCGGACCCTTGGAGATGAAGCGGTGAGCGGCTTTCGGGGCGTCCGCGAAGCTCAGGCTGCGTACAAGTTTCGGGCTGGCGCCGAACATCACCGCAATCCGGTTCGCCTGGGCTTTTGTCAGAGAAAGGTCGATTGGCCCAAGGGAAGTCGCCTCCGGCAATCCATGACGCAGCATGGTCAATGGTGTGACCCCATAGAAGTCCGCGTGGCGACTGATCCAGGATGAAAGGAGTTCGCCGGGCAGAGGCGGCAAGGTGACGGGCAGGGTCCCGTCATGCGAAGGCTGCCTCGGTATCAAATGCAGGCACCCAAGCCTCGACGGCACTGTCAGTGATGTGTTCAGTGCCGCTTTCGATGGCCTCGATCGCAAGGCTGCCCAGCATCTGGAAGATGTTGGCCGTGATGCCGTCCGTGATCTGCAGAATGCGCCGCAGGGATTTCGGCGTCAGCACAGAGGATCGCCGCAATGGCGTATTGCGCAGGATCGACGCGATCAGCGTTTCGAAGTCTTCGTTGGCGGCCCAGCGGTTCAGGGTGAACTGCTCGAAGCGGCGCGCAAGTTGAACGTCACCGCCGATGGCTTCCCGCGCATCGCTCACGCCGAAGCAGACCAGTGAGATTTGGAGCCGGTTGCTGAGAAAGCGTAGCATGTTGAGCACGATCCGTTGCTCTCGGTAGGTCCCGGCAAGAATGTTGTGGACCTCGTCGATGACCAGCACCTGGACGCCGATGGCCTTCATGATCCGCATGGTCGCCTGTTCCATCTGGGCAATATCGGCCCGCGGTGCACGGGGCGCGCCGAGGAGGGAAAGCAGTTCGCCATAGAAGGCCGCCGTTCCCCGGGGCGGCTGACGACCTCCGTGGCCGGGACTGGTGTCTTCGGAATCCCGGTCCGGCGTGCGAGATGTGGCGGATGCTGATCGCGGAAGCGTTGCATGATCATGGTCTTGCCCATCCCGCTATCGCCATAGATCGCGACGGACGGCATGCGAGCGCCTCCCGGATGATCAAGGAGTGTCTCGAGGCGATCAAGGGCTTGCTTCGCGCGAGGGTAGAGAACCCAACGGCGGGACCTGATGGCGCGAATGCGTCCTGCACAGGGTTCAGACAGCAGGGCCGCCGCGTCGGCGGTCAGATGTGGGTGATCGTTCGTCATTTTGGCTCCAGCTCATTCGGTGTCTTCGACAAAAGGCACAGGTTTGCTGGAGTCGACACCACGGAGTGTGCCTGTGTCCCGGAGGTCATCGCCCGGCCTCGGCTGAGCCTTGCCGCGCCGCGCGGTTGCGGTTTTGTTTACGGCATCACCAACCTATTTCCGCTGTTCAAGCGCGGTCCTCTCGACCGCGCGGCTATCGACTTCACGCCGCCCTTTCTCACGCAGGGTGCGCCGCGCCGTCAGAGCCTCGTGCAGGGAAATGGGTGCCAAGGTCAGGTCCGCGTAGCGGCTTCAACGAAGCTGCCCGAGGGCCGTCGCACGAAGACACGCGACATGTCGCGCGGGTCATACTTCACCAGAAGCCGCCGCTCAGTCCGGCCGACATCGGCGCTGAGCGCGGGTGACCAGTAACGTAAATCAAACAGATGAATGCCGGTCGGTCGCAAGGTCCGCTCCTGTTCCGGCAGGAAAGAGACCCAGAACTGCAGTCGATCCTCCGGCAGCCGCAGAGGGACCTCACCTTCATGGTCCCGCCAGACGGCGAGGGGAGGGCGGCTCAGCCGAACTGCGAATGGATTGATGATAGGATCCGACAATGTCGAGGGCGATATAACGCTCCAACTCACGCAAGGTCAGCGCGGCATGTTTCTTTGGATCATACTCCGCGGGGTCCTGAGCGTTGCTGAAGGTCGTACCGGGCAAAAGGTGCAGCCGTCCCATCTGGGTGCCGATCAGCCGCTCGATATGTCCGCCGAAGCGCGGTGTAGCCGGTGGCCGCCAGTCGATCGCAATGCCTGCATTCTCGCGGCAGCCACGCTTAAAGGCGCGACTCCGGAAATCCACGCCGTTGTCCACATGAACCCGGTCGGGAAGGCCGGCCACAGGCCAGGGCTCTTCGATCTCGCGCGCTTTAAGCCGGGCAGTCTTGTCATAAACCGAATGCAGTAGGCAGAGGCTCGTCGAAAGCCGGGATGGCGCATCCATGGTCAGGTAGAACCCCGTGGCCATCCGGCTGAAGACATCCATGGCCAAGGTCAGCCGGGGGGCGTGATCAGTTCCTCGGGATTCCTCATCGACGACAAAGATGTCGGCCTTCGTGTGGTCAATCTGAACGATATCTAGAGGCCGAGAGGTGCTCAGTGTTCCCGGGACAGACATCGTCGCTTTCTCGATCCGCGTCTCGCCGCGACGTCGTGCCCGGTGGCGCAGGTCCGGGTCTCTAGACGCCGCTCAATCGTTCGACGATGCGGCGGCTTCAATCCTTCCGCAGCGCAATCCGTTTCAATGTCCCGCACCAACTCGCGAGACGGTCGGCCGGGTTGGTTTCCAGATAGTATGTTCGGATCGCCTTCTCGATGATCTCTTCGCGCGGCGCATCCAGTGCGCGATGACCGGTACGGCGCCCGCGTTTCGTTTCGATGAGCGACATAACGGTTCCGTCGGCGCGAAATCGCACCAGCAAGCGGTAGTCGTCCCATGGCTGACCTGCAGTTCGGATGCAAGATCGGCAATGGCAGCTTTGCAGGGTTGACTCACCGGAACTGGACAACAGGAACCTGCGTATCGCGGACGCTCGGCGACACGCTTCTGCCCTGAGGGCGTCGTCTACCTCGTCTGGAAGTGGTTCGGTCATGATGAGAGCCCGACAAAAATCGGAGCCACGATTATCTAATTAAGTGCTAAAGTCCAGCCTCCATTATCAGTTTTATGTGCTAATTCTCAGATTTAAGTGCAAAGCTAAGCTATTGAAATTACATGGAACAAATTATCAGCTTTAAGGACTAAGTGACATGATCCTCGTCCGGCTGCGTTCGGTCGTTCAGGTTTGAGAGCGTCACACCCAGCAGGCGAATGCCTTTCTGCACAGGAAACAGTTCGGTGAGCATCGCGCCCGCGATCTCGCCGATTTCCCGTTCGCTCCGCATAGTGTGTCCGATCGTCCGGCTCCGGGTGATCTGCTGGAAGTCTGCATATTTCACCTTCAGCGTGACGGTACGTCCGCTGATCTGCTTATTTGAGGCGTGGCGCCAGACCTTCTCCGCAAGTGGTGCCAACTCTGCCTTTGCCGCTTCAAGATCGAAGATGTCAGCGGCGAAAGTGTCTTCCGCCCCGATCGATTTCCGCTGCCGGTCGGGCTGAACCGGTCTCTCGTCGATGCCGCGCGAAATCCGATAGTACCAGGTCCCTGACTTCCCGAAATTGTCGCGCAAGAAGGTGAGTGATTTCTCCCGCAGATCGGCACCTGTGACGATGCCCAGCCGTTGCATCTTCTCGGCCGTCGCCGGGCCCACTCCGTGGAATTTCTTCACCGCGAGATCGGCGACAAACGCTGGCCCGTGCTTCGGTGTGATGACGGCCTGGCCGTTGGGCTTGTTGAGGTCACTCGCCAGCTTCGCCAGGAACTTGCAGTACGAGATTCCGGCCGAAGCGTTCAGCCCGGTCACTTCCTTGATGCGGGCGCGAATGATCGTCGCGATCTCCGTCGCGAACTCGATATCCTGCTTGTTTTCGGTGACGTCGAGATAGGCCTCGTCAAGGGAGAGGGGTTCGATCAGGTCGGTATGCTCGGCGAATATCTCGTGGATCTGAGCCGAGACCGCCCTGTAAACGTCGAACCGAGGCTTCACGAAAATCAGCTCGGGGCAACGCCGCTTTGCCGTGACCGAGGGAAGGGCGGACCGGACACCAAACGCTCGCGCCTCATAGCTTGCTGCCGCGACGACGCCTCTGGCCGCCGATCCACCAACGGCGACAGGCTTGCCTCTCAGCTCCGGATTGTCACGCTGCTCGACTGATGCATAGAACGCATCCATGTCGACGTGCAGGATCTTGCGGACCGGGACGGCAGGGTCGATCCCTTCGCTTTCCGGCTCATGCCCGTCTCTGTCCTCGACATCAGTCAACATGTGCGGCGTGCCCTCAGACCAGCAGATCGTCATCCTTGGGATTGGCCGGCGGCTCCACAATGACCAGCATGTTGCCGGGCAGCGGCCGCTGCAGGTGTTTGACGTCCGCCCATTCCCCGGTCAGCCAGAGATCGATCGACCTCCTCCGGCGTCGTCAGGATCGCCGGCATGGCCTTTTCGTGGATGGGCTTGACGATCTCGTTGGGCGTCGTTGTGAGAAACCCATAGAGCTCATATTCCTGCTCACCGTCGCGGACCTTCCGCACGCCTTTCCAGGGTGTCCAGAAACCGGCAAAGAACATCAGCGGCCGATCGGGGTTCTGCGCAAACCAGGCGTTCGGCACGCGGCCGCCCTCGACCTTGCTTGCGGGATCGGGTTCCGCGAACGAGGTAAAGGGCACAACGCATCGGCTCGTCGGCCCCAGCCAGCGGCGCCAGTGCGGCGATCCGACATTGCGGATATTGGTGACCCCGCGATCGGCCTTGCCTTTGACAAAGGCCGGCGGCGTCGGCATGCCCCAGGTCGCGCTGACGATCTCGCGATTGCCGTCATCGCCAACGCGAACGATCGGCGCCAGCGTGTTCGGATAAACATTGAGAGACGGCTCGTTCCAGCCGGCCTTGTCCGCCATCGCCTTGGTGAACTCGACAACCGCGTCCCGCGTCGTCGTCAGATTATAGAGATTGCACAAATCCTTCTCCTGTTAGCGCCACATTCCGCGCATCCGCGCGCCCACATCGAGGCGCATCTGCCGCGGTCCGGCATTGCTTGTCTGGCCCGGCGCGACCACCGGCCAGGTCTTATTCTCGAAAAACTGCAACAACATAGCGGGTATGAACCGTGTCCGCGAGGCATAGACATGCCGGTCGCCGGTCGAAGACTGTCCATGGGTGAAGAAACGCTGCGGAACGACAAGGTTCAGACTGTCCTTCGCCCGTGTCATGGCCACGTAGAGCAGTCTGCGTTCTTCCTCGATCTCATCGGACGTGCCGACCCCCAGATCGGAGGGAATGCAGCCGTCGACGGTGTTGAGGACGAACACCGAGCGCCACTCCTGGCCCTTGGCGGAATGGATGGTGGAGAGGATCAGATAATCCTCATCGAGCAAAGGGACGCCGGCTTGGCCGGAAGTCGCATCCGGCGGATCGAGCGTCAGCTCGGTCAGGAATCGTTCGCGCGACGGATAGCCGGCGGCGATGTCCTCAAGCTGCAACAGATCCGCGCGGCGCATCTCGAAATCTTCATGGATGCGTTCCAGATGCGGCTCATACCATGACCTGATCCGTCCCATCTCTGCCGGCCAGCCCATGTTGGCGGTGCGGAGGTCCGCGATCAGCGATACGAGACCCGGCCAGTCGGCCGCGGCACGCGACGGCGCGGGCAGGGCAGCAAGCGTCTCGACGGGATCGGCCGTTTCGGCAACCGCATCGAGTGCCGTCTGCGCCGACGCCGGCCCGACGCCCGGCAGGAGCTGCATCAGCCGGAAGCCCGCCACGCGGTCGCGTATGTTCTGGGCGAACCGCAGCGCCGCGAGCATGTCCTTCACATGGGCGGAATCGAGGAATTTCAGGCCCCCGAACTTGACGAAGGGAATGTTCCGGCGGGTCAGCTCCACCTCCAGCGGGCCGCTGTGATGGCTCGCCCGGAACAGAACGGCCTGGTCCTTCAGCCGCATGCCGCCCTCGCGGTTGTCGAGGACCTCGTCGGCGACAAAGCGCGCCTGATCCCCTTCATCGCGGACGGTCACCAGTCGCGGCTTTTCGTTGGAGGCTCGTTCCGTCCAGAGGTCTTTCGTGTAGCGCTCCTGCGCGAGACCGATGACGCCGTTGGCGGCCGCGAGAATGGGCTGCGTCGAGCGGTAATTGCGGTCGAGCGTGATCACGTCGGCCTTCGGCGAGAATTCATTCGGGAAGTCGAGGATGTTGCGAACCGTGGCGGCGCGGAACGAATAGATCGCCTGTGCGTCGTCGCCGACGACCGTCAGGCCGCGGCCACCGAGCTTGAGCGCCATCAGGATCGACGACTGCAGCCGGTTGGTATCCTGATATTCATCGACGAGAACATGGTCCCAGCGTCCGCCGATCTCGTCGGCAAGCACGGGATCGCCCATGGTCTGCGCCCAGTAGAGCAGCAGATCGTCATAATCGAGGACGTTCTGGATCTGCTTGGCCTCGACATAGGCTGCGAACAGGTCCTTCAGCTCCTTTTCCCACGCGGCACACCACGGGAAGTTCGCCCTGAGGATTTCATCCAGCGGCGCCTCGGCATTGACGGTGCGCGAATAGATGGAAAGACAGGTGCCCTTTGCGGGAAACCGGTTTTCCGTCTTCGAGAACCCCAGATCATGCCGGGCGAGGTTCATCAGGTCGGCCGAGTCCTCGCGGTCATGGATGGTGAATTGCGGATCGAGGCCGAGTTCGATCGCGTATTCCCTGAGCAGCCGGGCACCGATCCCGTGAAACGTGCCCGACCAGGCAAGCCCGTCTGCCATGATACCGGCCTTGTCGCCAAGTGCTTTCGCGCAAATCCGCTCGACCCGTTTTCCCATTTCGGCTGCCGCGCGGCGCGAAAAGGTCATCAAAAGAATGCGCCGCGGATCGGCTCCCGAAATCACGAGCTGGGCGACACGATGGGCAAGTGTATTGGTTTTCCCGGAGCCCGCGCCGGCGATGATCAGTAACGGCCCGCCGATGCCGCCATCGGGCAAATCGATGCCGTGCAGGACCGCCGCCCGCTGATTGTCATTCAATTTTTCCAGATGCGCTGCGCTCATCCCGACCCGCCTCAAACCCTTGGGAATCAACGATGCGCGTCCCACGCATCGGCGTTTTCTGCCGGTCGAGGTGACCCGAGCCCATCAAAGAGTCCGATTGACTCAAAACCGGAAAGAGAACAAATAATGAACATACCGGAGATTTTCGCCGTTGCAAAGCCCTAAAGGGGACCTTTCCGCACCATGCCGAGCCATTCGGTCAGTCCCGCTATTTCCGAGCTTCGAGAGCGCATCGCGCATCTCGAAGGTCCGGGAGGACGCGCGCGCTCGGTTCTGCCCTTCGGCCTGAGTGACATCGACCGAAGGCTTCCGGGAGGAGGGCTGGGGCTTGGCTGTCTGCATGAGGTGGCGGGCGGCGGCAATGGTGCCGTGGATGGGGCAGCGGCCGCGCTGTTTACGGCCGGGATCGCGGCGCGCACGAAGGGCAAGGTGCTCTGGGTGGTCACAAGGCCCGATCTGTTCGCGCCGGCGATCGCCCAGGCCGGCCTTGCGCCCGACCGGGTGATCCATGTCGAGGCCGGCGACGAGAAGGCGCTGCTCGCCTGTTTCGAGGAAGGTTTGCGTCATGGCGGGCTCGGCGCCGTCGTTGCCGAGACGGCACGCCTCTCGATGACTGCTTCGCGCCGTCTGCAGCTGGCGGCCGAGAGCTCCAACACCATCGGCGTGGCGCTGCGCCGGTGGCGCCGGCAGACCGAAGCCGGGGATTTCGGGCAACCGACGGCCAGCGTCAGCCGCTGGAGGGTTTCCGTCCTGCCGTCGCGGCCCCTGCCGGTTCCGGGTCTTGGCCGGGCCCGCTGGCTGGTCGAACTCATAAGATGCCGCGCCGGCGAAAGTGCAGATTTTGAAGTGGAGGCGTGTGATGACACGGGTCGTCTCGCTCTTCCTTCCGAGGTGGCCCACGGATCGCCTCAGAAGGAAATCGGGCGACGCATCGCCTCCGGCTGATGCGCCGCTCGTCATGGCGGGACGAACCGGCCGCCGCCGTCTGATCATCGCGCTCGATGCCAATGCCGAACGGCTTGGCGTGCGTATCGGCATGGCCGTCACCAAGGCGCAGGCCCTGGTGCCCGGTTTGATCATCGCCGATAGCGATCCCGTCGCCGAGGCGGAGGGTCTGACCAAGCTGGCGCTCTGGGCGCTGCAGCGGATTTCGCCCGTGGTGATGGCCGACCCGCCGGACGGGCTGGTCATCGACACGACCGGCGCCGATCATCTGCATGGCGGGGAGGCGGCCATGCTTGCCGACATGATCAAACGCTTTGCCGCCTCCGGCGTCGAAGCCCGGGCGGCAGTCGCCGATACCTGGGGCGCGGCCCATGCCGCAGCCCGGTTTGTCGCCCGGCCGGCCATCATCATTCCGCCAGGCGAGGGTGAAGCCATGCTTCGGACCCTGCCGCTGCAGGCGCTCCGGCTCGATGCCGAAACGGTGTCCGGCCTGATCACCCTCGGTTTCGAGACGGTGGGCGAACTCCTCGAGCAGCCGCGCGCGCCTCTGACGCTGCGTTTCGGTCCGGAGATCGGACGCCGTCTGGACCAGGCGCTTGGCCGGATCGCCGAGCCGGTCGATCCCGTCCGGTCGCCCGAGCTGATCGAGGCGCGCAAGGTTTTCGGGGAGCCGATCGGCGCCGCCGAAACCATCGCCCGCTATATCGCCAAACTGGTCGATGCTCTTTGCGCTGAACTCGAGAAAGCCGGGCTTGGCGCGCGGCGGCTCGATCTCCTGTTCCATCGGGTCGACAACACCATGCAATACGTGCGGATCGGCATGGCCCAGCCGGTGCGGGATCCCAAGCGACTGACCCGGCTCTTCCGCGACAAGCTGGAAACCGTCGATCCGGGGTTCGGAATCGAAATCATGGTGCTGGTCGCCATCCAGACCGAGCCGGTTCGCGAAAGACAGACGATCTCCTCCCTGGTCGAGGAACCCGAACCGGACGTTTCCGACCTCGTCGATGTGCTCGCCAACCGGATCGGCGACAGGATGCTGTGCCGGTTCACGCCGGTGCAAAGCGATGTGCCGGAACGGTCCGTCGCGCGCATTCCGCCGCTGGCGCCGGAAACCGGGCTGACCTGGGAGGGCGACTGGCCACGGCCACCGCGGCTCCTGCCCCGGCCCGAGCCCGTCGAGACCATGGCGCTTCTGCCCGACCATCCGCCCGTCTGGTTCACCTGGCGCGGCGTGCGGCGCCGGGTCCGCCGCGCCGACGGTCCGGAACGGATCCGCGGAGAATGGTGGAAGCGCGATGCCGAACTGACGACGGTCCGGGATTATTTCCGGGTCGAGGACGAGACCGGCGAACGCTACTGGCTCTTCCGGTCCGGCGACGGCGAGCACGAGGACAGCGGTTCGCAACGCTGGTTCCTGCACGGGATCTTCGGATGAGCGGGCCCCGCTATGCCGAACTGCAGGTCACGACGCATTTCTCGTTTCTGCGCGGTGCCAGCAGTTGCGATGAGCTCTTCGCGCGCGCCGCCGAACTCGGCATCGAGGCGCTCGGTGTCGTCGATCGAAATTCGCTCGCCGGTATCGTCAGGGCGCTCGAAGCCTCCCGGCAGACCGGCGTCCGGCTGGTGGTCGGCTGTCGCCTCGATCTTGCCGACGCTCTGCGGGTCCTGGTCTATCCGACCGACCGGGCGGCCTATGCGCGGCGTTGCAGGCTGCTTTCGCTCGGCAAGAAACGAGCGGGGAAGGGCAAGTGTCATCTCGAATGGGATGACCTTGTGGCTTACGGGGAGGGGCTGATCGCGGTCCTGATGCCGGACCGCGCCGATGATGACTGCGCGCTGCATCTGAGACGGCTGCGGTCGGCCTTCGGCGACCGCGCCTATCTGGCGTTGACACTGCGCCGGCGTCCCAATGATCAGCTCCGCCTCTGGCAGCTCTCGAACCTGGCCGCCGCGGCGCGGGTCCCGACCGTCGTCACCAATGACGTGCTCTTCCACGAGGTGGGCCGGCAGCTCATGCAGGATGTCGTCACCGCCATCCGGCACAATGTCACCATCGACGAGCTCGGCCATCGCCGCGAGCGTTTCGCCGACCGCTATCTGAAACCGCCGGAGGAGATGCACCGGCTGTTCGACCGCTACCCCGAAGCGCTTGCCCGCACGACTGAGATCATGGATCGCTGCAGGTTCTCCCTCGAGGAGCTGGCCTATCAGTATCCGGAGGAAAAGCTCTATCCCGACCTGACCCCGCAACAGGCGCTCGAAAAGCTGACCTGGGAAGGGGCCGCCGAGCGTTACCCCGAAGGCCTGCCCGACAAGGTACGGGCCAATCTCAATCACGAACTGGCGTTGATCGAGAAGCTCGACTACGCGCCGTATTTCCTGACCGTGAACGCGATCGTGCGCTTCGCCCGCTCCAGGGACATTCTCTGCCAGGGCAGGGGATCGGCCGCCAATTCGGCCGTCTGCTATGTCCTTGGCGTCACCTCGGTCGACCCCGATCGCAACGACCTGCTCTTCGAACGTTTCGTCTCGGAGGAACGACGCGAGCCGCCTGACATCGATGTCGACTTCGAGCACGAGCGGCGCGAGGAAGTCATCCAGTGGGTCTACCAGACCTATGGCCGCGAGCGGGCCGCGCTCTGTTCCACCGTCATCCGCTACCGTTCCAAAGGGGCTTTGCGTGATGTTGGCAAGGCGCTCGGTCTTACCGAGGACCTCACAAAGACGCTCTCGTCGCAGGTCTGGGGCTGGTCCGAAGGCGTCGAGCAGAAGCACGCCGAAGAGCTGAACCTCAATTTGGGCGACCGGCGGCTCCGGCTCGCCATGGAACTCGCCCACCAGCTCGTCGGCACGCCGCGCCATCTTTCCCAGCATCCGGGCGGCTTTGTCCTCACCCATGACAGATTGGATGAACTTGTGCCGATCGAACCGGCTGCCATGGAGGATCGGCAGGTCATCGAATGGGACAAGGACGACATCGATGTGCTCAAATTCATGAAAGTCGACGTACTGGCGCTCGGCATGCTCTCCTGCATGCGCCGCGCCTTCGATCTTCTGGCCGAACACAAGGATGTCCGGCTCGATCTCGCGACGATCCCGGCCGAGGATCCGCGCACCTATGCGATGATCCGTAAGGCAGACACGCTCGGCACCTTCCAGATCGAAAGTCGGGCGCAGATGGCGATGCTGCCACGCATCAAGCCGCGCACCTTCTATGATCTTGTGATTGAAGTTGCCATCGTCCGGCCCGGTCCGATCCAGGGCGATATGGTCCATCCCTATCTGCGCAGGCGTGAGGGTAAGGAAGAGGTGACCTTTCCCAAGCCCGAGCTCGAGGCGGTGCTTGGCAAGACCCTCGGCGTGCCGCTGTTTCAGGAACAGGCCATGCGGGTCGCCATCGAATGCGCCGGGTTTACCGCGGGCGAGGCTGACCAGCTCCGCCGCGCCATGGCGACCTTCAAACATACGGGCGGCGTCTCGAAGTTCGGCACCAAGCTGATCGAGGGCATGGTGGGTAACGGCTATGACCGCGAGTTCGCGGAACGCACCTTCAAGCAGCTCGAAGGCTTTGGCTCTTACGGCTTTCCCGAAAGCCACGCGGCTAGCTTCGCACTGATCGCCTATGCCTCCTCCTGGATGAAATGCTGGCACCCCGACGCCTTTTGCTGTGCGCTTCTGAATGCCCAGCCGATGGGCTTTTACGCCCCCGCCCAGATCGTCCGCGATGCGCGCGATCACGGTGTCGAGGTTCGCCCGGTCTGCATCAATGCCAGCCGGTGGGATTGCACGCTGGAGCCCATAAAGGGTGATGACAGCCGCTTCGCCGTCCGGCTCGGCATGCGTCTGGTCAAAGGTCTCGGAAATGCAGAGGCAGCTCGACTTGTCTCTTGTCGCGAGGATAGTGATTTCGCTTCGGTTGATGATCTCTGGCGCCGCGCCGGCATTCCAGCCGCCGCCCTGGTCGAACTCGCTGAAGCCGATGCGTTCAGGCCGTCACTCGGCCTTGCCCGACGCGAGGCGCTCTGGGCGATCAAGGCGTTGCGCGACGAACCGCTGCCGCTCTTCGCCGCCGCCGCCAATCGCGAGGCCGGTATCGTTCCCGAGCAGTCCGAACCGGCCGTTTCCCTAAAGCCAATGGAGGCAGGCCGGGAAGTCGTCGAGGATTACGGGCATGTGGGTCTGAGCCTGCGCCGGCACCCGGTGTCTTTCCTTCGGTCGGACCTGACCCGGCGCCGCTTCGTGACCTGTGCGGAAGCCGTTTCCTTGCGTGATGGCCGCCGGGTCAATGTCGCGGGCCTCGTCCTGGTGCGCCAGCGGCCGGGTTCGGCCAAGGGCGTCATGTTCATCACCCTCGAGGACGAAACGACCGTCGCCAATCTCGTCGTCTGGTCCAAGGTCTTCGAGAAATACCGGCGGACCGTGCTTGGGTCCGGCATGCTTGGCGTCAAGGGCCGGGTCCAGCGGGAAGGAGAGGTGGTCCATATCGTTGCCCGGGAGTTGATCGATCTCTCGTCAGAGCTTGCCAGTGTTGGAAGCCGAACGGAGGCCTTTCCGCTGCCGCACGGGCGTGGCGATGAGTTTCATCATGGTTCGCCGGCGCCCGATCCGCGCTGGGTCGCCAAGCCGCGCGACATGTTCGACCCCTATGGCCACATCGACGAGATCAGGGTGAAAACACGGGATTTTCGATAGCCTGTTTATGAGTGGCTTCCCAAAGAAAAACTTTGGTCGACCCGCAAGCAATGTTCTAATCGACCCTCGAGTATTCTATCGGTAATTGTGGAGACAATAGACCCACAGGTAGTTGAGAGATTTCTGGTAGTTCAACTTAAGAGCCAGTTTCCACATGTTGGATTGGCTTTGTCGGATAGCTTCAAATCACCACGAACGCTCGAGGAGGGCAAATCGTGAGCCAAACGGGGGAAGTCTGGCGATCTGGAATCGAGCTGATCATCAGAATCTGGAAACTGCTCCGCGGAAACGCAGCGCATCGCTTTTCGGCGACGCTGGTGCGTGCTGGCGCCACCTTGGTCGCCGGATCGCCAGCGATCTACCTTCTGCTTCAACTCGCATTTGATTCCATTTTCGGGAATTGTTCGGCGGAAACGGCCCGTGTGGACGACTATCTTGCGATCGGCGGATTTGTCGTTGGTGTCCTGCTGATCGGCGCGGGAATTTACATCTTCTATCAGTTCCGCGTCGTCATCGCCTTTGAAGACCAGCTTGCCTTCATTGTTCAGCCAGGAGCAGGTTTTCAGGAAACCGCCCGGTTTCTCGCTGGCGACTACTTTCTGAAATTTGAGGGGTTCTCGCCCGCCGAGCTCGCAGCTCCTTTGAGCGAACGTAAGGTAATCGTCCCCGACGTCATATTTGCGCTTCAGGGCCTAGGAACATTGGCAAGAACGGGCAATTTCCCGAACTACAGAGTACGCGAAGAAAACGGAACGATCATCGTGAGGAAAACCGATGTCTAATCGCATGCCCTTTCCCCCACCACTGACCGGCGAACTGATCTGTCCAGTCGGTTCGATGCCGAAAATCAAGTATGCCGGAGGTCGGGTAACTGCGGAGTGTTGCACAATACCGAGCGGCACTTCCGTTTCCGACGGTACGAGCTACACCGAGGACTTCAAACGATGGGCATTGGCCCAAATCACCGAGGATAATAGCTACCTTGAAAGGTGGGAGCGGCGCTTGTCGTTTGAAGACGAGGAAATACTCGCCCAGGGGCGCTTTATTTTACGGTCCAGAACCGGCGCGGAGACAATCGTCCTGTTCAAACTGCCAGCGATTACGCAAGAAGGTGGAACGATGTTTGGAGTCAACTAATCTTCCACCTTCCGGACGACCTCATGAATGCGGCGACGACTCCACTTCGTTTTGCCCTCAGCCAGTCGACGAAAAGAGCACTCTGTCGCGGGTCCGAACGGGATCGGTCCAGTCGCGGTCGAACCAGGCCGCCTTGCCAGGTTCGGGAGGGAGCTTCAGTTCAAGCGGCTTTGGCTCGCCGTGGCTACCCGAGGTCGCAACCCGGAAGATATAATGATCGTACATGCGTAGCGCTTCGATCATGTAGCTTGTCGCAACCGTCCGATCGCGAATGACCACGAGATTTTCGCCGTTTTCATCGTCGGCGGGTTCGGAGAAATTGTAGGAGCCGAGATAGACACAAGCTGTCGGCCTGTCGAAATCGACGACGACAAACTTGTGATGCATCCGAGTCCCTCGCCCTTTGCCGTCAATGCCGGAAAGACCGCTCGGCTCCGTCGAGAACGGCGGCGGCACATCCCGTGTGAGAGCCTCCGGCCTAACCAGTCTCCGTTTGTTATCAGGCGTCAATACATCGAGACCAAGATTGCCCTCCCTGATCCTTCCGTCCGCGATCCCCATCACGTGAACGTTCGGGCGCTCAAGGGCGCGACCGAGTGCCGGCCCGATAGGGCCCTTCGTCATCTGACCGATGAAGGCGAGTGAGAAGAAGACGCTTGATTGCGCAGCATCGATATCAGCAGCGATCTCTTCGAGCTTGCCGTGTTCGTCGTTGTGCGGCGAGAAGGCGACCTTGGCATCGATCCCTTCAAGACCCAGATCGAACCAGTTGGCGGAACTTGCTGACTTCCGGAATGCTCCGCCGTTCTTTGCGGTGAAATAGGTCTCGAAGGCATCGAAATAGTCGTCGACCGCTTTCGTGCCGTGTACCACGAAACTGTTGTTCGACTGCACGAACAGGCCGCGCCAGCTCAGATTGGTCGATCCGTAGACGACGCTTTCCAGACCGCCGCCGCGAACCGCGATCGATTTCTGGTGCTGCAGATTTGACATGTGCTGGCGTTTGACATTGGACGCGCCAGCAGTGAGTTTCAGGCGCTCGGCCGCCTTCGTTTCCGGCGAGTCCGGACGCCCATGACCTTTCGTCCGGGCCGAATCGTCAATGATGATTTTCAGCTTGGTCCCAAGGGCTTCCAGGCGCTCAAGAACCTCTGGCAGGTTCATATCGTAGGCGATGACCCGGACTTCGGCGCCGGCGTCCTTGGCCTGGTCCAGAAGCGCGAGCGTTTCTTTGCGCGCTTCGAATCCCATCCAGGCATAGGCCCGTTCCGGTTCGGCATGGGTTGGGACAAACTCCAGTCCTTCGTCCCCGAACGGTGGAACCAGTGAGATCAGGGGTCCTCCGGCCGCAAAGTTGCGGACAAATGCTTGCGAGGAGACGAAGCCGCGGGTGAAGGCGACATTAAGCTTGCCAGGGATCGTCTCCCGCATCAGGGCAAGCTCGGCCTCCTGCGCCTCGCCTTCTTTCAGCGTGCCGTCCGGCCCCATAAACATCGCAGTGATACGGTAGCGAAATTTTCCCTCCAGATCGGCATTGAAGGGAAAGTGGACCCAGCGGAATTTCTGGATCGGTGCGTCGACCGTCTTGATGCCTGATGTCGGCACGACCTGGCCCGGAAAACCGATGCGATTGCGGACGTTCTTGAAGAAATCCTTGTCGGGCTCGCGATATTGAATCGCGAACCCCGCGAAGTCTGCCGGCGGTCGCCCCACCTTCCAATCCATGGCCAAGAGCAGCATCCCGTCGCCACGATGGATCGTCAGTGAAAACGGCGCGTTGTCATTCGTGCCTGCCACCCGAAAATCCGTATCCATATCGCGTCTCCCCGAAATGTTCGTTCAAGCCACTTTCGAGTGCCCGGCTTGTTGGCGGTTGGCATGTTGCCGCTCTGGTGGCGCGCGACCTGTTCGGCGCCATCACCTGGCTCACCTGGACAAGAGATCGATCATCACCGGCCAGTGATCGGAGACGCCCGTTCCCGCCACCGGGTCGAACCGCTTTGTCGATACGAAGCCCTCTCCGCTTGCTTCGAGTTGCTCACCACTTACAACGACCGTTCGGAACGAGCCGAGATTGGCAAACCATCCCGACATCGAGCGTTGCTCCGCCAGCATGTTCTCGGTCACCAGAAAGAAGTCGAGAAACGACCAGGTGAACCAGGTTCCGAAACTGCGCTCCCTATGCTTGTTCGTCCCAGGCTCCGCGCATCCGGCCATCACCTCGGGCGGGACGCCCCATTTGCCGAAGCGCACAGCACGTTCGAAGAGGTCGCCCTGCGTTTCGGAGCAATTGAGATTGAAGTCGCCGCCGGCGATCGCCAGCGCATCCGAAGGGAGAGCATTGCGCACCTCGTTGAGCGTCCGCAGCGCATGTTCGCGGCAGATGAACGGATTGCCGCCGGAAGGCAGGTGAACGCCGAAGACATGCAGCGTCTTGCCGTCCGGCAGGGTCAGGGGTGCCTCAATGATATCCCGCGTGCCCCGGCAAAGTTCGGTATCGTCACCAAAGTCGACGGGGTGCGCCGTCGCCGGGGCCGCCAGCGGCAGCCGGCTGGCGATCGCCACGTCGATACCCCGGTCGCTCGTCACCGAGGTCGAGTCGAGCTGGACCAGGGTCTGATAACGCCGGTTGGCAGGCAACGCATCGTTCAGACGCGAGACGATCGTCGGGTTTTCGGTTTCCGGCATGATCAGAATATCGGGAAAGGGTGCCGCGGCCGCGATCACGCCGGCAAGGGCGCCGATCTTCCGGTCGAGAACCGTTTCGCTCCAGTCGAGATTGATGCACTGCTCGGCATAGAAGTCGATGTCGTTGTTGGCCCTACAGTTGGCCTCATGATCGGGATCCGCCTGTTTGACACTCAAGGGAAGATAAGTGTCGTCGCCGGTATTGGCGGGGTCATCCTCGGTGTCGAACAGGTTTTCGACGTTGAAGGCCATCACGGTAACGCTTTGGAAGTCCTGGGCCGACGCACTCCCGGCCGCTGAAAGCAAAATCGCTGACAGGGTAAGTATTCGCACTAACATTTGATCGCCTCCCAAATCCCGTTCATGCGTTCAATTGCATAAATTCCAACCCTGCACTTATATCGCGTATATGTCAGAAATAACATGCTGCGGCGAGGACGCCGGGCGGTTCGGGAGGGAATCGTATCGAAGCCCTGTGGCCGAAGCTGCTCCTTTCGGCTCTCCGAAGCGACTGGACACGCCATGCAGCCATTGGCGTGTTAGATTTGATTTCGTACTTGCCGGAGGAAAAATTGAACGAACCCCGCACACCCCGCCGCATTTACAAGTATCGCGCCTTCAGCGGACGGGTGCTCGATATGCTGGTTGCGGACCAGCTCTATTTTTCCGACCCGGCAGACTTCAATGACCCGCTCGACAGCCGGCCCAATGTCGAGGGCGACATCACCGATCACGAACTTGAGCGGATTCTCAGCCGCCTCGTTGAACAGCGCATCAAGGCTGAAATGACGACAGCGGCGAAATCGCTCAAATATCGCGGTCCCAAGACCATCGATCACATCGCGCGCCACAGCCGGAAGCGCGTCGACAGTCTCCTCAGCGAAATCCGCTACAATGCCGGCAATCCTGCCTACGAGATGGACGACCCAGAGCATTTTCTCCTGACCCAATATCTCGAGGAAGAGCTTCTGAGGCGCTACAACAGAGGCATCGTATCCTTCGGCGCCCGCGCGACCTGTCCCCTGATGTGGAGCCATTACGGCGACCAGCACCGCGGCATCTGCGCCGGCTATTCGGTGCCCGAAGACGCCTCCGACAAGCTGAACAAGATCGAGTACCGCGGCAGCCGGAACGTCAAGGCAAGCGATGTCGCCATCATGGATCATGACCCAGCCGCGCGGCGGCGGGTCGATGAGGCGGTTCTGCTCCGCAAGGCGGGGTCTTGGAGCTACGAGCGCGAGTGGCGCCTCATCGGTACGCGCGGCCTGCAGGATTCCCCGCTCGAACTTGAAGAGGTCATTTTCGGAACCAGGTGCGATGCCGCCCTCAAATACACGATCTTCAAGGCGCTGGAGGACCGCCACCGGTCCGTCAAGTTCTACGAAATGCGGGAACAGCACGGCACGTTCCGGCTCCTCAAACGCCGTCTCGACTTCGGCGAACTCGGCGCGTCGCTGCCGCGGCGGTCGCGCGATGTCTTCGACGCTTTCGACAACCTCGATATCGAAGAGCCTCCGCACGGCGGGTCTCATTGATCGCGGCAAATTTGGAGGCCCGACCCCATGGCTGACGACATTCCGGAAAAACCGGACTTCGAGTCCCTTCTGCGCGCGGATTTCCGCTGGCCGACGGAAGGGGACGCGCCGTTCACGCAATCGGAGAACTGGGAGCAAAACGTCTACATCGACCGGTTTGGCCACGGCCGCATCGTCATGATGATGAACGGCTACAAAATGGCCGGCGACCTCATGGTTGCCCAGGTCGCCCGTGAACGCCACGACGGCGACGTCCTCGTCTTTCCGGTCGTTTTCAACTACCGGCAGTTCATCGAATTGTCGCTCAAGTTCCTGATCGCCACCTACGGTCACACCGTCGGCATCAAGGCCGAATGGAACACCCACGACCTCAAATCCCTTTGGGAGACCTTCTTGGAGGTCCTGGAGGGCTATGGTCACGACGATGCCGAAGGCACTGACGCAATCGTCGAAGAGATTATCCTCGAGTTTGCAAAGGTGGATCCAAGATCGTTTTCGTATCGTTATCCCGTCGATACGAAGGGCAATCCCGTCTTGCTTGCGCATCAGGAAATCGACCTTCACCGGCTGGCTGACGTCATGCACGGGCTCGACGGCTATTTCTCCGGTTGTGATGGGTATCTGGACGATCTGCAAAAGGCGGGGCCGTGACGGGATAGTAGTCCAAACGGATTGAGAAGCGCGTGGTTCGTCCGGCTCTGATCTCGGCTTCGGGATGCGGTTGCAGCCGTGTTGGAGAAGCAGACTGGCGTCGCCCTGCGGGCCGGGCTGTTGGCAAAGCTGAAGCCCGCAAGCGGTCTTCCCCCATCCGGGCGGCCATCCCTGACGCGGGGGGCGACCGGGAGGATCAGGAAGAACCGGAAGGTTGCTGGGTGCCGCTTGCGCGCGGCGGCCGGCAAGGGAGGCTTCGCCGCTCCTGGCCCCGAAAACTGCGACCCGGCACAAATGCCGGCTTGCCAGAAGCGCCCTTGTCCTGCCTTGCTCTTCGCGGCCGCTGGGTTTCGCCCCCACAGAATAGGGAGCGGTAACCGGAGAGAGGACCGCGGCGGACGCGGAAAAGAGAATGGAAAAAGCAGACCTCGAAGAGCTGAGGGGAAAGGTCGCCTGCGGCGCGGTGCTCGAGACCGCCGGCTTTGCCGTCGACCCCAAGGAAAGCACGCGCCGCGCGGTCAAATACCGCCGCGGCGAGGAGATCATCATCGTCATCCATAACGGCCAAGGTTGGTTCGATCCCCTGTCCGACGCCAAGGGCGACGTTTTTCGTCTCGTCGAACATCTCGACGGCCTTCCCTTCACGGCGGCGCTCTATGTCGTTGCCGATCTGGTCGGCTTCGTTCCTTCAGAACCGGAATGGAAGCGGCAATCGCGCCAGCGCGCGCCCGACCTCACCATCCCCGAACGCTGGAACGCGCGGCGCAAGCCTTGGCGCGGATCAGCCACATGGCGCTATCTGCGCGACGAGCGAGACATTCCCGAAGCGATTCTGAGATTGGCCATCACCCAGGATATCCTGCGCGAAGGCCCCCGGGGCAGCATGTGGGCGGCGCACCGCGATCGCACGGGCGCCTTGACCGGCTGGGAAGAGCGCGGGCCGGACTGGCGTGGTTTTGCGACCGGAGGCGCGAAAGTGCTCTTCCGGCTCGGGCCTGCCGATGGGCCGCGGCTTTGCGTCGCCGAGGCGGCGATCGACGCCATGAGCCTTGCCGCACTCGAGGAGCAGCGCCCTGACACCCGCTATCTGAGCACCGGAGGCGGTTGGTCGCCGACGAGTTCCGAGGCCTTGCTCGATCTCGCCGTTCGGGCAGACACCCTCCTGGTCGCCGCCACCGACAACAATGCGCAAGGGGAGACCTTTGCCGCGCGGCTCGAGGCGCTCGCTGCCGATGCCGGTTGCGGGTTCGTGCGGCTGCGGCCGGCGCTGGAGGACTGGAACGAGGTTCTGAAGGCAAGAAGAAGAAGGAAGGATGGAAGAGAGGAGGAGAAGGACGGCTGCCGCATGCCCGCCGTCCGCCTCAAGGGTGAAGCTCCGCCCGGCTGACGCCGGCCCTTGACCCGGCCGGACGGAGAGGCGGCCGCGGGGAGGGGTCCGGAAGGGCTGAAGAAGATGGTGATGCCGATGAGGGTGCGCCGCGCTCCAGCCCGGGACAGGCCCCAAAGGAGCCTGCGATGACCTCTCTCTCACCCATCCGAAAAGTCTATTTCGGCGTAGCCGACCGCCACCAGATGTTCAGATTGTTTGACCGCCATGCGCAGCGACCCGATCGCTGGCAGACCGATGACAGCGCTCTCTACGCCGGCGAATGGTTCGAAATCGCACAAGCCCAGCATGACTACATGCTCGAAATCCTGCCGCCATTGTGGATGCGCGGCGAAATGTTCGCCATGCGCGAATTTCTGACCGGCAGCATCACCAGCGTCTTCTACACGCTCAGCATCAACGGCGTGACGCGGTACTTCCACGCCTATTGCGATCTGTCCGATCGGCGCTCGCCCTATGAAATGCGCGATGCCATCGTCGAGCGCGAGCGGCGACCGGTCAAGGCGATGACCCGCGACGAGCGGATCGAGCACATCTGGAGCGCCACCCACGACAAGTATCGCGGCTATGCCGGCGCGGACTTCCGGCCCGAGCATCGCGGCAAACGGACTGTCGTCGTCTACGGCAAGCCGGGCACGCGGTTCGAGCTGCTCGAGAGCCTGAGCGACGCGCAGATTTCCGAGAAGCTGCCCGTCCACCTCCGCCACCTGCCGCTGCCTGAAGCCGCGTGAGGTGGGCCATGTTCACATTTCCGATTCTTGCGGTGCGCAAGGTCATTGCGCGCGGCGAACAGGATGCGGCCGCCAATGGCGGTTTCCGCAATCCCTATTACGGCACTCGTCCGGGAGAGGGCGAGAAGCCCGGCTTCTGGCTCGTCGGCGACGAAGGTGTCTACATCATCTCCAACGGCAAGCTCGCCGAGGGGCAGAAGCCGCTCGTCGTCTATTCGACCGAATGCCACCCGAAGGGCGATACCGACTGGTGGGACTACAAGCGCCGCCACTTTGGCGGCGATGACGGCATCGAATTCATCGATGCCGATCTGCTGGTTCCAAGCTTCAACCGGAGCTTCGGTATCACCCATCTCGGCATCCAGCTCACCGAGAACGACATCTCGTTCTCGCTGATCACCCGCTAACCCCTTTTTCAATTCCGCACGTCGCAAACGCTGTGGGCTCGCCCCGCGGCGCGGCTTCGTGCGCCCGCAGCACAGGAGACATCATCATGTCCGACCACGATCCTTTCACTCTCGATATGTTCGGTAGCTCAGCCTTATCCTCCGGGCTCGGCCTTGGCGTGACCGCCTTTTCCGATGGCCTGAAGGCTGAAACAGGCGAGACCGAACCTGCGCCGGTGGCGAATTCATCCGGTTCGCCAGCGCGCGAGGAGTCCGCGAAACGACCGGTCGTCAATGCGCCCGAGCGCGGCAGCAACTTCCATCTTTCCGGAAGCCGCGCCTTGGCAAAGGGCTGGAAGGCCCGCGCCCGTGACAATCTCGAAGCGATTGCCCTTGCCGCGATGATCGCGGCCGAGGACCGGCCAGCAACGGTGCAGGAACAGGCGCGCCTCATCCGGTTCACCGGTTTCGGTGCGTCCGATCTCGCCAACACAATCTTCACCCGGCCCGGCGAGGAGGGATTCCGCAAGGGGTGGGAAGACCTTGGCAAAGAGCTGCACGCATCCGTGAACGAGGCCGATTACGCCTCGCTCGCCCGCTGCACGCAATATGCGCATTTCACGCCGGAGTTCATCATTCGGGCGATCTGGAAGGGGCTCGAACGGCTTGGCTGGCGCGGCGGCCGCGTGCTCGAACCGGGCATCGGGACGGGGTTGTTCCCTGCGCTGATGCCGGAGGCGTTGCGCGAATCTGCTTTCGTCACCGGCGTTGAGCTCGATCCGGTCACCGCGCGCATCGCCCGGCTGTTGCAGCCGGTTGCCCGCATCATCGAGGGTGATTTCGCGCGCGCCGATCTGCCGGCGCATTTCGATCTTGCCATAGGCAATCCGCCGTTCTCGGATCGGACCGTGCGGTCCGACCGCGCCTATCGGTCGCTCGGCCTGCGGCTGCACGACTATTTCATCGCACGGTCGGTCGATCTCCTGAAACCCGGCGCGCTGGCCGCCTTCGTCACATCATCGGGGACGATGGACAAGGCAGATGCCACGGCCCGCGAGCACATCGCCAAGTCAGCCGATCTGATCGCCGCGCTCCGTCTGCCCGAAGGCAGTTTTCGCGCCGATGCCGGCACGGATGTCGTCGTCGACGTCCTGTTCTTCCGCAAGCGCAAGCCCGGGGAGCCACAGGGCGACACGAGCTGGTTGGACCTTGCCGAGGTCATTCCCACCAGCGAAGACAGCGACGCCATCCGCGTCAACCGCTGGTTCGCCGACCACCCCGATCATGTCCTCGGCCGCCACGCAACCACAACCGGCCCCTTTGGCGAGACCTATACGTGCCTCGCCTTTGACGGCGATCTCGAAGCTGACCTGGAAGATGCCATTCTCTCTCTTCCGGACGCCATTTATGACGGCGAGCCCGCCGACATCGATGTCGATCTCAAACTCGGGACGACCCAGACCGACGTCGCCAGACCCGAAGATGCACATGTGCGCGAGGGCAGTTTTGTCTTCGATGCGTCGAGGGGCCTGATGCAGGTGCTCGACGGCCAGCCCGCTCCGGTTCCCGTCCGCAAGGGCCGGTCCGGTGAGGGGTTTTCGGAAAAGCAGATCAACATCGTCAGGAAGCTGATCCCCGTGCGGAACGCTGTGCGCGCGGTGCTCAAGGCCCAGGAGACCGATCAACCATGGCGTGACCTGCAGGTGAAGTTGCGCATTGCCTGGTCGAGCTTCGTGCGCGACTTCGGGCCGATCAATCATACGAAAGTGTCGATCACGGAAAACGAGGCGACGGGTGAAACGCGCGAAACGCATCGCCGCCCCAACCTGCAGCCCTTCCTCGACGATCCGGACTGCTGGCTTGTCGCCTCGATCGAGACTTACGACCTCGATACGGACACGGCCAAGCCCGGCCCGATCTTTTCCGAACGGGTGATCGCACCGCCGTCGCCGCCGGTGATCACCAATGCCACCGATGCGCTCGCCGTCGTTCTCAACGAACGCGGGCATGTCGATCCCGACCATATCGCCGAGCTTCTGCACGAGGACCGCGAGACGGTCATCGAGAAACTCGGCAGCGCGGTCTATCGCGATCCGGCGGACGGCTCGTGGCAGACCTCCGACGCATATCTTTCCGGTCCCGTGCGCGACAAGCTGGCGATCGCCGAGGCCGCCGCGGAACTCGACCCTGCCTATCAACGCAATGTCGAGGCGCTCGAGGCGGTCCAACCGGCCGATCTCAGCCCGTCCGAGATCACGGCGCGGCTTGGTGCGCCATGGATACCGGCGAGCGACGTCGTCGACTTCGTCAAGGAGACGATGGGAACCGACATCCGCATCCGTCACATGCCGGAACTCGCCTCATGGACCGTCGATGCCCGCATGCTCGCCTATCGCGCCGAAGGCACATCGGAATGGGGCACGAAGAGGCGGCATGCCGGCGAACTACTCGCCGATGCGCTCAACAGCCGTATCCCGCAGATCTTCGATACGGTGAAAGACGGCGACAGCGAGCGCCGGGTCCTTAATGTCGTCGACACCGAGGCGGCCAAAGAAAAGTTGACCAAGATCAAGACCGCCTTCCAAACATGGGTCTGGTCCGATCCGGACCGCACCGACCGGCTGGCGCGCGTCTATAACGACATCTTCAACAACATCGCACCCCGATCTTTCAACGGGGACCATCTGCAACTCCCGGGCGCCTCAGGCGCCTTTGTTCTTTATGGCCACCAGAAACGGGGCATCTGGCGGATCATCTCGTCGGGCGCGACCTATCTTGCCCACGCCGTCGGCGCCGGCAAGACCATGACGATGGCGGCCGCCATCATGGAACAGCGCCGCCTCGGCCTGATCTCGAAAGCCACGCTGGTCGTGCCCGGCCATTGCCTGGCCCAGGCCGCCCGCGAATTCCTGGCGCTCTATCCGACCGCCCGCATCCTGGTCGCCGACGAGACGAATTTCACCAAAGACAAGCGCCATCGCTTCCTGTCGCGCGCCGCGACCGCGAACTGGGATGCAATCATCATCACTCATTCAGCCTTCAAGTTCATCGCGGTCCCGGCCGAATTCGAAAAGCAGATGATCGAGGACGAGCTTACGCTCTACGAGGAGCTGCTCACACGGGTGGAGAGCGACGACCGCGTGTCGCGCAAGCGGCTCGAGCGGCTGAAAGAGGGCCTGAAGGACCGGCTGGAATCGCTGGCGACCGTCAAGGACGATCTCCTGACGATTTCCGAGATTGGCGTCGACCAGATCATCGTCGACGAGGCGCAGGAGTTCCGAAAACTCTCCTTCGCCACCAACATGTCGACGCTCAAGGGCGTCGATCCGAACGGCTCGCAGCGCGCCTGGGACCTGTACGTCAAATCGCGTTTCATCGAGACGAAAAACCCGGGCCGGGCGCTTGTGCTGGCCTCCGGAACGCCGATCACCAACACACTCGGCGAGATGTTCTCCGTCCAGCGCTTCCTCGGTCTGGGGGCGCTGAAGGAACGGGGTCTGCACGAATTCGACGCTTGGGCCTCGACCTTCGGCGATGTGGCGACCGAGCTCGAATTGCAGCCCTCGGGCAAATACAAGCCCGTTTCGCGCTTTGCCACCTTCGTCAACGTGCCGGAACTGATCGCCATGTTCCGCTCCTTCGCCGATGTCGTGCTGCCGGAGGACCTGAAGCAATATGTGAAAATCCCCGCCGTCTCGACCGGCAAGCGCCAGATCGTCACCGCCAAGCCGACAGACGACTTCAAGCTCTATCAGCAGGTGCTAGAGGCCCGCATCAAGGCTATCGAAAAGCGCGAGGGCCCGGCGCAGCCAGGTGACGATATCCTGCTTTCGGTCATCACGGATGGACGCCATGCGGCGATCGATCTTCGGCTGGTCGATCCCGACAATGACAATGAGCCGGACAACAAGCTCAACAAGCTGATCGAGAACAGCTTCCGCATCTGGCGCGAGACGGGTCAGAACGAATATCTGAGCCGCGACGGAAAACCCTTCGATCTGCCGGGCGCGGCGCAAATGATCTTTTCCGATCTCGGCACGATCAGCGTCGAGAAATCCCGTGGCTTTTCCGCCTATCGCTGGATCCGCGACGAGCTGGTTCGCCTCGGCGTACCGCCTTCGGAAATCGCCTTCATGCAGGACTACAAGAAGACCGAGGCCAAGCATCGGCTCTTTGCCGACGTCAATGCCGGCAAGGTCCGTTTCCTGATCGGGTCGTCGGAGACCATGGGCACCGGCGTCAACGCCCAGCTTCGCCTCAAGGCGCTGCATCATCTGGACGTCCCCTGGCTTCCCTCGCAGATCGAACAGCGCGAGGGCCGCATCGAGCGGCAGGGCAATCAGCACGACGAGATCGACATCTTCGCCTACGCCACCGAAGGCTCGATGGACGCGCAGATGTGGCAGAACAACGAGCGCAAGGCCCGGTTCATCGCCGCGGCCCTTTCCGGCGACACCTCCGTGCGCCGGCTCGAGGATCTGGGCGAGGGCCAGGCCAACCAGTTCGCCATGGCCAAAGCGATCGCTTCCGGCGATCAGCGCCTGATGCAGAAGGCGGGGTTGGAAGCCGACATTGCCCGGCTCGAACGCTTACGCGCGGCGCATCGCGACGATCTCTTCGCCGTTCGCCGCCAGATCCGTAACGCCGAACGCGATATCGAACATGATACGCGGCGGATCGCCGAGATCGGCAAGGACATCGAGCGCCGGACTCCAACGTCAGGCGATGCCTTCACCATGACAACTGCCGGGCAGTCCTTTTCCGACCGCAAGCCCGCCGGTCGCGCCATGATGAAGGAAATCATGACCCTCGTGCATCTGCGGGAGGAGGAGGAGATGACTCTCGGGAAGATCGGCGGCTTCGATCTGATCTTCTCCGGCCAGCGCTTCGGCAACGACGAATTCCAGTACGGTGTCGCACTCGCACGGACCGGCGCGGAGACCGATATCGATCTGGCCCTGACCGTCACCCCGCTCGGCGCCGTCTCGCGCATCGAGCATGTGCTTGCCGGGTTCGAGGACGAGCGGTCGCAATACCGGTTCCGGCTCGATGACGCCAGGCGCCGGTTGGCGTCCTACCAGTCCCGCCAGGGCGGCGAATTCGGCTTCGAGGAGGAGCTTGCCGACAAACGCCGGCAGCTCGATGTCATCGAGGCCGATCTGGCGGATGAGGTTCTGAAGGAGGGGAAGAAGGCGATGGAGGCGGCCTGAGCGCTTCAGGCCCCGTTACCCTCAGCCTGCTGCACGATATGTTCGAGCATATCCCGGATATACACACTCGGATAGACAGCGAAGCGGTCGCCATTGGCATGTGTGACGATTCCGTCGAACCGAAGATGCCGATCATTGTCTTTGTCTTTGATGATGGAGAAGACGGGTGAGCCGCTCAGCCCGTCAGGTTCCACGCTTTCCCTAGTCGACCGATCGTGCTTCACGAAGATCGCCCGGTGTTCGACGTCTAACGGCCGGGGCTCGTCTTCCTGGAGGTCTTGTCGGATCCAGCGCATCGTGAAGTTGGAGAGCTTGCTGTGGTCATCGCCATCGAGCTCAATGATCGCGGATGATGAGGGATAGCCGATCAGAAACGAGTAGTCGGCGGTGATATCCACCGCATCGGACCAGAACATACTCGAGAGATCGAGGTGCTCAGTTTTCGCCGAGCTTCCGCTGTAGTCAAAGAAGGTGAGGTCCTTTAGCGACTGGCGGTCTTCGTCGTCGATGACGGGGCGATGAAGACTGCTGGGCGGAACCGCCAGATTACGGTTTTCGCTATTGACCACCACGCGGAATTGATCGGCCGCAGGCGCGCCCTTCGCTACGTCTGTTTGATGCGCGGTCACGAGCGCAAAATTCCACCCATGAAAAGTCGCAAGAAATGCGGTCCCGAATAGGCGAAGTTCCCACACGTCGTCTTCGGTTGCGAACAACGCCGGGCGAACGAAGCGACGCATCGAGTCCGGCGCGGACTTGAACGGCACATAGGTACCGTTGATCCCCACGCTCATTTTTGCCTGGGCCGTCGTCCATGTCGGTATTGCCATCGAACACAAAACTCTCGTGAAAAAATACCCCCGCAGGGGAGTGAAGAAAGATCGACGAAAAAAGTGATGTTGGAAAGGGGACCGGTCGCAGACCGGTTGGACCGGTGACGCTGACGCTCAACCGCCGCCTGCGCCATCCCGGCCCGTCGTCCTTCGCAGGGCTTGTGAGCCCCGCTCGTCCGGCCGGGCAGGGACGCTCGGCCGCAGTTGCACCGGTCCGCCCGCTCCGCGGTCCCGGGGATGTCTTCGAGAAGAAGACGAGAAAGGGAGCCGGCGGCATGCCGGACCCGCAACCGTGAACAGGAGCTTCCCATGCATATCATCAAGATCGATCCGCGCGCGCTGAAGGACAATCCCGACGACGCCCGCAAGTCCAAATCCACTCCGCAGGGCGATGCGCTGCTCGCCGCGACCATCAAGGCCGTCGGCATCATCCAGCCGCCCGTCGTCTCTCCCGAAGCCGATGGCGGCAATGGCTTCATCATCCAGGCCGGCCATCGCCGCACCAGGGGCGCGATCGCGGCCGAGCTCGAGGAGATCGAGGTCATCGTGACCGATCCCGCCGATGACGGCGGCGCCATGCGTTCCATGGTCGAAAACATCGCCCGCGAACCGCTCAACCCGGTCGATCAGTGGCGCGCGATCGAGCGGCTCGTCGCGCTCGGCTGGACCGAGGAAGGCATCGCCGCGGCGCTGTCGCTTTCGGTGCGCCAGATCAAGAAGCTCCGGCTGCTCGCCAATGTGCTTCCCGCCATGCTGGACCAAATGGCGAAGGGCGACATGCCCGACGAGCGGCAGCTCCGGACCATTGCGGCTGCGTCGATTGCCGAGCAGAAGGAGGTCTGGAAGGCCCACAAGCCGAAGAAGAGCGAGACAACGACCTGGTGGTCGGTCGCCAACGGCCTGTCCAAGACGCGCATGTATGCCCGTGACGCCAGCTTCGACGACGAGCTGGCACAAGCCTACGGAATCGCCTGGGTCGAGGATCTCTTTGCGCCTGCCGACGAAGACAGCCGCTATACGACCGATGTCGAGGCGTTCCTCGGCGCCCAGCAGGAGTGGATGACCAACAATCTGCCCAAGAACGGCATGATCACCGAGTCCAACAATTGGGGTCAGCCGGAATTGCCGAAGAAGGCCGAGCGGGTCTACGGCAAGCCGAAGAAGTCCGATTGCACGGCGATGTATCTCGACCGCGATGGCAAGGTGCAGTCGGTCGTTTACCGGATGCCCGAGCCGAAGGCGGCGAAAGGGAAGGGTGGCGATGGCGGCGCCGTCGCGCCGGCGCAGCGCCCCGATGTCACCCAGAAGGGCCAGGACATGATCGGCGATTTTCGCACGGACGCGCTTCACGAGGCGCTTCAACGCGCGCCGATCGAGGATGACACGCTGATGGCGCTGCTCGTCATCGCCTTTGCCGGTCAGAATGTCCGCGTCGATAGCGGGTCAGGCAATACGGGGTCGTTCCGCAGCCAGATCGCACCCCATGCTGCCAACCTGGTCGACGAGACCGGTAATCTCGCGTTCGACACGGACATGCTGCGCATCGCGGTCCGCTCGGTGCTGATCGAGGTGCTGTCGTGCCGCCGCAACATGTCGAACAGCGGCATCGTCTCGCGGATCGCCGGCGCCGTCGTCGGTGCCGATAGCTTCCTGCCCAACATGGGAACGGAGGACTTCCTCCTTTGCCTCTCGCGCCAGGCGCTCGAGGCGGCATGTGCGGACACATCGGTGCTGCCGCGCAACAAAGTTCGCGATACCCGCGCCGCACTCGTCGAGCATTTCCAGGAGGAGCGCTTCGTCCATGCCTCGGCGCTGTTCGCGCCCGACGCCAACGAACTCGCCGACTGGAAGGCCCACAACGAGATCGTCGAGGACGAAGACGCGGCGGATACCGATGGTTCCGTCGACGAGCCGGATGAGAGCGACATCGACCCGGATGCCGTCTCCGAGGGTTTCCGCGAAGCCGCCGAATAGCGGCCTTCTTCCTTCCGAACGCATATCGTGCCGCCGGCTTCGTCCGGCGGCGCTTTCGTTTCCAATCAACAAAACGAGGAGCACACCATGTCCGCCAAACTCATCTTCGACCACGCACCGATCGGCGCGATCATTGCCTATTCGGATGGCACGCCGCGGCCGCCGGAGCGTTACCGCAGGAAACTTGCCGACTGGAAGAACCGCAACGGGGCCGGGCGGCTGATTTGCAAACGTGCCGCCGTCGAGCGGGGCACGCACACGATCCCCGCTTCCTTCACCCTGCATGAGGGTGATTTCGGTTCGAACGGCATGATCGTCATGCGGGTCCACAAGACCTTCGACGTAACCTCACCACGGGACTTCACGGAGCGCGAGCAGCCGGAACCCGGGTCGGTCCTCGTCATGAGCCGGCCGGGCGACCTCGGGGAGCTCGTCCATCTCGCCGCAAACCGCAGCGAGGCGGAAAACTGGCTCACCCGGCACGGCTATCCCGAAGCGGTGCTGCAGGAGGTCACGGTGCCGGCGCCGGACACCGGGAGGGCGGCGTGAGTGTCTCCGGGGGAATATCCCTGCTCTCCCGGATGGAAGCAGCGCACCGCCAGACGAAGGCGCATCTCGAACGGATCGAACGCCAGATATTGGCGAGGGCTGAACGCATGACGACGACCGCCAAGGCGAAAGCCCGAAGACATCCCCGTGGAGGATCGCGCTGGACACGGTCGGATGAAACCATGTTCAGGGCCTGCGTCGACCAGCTGAGCTTCGAGCGGCGCGGCGAAATCGATGCCCTCAACCGGAAGCTCTCCCGGCAGGAGCGTGCAATTCTCGCCGTCAGGGCAAAGACCATCAGCAACGGACCGACCTCCAAAGCGGATGCGCAAGCCGTATTGTGATGGCAGGAGCATATGCGAACCGGCCACGGTCATTTCCTTCACATTGGGCGCCGGTGGAAAGCCACCCCTTCCGGCCTCCCTTCGGTTCTGGTCGCGGTCGTAGACCGGCTGCCGGGGCCTTCAAGGCCGCTGACGCGCCGCGAGGCGGCCGCACGCACCATCCTCGCCAAACCGGCCCCGCGGGACTGCGCGAGGGCTTGATAAGCCCTGCTGGCCCGCAGGACAGGTTCGCTCGTCCCGGTCCGTGCGGACCCTGAAGCCCCCGTCTTTCCGCCGGTTTCTTTTGCCCGCGCCCGAAGGGAGGGCCGGCAGGGGCCGGCTCGAGCCTTCGGTCAAATCGTGAAGGAAAGGACCTCACATGACCAGCAACGCTCGTTCCTCCCGTCAATCCGGCAAGATCGTCCAGCTCCGCAAGGGCGCTTCCCTCGAAATGGTCCGGCTCGCCTGCCCTGACAGCGCCCAGGCCTCCCTCATCTCCGAAAGCTTCGGTCTTCCCGTCATCGACAGCGACGGCATCCGCGATCTCCACCACAAGATCATCGTCGACACGGCCGACTCCCTGAACGAAGGCCTCGGCGACCGCGCCATGCAGATCCATCTGCAGCGTATCGTCGGTTCCTATGTCGGCTCCGCTCATGGGGCCAGGCCAGTTCTATTCCCGGGCGGTCTCGGAAGCCCGAGACGCGACCGCGAAGTCTGCCAACGATGCACGCGACGAGGATCTCGACGGCCCAGTCGGGTTCGACAGCAATGCTCAACGCAAGCGAGAGTTCGCAGCCGATATGGGCATTCAGGCCCATGCGCTTCGCTGCGCGGCCGAAGGCGTCGTCACCGCCTACGAAGAAGTTGTCGGCGAAGCGTGGAAGCCCTTCCAACGTCAGGTCGAAAGTCCCGGCCAGACCGTCGACCGAAAGGCGGCCGAACTGCAGATGGCGGCGCTTGGCTGATCCGCTCGGGCGGAGCTTCGGCTCCGCCCTATATCGCCTTTAGATTGGCGACTCTGAGCCGGACATCAGCCCATTTTCATCGGACCAAACATCCCGCTCTCCGCCATCGCCATATAGATTTTCTTCATCGCGAGGGCCGTGTCCTGACCGACGAAAAGTGATGACCTGCTGCCATGGGGCGCGCCCAGCATGTAGGGCCGCATGGTCTCCCAGTTTTCGGCGCGGGACGACCAACGCCATACCGGAAGTTCCTTCTCCAGCATCAGCGGTACGGCCAACTTCTTTGGAATCATATGTCCCGGATCGAGCAACGATTCCCATTCACAACTCACCAGCACCGGCTGCGTATTTGTATTGTAGAAGGGCACGTCCAGGATATCCGCGCTGACCGTAGCGCACGGGTGCGAGGGAAGCTCCTCCACCGACCGGACGACTTCCTCGCCGCTCACATAGGGGCAGGTCAGGAAGGCGTGGGCGAAGTAGATCGTGTGATCAAGCCCCCGGTATCCGCAGCGGTCGCTGGGATATGTTTCTGGATTGCGGTCGTCGTGATTGACCACCAAGGGATGCCAAGTCGGATAGCCTTCCACCACTGGGCCGTGTTCGTCGATGATGTCCAATAACGCCTTTTCGCTTCGTTCGCGCTCTTCCGGCGAGAAGTTTCTCGAAACGAGGTAATTCCTGGCGCGCTCAAATCCGTTGGTTGCCGCTTCGTCTGCTCGAAAAGCCATGATCATAGGTCCTGCAATGTCGCTGTGATGCATCAAATATAGATATTACGCATGAAAATGCAATATCATGCGTGACGTACCAATCGTGTGCAAACATGTGCCTTCTCCGACCTTGGCCCGGACCTAGTCATTCCGCACGGCCGCCGAGAGGGTTTCGCCTATTTGCGCGTCCCAATCTGTGCACCAGGCATCCATCATGGCCGATCCACTCCCGCTCTTTGAGGGATGGCATTCCTGGTGCGGCGCGGACTTCCACGATCAACCCGTAAAGGGTCCGCTCGCAAGCGGCGGCCGCTTGGCTTTGGCCTGCGCGGTGATCGCGTCCGCTAAGCCGCACACTGACGGAGCCATCAAGAGCGGGATTGGCCCGCTCCAACGATGGAGCCTTCAGATGCAGCACGATCTTTCCCTCGCCCAGAAACACGCCTGGAACCTGGCCCGCACCCTCATGACCCCGATCGTCCTCTTCAAGTCCGACGACGAATACGGCGTCCTCCCCGCCGACGAAGTCGAAGACGCCGAGATCGTCATCCTCTTCGAATACGACCCCTACACCGGCGGCCACTCGGTCCATTGACCACCAATCCTCTCACTCCTCGAAGGCGGCGCCAGGCGCCGCCTTACCGCTGCGCGGGTGCCCCGCCCGTGGTCCGTCCTGGGTAAGGTCCGGGCGGAGCCGGCAGCAGCGGCAACGGCTTCGCCGTCCTCCTCTTCGTTCCGGCCCTTCGCCACCCCGTTGCGCTACGCGCACCGGGGCCCGGGCTCGGGTGCCGCTCCTGCCTTAAGCCCCGCCATTGGCGGACCTCGTGACGGACCGCGATCGGCGCGGTCCTGAAAATCAGGAGGTCTGAAAATGAAAAAGAAAGAGAAGAGCCCGCGTATCGATATCTATGCGCGGATCACCGAGACGATCGTTGCCGATCTGGAAAACGGCGTCCGACCCTGGATGAAACCCTGGAGCGCAAGTGGGCTCGACGGCCGGATCACCCGACCCCTCAGGCACACGGGCGAGCCCTATACCGGCATCAACGTGCTGCTCCTCTGGTCGGAGAGCATCGCCCGAGGCTTCGAAGCACCGCTCTGGATGACTTACCGACAGGCCGGTCAGATCGGAGCCCAGGTCCGCAAGGGCGAAACCGGTGCGACCGTGGTCTATGCCAGCCGCTTCACCAAGACCGAAACCGACTCTCGCGGCGACGAGGTCGAGCGGGATATCCCGTTTCTCAAGACCTACACCGTCTTCAATTGCGATCAGATCGATGGGCTGCCGGATCACTATTATCACCGGCCGGACAGGATAATCGATCCGGTGTCACGGATCGACCATGCCGACCGCTTCTTTGAGAACACCGGCGCGGTGATCCGCCACGGCGGAACGAAAGCCTTCTTCGCTTCCGCGAGCGACCACATCCAGATGCCGCCTTTCGAGAGCTTCCGGGATGCGGAATCGTACGTCGCCGTTCTCAGCCATGAGGCCACCCACTGGACGGCGCCAGCACACCGCGTTGGACGCGATCTTTCCCGCTATCACAAGGATCGCTCCGAACGCGCCCGCGAAGAACTCATTGCCGAGCTCGGGAGCTGCTTCCTGTGCGCCGATCTCGGCATCGTGCCCGAACTCGAGCCCCGACCCGATCACGCAAGCTACCTTCACTCGTGGTTGCGTGTGCTCAAGGATGACAAGCGGGCAATCTTCCAAGCGGCGGCGCACGCGCAACGCGCGGTGACTTATCTCCATGGGCTGCAGCCCGCCGAGGTGGTTGAAGAGCGGGAGGCGGCCTGATGCCCTCCCTTTCGAATGCGACTGCGGAGGGCGACCAGCCCTCCGCAATTCGGCTGCGCGCGCTATCGCTCGGCGCCGGCGTACAGTCGACGACGCTCGCCCTGATGGCAGCGCATGGCGCGGTCGGGCCCATGCCGGACTGCGCGATTTTTGCCGATACCGGCTGGGAGCCGAGAGCCGTCTACGAGCATCTCGACTGGCTCATGTCGCCGAACGTGCTACCATTCCCGGTCTTCATCGTCGGGTCCGGCAACATGCGGGACAATCTGCTCGCCGCCGGTCGCGGCGAACGGTGGGCGTCGATCCCCGCATTCGCGCGGTCGGTCGACCGTCGCGGCAATGTCTCCATCGGCATGATCCGCCGCCAATGTACGGGCGATTACAAGATCGAGCCGATCCGCCGCAAGGTCCGCGAGCTGGTCGAGCTCACCCGCAAACGCTCGCCAACCTTCGCGGTCGTCGAGCAATGGATCGGGATTTCCTTCGACGAGGTGATGCGCATGAAGCCGAGCCGCGAGGCCTGGCAGCGCAACCGCTGGCCGCTGATCGAGGAGCGGATGACCCGCCGCGATTGCCTAGTCTGGCTGCGGGATCGCGGCTATCCCGACCCGCCGAAATCGGCCTGCATCGGTTGTCCGTTCCATGACAATTCCCGATGGCGCGCCATGCGCGACCATGACGAGGAGGCCTGGCGCGATGCGATTGATGTCGACCGTGCGATCCGAACCGGGATCCGGGGTATTCGCGGCGAGGTCTATCTGCACCGGTCCGGTGTTCCTCTCGAGGAGGCCGATCTTTCGACGCTGGCCGATCATGGCCAGCTCGATCTCTGGCCAAACGAGTGCGAGGGGATGTGCGGCGTTTGATGTCAGGCCGCTTCGGCGGCGCGTTCTCGCCATCAGAGTTCGGTCCGATGGCCCGGGACGACGGAGCACCTGCGAAACCTGCCTCCCCGCATCACGCCGTGCCAAAGCGGAGCCCCGGCAACAGCCGCACAGCTTGTCAGCGGAAGGCCACATTCGGACGCATGCCTGTTCTCTCTTTTCCGGTCGCACGTTCGGTCACCGGAGATAGATAGATCGTTGGCCGATAGTGCGGGAGATCCCGAACCGGCAATTGGGCCGCCTTAAACCGTGACGAGATCGATCTGCCGATTGTGCGCCTGTAACGGGTGGCGGTGAGCCTGTTCGCCACGTCACGGCCTATTCCTTTTTCCGTCGTCTCTCACGGAGCTCGCCCAACGCGGTCTCGATTTGGCATGTCTGACCGGCAAACGGCTTCGCCTCGCCCGGCTTGTCGCAACGGCGTGCCGGAACTTTCTTCCCCTGGCGGCTGCGCCACCATTCCTCGCGAGACAAGAAAGCCCCGGACCGCCGTCCTCCATTTCATTGCGGTCCCTTCGGGATGCGCGCCGATCGTTACCGGTCTCTTCGACAGCCATCGAGGCCGCGATGGGCGCGGCCCGAAACATCGAAAAGGAATAGGACAATGGCAAACATCGGCACTTTCACCACCACCAAGAACGGCTTCACCGGTCAGATCAACACCCTCGCGCTCAACATCAAGGCCCGCTTCGAGCGCGTCGAGAACCCCTCAGACAATGGCCCGCAGTTCCGCATCTTCTCGGGCAACGTCGAACTGGGCGCCGGCTGGCAGAAGCAGGCCAAGGGAACCGAACGCGACTATGTCTCAGTCAAGCTGGACGACCCGAGCTTCGCGGCTCCGATCTACGCCACCCTGGTCGAGGTGGAAGGCCAGGATGGCATGCAGCTGATCTGGTCGCGCCCGAACACAAACCGCGACTGATCTCCCCGGAAGACAAGGGCCTCGCCGCAAGGCGGGGCCTTTTTCATGTTCACGCTTATCGATCGCATCTAGCGATGCCGTTTGACAAGAAACGCATCACAATAACCGCGGCGGCGCTTGCGGCGCTCCAGCCGGTCGAATGCCAGATCGGCATCATCGGCGGTGTCGAATGTCTCCATCATGGTTTGCCCGCGCGTGCCGATCCTCCCCCAATCGCGAATGAGAGAGGCGCCTCCGAACAGCGTCGGCTGTATCGAAAGGCTGTAGAACCGCCGCATATTCTGTGCAGGGTCCACACGCCTGAGGTGAACGGGACCGGAATTGCTCATGGCCCAGAGTCTCGCTTCCTGTGGAAGCGACGTCCAACGAATTTCTTGAATCGTTGGATACGGATCGATTCATGGAATTGATGCTAGCCCGGGATCGCACCCGTCTTCTTCGCCCGCTCCACAAGCTTCGCATAGGTGGTCCCGTTCCCTGATGGGAAGTGCTTGCACCACGCTGCGAGAAAACGCTTCTCCCGCTCGAAGTCCTTCTCTTTATGCAGCAAGACAGCGACCCTCATTGGATAGTGCGGTGCCGGAATTTCCCCAGAGGTAAGATACCGCCTGAACGCATCGGAAACAGTGTCGCACTGCCATCCAAGATCTTGGTCTGCGGTCTTCATGAAGGCGCGGAACGAGCTTTCGTCCTGGTTCAGGAAGTCCGGTCCATTTGACGCTTGGCCATAGGTGATCCCTTCCTCCAGCATTCTGTCTGTCGTTGCTCTTATTGAGTTCCGTTGAAGTCGCTCCTGCTTTTCGGCATCGACCTCCTCCTGCTTCGCGAGTAAGCCGATGACGTCATCAACCTTTCCAGCCAGATCGGGCGACAACTGGCTGTCCGAGACGGGCGGCTTGCGAGCCGGGCGCTGCGCCTGCTTTGCCTTTATCCGTTCGCCGATCTCGTCGGCAAGTCCGGAAAGAACAGCCTCTTGGCGCTCAGACTGAGCAATCATGGCAGCCGACACGCCAGCGCGATGGTACTCGGCGATCTGCCATTTCAGCTGTTTGAGGTGGCTTGACACCTTGGCTTCCGGCTTACGCAAGGCGGTAATGCCAAGCTCGGGGTTCTCCGAAAGAAGCTCCTGTATTTCCTCAATTAGAACTGATCGAGCGCGAATATGGGCCTCCCATTGATCGCGACGATCTTCAGTGCGTGATGCAGAAAGCGACTCATGGACGGTAGGCTCACCGCGGAGATGCGCCAGCGCTTCCTCCTTCGCAGCTACTTCACTGGAATAGACATCGGAGAAATACGGGTCATTCCGGTCATCGACATCGGCAATACAAAACTTCCAACCACGGTCCTGAGGAAAGACGGTGATGCGAATTTGCCCATCGACCATCGTCGGGTTGCCGTTCTCAGAAATCGCCCAGCCTTCTGCACTCGGCCGAGCGTCTCCATCTCTCGTACTCGATTTGCCAAACAGCCATTTGAGAAACGACATGGTCCCCTCCAGTTGCAATCCATTGTCGACAGATTGCGATCTCTGACAAGCAGGGGATCAGAGTATTGGGTTCAGCGGCACAGAAGTTGATCCAATTCTTGCCGTTCGCGACGGGTGACTTCATTCTCTACATCACCGGGGATTGTACTTTGTGGAACCGGTTCTGAGCCACGACCGATTTCATGTCCTCCCGTCGGAACCAGATCGCGCGCCCGCATCGGAGCGGCGGATTGCCCGACGTGAACACGATCTGCTCGTCACCGCGCATGCGCAGCACTTCTTCCGGCAGGATCAGCGGCCGAGCGGCCAACTGCTTTGATCGCGTTCGCGACGATCCCGACATCTGCGATGTCCGGCTGAGCTGGTCGACCTCGACGGTGGTGTTGCCGCATCGCCGGGAAATGTATTCGGCGGTTTCGGGGTCGTTGATTGCCGCGAAAGACACCCAGGACGCGCTCTCGAACCATTTCGATGTGGCGTCGCGGCCGCCGTAGGTCTCGCGCATCTGGCCGATCGACTGAAAAAGAAGAAGTAGGCTGATCCCGTATTTGCGGCCGGCGTCCCGGGCGGTCTCCAGGATGCGCAAATAGCCCAGGCGCGCCACCTCATCGAGCAGGAAGAGCGTGCGACCCTTGATCTCTCCATTCCGATTGTAGATCGCGTTGAGCAGCCCGCCGATGATCGTTCGGGCAAGGCCCGGGTGGGCCTCAAGCGTCTTGAGGTCAAGATTGACGAAGATGTCTGTCTTGCCATTCGCGAAGTCTTCGGTCGAGAAACTCGCGCCGGAGACGAGCGCCGCGTAGTTCGGGTAGCTCAGCCAATGCGTTTCCTTGATCGCATTGGCGTAGACGCCGGAAAATGTTTCCGGCGTCATGTTGACGAAGGCGGCCACGTTCTCGCGCACGAATTCAGACTCTGATTTATCGTGGATCGTCTGCAACCTTTCGCGCAGTTTCGGCTCCGGCTCGGACAGGTTCATGCGCACCTGGCGCAACGTCTGTTTTTCTTTTTCCGTATGCCCGGACAGGCAAACATCGGCGATCAATGCGGTGATGAGCTGCAGGGCCGAGGCACGGAAGAAGTCGTCACGCATGGAGATCTGCTTGCCGACATCGGTGACGACCCAGCTCGCGACGGCAACGACATCCTCTTCCTTCGTGCCTCCGAAGCGCCCGATCCAGTCCAGCACGTTGAAGCCGACCGACGAGTCCTTGGGGCTGAGCACGAAGACCTCACGCCCGGCACGCCGCCTTTGATCGATCACCATGGGCGCGACCTCGTTGGATGGATCGAGCGCCACAAGTCCGCCGCCCCATTTGAGCGCCGTGGGAATCGTGACGGACGTCGTCTTGAACCCGCCCGATCCGGCGAAGACCAAGCCGTGCGTCGATCCGAAGGAAGCGTCGAAGCAGAGGAGCGACGACTTGCCGCCCGCGCCCCAGGATTGTTTGTCATCGGTGCGGAACGTGTGGCTCGCAACGCTGTCCTTGTCGACGCGATAGGCCTCGCCGATGACGGTTCCGCCGTCTCCGCCAAACATCCGTTTGGCCTCGCCGAGCGACATCCAGTCCGCCGATCCATGGATCGCGCGCTTTCCGGTCAGACGTCGGGGCTTCAGGCTTGCGAAAGCGGCATCGCCACGCAATCCGACCCGAAGCGCGAACATGCCGGCGACAAAGCAGACCATCGCACCGATACCGGTCGAAGGATCGGCATATTCGATCAACCGGTGTCCATCGGGAACCGCGTCCGCGAAACCGCGGAGGCGCGTCAACTCGCGCATCCCCGCAATGGCGACCACGCAGAGTGCGCCCGCAAGGACTCCAAGTCCGGCGGATTTGATAGCCATGGCACCACGCGCGGCGAAGAGAAAGATAACCCCGATGGCCGCGGCGGATAGATAGGGCAGGGCAATGCCTATCCGCCCGAGCGTCTGTTGCGCCTCGGCCGAATTGTCGAACCGCGCCAACCAGGCTTCCGAGCCGGTGAGCCCTAAACACACTGCGATCATCAGGCCGACCGGCGCGATCGCGAGGAGGAGCTTATTCAGCGTCATTTGAAAACGCCTCCGCTCCGATCGCCGTCAGCCGCTCACGCTCCGCTTCGTCCGCTGCTATCCGGCTGGCGCCGTCGATCAGCAATCCGAGCAGAAGGGCACGCTTTTCGTAGCGCAGGCCCGCCTTGGCGATCAGACCGCCAAGCTGGATTTTCTCGCGCGTATCCTTCTTTCGCGCGTCGGACTGGCTCGCCTGTTTCATCCGCTCAAGCCTCGCTATTCGCGCCCGAAGACGCGCCAGCCGGGTTTTGCGCGGGCGGGGATTTTCGGGTCTCGTTGCCGCCACCACGAAACCGTTTCGCCAAATCCTCGAAGGCTTCGACGAGCTTGGCATCATCGATCTCGATTTCTCCGAGACCGGCCTTGAGCGCGAGCTTGCCGATCCGTTCGGCCTCGCGTGCTTCTGCGGCCTTGAGCTGCTCCTGCAGTCTGGCGATGTCTTCCTTGATTTTCGACGAGGGTTTTCTCATTCCGTTTGCTCCCGGTTCTGGCGAATGGCGAAAAGCCATGAGCAGGATCGCCCGGGTGCGCGTTCAGCGCATCCCGGCAGAAATGCCGGGTCGAGAGACCCGTCTCTTTGAGAGATCATCCCAGCGTTCCGAAGGAATGCGTCCAAGGGCGCAGTAATACGTCGCTGGCGCGACGTGCTGCTGGCGGCCCTTGCAAAGGGCAGGGGCCTTTCCTCCCGGAACAAGGATGAACTTGTTCTCAGGAGCCCGTTGCGTCGTGGCGATCACGCATTTCACACCTCAGCTTATTTCGCGCGGAAATGGCCGCAGCGCGGTGCTGTCCGCCGCCTATCGCCATTGCGCGAAGATGAGCCACGAGGCCGAAGCGCGCACAGTCGACTATTCCAACAAGAAGAACCTCGCCCACGAGGAGTTCCTGCTGCCGCCCGATGCCCCGAAATGGGCCCGCGACATGATCGCCGACCGGTCTGTGGCGGGCGCCGCCGAGGCCTTTTGGAATGCGGTCGAAGCCTTCGAGAAGCGAAGCGATGCCCAGCTCGCCAAGGAATTCATCCTCGCTCTGCCGGTCGAGCTGAACCGGGACCAGAACATCGCCCTGGTCCGGCAGTTCGTCTCCGAGCAGGTGCTCTCGCGCGGGCAGGTCGCCGACTGGGTTTTTCACGACGATCCGGGCAATCCGCACATCCACCTGATGACCACGCTTCGCCCGCTGACCGAAGATGGGTACGGGTCCAAGAAGGTCGCCGTACTCGGTCCGGACGGACAACCGCTTCGGACCAAGGCCGGGAAAATCCAGTACAAGCTCTGGTCCGGTGAGAAGCCTGAATTCCTCGAGCAACGGCAAAGATGGCTCGATCTTCAGAACCACCATTTGGCACTTGCCGGGTTGGAAGTACGGGTCGACGGCCGCTCCTATGCCGAACGCGGCATCGACATCGAGCCGACCACCCATATCGGTGTTGCGGCAAAGGCGCTGCAGCGCAAGGCCGAGACCAAGGCGAGCGCCATCGATCTTGAACGGCTCGCCCTTCATGAGGCGCAACGGCAAAAGAACGCGGGGCGGATCGAGGACCGGCCCGAGCTGGTGCTCGACATTCTCACCTCCGAGAAGAGCGTCTTCGACCAGCGCGACATCGCCAAGGTCCTGCAACGATATATCGACGATCCCGAAAGCTTCCAGCGACTCCTGGCGCGGATCGCGGAAAGCCCGGAATGCGTGAAGCTCGCCGATGAGACCATTGAGTTCGCGACAGGCGCGCGTGTCCCGGCGCGGCTGACCACACGGGCGATGATCCGGCTCGAGGCCGAAATGGTCAGCAGGGCGGACTGGCTTTCGGGAAAGAGCGGGTTTGCGGTCCGGGCGAAGGTTTTGGAAGCCGTCTTTGGCCGGCACGAGCGGCTGTCGGATGAGCAGCGGACAGCCATCGAGCATGTGGCGGGCGCGGAGCGGATCGCGACCGTCGTCGGCCGGGCAGGGGCTGGTAAGACCACGATGATGAAGGCCGCCCGCGAAGCCTGGGAACTGGCCGGCTACAAAGTGGTCGGCGGCGCGCTTGCCGGCAAGGCGGCCGAGGGTCTGGAGAAGGAAGCGGGCATCCCGTCGCGGACGCTCGCCTCCTGGGAGCGTGGCTGGCAGAAGGGCCGCCGCCGTCTCGATGACAAGACAGTGTTCGTTCTCGACGAGGCGGGCATGGTCTCGTCCCGTCAGATGGCGATCTTCGTTGAAGCGGTCACCAAGTCCGGCGCCAAACTGATCCTTGTCGGCGACGCCGAACAGTTGCAGCCAATCGAGGCCGGTGCGGCGTTCCGGGCGATCGTCGAGCGCACCGGCTACGCCGAGCTCGAAACCATCTACCGCCAAAAAGAGGCCTGGATGCGCGCCGCATCGCTCGATCTGGCGCGGGGTCGGGTGAAGGAAGCGCTCTCTGCATATCGCGCGAAGGGCAAGCTGATTTCGCAAACGCTGAAGGCCGATGCGATCGAAACGCTCATTGCCGACTGGAATCGGGATTACGATCCGGAGAAGTCGACTTTGATCCTCGCGCATCTTCGCCGCGATGTCCGCCAGCTCAACACGATGGCGCGCGAAAAGCTCGTCGAGCGGGGGCTGGTCGAGGCCGGTCATGTCTTCAGGACCGAGGACGGCGAGCGGAATTTCGCGGCCGGCGACCAGATCGTCTTCCTCAAGAACGAGGGGTCGCTCGGCGTCAAGAACGGCATGATCGCAAAGGTCGTCGAAGCGGCGCCCGGCCGTATCGTCGTAACCATTGGAGACGGGGAAGGCGCACACCGCGTCACCGTCGACCAGCGCTTCTACCGAAACCTGGATCACGGCTACGCCACGACCATCCACAAGTCGCAGGGCGCTACGGTCGATCGCGTGAAGGTGCTCGCCTCACTCTCGCTCGACCGGCATCTGACCTATGTCGCAATGACCCGGCATCGGGAAGACATGGCGCTCTATTATGGCAGCCGGTCTTTCCACCTCGCGGGCGGGCTCGAGAAACTCTTATCCCGCAAAAACGCCAAGGAAGTCACGCTCGATTATGCGGGCGGCCGCTTCTATGCCCAGGCACTGCGTTTTGCCAACCACCGCGGTCTTCATCTCGTCCGCGTCGCCCGGACGCTGATGCGGGACCGGGTCCAGTGGACGATCCGGCAGAAACAGAAACTGGTCGATCTCGGAGCTCGCCTTCGCGCCGCCGGCGCGCGTCTGGGCATTGTCGATCAGCCACTTCACCAACCCGCGCAATCAATCAGAAAGGCCGCGCCGATGGTCAAGGGTATTTCCATTTTCACTATGTCGGTCACCGACGCCGTGGACGAAAAGCTGCAATCCGATCCGGCGCTGCAAAAGCAGTGGGACAATTTCTCCGACCGTATTCGCCTCATCTACGCGGATCCTGAATCCGCCTTCAAGGCCATGCGCATGGAGGCGGTTGTCGAAGACCCGAACGTTGCCAGGCAGCGCCTCGGCGAGATCGAGCGGAATGCGGCGAGCTTCGGTGCGCTCAAGGGTCGAGACGGGTTTCTGGCGAGCCGCTCGGATCGCGAAGAGCGGCGCGTGGCGGAAGTCAACGTACCAGCACTGCGCAAGGACCTCGAACGCTATCTCGACATGAGGGAGAGGGCGACGGCCAAGTACAGGCTGGAAGAGGAAGGACACCGCAAGCGGACCTCGATCGACATTCCGTCCCTGTCGCCGGCAGCAGCGCGCGCAATGGAAAAGGTCCGCGACGCCATCGACAGGAACGACCTGCCGGCCGCGCTCGGCTTTGCGCTGGCCGACCGCATGGTGAAAGCCGAACTCGACACCTTCAACAAGGCGGTCTCGGAGCGGTTCGGGGAGCGGACATTGCTCGGCAATGCGGCCAAGGACCCGTCGGGCGCGACCTTCGGCAAAGCGGCGCAGGGCATGTCGGCGGGCGAACGCGAAAAGCTCGCTTCCGCTTGGCCGATGATGCGCGCCGGCCAGCAGCTGGCCGCCCATGAGCGCACCCAGAAAGCCCTGAAACAGTCCGAGGCGATGCGGCAGACGCAGACCAAGAGCCAGGGGCTTCAACAGTGAGCCGCCGTCGCCGGACGGTGATCGTTGCCGTTCTCGCTTGCTTTCCTCTGGCGTTGCTCGGCTTGGGCTATGGGGCGGACTTTCGGTTCAATCTGACACCGAGCTATCCGCTCGGTCTCTGGCGGATCGAAACGCTGAACCGTGATGTCCGGGGCGGGGATCGGATATTCATTTGCCCGCCGCTGACCGGCGCGTTTCGTCAGGCACTTGAGCGCGGATATGTGCGGCGCGGCCTCTGCCCCGGCTGGCTCAGCCCCTTGATCAAGACGGTCGCGGCACTGCCCGGGCAATCAGTTGAAATCGGCACATCCGTCGCGATCGACGGTCTCGCTCTGCCGCAATCCGCAGTCCAACCGCGTGACGGATCGGGCAGGGAGCTGACGCCCGATCCCGGCGGTGTCGTGCCCCCAGACACGCTGTTTCTTTTTTCGACATTCAGAGGTTCTTATGACTCGCGCTACTTCGGGCCGATCCCGGCCGCCGGCGTTCTCGGGTTGGCAAAACCGGTTTTCACCTTCACGCCATAGCATGGTCACCGCGGCAATGTTCCTCGCTGCTGCCGCCGGGGTTGGTGCGTTCGGGTGGAGCGGCGAAGTGCTTCTTCTCCCGATCGCGTGCCTCTTTCCCGCACTCTGGGCGTTCGCCCCCACACGGCTGGTCGCAGGCATGGTTTCGATGGCGTATTTCATGGCGGCTTCGAGAGGCTTGCCCAACGGCGTATCGATTTTCTACGCGAGCGATATCTGGGTCGGTCTCGGTCTCTGGATTGCCGCGTCACTGCTGTTCGTTGCAGTACACACGGTGCTTTGGTCTCCAAAGCCCGGATGGCATCGGCCGTTACGATATCTGTTTGCGGCGACGCTGATGAGCGTGCCGCCGCTCGGCATCGTCGGGTGGGCAAGTCCGATCACGCCGGCCGGTGTCCTGTTCCCCGGTTGGGGGTGGGGAGGACTTGCAATCACGGCAGCCGGCTTAACGGTGATGTCCACACGAGCCTGGCCGCTCGCGACTGTCGCAATGGGCGTGGCCTTTGCGCTTTCCGCAATCACCTGGACTGATCCCGCGGCACCAAAGGGATGGGTCGGAATTGATACGACCTTCGACTACCAGGTCGCTGGAAACCATGCCGACTATGAGCAGCATATGGAGACGATCGCGCTCGTCAGACGCGCCGCGGAGGACGGTGCCACCACAATCATCCTTCCCGAAAGCGCGCTTGGGATCTGGACACCGACCGCCGAACGCCTCTGGACCCGAAACCTGGTCGGCCTCGATGTCGTCGTCGCTGGCGGCGCCGTTGTCATCAACGAGAGCGGCTACGACAATGTCATGATCGAGCTAACAGGCGAGGGGACGAGGATCCTCTACCGGGAGCGGATGCCGGTGCCGGTTTCGATGTGGCGGCCCTGGGAAGAGGGCGGCGCGACGGCGCAATTCTTCGGCAATCCAACCGGCAGAATTGCCGGGACGTCGATCGCACCCTTGATCTGCTATGAGCAGCTCATCGTGTGGCCGATCCTGCAATCCATGCTGCTTCGCCCGGACCTCATCGTGGCGACAGGCAATGGTTAGTGGACCGGCGACACCAACATCGTTCCGATCCAGAAAGCGAGCGCCAGGGCGTGGGCGGCGCTATTCGGACTGCGACTCGTCATCGCCTTCAACACCTGATGGAACCTTTCAGATGATCGACATCGACCTCATTCAGCAATGCGCCGATCCCCGCCTTGAGATCGCCGTGGTGCAGCAGTTCGTGGCCGAAATAAGCGCGCCGGACCACCTCGCCATCCGCGTGTTCCAGGGCGACAAGATGATCCTTGTCCCGGCACCGAAATCGGCCGAGCAGGTGGTTAAGACCACCCGGCAATGGGTCGGCAAGGCAAATGTCAGGGTAGGGCTGACGCAATTTCCCGCGGGGCTTGGCGCTACCGATCCATCAGAGATCGGCCTCGAACTCTTCGATACCTGCGAGAACTTGCGTCTTGGGACGGAACTGTTCGGGAAGGTTTTCCGGATCGTTGGCGACCGCGAGAGAGGTGGGGACGATGCTTCGGAATTTCAGACGGCGGTGCAAGCTTATTTCACGGGGTGGTTGAGGGAGAACATGTTTTCTATCCGGAAGACCTGGAGTCAGACGCATACTAGCAAATCGATACCGGCTCAGGGGTCTTATCGCGACCGGACCCTGATGCAGAGCGTGTCTTCTGTACGCAGACTGCAAGGTGGGCCAGTCGAAAGCCCGTTGATCTGGGAGAGCTCTCGCTTTGCGGTCAACCCGCGCATCTTCGAGGCGAAGGATCGGGCCGAAGCAAATCATACGGTGAACCGGACCACGGTGGAGCTCCTGTGCGGGATGGTCGAAACCGCCCAACAGGCCGGCATCGAGCACATCGTGTCCATCTTCGACGCCAGAATGCCGGTCCCAGGGATCATTGACCGCTTTGAGCAACTAGGGACAGAATACTCGCAAGACGATGACTTATTCCGACCTGTTCGACATGTCGGACATCGTCGGCTAGGTGCGGCGCGCTACACTCTTACGCGATCGCCGAAGTTCTCACCGATGTTGCACTGCCGTTACGGTCAGCAACCGGACAATCGCTGTCGAATACGGTCCAATCAAATCCGTAGGCTAGTACCTGTCGGCATGCCGCCTTTCAGGCCGTGTCGGAACTGGCACGATCCGATCCTTGCTTGTCATATTTGCGCCGGATTGGGTGGAGCACTGTTGTGCGACGGTTCAGATGAGGATCCATCCGGTTCACTTTACCAGCACCGGTATCCGGCGCCTGCACCCTCTTCGCCTGCTTGATCGTGTCCGAACACCGGTACCGACTACCGGGTTTCGCAATCGGTAGCGAGGCCGCCGAACTTGATCTTGGGAAGAAGGGCTTGGGTGTGCGGTCTGGCCGGCGTGGAGATCTGGGCTTGTCGCGATCAGTTGCGACCGGGCTGACCGCGAATGGACGTGATGACAAGCTCGCTACTTGCGCGTCTTCAAGGTCTTGGCGACTCATGTACCGCTGTCACGAAACCTCTTGCGGGTCGACGGACACCGACCCCTGGAACCACATCTGTCGCCGCGTGAACTCGAATGCCTGCCATGGATTGCCGAATGCTCGCCGTCGTGGCCGTGCGCCACGATCACTGGCGCGTGCCTCGCAACACACTGTCCGTTGCTATCCCTCGACGAAGCCGTCCGGTCTTCAGGCTCAATGCCTCTCGGGACCAGTCAAGTTGCGTTACGCCTTGCCGTGTCGGTTGCTCGCGCGGCGGTTTGTTCTTCGATCCGCTGTACGCCCTGTGTGCCTTGCGCTGGATTTTCGTTCAGCCGCATCGCCGATAGCTGGTGTCTCCGTCGTCAATTACCGAACGGCCACCACCATCCAGATCCTCACAATCGAAAGCCTCGGATCTTCGCAAGCACCCCAAACTGATCCTTGACGAAATGTTCCGCATGCGTGCGGACGTCTTGCCCGGCCGTCTCAGCTGGGATCGTCATCGGCGTCAACCGCCTCGGCAACTTCGACCGCCTCGATGCTGAGGCTGCCAGTTCCTCTTCGCGCCGGATCATATGGGCATAGCTCATCGCCTTGTGCTTCGACGCGTTCGCCTTCACCTTCGTGCCGTCCAGCGCAACATGGCCCAGCTTGACAAGGCCCGCCGTCGCTGCCAGCCGCAGCACCTGCACGAACAGTTCCGACAACGCCGCCAGATGACGCCGTCGAAACTCCGAGATCGTGCGGAAGTCCGGACCGTCCAGCGCCACGATCATCATGAAATCAGCCCGCTCCCGGCACGCCCCGGCAATCCGACGCGATGAATAGATCCCAACCGCATAGGAGTACAAAAGCAGTGCAACCATCATCGCCGGATCGTAGGGAGGCTGACCCTTCGCGCCACGGTAGCTGGCATCGATCGCCGTCAGGTCAAGGCTCTCGCGCACAAGATCAACGACAAACCGGGAAAGATGGTCGGCGGGAACAAAATCCTGAACCGACGGCGGAATCAGAAGGGTCTCGTCAAGACGCCAGGCGCGAAATCTCTTGCTCATGGGCTATATTCGAATCAGACTCGCCTCCAAACGTCGAGAAAATTTCAATTCTCAGACAAACTCCTAGCGTCTGGCGTTCGTTAACCTGATCAAATATGCTTCTCCCCGAGGCGGTACGCGCGGCCTTGGGGCTTAGAAACCCCTCCCTAGCGGCTTGGCACCGGCCGACGCGGTGCCAGGATCCTTCGGCTTACGGCCGGGGGCATGTGACGCATGTCCAGGTGCCTCGGTGCTAAAGGTCTCAGGGACCGTCTAGGGGGGTTTCTAACCCCCGGCTTGGGGTCGAGATCTTATATTTTGCGGGGCGTACTGCGGACCAAGCCGTGGGAATTTGCCGCTATTGCCAGAACCGATCAGTCTCAATCTTGAACCGTCATCGCTGAAATATTCCGTTTCCGCGATTCTTGCCGGCTTGAACGAGTCCGCGCTTGAGCGTGTCGCTCTGGACGTCATTCGTGAGCAGACCAGCGACAACGCGACGACGATGGAGCTTCTGCGCGAGGTCGCCAACCTGATGCATACATCGGGTCTGCCCGACACGCAGTTGCTGCCTGCCGCGGCCACCTTCCTTGGCCAGACCGTGGTGAACCAGGCGTCGAACGCGGCGTTTCAGGACGGCTTCGTTGTCGTCTGCGGGATTTTCCTCCTCGCTCTGATTCCGACTTGGCTGATGTGGCGCGCGGCGTCTTCGACCGCATAGCGGGGATATCTCCACTATGATGTACCTAAAATTCCGTGACAGAAACCCTTCGCTAACAAGCCGAAAGCGCAATAGCGCCGGCTCGGGTATCACCAAGGGAGACATGGAAATGACTGATGTCGACCCAGACGACAAGGAAAACGAACTTCCGATCACGCCAGCGCAATGCCGTATGGCGAGGGCTGGTGTGCAAATGTCGGTGCGCGAGTTGGCGCATCTGGCTGAGGTTTCCGGTCTTACGGTCACGCGGTTCGAGAACGGCGATGTCACTTGTCCGGTGGAGACGATATTGGGACTTATGATGGTGTTGGAGGCGCGCGGTGCACGTTTCTTATCCAATTCGGCAGGAATTGGTGTCATGATAGTAGATCATTAACGCAAATGCGCAAAGGCTGGATGCGAGGCTTTTATGATAAGCAACGAGTTCCCCCACGTGCATCCGGCAAAAGACGGCGACCTGCACACGATGCTGCCGGCGGATGCGGTATCGAAGGTTATCGATCTGGGTTGGGCAGAGCTCCATCCGACGGTGGCTGCCGGCATGATCCCCTAAATCGCAGCCTTGGTCAACGCGCCCAGAGACAACGCGGAGATCAACTCGGTCCTCGTTCTCCTGCAGCTGGCGTACGATTTCTCGCGTGGCGATTTCACGCGGGCCTCCAATGTCGTTTTTAGACTTAAACCAAGCAAGGATCCTTCCCGCACCTAATTCGGAGCAAGGCCGAATGCCCGCACCTCGTCCTTGATAATCCCGATCATGCGGTTGAAAGGCGCGGTCCGGGCGATAGAGTTGCGATAGCTAATGCCGGTGGCGATCCGCCAGTCGTAGCTCGGCACTGGCAGCGCCGCGAGGTCGGATCCGAGGCGGGGATGTAGCAGCGGTTCCGGTAAGCTGGTCAGGAATCCGTTGTTCCGCACGAGATCGAGCGCCAACGCCAGCGAGTGCGTCGACACGATCGTACGTGGCGACGGCACGTCCGCCTTCTTGAACAGAGCCTCGATTCTCCCCAGAGCCAGTGAGTCATAGCTTAGCTGAACCCAGGCGCGCTGCGACAAGTCCGTTTCGCGAACATCCGTCGCGGCAGCGAGCGGATCGTCTGCCGCTGCGACGATCCTGTTCGACTGATTGTAGAGCGGGATCTCCTGAACCCCGACCGACAGCGTTTCCGCTCCGCTGCGCAGGCCGCCGAAATAGGCGCCAATCTCACCTGTGTTGAGCGCCGGTAACATGATCGCGCCAACGCCGGTCCGCACGGATATCTGCAGGTTCGGAAACTCGTTGGAAAGCCGCGCGAGCACGTGAGCCATGAACGCGGCCTCATAGGTCGGGCCGACGCCGATCCGCAACGCGCCTCGCGCCCCGTTGCGGGTGGCCGTGAGATCGAAGAGCGCGCTGTCCCATTGCATCTCGATCTCTCGCGCCCGGGTATAGAATGCCTGTCCGGCCTGGGTCAGGGTGACGCCACGCGACGAGCGTTCGAAAAGCGCCGCGCCGAGATGGAGCTCAAGCTCGCGCAGCGACTTGGAGAGGGCCGGCTGGCTGATGTTCAGGTGCCGTGCCGCTGCCTGAACACTGCCCAGTTCGGCGGTGGCGAGGAAGTGTTTCAGGCGCCAGATGTGATCCATTTATAACTCCGGGTTATACCTACTATGCACAAAAATATTAGCCCCGCGAGGACGAACCGTCTAGACTCACATCGTTCGTAAGAAAGTGGGTTCTTGATGCGCGCCGTTTTTGTTTTGTTCGATTCACTCAACCGTCTCGCGCTTGGTTGCTATGGCGGAGCGGCGATTGCGACACCTAACTTCGATCGCTTCGCCCAGCGGGCCGTGACCTTCGACAATCATTATGTCGGCTCGCTGCCCTGCATGCCGGCCCGGCGTGACATGCATACGGGTAGGCTGAACTTCATGCACCGCTCCTGGGGTCCGCTCGAACCTTTCGACAATTCGATGCCCGATATCTTGAAGAACGCAGGCGTGCACACACATCTCATCAGCGACCACTTCCACTACTACGAGGATGGCGGCGCGACGTATCACAGCCGCTATAAAACCTGGGAGTTCATTCGCGGACAGGAATACGACCCGTGGATCGCGATGGTGCAACCGCCTTTGGAGCGCTTCAAGGAAATGTATTCCGACAAGCACTACAACGTGCCGACGGAACCGAAGCGGCGGCAGCATCAAGTCAATCGCGAAAAGATACGAATGGAGGAGGATTTTCCCGGCCCGGCGTGCTTCGCGCGCGCCTTTGCCTTCCTCGACGACAACCGCATGGCGGACAACTGGTTTCTGCAGCTCGAATGCTTCGATCCGCACGAGCCGTTCTTCGCGCCCGAGAAATACCGTCAGGAGTACACGACGGGCTACAATGGCTCGATCCTCGACTGGCCGAAATACGCGCCGGTCAAGGAAAGCCCGGACGAGATCGCGGAGATCCGGGCGAACTACGCCGCTCTCGTGGCCATGTGCGACGCCTATTTCGGCAAGCTTCTGGACTATTTCGATGAGCACGATCTCTGGTCCGATACCTGCCTCGTGCTTACGACCGATCACGGTTTCCTGCTGAGCGAGCATGACTGGTGGGGAAAGAACCTGACGCCATATTACGAGGAGATCTCGCATATTCCGCTGATCGTCCACCATCCGGACTATGCCGCAAAGGCGGGGACACGGATTGCGACGCTGAGCCAGACCACCGACCTCATGCCGACGTTCCTCGAGGTCTTCGGGCATTCCGTGCCGAAGGAAGTCACCGGCAGGTCGGTCCTGTCGCTGATCGACGGAAAACCCGGCCCCGAGGCGGTGATCTTCGGGATGTTCGGCGGTCCGGTTGGCGTGACCGATGGCGAATACAGTTTCTTCCGCTATCCGGCGAACCTGTTCGACGAGCAGCTTGGCGAATACACCCTGATGCCCACGCACATGACAGGGTTCTTCGGGCCGGACGAGCTCGCGACCGGGCAGATGGTCGGCCCCTTCGATTTCTCAAAGGGGCAAAGGCTTCTGCGCTATGATGCGCTCAACTCCGCGCGACGGCCTCCGGGGCTTGACGGAACCAAGTTCGGAGCTTTCGAATCCACCATCTATCACAATGCGTCGGACCCCAATCAGCTTCGTCCAATATCCGACGCCGCGATCGAGGCGCGACTGAACACGGAGATCGTGAGGCTCCTGAAGGCGCACGATGCGCCACCCGAATACTTCAACTGGATCGGCCTCGCCGAGGGCGCGGACGTGAACTGAAAGACGAATAACGGGAGGAACCGAAAAGTGAAGAGAACAGCATTCAGCATTGCAACCGGTCTTCTGGCGCTGGCAGTCGTCATGCCGGCGCACGCCAAAGATCAGCGGGACATCACCATGGCGATTAACCAGTCTCCCTGGCTGAATTCCTTCGTCGCCATGGTCGATCTCTACGAGGAGGAAACCGGGAACGTCGTCAATCTTGACGTCAATCCGTTCGGGGGACTGCTGGAAAAGATCCGGAACTCGGTGCGTGGCTCCGAAGGCACCTACGATCTTGTCAACATCAACTCGCTCTGGCTGTCCGAGATCTATTCCGGCGGCTTCCTCGCCCCGCTTGGCGAGGTGCAGGAAGGCTACACGCTTCAGGATGGCGTCCTGAGCTACGGCGCGACCACGAATTGGGATGCGGCGGTCGGGTCATTCTCGCCGGACGGCGCGCTGATGGGTGTGCCGGTCAACGGTAACGTCCAGGTCCTCTATTACAACCAGGCGATCTATGACGAACTCGGCCTGTCGATTCCCGACACATGGGACGACCTTTATGCGAACGCTAAAAAAATCGAAGAGGCCAAGGGCATTTACGGCTTCGTTCCGCGCGCGGCTCGCGATTCGATCGTCTACAATATCACCCCCTACATCTTCAGCCACGATGCCGCGTTTTTCCGGGTGACGGGCCCGGGACAGGCCGCGATCGGGCTGAATACGACCGAGGGGCTTGCGGCGCTGAAAACCTATCTGAAGATGTCAGGGGAGGATGTTGCTCCGCCGAATCCCGGTGCCATCGCGCAGGGTGAGCTTATCCAGCTTCTGTCCACCGGCAAAGCCGCGCAGGCGATCGCAGTGATCGCCGCTTGGGGCGCGCTGGAAAACCCCAACGAGTCCCGGGTTGTCGGCCAGATGTCGGCATCGTTGATCCCCGCTGGTCCGGGCGGAACACACGCGTCGAGCGCCGGTCACTGGGTCGCGGGTATCCCCAAGAACGTGTCGGCGGAGCGCCAGCGCGCAGCGCTGGCCTTTTTGGACTGGTTCCAGTCCCAGGCGCTCCAAGTGAAGTATGTCGAAGCCGGAGGCGTACCCGTGCGGGGCGATCTGGCGGAAACCGGTCTGGGGGCGAACAACTCTTACCGTTTCCTTGGGGCCTATTCGGCAAATGCGGCAAATGCGGTGATGGGTCTGCCTTTCGCGGCCGCCGCCGAAGCATCCGACGCGATGGCCCTGCACTTCAACCGGGCCGTCATCGGGGAGGAAAGCCCCGAGGTGGCGCTCAATGCGGCGGCCGAGGCCCTGGCGGGCATACTTGAGCGGAACGGCTTTACCGTCACCCGCCAGCCAGACCTCTGAGCCACTTCGCTAGCGCCTCTGGACGGAACCAGATGAACACCATGATCAAACCGGGTGTCGTAATTCGTCGGAACAAGCGATGGCTGGTGCTGTCGCTTGCGCCCGTCGCGGTGTTCTTCCTGGTTCTGTCCGGGTTTCCGGTGCTGAACCTTCTGGGTCTGAGCTTCTTCGATGTGGAATGGCGTGAAGGCGCGGCCGAGTTCAACTATATCGGTCTGGAGAACTACCGCCGGCTCTTCCTGGAGGAAACGATATACTGGGCGGGGGTGCGCAACACGCTCGTCTTTGCGGTGACCGTCGTGACCTGCCAGATGGTCCTCGGGTTTTCGATGGCGCTGGCCGTGAAGCGGGCGGGGTCGGTCGGGCGAACGATCCTGACCGGCATCTTCCTCCTGCCGATCGTGATCCCCCCAATCGTCATTGGCACGATGTGGCGTCTGGTCATGGGGCGCGAGTTCGGGCTGGCGAACACGCTGCTTCGTTGGTTCGGTCTGAACGAGGTCGATTGGCTCGGAAACCCTGACATCGCGCTCGCATCGGTGATGTTCGTGGACATCTGGCACTGGACGCCTTTCGTCTTTCTTCTCATGCTCGCCGGTCTGGAGTCGCTTGACGAGGAAGTTCTGGACGCGGCCCGATTGGATGTGACCGGCTTCTGGCAGGAGGTGCGCCATATCGTGCTGCCGCTGATGCTGCCTACGATCCTCATCACGGTGATTTTTCGGGTCATCCTGTCGTTCAAGGTCTTCGACGAGGTCTATCTGCTGACATCAGGCGGGCCAGGCACGGCCACGGAGGTCGTTAACTTTTCGATTTACCGTACCTTCTTCCGGCAGGATCAGGTCGGGTACGGTTCGGCGATGTCGGTGGTCACATTGTTTGCCATAGCGCTCACGATCATCCTCGCGCGCGGAGTGCTGGCCCGCCGCAGGAACGCGGAGGAGGCAGAATGACCCTGCGCCGAACCTCGGGTCGCGTTGCGGCAAATGTTTTGGTCTGGGGCTATGCGGCAATGATTCTGCTGCCGACACTTTGGGTGTTATCCAATGCCTTCAAATACAAGATCGATATCATAACGGGCGCGACGCTCAGCCCGGTCACCTGGAGCAATTTCGAGCAGCTTCTGTTTTCGCGCCAGTCCCAATTCCTGTGGAACCTGCTCAACAGTGCCTTTGTCGCGGTCAGTTCAACCGCGATCGTCATCGTTATTGCCACGATGGCCGCCTTTACACTCGGCCGCTTGAGAGTACCCGGGTGGGTTCGCTGGCCGATCCTGGGCTGGGCACTGTTGTTCCAAATGCTTCCCACGCTCACCTTCGTGGGTTCCTGGTATGTCATGTGGTCGGCGATCGGACTGCACGGAACCTATATCTCGGTCATCCTGACCCATGTCGTGCATAATCTGCCGATGGGCCTGTTCCTGATGCTGAGCTTCATGTCCGCATTGCCGCACGAGATCTTTCAAGCTGCGCGCATGGACGGATGCTCGAACAGCCAGATGTTCTGGCGGGTGGCCTTCCCGCTGGTGCGGGGTGGAATGATCGCGGCGACGGCGCTGATCTTCATCTTTTCCTGGAGCGACTTCGCCATCGCTTTGACGCTGACCTCGCCGGCGACGATGACGGCTCCGGTCGCCATCGCAACCTTCGCGCAGGAATACGACATCCGCTATGGCGAGATGGCCGCCGGGACTCTCTTGTCAATCGTCCCGGCGCTGATCCTGATCCTCGTCGGCCAGCGATTTATCGTCCGCGGGCTTCTGGCAGGCGCAGTCAAGTAGACACGGAGAGAAGGGAATCTCATGGCAACCGTTACCCTTAAGGGGGTACGAAAGAAATACGGTCGGGTAGAGGTTATTCCGCCGATCGATCTGGAGGTTCCGAGCGGCGAATTTATCGCCCTCGTCGGTCCTTCGGGCAGCGGTAAGTCCACGTTGTTGCGGATCATTGCGGGTCTGGAAGAGATCGACGCGGGTCGGATTTTTGTGGACGGCAAGGATGTCACGCAAACCGAACCGAGTGATCGGGACATGGCGATGGTCTTCCAGTCCTACGCGCTCTATCCGCACATGACGGTCGCCGAGAACATGGTCTTTGCCCTCAGGATGCGCGGGACGGATCCCACCGAGATCGCCCGCCGTCTCGAAGCGGCGCTAAAAATGCTTGGCATGTCGGAATACGCTAACCGCCGACCCGGTCAGCTCTCCGGCGGGCAAAGGCAACGCGTGGCCATGGGTCGGGCGATCGTTCGGCAGCCGCAGGTCTTTCTTTTCGACGAACCTCTATCCAATCTCGACGCCAAGCTGCGCGCGGCGACAAGACTGGAATTGCGGGCGTTGCACGATCAACTGGGGGCCACTTCCGTCTTCGTCACTCACGACCAGATCGAAGCTATGACCATGGCTGACCGCATCGTCTTGCTCGACGGCGGTCGTATCCAGCAGATTGGAACGCCGCGAGAGATCTATCGCGAACCGCAGAACCGCTTTGTCGCGAGTTTCATCGGCTCGCCGGAGATCAATATGCTACGCGGCATGCTGGCATCCGCGGCCGGCCGCCTCACCTTCGAGGGGCTACCGCTGTCCGAGTCATTGCAGGCCGCTGCGGGTCGCGAGGTCGATCTCGGCATTCGTCCCGAGCACATCAGGGTCTGGCCAGACGCAGCACCGGATCGCTGGCCCTTCGAAGTGGACGCGGTGGAGTTTACCGGGCACGACGCGTTCCTCGTCGGCAAAACCCCGGCAGGCCGGGTTACGCTCCGTATCGACCCGGACAATGACCGTGGTTTGGCCGATAGCGTTGTCGCTGGTCAGCAGCTTCATGTGCAGTTGCAGGAGCGACATATATTGCTTTTCAATCCTGACACTGGCGTTAGGATCACGAATGGCTGAGACATGCAGGCTGCGGACCCTGCGCTTCGATGGCGGCACCGAGGACGGCGCTCGGCTGATCGAGGTCGAAAACGCGGCCGGGCTCTCAATCGATCTACTTCCCGATCGGTGCCTTGATGTCGGGATTGTGCGCTATCGCGGCGTGCCTTTCGGATGGATCGGCGAAAACGGGCTGGCCCCGGCCCGACCTGGAGAGATGGATCAGGCCCTTGGCGGTCTGCTCTGCACTTGCGGATTTGATCACATCCGCCAACCGGCGAACGACGGCCTCCGGCACCTCCCGCTGCATGGCTCCATGTCGCTGAGGCGCGCTATCGTGACAACTACGCAAGTGCTGGAGGACGGTTCCGCCGAGGTCTGTGCAACGGTCGCCCACGGAACCCTTTCAGGTCAGTGCTGGCGGCTCCACCGACGCGTGACACTGCCTCCCGACCGTGCCGAAATCAGTATTGAAGACCGGGTTGAAGCTCGCGGGCGAGGGGAGATCACGCCCATCATGGCACTCTATCACATCAATCTCAGCGCCCCGCAGATTAGCCCGGATACTCTAGTCGAGGTCGCAACTCGCATGCGTCCGGACCTGCCCGGCACCGAGGACTTCACCTTCTGCGAACCCGCACCAGCCAATGGGCAACTTATCCAGGTGTCGGATGGTGGAAGGGATCCGCGACGGTGCTTCCGGTTGTCGTTCGACCAGCAGGCCCTGCCTTGGCTACAGTTTCATCGACGTACGGCGGCTGGCGGCGGTCTTTTCTGTATCGAACCGACCACTCATAACCGTCAGCCTCGCGGTGAACTCCTGCGCGATGAAACGCCGCTTAACGGTTCTGTCGAGCGCCGTTTTCAGTTAGTCATGAGCTTCGGGTCGGGGTCCGCCTGAGTTGTTCTCGGGCGCGGGATTATCCCGCGAACAGGAAGGGCGGCGTCATTCTGCCGCGCTTGCGGTCCCGTCGAAGGCGCCCTCGACCTCCCAGCGGCGCGCGATGGAGCCAAGCGTGTCCAGCACGCCACGCAGCTCCGCGCCGCGCTCAGTCAACCCGTATGTTACAGCCGGTGGGATGGTCATGGCCTGTTCGCGCCAGACCACACCGGCATGTTCCAGCATCCGCAACCGCTCGGTCAGGACGCGAGTGGAAATTCCGGGCACCAGACGCTTGATCGCACCGAAACGCTGCGGTCCCTGCTCGGACAGAACCCAGAGGATGTAGATCGTCCAAGGGCCTGTGATGACACGCAGCAGCGCCTCCATCGGGCAGGAAGGGGGTAGGACGCTCTTCATCGTGGATAGCCCTCACAGTCAAAGGAAGCTAGTTACTTTTACGTGCCTACTTTCTCCAATGAAGCAAGGCATCTAAAGATACTTAACGAGAAAACGGCGGCTGAACAAGCCGTTGCAAACAGGGAGAGCGGCAATGAGCGACAAAGTGGCAAAGTATGTCTATTGGATTGCGACAGGCCTTGTGGCGCTGGTCTATCTGGGTGCGGCGGCCTTCTACATCTCGTCCCACGACATGGTCGCGGGCATGTATCGCGAGGTGCTGGGCTATCCCACCTACATCATCTGGCCGCTCGCGATTCTGAAGATCGTCGGCGCGGTGGTGATCCTCTGGCGCCCTTCGGCGATGCTGGTGGATTGGGCCTATGCGGCGATGTTCTGGCATCTGGTGCTAGCCATTGGGGCGCATGTGGGCGCGGGCGATCCGGGCTGGCCGCCGGCTCTGGCGACCTGGGTGCTTCTGATCGCCTCGTGGCTGACCGCCAATCGCGTGCGGGCGGTCAAGTCGGCCTACGCGCCCGCGTTTCCGTCAGCGGCGAACTGATCCGATGCCGAGCTGCCACGGCGCTGCCCATCCACACTCGGCTTTGGGGTTCGAAAGGACGACGACATGACGGACAGACAGCCGACAATGTTTGTTCCCCATGGCGGGGGCCCGTGTTTCTTCATGGACTGGAACCCGCCTGACACCTGGGATAGGCAACGCCGATTCCTCGAGAATTTGCCTGCGAGCCTGTCGGCAAAGCCCAAGGCGCTCCTCGTGATCTCGGGTCATTGGGAGGAGCGGGTGTTTACCGTGCAGACCAACCCCGCGCCGCCGCTGCTGTTCGACTATCAGGGATTTCCGCTGCACACATATCAGCTGACTTGGCCCGCGCCGGGCGATCCCGAGCTGGCGGCCCGCGCGAGCGGACTTCTGGAAGGCGCAGGGTTCCAAACCGGGGCCGACCCAGCGCGCGGCTTCGATCATGGGGTGTTCGTTCCGCTAAAGGTGGCTTTTCCAGAGGCCGACATCCCCACCGTCCAGTTGAGCCTGCGCGCCGATCTCGACCCCGCGGCGCATCTCGCCGCCGGTCGCGCGCTGGCGCCCTTGCGCGACGAAGGGGTGCTGATCATCGGGTCCGGCAACACCTATCACAATATGGCCGTCATGATGCGCGCCATGCGCGGCGAGGCGGAGGGCAACGTGCGCGGCCTCGATTTCGACCGATGGCTCACGAGTGCTGTGACCCATGAAGACCCCGAGGTGCGGCACGCCATGCTGGCCGCGTGGGATCAGGCGCCCGGCGCACGCGACGCCAATCCGCGCGAGGAACATCTGATCCCGTTGCACGTCGCGGCCGGGGCCGCCCTTGCGGATCGGGGAGGCAAGACCCTCGAGGATCACGTATTGGGCGCGGTCGAAAGCGCCTTCAGATTTGGATAGGAGCAACCATGAGCTTCGAACTTCCCCCACGGCATGGACCGCGCCCCGAAACCACCGATTGCGCACCGCATGAGCAGGTGTCCCAGAACTCGTCGGCCAAGATTCACGCGTTGTTCAAGGAAAAGGCGTTCGCCCTGCCCTTCGTCGAGCGCTGCTGGTCGGGCATTTCGGTCCCCGGCGCCGAGGCCCTGGTGCTTCCGGTAGCCCACGCATGCGGACCACGCGAGGCCTTCATGATCGGGCGCGAGTTTGCCCATGTGCACCCCGCCCACGATGGCTCGTCGCACCTGATGCTGCCCCCATCCGTGGTTGAGGAACTGATCGCGAAAGGTTGGGGCGAACCGCATCCCATGGCTCGGCTGGGCTACATCCCGGCCACGGCGGTCATGGCTTTCGCCCCGCGTGACGAGAACGAGGTCGATGTCATGCTGCGCCTGCTGACCACGAGCTGGGACTTCGCTCGCGGCAAGCTGGTGAACCCCGCCCCCGTCCATATCCACGGCTGAGAACAAAAGCCTCCTCAGCAATCAGAACAGGAGACCAACCATGTCCGACATTCAGAACGGCCCCTTCATAGTCACCGGCGCCTCCGGCCAGCTTGGCCGGCAGGTGGTCGATTTGCTGCTGCAGGCCGGCGCCGGTCCGATCATCGCCGTATCGCGCAATACCGAAAAGCTGGCCGACCTCGCCGACAAGGGTGTCGAGACCCGTCAGGGCGATTTCAACGATCCAGCGTCGCTTGGGGCTGCCTTTGCTGATGGCAAGCGCCTCCTCATCATTTCGACCGACGATCTCCAACCGGGCAAGCGGCTCGCCGCCCATTCCAACGCGGTTGCGGCGGCCAAGGCGGTGGGCATTGGCCATATCGTCTATACCTCGTTCGCGGGCCCGGTCCCCGAAAGTCCGATCGGATTCGCCCACGACCACGAAGGGACCGAGCAGCTGATCGCGGAAAGTGGGGCGGATTACACGATCTTGCGCAACAACATGTACACCGACTTTCTGCTGATGGGCGGCTCGCAGAGCGTCGCCATGGGCAAGCACTCAGCTGCCGCGGCAGAGGGCAAGACCGGATATGTGACGCGGGCGGATTGCGCCCGTGCCGCAGCCGCGGCGCTAATGACCGCGACGGGAAAACAGACCCTCGATATCACCGGGCCGCAGACGGTCAGCCAGGCTGAGGTCGCAGCGATCCTGTCCGACGTTGCGGGCAAGGAGATCCCGTACATCGCGCTGCCAGCCGAGGATCTGGCGCAGGCGATGATTGGAAACGGCTTGCCGGAATTCATGGCGCGGGTCTTTGTTTCCTTCGACGAGGCAATGGCGCAGGGTTTCCTCGACGTGGCCAGCGACGACCTGAAGACGCTGACCGGCCAGCCTGGCCAATCGGTGCGCGACTTCCTGATAGCAAACCGCGCGGCACTATTGACGCCGCCGCAGCGCTGAAGACAGGACCATGCGGCTTTACAACGCCAACTTCTCGCCCAACGCCCTGCGCGTGCGCGCTGTGGCCTTCGAACTGGGCATCGACATCGAGATCGTCGAGGTCGATCTTCGTAAGGGCGACAACCGCGCCGGAGAATTCCTCCGGCGCAATCCCAACGCCAAGGTGCCTGTCCTTGAGGACGGCGATTTCTTTCTATGGGAGTCGCGGGCGATCTGCGGCTACCTGGTCAGCCAGACCCCCGACGCGGGTCTGGTACCGTCTGCGCCGAGGAAACGGGCGCTGATGAACCAGTGGGCCTGGTGGCAGGCCATCCATCTGGGTCCAGCCATGCAGAAACTGTCCTTCGAGCTGTTCCTGAAGGAGAAACTCGGCATGGGCGATGCCGACCATGCGGCGGTCGAAGCCGAGCGCAAGGCCACCGATCAGTTTCTCGACGTGCTGGAAGAGGGTCTGGCCCGGCAGGACTGGATCACCGGCGATCTCAGCCTTGCGGATTTCTACCTGGCCACGACCTTCATGTATCGCAAGCAGGCTGCAATCTCGCTGGAGACCCGGCCCGCCGTTGCCGCCTGGATCGAACGGCTGGAGGCGAGGGACAGCTGGCATAAGGCGATGGTCCCGCTGAACGCGCTCTTGGGACTCTGACTGTTGATTTGCGCAGAGAACTGATGGAGTGGATGCCCCCTCCCGACGGCATCGCAATGTGCCAGAGTGATGTGCGTTGAACGTCACTGAGAGGAGAGAGCATCCATGAAGGAAATTAGCATTGTCGGCTTGGACCTGGCAAAGCGAGTGTTTCAGGTGCACGCCGCTGGAAGCGATGGCGCTGTTGTCTTGCGTCGGAAGCTGTCGCGTGGACAGATCCTCGCCTTCTTTATGGAGCTGCCGAAGTGCATTGTTGCCATGGAAGCATGCGCGACAGCGCATTATTGGGCACGTGAGATCGGCAAGTTGAGTCACGAAGTTCGCCTGCTCCCACCGGCCTACGTGAAGCCCTTCGTCAAGCGACACAAGAACGATGCGGCTGACGCCGAGGCCATTGTCGAGGCGGCGCTCCGCCCCTCGATGCGGTTCGTTGTTCCAAAGACCGAGAGCCAGCAAGCCCGTTCCATGATCTTCCGGACGCGCGATCTGTTTGTCCGCCAGCAAACGCAGCTTATCAACGCTCTTCGCGCTCACTTGGCTGAGCACGGAGTTATTGCGCCACAGGGAATTGCGAACCTGGCCTTGCTGTCGGAGATCATCGAGGAAGGCAACCTTGGCCTCGAACTCGTCGTCGTGGAAACCGCGCGGCTTTATCTTGAGCAGATCGAGGTGCTCTCCGCTCGTATTGCCGGCTTGGAGAAGACGCTCAGATCGGAAGCAAAGCGCTCCGAGGCCTCGGCCCGACTGATGTCGATGCCTGGGATGGGGCCGATCACCGCCATGGCGATCGAAGCTTTCGCCCCAACCATGAGCACATTCCGGAAAGGGCGAGACTTTGCGGCCTGGCTCGGGCTGGTGCCCAAGCAGCATTCGAGTGGCGGAAAGCAACAACTCGGGCGAACCATCGAAGATGGGCCAACGCGATATCCGGCGGCTTCTGATCATCGGCGCGATGACCGTGATCCGATGGGCATGCCGCAAATCCCCTCCCGAGAACTCATGGCTGGCGCGTATGTTGGCGCGCAAGCCACGCATGCTCGTTGCGATCGCGCTAGCCAACAAGATGGCTCGGTCGATCTGGGCAATGATGACGAAGAATGAGAGCTACAAGGAATCCGGGCTGGCTGCGGCATAGCAAACGCTGCGCTGCTGTGAGCACGGATCGTCGGCGTGTGAGGAGGTCAGCGAACGGTAAGGACAAAGATCGGTGAGAGTGGGTCTGGGAATTCATCCGGGTCAGTGAGCCACGAGCTCGCAGAACTGATTTGCACCAGGTCCGCGTAGCTCCATACCGGCCAGCGGTCGTATTCGTGCCGCAACGAAAGGCCTGATACATGACCGCACCCGATCACACGTCCAAATCGTTCGAAGAGAGCCTTGCATGAACGGGGGTATCCATACATGTCTCCAAGAATGATTGGCAATTCAACAATTGGCGTTAGAAGCGGCCTCGCCAGCGTTCGGTCACATTGCGGTGAGCCGCTTCGTAGTTAGTGCGACGAAAGGGAAGAAAACTTTCGGCAGCAAGCCCAATGGCGTCGGATACTGTAACGTGATCGACCTCGCGGGACACATTTAAGTACTTGACACCTCTCTGGCTCATGCGGTCCGGTACGAACGGCAACAATCAAAACGAGTGCCAAACCGATTGTTTGGGATCCAATGGGCTCATGGGAGACATTCGTGATCGACACTAGAACAGACTGGAGCACTTCAACCATAGAGGGAACCGCGAAGCTGGCCGAATTCGCCTCGTCGCTGTCAATAGCTGATATCCCAACGCATGTAGTTGAGCGAGCGGTCGACCTTTATGTTGACTGGGCTGGATCCGCATTTTCCGGTGCACGTCATCGGGCAATCGTTGCGATCGATGATTTCGCAAAGGAAATGGGTCCCGATCAGGGGAGATCGGAAGTACTTATCTCAGGCCGCATGACGTCACCTTATTTTGCCGCTTTTGTGAATGCCGCCGCTTCGCATGTTTCCGAACAGGACGATGTCCATAATGGCTCCGTGTTTCATCCTGGTGCGGTCGTTTTTCCTGCTGGGCTAGCGATCGCGCAGCATTGCAATGCGAGCGGAACCGAATTTTTAACGGCGTGCGTTGCCGGATACGAAACCGGAATCCGCATCGGGGAATATCTCGGCCTTCCACACTACAAGATCTTTCATACGACTGGAACTGCAGGAGCGCTTGCTGCGGCTGCCGTGGCAGGACGTCTTCTCAAACTCGATTCCCAGCAGATGTTGAACGCTCTTGGCTCTGCCGGCACTCAGGCCGCAGGTCTTTGGGAGTTTCTTAAAGATGCGGCAGATTCCAAACAGCTTCATACTGCGAATGCTGCCGGCAATGGTGTGATTGCGGCAAGCCTTGCCGCCCGAGGTTTCACGGGTGCAAAACAAATCCTTGAAGGCGAAAAAGGAATGGCCGCTGGAATGTCTTCGAACTGTGCCCTGGAGAAGATCAGTACCGGGTTGGGTGTCAGATGGGGTCTTGCAGAGACGTCATTTAAGTATCATGCATCGTGCCGCCACACTCATCCTGCTGCAGATGCTCTTCTTGAGCTGATGCTGGAAAATTACTTGAACACCGAGGACATCGAGCATGTCACCGCGCATGTGCACCAGGCAGCACTTGATGTACTGGGCTCAGTCACCTTCCCAACCACTGTTCATCAGGCGAAGTTCTCTATGCCCGCAACGTTGGCATTGATTGCAATCCACCGGCGAGCCGGCATGGCCGAGTTCGACGGCATCCTTGAAAATGAACGGGCAAGGTCGTTCATGAACAGGATCGATATGGCTTTTGATCCCGAAGTGGAAAAGAAATACCCGGCATCCTGGATCGGAAAAGTATCTGTGACGCTAAAAGACGGGACAGTCCTAAGGCACCGCGTCGCAGAACCAAAAGGCGACCCTGGGAATACCCTGACGCGCGATGAGATTGAAGAAAAGGCGGGTCGTCTGGCAGAATATGGTGGAGTCCTGGACGCAGACAGGTGGGCGCAAGTTTCCCGTACTCTCTGGTCGGTCGCGTCAAGTGATGGGATCGGGCCACTTCTTGTCTGACACACCAGACTCATATCCATTCCGACAGACCAAAAAAATCCATCGGGTATGGTAACGGATGGCGCAATCAGCGACATGATTGGCCGCATCGCCGCGCCTTAGGGAGCAATCGATGATACAAAGCGCCATCTCGTCTCGACGCTGCGGCGTCGGACGGGCATCCCAGATGCCGGCTGCCGAAATCCTGATCCGGAAAAGCGCCGCGCCGCCTCCCGCATCGACATCCCATCTTCGATCGCAAACACCCGCCTCCGCGTTCATCGAAGATGCTCTAGAAAGCGTTGAACCCTGTCAGGTTTCGCCCGATGACCAGCTTCTGGATCTCGGTGGTGCCATCGGGGATCGGCATGATCTTTGCGTTTCGGAAATGGCGTTCCACGGGAAATTCCCGGGTGATGCCGTTGCCGCCATGGATCTGCACGGCCTTGCCGGCGATCTCGACGGCCATTTCCGTCGCATACCATTTCGCCATTGATGTCTGCGTATCGCAGCGCACACCTAGATCCAGCAGTTGCAGCCCGCGCTGGCAAAGAAGCCGCGCGGCATCCAGTTGAGTAGCCATGTCGGCCAGATACCCCTGTATCATTTGATGCCCGCCGATCGGCTTGCCGTGCTGTTCGCGCTCCTTGGCATAGGCGACCGCGCATTCCAACGCGGCCTGTGCGATGCCGACGCTGGTCAGCCCGACGAAGACGCGCGCGCTTTCGAACAATTTCAGGGTCTGGAACAGCCCGCCCCCGGCATTGCCCAGAACATGTGCCGAGGTGGTCTCGGCCCGGTCGAAGAACAGTTCGCAGGTGGAAGCGCCGACCAACCCCATCTTGCGCAGCTCACGGCTTTCATAACCACCCTTGTCGCGGTCGACGATGACCATGGAAATCCCGTCGTCGAGGTTGCAAACCACGATCGCGAAATCCGACTGGGCGCCGTTGGAGATCCACAGTTTCTGGCCGGTGACGAAGATCTTGTCGCCCTCGCGCTCGGCGCGCGTTTTCACCTCGCGCACGTTCGAGCCGACCGAGGGTTCGGAGATGCAGGTGGCGCAGATACGTTCACTGCGCAATAACGGTTTGAGATAGGCCTCTTTCTGCGCCTTGTCCCCCAGCAGGTTGATCGCGAACACCGCGTGGCCCTGGATCAGCACGGCGATGGCCAGATCGGCCCAGATGCGGGCCAGTTCCTCGTAGAGGATGCCATAGGTCATCCGGTCGATCCCGGCGCCGCCATCGGCCTCGGGGATCAGCCCGCTGATCAGCCCGAATTCCTCGACTTTGGCGAACAGGCCCTTGAGGGTTTCCGCATTGGGGGGATAGCCCAGCTCTTCGTATTTCTCGGCCAGCGGAGCGAACTCTGCCTCGGCCATCTTGCGGAAGTTCTCAAGCAACATGCGCTGTTCGTCGGTGTAAATTGCCTGTGCGGCTGCGATCACGGTTTCCATTTTCTTCTTCCTTGTTTCAGCGACCCAAAATGGTGACGCAGGCGGCGGCTTCCTCGACGCCGTGCAGCCCGCCGCCGTTTTCGGCGATGGCGTTTTGTGCGCCTTCGACCTGGCGTGCGCCAGCCTCACCACGCAACTGCGTGACCAGTTCGTGGACTTGGCCGATGCCGGTGGCACCGACCGGGTGGCCCTTGGATTCCAACCCGCCGGAGGGGTTGACGGGGATGCGGCCGCCAATCGTGGTTTCGCCCCGCAGGCTGGCGGGGCCGCCCTCACCGAATTCGACAAAGCCGAGGTTCTCGATCTGGATCACCTCGCCCACGGCGGTGGCGTCATGCACCTCGGCCACCGACATATCCTCGGGGCCGAGCCCGGCCTGTTCATAGGCCTCAAGCGCGGCAAGCCGGGTCAGGTGGTTCCTGTAATCTTCCGCCGGTCGGTCGGTGCCCGAGCGCAGGATCGCCGCCTTGACCTTGATCGCGCGCTTGGGATCGAGGCCCAGCCTTTTCAACCCCTCGCCGGTGCACAGCACCGCCGCCGCGGCGCCGTCCGAGATCGGGGCGCACATCGGCAGGGTCAACGGATAGGTGATCGGCGGCGCGGCCAATACCTGATCGACGCTCATGGCATCGCGGTATTGCGCCAGCGGGTTATGCGCGGAATGCGCGTGGTTCTTGGCGGCGACGGCGGCGAATTGTTCCTGCGTGGTGCCGAAGGTCTGCATGTGCAGCCGTGCAAAACCGGCGTAGACATCCATGAACACGCTGTAGGGCCTGGGTGATTTCGACCCTTCCGGTTCTTCGACCCCGGCGCCCAGATCGGCCAGGCGCTGTGCGACCTCTTCGCCATTGCTGACATCCCAGCCACTGTCGAAAGCCGAGAACATCAGCGCGCGGTCGTCGGAGTACATTTTCTCGGCGCCCACGGCCAGGCAGCAATCGCCATTGCCGGCCTTGAGGAAATCCACCGCCAGCTTGAACCCGGTCGAGGCGCTGGCGCAGGCGTTTTCGACATTCACCACCGGAATGCCCTGAATGCCCATTTCACGCAGCGCGATCTCGCCGCGGATCATGTGCTGGCCCTCCATATGGCCCTGAACCGCGTTCGAGAAGAACGCACCGTCGATTTTCTGAGCCGGCAACCCTGCATCCGCCAAGGCGTTGGTGACGGCTTCGCCGGTCATGTCCTTGATTGATTTTTCCCGGAATTTTCCGAACGGCGTCATGCCGACGCCGACAACATAGATATCCTGCATTGTTCGTTCCTCCTGACCTAGTAGCCGCGGAAGTTCGGTTTTCGTTTTTCGGCAAAGGCCGTCAGACCTTCGCGCATGTCCCATGACCGCATATGGGCGCGCAGGTTCAGCATCTCGTCTGCCAGCGCGGCGGGTTCGTCCACGTTCATAGACCGGTTGGCGACCGCCTTCATGCGGCGCAGAACGGCCGGACTTTTGTCAGACAGCTTGTCGGTAAAGGTTTGAACCGACTGGCGCAGATCGGCATCGGGAACGACCTTGTTCACCAACCCCCATTCCATCATCTCTTGCGCCGAAACGTTTTCGCCTGAGAACAACAGGTATTTCGCCCGGTTCAGACCGATCCGGCGCGGCAGGATCGCCGCGCCACCGGCGCCGGGAAAGACGCCGAAATTGGAATGGGCATCGCCCAGCTTTGCGCTTTCGGCGGCAAAGACCAGATCGCAGGCCATCACCATTTCAAGGCCGCCCGCCATCGCCAGCCCGTTTACGGCCGCAATCACGGGTTTGGGGCCATTGCGCATCAGTCCGAATGCATGATCGACCAGATCCAGAAGATCGGGTTCGCCCGGGCCATGTTTCGCGCCTGCAACTTCCTTCAGATCGGCACCGGCACAAAATGCCCGTCCGGTTCCAGTCAGGGCGATGGCGCGAACGCTGTCATCGCCCATGGCGTTCTCGATTGCCTGTGTCATCTCGTGCAGCATCTGCATCGAGATCGCATTCATCTGGTCGGTTCTCTGGAAGGTAATCCATTCGGTTTGACCGACCCGTTCAAGGGATAGGGTCTTGGGCGCTTCAACCATGGTAAGCCTCTGAGTTATATAGATAATTTTAGATTTTGGGGTTGCTTTTCGCAGGGTCTTGCGATGCTATGGGCGGACCCGCACGCGGGTGAAACGAGAACGAGAGACCAAAATGAGCAATGCACCACTTTCCGGATTGAAGATCCTTAGCCTGGCGGAACAGTTTCCCGGCCCGTATGCGACGATGCTCTTGTCGGACATGGGGGCCGAGGTCATCATGATCGAACGTCCGGGCCTTGGCGATCCGGCACGGCAGTTTCCGCCGCTGTTCAGGGCGCTGAACCGGGGCAAGCGCAGCGTGGCGCTGGATCTGAAATCCACCCAGGGGCTGGCCCGGTTCCGTGAATTGGCCCGGTCGGCCGACGTGATCGTCGAGGGATTCCGGCCCGGGAAGCTCGACGCGCTGGGAGCCGGGTATGAAGCGATACGAAAGATCAACCCGCGGCTGGTTCACGTGTCGGTTTCGGGCTACGGACAGGATGGGCCCTATCGTGACCGGGCGGGGCACGACCTGAGTTATGAAGGTGTCGGCGGATTGTTGGCAGATCAGGCCGAAACCGGAAAACCCGGGGTGTTGCCGGCTATTCCGCTTGCCGATATCGGCGCCGCGCTGTTTGCGGCCATTGCAATACTTTCGGCAGTGGTCTCCAGCCAGAGGACGGGGAATGGCCGCTATGTCGACGTGTCGATGTCGGATGCGGTGGTTTCCATGCTCACCGCGTTTCTCGTACCCGCGGCCAATGGCACACCGTTGGGCGATTTCATCGCCGAACCGGCCTATGGCGTTTTCACCTGCGGCGACGGCAAGCTTGTGACGCTGTCCATCGCGCATGAAGATTGGTTCTGGCGCCCGTTCTGCGAAGTGATCGGCAAGCCCGAGCATGCGGGATTGAAAGGCCGCGAACGTGTCGCCCGAAAGGACGAGCTGCGCCAAGAGATCGCGGCGGTACTGGTGGGCAGGACGCGCGATGAATGGGGGCAGATATTCGATGGGGCGGGGGTGCCCTGGGGCCCGGTCAATTCGCTGGCCGAAACTCTTGATGACCCGCATGTGCGCGCCAGAGGCCTGTTGCGAACGCTTGCGCGCGAAGATGGCGGTGCCGAGGTCTTTCTGGTCCAGCCCCTGAAATTTGACGGTTTCGAGACCGAATTGTCCGGTCCGCCGCCGGCCATCGGTGCCGACAATAAAACCCTTCTTGGAGAAGGACCTGTCTAAGGTCCATTCTCCGCATTGGTTGTTAGCAGGCAAAGGAATACCCGCCATTGACTGGATAGGTTTGCCCGGTGATCCAACTGGCCGCATCCGAGCACAGAAACAGTATCATTCCCGCAGGATCTTCCGGTTCGCCCAACCGGCGGATCACATACTGCGACAAAGCTCGCTTTTCGGTTTCCGCATCGGGGATAAGATCGGCAACCGCCGGCGTTCTGGTGCCGCCGAGGGCTACGCAATTGGCCGTGATCCCGAACCGGCCGCCGGCTTTTGCGATGGCGCGCATGAAACCCGCGGCCCCCGCTTTAGCGCCGGAATAGACCGCCAGATGCGGCTCGCCCACACGGCCCGCATCGGAAATGACCGTCACGATGCGCCCATAACCACCTTTGACCATCAAGGGCATCGCGTGACGGGTACAGTTCAGCACCCCGTCAAAATTGGTCGCCATCCAGCGCTTCCATTCCGTGGGGTCCGATTCCCAAAAAGGCACCAGATCATCGAGCCGCGAGGTCGGCCCCGCGTTCCCGGCGTTGTTGACCAGAATATCCACGCTTCCCAGAGCCGACTGCGCCTCGGCGAAGGCCGCGCCGACGGCCTCGAAGTCCGAGACGTCAAAGGCGATCGGCAGCGCCTTGACACCTGCCGCTTCGACTTCCGCAGCAACGCTTTCCGCCCGCTCGGCGTGGAAGTCGTTGATCACAACGGCACCCGCGCCGTGCTCGGCCAGGTAAAGCGCAACCTGTCGACCCACGCCTTGCCCCGCTCCGGTTACAATTGCAGTACGTCCCTTGATATGGAGTATGTCACTCATTGTCGTTCCTTCCTACCCGAGCCAGCGCTTGCGGCGCCGATAGTGCTTGATGTCGCGATAGCTCTTCCGTTCACCTGAGGCGGAGACACCAAGATAGAACTCTTTGACGTCCTCGTTTTCTGCGAGTTTGTCTGCCGGGCCATCCAGAACGATGCGACCGTTTTCCATCACATAGGCATAGTCGGCGATCGACAGGGCCGCGGCGCTGTTCTGTTCGACCAGAAAGAAGGTCGTGCCTTGGGCCTTGAGCTGCTTGAGAACTTCGTAAACATCGCGGATCATCATCGGCGCCAATCCCAGCGACGGCTCGTCGATTACGATGATCCTAGGCCTCGCCATCATTGCCCGGCCGATCAGCAACAATTGCTGTTCGCCACCCGACATGAAGCCGGCGGTGCGACTGCGCAGGTCCGCAAGGCGCGGCATCAGGGAATAAACGTGATCCAGCCGGTGTTTCAATTCGGCCGCGTTGGGCGCCATATGCCCGCCCACGATCAGGTTTTGCTCGGAGGTCAGGTGACGCAACACGCGTCGGCCCTCCATCACGTGGATCAGTCCGTTCTTTACAACATCCGACGCTTCCAGATTCTGGACCGGCTTGCCGTTTAAGATGATCGATCCCGCCGAAACTTTCCCGTCTTCGGATTTCAGCGTCCCGGAAATGGCTTTAAGCGTTGTGCTTTTTCCCGCCCCGTTGCCCCCAAGCAGCGCGACGCATTGACCTTCGCGTACAGTGATGGAAACACCCTTGAGCGCCAAGATAACGTCGGAATAGATCACTTCTACGTTGTTGAGTTCCAGCATGGCCTTCGCGCCTGGGTTTCGGGACGGGAACGGGCGCCGCTTGTGCGGCGCCCGGTTCATCTCACCATTTTTGAACGACGGGAATGTCGACGCTCGTCGCTTCGATGACGATCTTGCCGTTTTTGACCGTGCCAATATTCACCTTGAGGCCTTCCAGCGGGAAGGGCGCATCAGGGGTAAAGGTTAGCGTCGGCAGGAAACCGTTCGTTTCCTCGGTGGTGATCGGCTTGGAAAAGAGCGCCTTGCGCACCGCTTCGCCGGTCAGACCTTCGGCGCCGTTTTCCTGGATCGCGTGCTCGATGACCGTGGCGACAAAGAGACCTTGAGAAATGCCCATGGCGGTCACCACGTTCCAGGGCGCTTTAAGCCCGTAGTCTGAGGTCAGGGTGTTATAGAACTGCCGGGCCGGGCTGTCCTCGTCGGCCGCAATCGCCATACCGTAGGCTTCGTAATCGCCTTCGAGCTGTTCGAGACCGCCCAGGGCCCCTCCGGAGGCCGGCAACCCGTTGTGCGAGCTCATCATGATCGGGACGTTGGCGCCGTTGGCCTGCAATCCGCGCTTAGCGGCCACGACGATCGAAGTGTTGGTCTGGATGACCAGCGCCTCGGCCCCTGAACGTGCGACGCGGCGCATCTGGGTTGTCAGATCGGTGGGCTGCACCTCGGTATAGATAACCTCGACGATGTCGATATCATCGGGATTCTGTTCGGCGTAAAGCTCGAGACCCTTCGCCATGTCCACATAGGCAGGAGAAGCTTCGGAGGCCAGGATCGCAACCTTGATCGGCTCGTCTCCGCCCCGCTGCTTGCGCAGCCAGGACAGAAATCCTGCGCTCTCATGCGAATAGGTCGGGCGCGGATTGAAAATCCAGGAATCGGGCTTCCAGGCAAAGCCATAAGCGGCCGTGGACATGAACATGGGGATCTTGTCTTCCGGCAGCCGCTCAGACAGAGCGGCGACATCGGGCCCGCCCAAACCAACAACCGCTATCGGATTCAGTTCCGATTTGATGCCGGGCCACAGGCTTGCAACCTGTGCTGCATCGTAGCGGGTTTCATAGTTCTTGAAGTTCAGCGTGACCCCAAGTTCCTTGCCGCGTGTCTCATTCCACCAGTTGAACACGGTCTCGCGGCCGCTTGCCAGAACAGGCATGATATCGGCATAGGGACCCGAGAAGTCCGACAACAGGGCAAGGTTATAGCTCGTTTCGGCTTGCACCTTCGCAGGCACGACGGTTGCGAAGGCGATAGCGCTCACTGCCAACAGACTACGAAGGCCTGAATGTGTTTTGTAGGTCATTTTGCTTCCTCTTTGGTTGCTGGCCGCCCGATCCGTCAATAAGGGAACGGCCAGATGCGATAAGATGACTTCAGGATGTTCCAGCGATGCATCAGCCCTTTCGGTTCGAGAATCATGAATAAAGCGATCACGCCGCCGAGAATTACATTCATGCCGGCGAACACGATGTCGCCGCCCACGAAAGGCACTGACTCGGCGATGTTGGGGCCAACCGTCGCGATAATTTCCTGAATGATGCGAATGACGAAAACACCGATCAACGCCCCCACGATCGACCCCATCCCTCCGACAATGATCATCGCTACGAAGAAGATGGAATGGAACAGCGTGAACTGATCGACCCCGACAAAGCGGATCATATAGGCCCAAAGCGCCCCACCCACGCCGGCGTAGAAAGCACCGATCAGAAAGGCGTTGGCCTTGGTGGCCGCGACGTTGATCCCCATGATACCCGCAGCCACGTCATCGTCCCGGACCGCGACGAAGGCACGGCCGAACCGGGACCGGACGATCCCGAATGCGCCCGCAATCATGATCGCGGCAACAGCGAAACTCAGATAGAACTGCGCGGTCTCGCTGACGAAGCGCAGGCCGAAAAGTTCCGCAGGCGGCACAGTGATACCGTTTGATCCACCCATCCAGGTCGACGGCAGATTCAAGACCGCGAAATGAAAGATGAACTGTGCCGCGATCGTCGTCAGGGCAAGATAGAAACCCTTGATCCGGGCCGCGGTCAGTCCGAAGAGAAAGCCGAATACCGCGGCTGCGGTTCCCGCCAGGGGAATGACCAACAGGAATGTAAGCCCGGTTTTGGAGGCCAGTATCGAGGCGGTATAGGCTCCGACACCCATGAATGCCGCTTGGCCCAGATTGATCTGGCCGGCATAACCCGTGCATATCTGAAGTCCCACGGCGATGACCGCGCTGATCAGCATCATGTTCAGGACTGCGATGATGCGCGCGCCCACTAGATAGGGAGCCGCCAGCATGAGAGCGAGGAACAGGACGAGGGCAAGTGCCTGCCAGCGCGTGCGTATGAGGCGTCTGTCGGCTTGATAGCTTGTCGGGAAGATGCCTGAAGGATCCATGGCTTATACCCGCTCGATGGTGCGCCAACCGAACAGGCCGGTGGGACGGATCAGCAGAATGGCAAGCATGATGATATAGGGCACGACACTGCCCAGGGAGCCGCCGATAACTGGGTCGAGGTAGTTTGTTGTCAGGCTCTGGACGATGCCGATGATGACCCCGGCCAAAATCAGCCCTCCGATCGATTCCAGCCCGGCGAACAGCGCCACGGGCAGCGCGGCAAATCCGATATCGGAGGCCAGGAAGGTCAGGGATTTGCCGCTGAGAAAGATCATCGCGCCAACCGTGGACAGTATTGCGCCGAGAACCCAGGCGAAGGCGATCGAACTCTTCACGGAGATCCCCATTGAAGACGCAACGACATGATCTTCGGCCACCGCTGTCATCCGCAGCCCGGGTCGGGTCCGGTTGAAGAACCACGACAGACCGGCGGCCGCGACAATGGTGATGATTCCACCAATCAGCAGGTTCAACGGAATCAGCATGTCCCCAAGGAAGAGGGGTTTCAGCGGGAAGATTACCGGGAAGGGCCGAACCGCGGGGCCGAACAGCAGCAGAACAAACCCGCGAAGCAAAATCAGCAGGCCGACTGTCACCATGACCATCGAAAAGACCGATTCACCGATCAGTTTTGTCAGAAATATCCGCTCGATCAGGTATCCTACAAAACCTGCGAGAAGCAGCGACAGCGGTATCGACAGCCAAAGGCTCAATCCGGCCTGCAAGGTGGTGAACCAGACGATGAAGCCGCCGATGATCACCAGTTCGCCCTGAGCGAAATTGAAAACCTTGCTGGCGCGGTAGATCACGACAAAGCCCATGGCCACCAGCGCGTATAGCAGGCCGATCAATGCCCCGGTTATGATGTCATTGACGAAGTAGACCACTGTTGCCGACCTCCCTTATGTTTCCGACTGCCGGTTGACAGTCTTTGATATGCTCTCGACATCCAACACGAGAACCTTGGCCTCAAGCGTGCCCTGGCGGCCGTCCTGATAGGTCACGGCGATCTTGAGATCGGCCTTGTCGGCACCACTATAGATAGCCGCGACAAGGTCCGCATATCGCTCTTCCAGAAATCCGCGCCGAAGTTTCCGGCTCCGGGTCAGTTCACCTTCGTCCGGGTCGAGTTCTTTCGGAAAATTCGCAAACCGCGCAACGTGTGAACCTTCCGGCAGCAAGGCGTTAATGCGCGTAATCTCGCCCTTTATGAGATCCAGAATCTCGGGCTTTTGCGACAGATCGGTATAGGTCGAGAAGCTGATATTGTTCTCTTCCGCCCAGCGGCTGAGGACTTCCATGTCGATATTGATCAGCGCGCCGACGAAGTCACGGGATTCGTCACCCAATGTCATTAAATCTTTGATGAAGGGGCTGTAGCGCAACCGCGTTTCAATGAACTGCGGCGGATAGCTGTGACCGTTTGCCAGGCGGCGCATGTCTTTCACCCGGTCATAAAACAAGAGCTCTCCATCGTCGGTCATCGAGACCGCGTCGCCGGTGGCATACCAGCCGTCTTCGGTCTGCGCCTCGGCCGTCTTGTCCGGTTTGCCGAAATATCCGCCAAAGCCCGACCCGCCGCGCACCTGCAATTCGCCCTCAGGGGAGATCCGGAATTCGAGCGGATCGCCATAGGCGGGATTGGTCTGCATCCAGCAGCCGCTGGTTTCCAGCTGATAGCTTTCGCCCATATGCGCGGTCATCAGCCCGACCTCGGTCGCGCCATAGACGTTGCGCAGCTTGACGCCCATCGCGTGGAACATGCGGAACACGTCCGGAGCCATCAGTGCGCCGCCGCTCATGGCGTTCCGGGCCTTTCCCAGGCCGAGATTGTCGCGCAGGTGGTGCAACACCAGAGCCTCGGCAAAGGGCAGTTGAAGCCGCGCGGCAAGCCTTGGCGTCCGGCCTTCCAGGCGTTCGACATAGACGCCGCGGCCGACCTTCATCCCCCAGTTGTACAGCGCCCGGCGTATCGGACCGGCGCCCAGCATCCGCGCCTGCACGATCGAGGCGAGGTTCTCCCACTGGCGCGGACTGAAAACCAGCGCGTCCACCGCTAATTCGCGGATATTGGCGAGCACGTCTTCGGGACCTTCGGGGAAATTCACCACCATCGGGCCGATCAGGCCGATGGACAGGCCAAAGATCTGCTCGGTCACCCAAGCGGGGGAGATGTAGGTCAGGTATTCCGTCCCCGGGGTGATGTCGATCGCACCCATCACCCGCGACGTGTTGTCGAACAGGTAGCGGTGGGTGATGATCACACCCTTCGGCTTGCCGGTGGTGCCGGAGGTATAGGACAGAACCGCGATGTCGCCGGCCTTGCCGCGCCGCACATGATCTTCGAACCTTTCTGGGTCCTTGGCGTGGACATGCCTCCCGGTCTGGCTGACCCTCTCGAACGAGCGCAGCATGGGGTGATCGTAGTTCCACAGCCCGGAATCATCCCAATAGACGATCCCAAGCACCCCCTCGACCCGGTCGACGATCTCCAGGCATTTGTCGACCTGTTCCTGATCCTGCGCCAAAAAGACACGGGTGCGAGAATCCTGCGCCAGATAGAGGATCTCTTCGGTTGTCTGGTCGGGATAGACCGACAGGACCTTGCCGCCCAAAGACTGAACCGCGTATTCGGCCCAGAAATGTTCGGGTTCGTTCTCGCCGATCAGCATCACCGAGTCGCCGGCCGAAAGACCCATCTCCTCCAGACCAAGCGCCAGCGCCCGGACGCATTCCAGCACATCGGCCCAGGTGAACTCGCGCCAAATGCCCAGCCGCTTGTGACGCTGGGCCAAGGCATCGGGGGCGGAGCCCGCCCGTGCCAACAGGACCTGCGGCAGGGTTTCGCTTTGCGTGACGGCGGGGTCGGTGAAGGTTTTGGCAGATTGCTGCGTGACCATGAGACTATCCCAGATAAGCTTTGATCACGGCCGGGTTCTTCTGGATTTCCGCCGGCGTGCCCTCGGCGATGACCCGCCCGAAATCCAGCACCACCACGCGGTCGGCAAGATCCATCACCACGCTCATGTCATGTTCGACAAGGACCACCGGGATCTTGCGCGCCTCGCGCACGTCCAGGATGAACCGGGCAAGGTCCTCTTTCTCCTCCGAATTCATCCCGGCCATGGGTTCGTCCATCATCAGGATCGACGGCTCTTGCGCCAAGGCGCGGCCCAGATCGACCCGTTTGCGCAGGCCATAGCCCAGCGTGCCCACAGGCTTGTTGCGGATCGCCTCGATTTCCAGAAAGTCGATGATCTCCTCGGCAGCCTTGCGGTGCTCGGCCTCTTCGCGCATCACCGGGCCAAAGTGGAAAAAGGCCTGAACAACGTTCGAATTCATCAGGGTGTGCCGGCCGATCATGATGTTTTCGATCACGGTCTGCCCGGCGAAAAGATGGGTGCCCTGAAAGGTTCGCGCCAGACCGCTGCGCGCGATCTGGTCGACCCGCAGCTCCGTCACGTCCTTTCCCGACAGTTCCACATGCCCCTGCTGGGGGCGGTAGAACCCGGCGGTCACGTTCAGAAGAGAGGTCTTGCCGGCGCCGTTCGGCCCGATGATCGCAAGCAGTTCGCCGTCGTTGACGGTGACCGAAACATCGTCAAGCGCGATCACCCCGCCGAATTTGAGCGTCGCGCCGCGCACCGCAAGCGGTGCCGCACTGGTTTCCGCCGCGGCGCTCATGACATGGTTCCGCAGAAGCTGCGACACACACTGCGCGGCTGCAGTTCAACACAGGTTGCCGCCGCAGAAACAGCGAGACGACTCTTTGGCAATGTTCTCCTCCCGGCTCCGTTTTTGTATCGGGCCATCAAGTCCGTTTTTGCGAACTCTGTTAGTATATTTCTAACGTACGTTAAAAATATGAGTCAATATGAAACGCCGCGTGACCGACGTTGCCGTTGCGTCATTTTCCGGCGTAGTTCGCGATGAAACTGCGCAATCCGGTCTGGTCCTGACACCAGACCGCGCCTTCGCCGCCATCGTCCCTGCAATGCAGATGCAACCTGCAGGGAAGAGTGACCGGCGCGGCCCCACGGAACGAAAACCGCCCCGGCGTATGCCCCAGCGCATCGGCCGCGATATTCAGGAGTAGGGTCGCCTGCAACGGTCCGTGAACCACCAGGCCCGGATAAGCCTCGGTTCGGGTCGTGTAGACATGGTCATAATGGATACGATGCGCATTGAACGTCAGCGCGGAATACCGGAACAGAAGCGTGGGATCCGGAGTGACCACGGATTTCAGCGTGTTCGGTTCCGTTTCGTCGGGCGCTGCGTGTGCCGGCGCGGTCCGGGGGGGCGTGACATCCTTGTATACGATGTCCTGGCGTTCCGAGATGCAGACCTGGCCGCGGCAGGTATATTCGTGCCGCACGGTGACGAACACCAGTTCTCCGCTGCGGCCCTGTTTCGCGGCGATGTCTTCGACCACCGAATGCCGAGTGACGGTTTCGCCAACCGAGAGCGGGGCGATATGGGTCACGTCACCTCCTGCCCACATCCGCGAGGGCAGGGGGACCGGCGGCAGAAAGGCACCCTTCTTGGTGTGCCCGTCAACGGCCAGGGCGTCGGACGGCACCGCCTCTAGCGCCAGGCACCAGTGAATCCCCAGCGGGGCCGCGCCCGCCCGGTCGCAAAGATGTGTGCCAAGAGTGGCGCGGAACCGTTCGATCAGCCCCGGGGTCAGGATGTCGTCCTTGGTGTCGGTGCGCCCCAGCCAGGGCTTGAGTGTGCCAAGATCGGTTTTGCTCATGGTCCCCGCCTCAGAAGGATCGCGGCATACCCAGGATATGCTCGCCGACATAGGACAGGATCAGGTTGGTCGAAATCGGGGCCACCTGATACAGCCGGGCCTCGCGGAACTTTCGCTCCACATCATATTCCCGCGCGAAACCAAAGCCGCCATGGGTCTGGATGCAGGCATTGGCCGCTTCCCAGCTGGCCTCCGAGGCCAGCAGCTTGGCCATATTCGCCTGCGCCCCGCAATCCAGCCCGGCATCGAACCGTCTGCAGGCCTCAAAGCGCATCAGGTTGGCGGCCTCGATGTTCACATAGGATCTGGCGATGGGAAACTGCACGCCCTGGTTCTGGCCGATGGGACGGTCAAAGACCACGCGGTCGCCGGCATAGACGCGGGCCTTGTCCACGAACCAATAGCCATCGCCGATGCATTCCGCCGCAATAAGGGTCCGTTCGGCATTCAGCCCGTCAAGAATGTGGTAAAACCCGCGCCCCTCGGTGCCGATTAGGTTCTCGGCGGGGATTTCTAGGTTGTCGAAGAACACCTCATTCGTTTCGTGGCCGGGCATATTGGCGATGGGGCGGACCTCCATGCCTTTGCCGATGGCCTCTCTCAGATCGACCATAAAGATCGACAGGCCCTGCGACCTTTTCTTGACCTCGTTCAGCGGCGTGGTGCGTGCCAGCAGGATCATCAGGTCGGAATGCTGGATGCGGCTGATCCAGACCTTCTGGCCGTTGATCACATAGTGGTCACCCTTTTTGACCGCCGTGGTCTTCAGTTTGGTGGTATCGGTCCCGGTGGTCGGCTCGGTCACGGCCATGGATTGCAAGCGCAACGCGCCGCTGGCGATGCCGGGCAGGTATTTCTGCTTCTGCTCCTCCGAACCGTGTCTGAGAAGCGTGCCCATATTGTACATTTGCCCGTGACAATGGCCCGCATTGCCGCCGCAGCGGTTCACCTCTTCCATAATGATCGAGGCCTCGGTCAGCCCCAGACCCGAACCGCCGTATTCCTCGGGGATCATCGCGGCCAGCCACCCCTCGCGGGTCAGCGCATCGACAAACTCCTCGGGGTAGGTTTCGTTTTCGCCGAACTTGCGATGATATTCTGGCGGAAACTGCGCGCAGAGTGCGCGCAAGGCGTCGCGCAGATCGGTGTGAGTGTCTGGGGCTGACGTCTGCATTGGTTACTTCGCTCCCGGACCCGACGTTTCAAGAATTTCCTGCTCGGCACGCTGCCAAAGCTCGTAGGAAATCGGGTTTTCGCTCTCTTCGAGGATGTGACCGACCAGACCGATCGCCCTCGCCATCACGCCAAAGCCGCGCACGATCTTCCACGGGAAGCCGAATTCGCAGCAGATCGCGCCGATCGCGCCGGTGGCGTTGATCGGCAGCATCTTGCCCGATTTCTCCTCGGCCACGGCTTGAATCTTCTGGATCAGCGCGATGTACTCGCCCGACTTGCCGTTCTCGGCCGCGATCTGGAACAGACGCGGCGCGCGCGGGTCGACGGGCTTGTGGACCGGATGGCCCAGACCCGGCACGATGGCCTTCCTGGCACGGAACTTCTCGACGGTCTCGACGGCGATCGCGTCCAGATCGGCGCCGGTGCCCAGCTTGTCCTGGGGCAGCGCCTCGTAGAGCATCTTCGACGCGCCTTCCATCGAGCCGACAAAGACTGTGCCCAATCCGCACAGCCCGGCCGCAACGGCGGCCTGAAGCGATTCCGGCGCGCCCATATAGGTCATCCGCGCGGCCAGGGCAGAGGGCGTGATGCCATGTTCCACCAGCGTGATGACGATGGCGTTGAAGACCCGGCTTTCTTCGGGCGTGGCCTTGCGGCCCGTCAGTTGCAGAAACGCCAGATCGCCGAGGTTCATGTGGCCGAGGATTTCGTTGGGCAGGTCGAGCCCGCGCACGTTGATCTGGTCGGGCGTGCTCCAGCCGATTTTCGAGCTGATCTTTTCCTTGCGTTTTCCCATCAGACCGGATCCCACGAAAAAACATCCGCCGAAACCTCGAGCGGCGTGAATTGCGATTTGAGCGCGGGAATGGCGCGCTCGGCGATTTCATCGGCGGTCCAGCCATCACTGGAATGGACCGACCGCACCGGGCGGGGCTGGTTGAACAGGAAGATCTCGTTCTTGCGCACCGCGAAGATCTGTCCCGTGACGTCGACGGAGCGGTCGCTCATCAGGAAACAGGCCATCGGCGCGACCTTGGCCGGGGTCATTTCCTTGATCTTCTCGACGCGCGCCTTCTGTTCGGGCGTGTCGGTCTTGATCGACGAGATCATCCGGCTCCAGGCGAAGGGAGCGATACAGTTCGACCGCACGTTCCAGCGCTTGAGGTCCAGCGCGACCGACTTGGAGAAGGCCGCGATACCGAGCTTGGCGGCGGCGTAGTTCGCCTGGGCGTAATTGCCGATCAGACCCGAGGTCGAGGTCATGTGCACCAGCGCGCCGCTTTCCTGTCCGCGGAAATAATCGGCCGCCGCGCGGCTGGTGTTGAAAGAGCCGTAAAGATGGACCTTCACCACCGCGTCGAAATCCTCATAGGTCATCTTGTGAAAGAACCCGTCGCGCAGGATGCCGGCGTTGTTCACCACCGCGTCGATGCGGCCGAATTCCTTGACCCCGGCTTCGATCATCGCGCGCGCGGCGTCGGGATCGGTGACGTTGCCGCCATCGGCGATCGCGTCGCCGCCTGCGGCCTTGATTTCCTCTACGACCTTCTGGGCCGCGGTCTCGGTCTGGCCGGTGCCCTTCAGCGACGCGCCCAGATCGTTCACTACCACCGCGGCGCCTTCCGCCGCCGCCATTAGGGCGATGTCGCGTCCGATGCCGCCGCCGGCGCCGGTGACAAGGACCACCTTTCCGTCAAGTGCCTTCGCCATCTTCGTCCTCCCTCAGCTTGCCTTGCGGTAATTGTCGAGACCGCCTGAATGCATGACCCGGCCCATTAGTGGTGCGCCGATGATCTCTTCGGCCTTGACGGCCGCTGCGATCAGCTTGTCCAGGTCGATGCCCGTCTCGATGCCCATTTCGTGGCACAGGAACACCGCGTCCTCGGTGCAGACATTGCCGGCGGCCCGCGCATGGCCGTGGCCCGCGAAGGGACAGCCGCCAAGCCCGGCGACCGAGCTTTCGAACATGTCCACGCCCATCGACAGGGCGGCATAGACGTTGGCGATGCCAAGGCCACGGGTGTCGTGGATGTGCATGCCAATGCGGGCCTCGGGCGCCATTTCGCGCAACGCGCCGATCATGCGCTTGACCGCCTCGGGGTTTCCCCAGCCCATGGTGTCGGCGATCACGAGGATCGGCACGGGGATGTCCTCTTCCTCGCACAGATCAAGGATAAAGCGGAAATCCTCCAGAATGCGTTCCTGCGGGATCGGGCCTTCGTAGTTGCAGCCGAAGGCGGTCATCACATAGGCCGCGTCGACGGCATAGCCCTCTTCCTTGTAAAGGTGCACCCAGTCGCGCTGCCGCTCGCGCATTATGGCGGAGGAGCAGTTGTTGTTGGCTTGCGCGAAGGCTTCGGAGGGGTAGAACAGCAGGCGCGGGTCGATATCGACCTCATGCGCCGTCAGGGCCTTGCGAAACCCCTTGTCGTTCAACCAGAGCGAGGTGTAGTTCACGCCCGGCTTGCGCTTGATGCGCTGGAACAGCTCGCCCGTATCGGCCATCTGGGGCACGAATTCGGGGCTGACGAAACTGCCCACCTGGATACGCTTCAGCCCTGTCTCGCTGAGCATGTCGATCAGTTCGATCCGCTGTTCGATCGGATAAATCTTCTTTTCGATCTGGAAACCCTCGCGCGGGCCTTCCTCGCGGAATTCAACGAATTTGGGAAAGTCGCTCATGCGGTCACTCCTCGGGTGGCAGGATCTCGGCGATGACCTGGCCGCGGTCGACCATGTCCCCATTCGAGACGGTGATGTTGTTGGCCGTACCGGCAGCCGCGGCGCGAATCGAGATCTCGAGTTTCATGGACTCCATGACGGCGATGACATCGCCCTCGGCCACGATCTGGCCGTTGGTGACCTTGACCTCGACGATCATGCCGGTCAGCGGCGAGGTTACGGCGCGATCCGCGGCCGCGTCGCCGCCGGCAAAGTCGAGCGGCGCGGCGGGGTGGAAAACCAGCCGTCCCTCGGGCGTATCCAGCTCGATTACGCCGGCATGGAGCCGCGCTTCGATCAGGTGGACGGTGTCGCCTTCGCTCAGCCGCCAGCGGCCCGGCGTGATTTCACGTGCCGACAGTGTCAGCGCCTCGCCGTTTTCCGAATAGACGGTGAATCTGGCACCCGGTTTGACAGGACCGACGCGCAATTCCTCGGACTTGTCGTCAGAATCGGTCAACGTCACACGCTGCCCCGCCTCCAGCGCGTCGCCGCCCAGGCCCAGCCGCCAGCCGGTGAAGGTATCGCGGTTGGTCCAGGGCTCGGCCGCCGTGTCGCGCCGCCCCGCGGCCACGAACAGCACCGCCGCCGCCGCTTTCCACAGCACGGGGCGGGCCAGCGCGGGCGGTTGCGTTAGCTGATCTATGCGGCCGTCGATCCAGCGGGTATGCACCTGCATCCGTTCGAATTCCGGGTTCCGCGCCAGCGCCGTCAGAAAGGCGCGATTGGTCTCGACGCCTTCGACGGCGACATGATCAAGCGCCGTGGCTAGACGCGCCAACGCGGTTTCCCGGTCGGGCGCGTGGACGATCAGCTTGGCGATCATCGGGTCGTAATAGGGTGTGACCGCATCGCCTTCCTCGACACCGCTGTCGATCCGCAGGCCCGATGGCAGGCTGAGCGTGGTGAGCGTGCCGGTCGACGGGGCGAATTGCATCGCCGGGTCTTCGGCGTAAAGCCGCGCCTCGACCGCGTGTCCGTTGATCTTGAGGTCATCCTGCGCCAGGCCCAGGCCCGCGCCTTCGGCGATGCGCAGGTGAAGCGCGACAAGGTCCAGCCCGGTGATCGCTTCGGTGACAGGGTGTTCCACCTGAATGCGCGGATTTACCTCAAGGAAGAAATACTCGTCCCCCGCGACCAGAAATTCCACCGTGCCGAGGCCGCGATAGTCCAGCGTTTCGCCCAGACGCACCGCGTCATGGGCGATCTCGTCCAGAAGCGTGCGCGGCAGACCCCAAGCGGGCGCTTCCTCGATGACCTTCTGGTGGCGGCGCTGAAGCGTGCAGTCGCGTTCGAACAGGTGCACCACGTGGCCCTTGCCGTCGCCGGCGATCTGCACTTCGACATGGCGCGCCTCGGGCAGGAAACGCTCCAACAGCAGCCCTTCGGAACCGAAGGTGGATTTCGCCTCGCGCAGCGCGCCCTGGATATCCTCCATCAGCGTGATTTCGTCGGTGACCAGCCGTTGTCCGCGCCCGCCTCCGCCGCCGACAGCCTTGAGCAGCACCGGCAGGCCCATCTGGCGCACCTCCTCGGCAATCTGCTCGGGATCGGACCGCGCGCCTTGCGCGCCCGAAATCACCGGGACGCCGGCAGCCACGGCGACCTCTTTGGCGCTGGCCTTGTCGCCGAAACGCTCCAGCGTCTCCGGCGTCGGCCCCATGAAGATCATGCCGGCGGCTTCGACCGCGCGGGCGAAATCGGGGTTTTCGGCCAGAAAGCCGTAACCGGGATGGATCGCATCCGCGCCCACCGATTGCGCGGCGGCAATCACCGCGTCGATTTTCAGATAGCTCTCGGATGCAGGACCGGCGCCGATACAGACAGATTTGCCAATCTCGCGCACATGCAGGGCATTGGCGTCGGCCTGCGAATGCACGCCGACAGGGGTGATCCCGCTGGCCCGCGCGGTGCGCGCGATCCGGCAGGCAATTTCGCCGCGGTTGGCGATGAGAAGCGTTTTGATCTTCATGGTTCGCTCCTCACATCCTGAACACGCCGAAATTGGTCTCGGCCTTGGGTCTGCGCGATGTCACATCCAGCATCAGCGCCATGACGTCACGGGTCTCGCAAGGCTCGATCACGCTGTCGATCCAGAGGTTGGAGGCGAAATTATAGGCCCCCTGGAAATCCTCGTACTCCTTGCGGATCGGCGCCTTGAACGCTTCCTCCTCCTCGGGGGTCCAGCTCTTGCCCTCGCGCTCGTGGATCTGGGCGCGGACCTGCGCCAGCACGCTGGCGGCCTGTTCCGGCCCCATGATCGCGGACCGTCCGGTCGGCCAGGCGAACATCGCGTCCGGCTGGAACGGGCGCCCGAGCATCGCCAGATAGCCCGCACCGTAGGAACCGCCGGTGATGATGGTGAATTTCGGCACCCGCGCCGAGGACATGGCGGTGATCATCTTGGCACCAGCCTTGGCGATGCCCATCTGCTCGACCTCGCGGCCGACCATAAAGCCGTTCACGTCGGCCAGAAACAGCAGCGGAATGTCGCGCTGCACGCTAAGATTGATGAAATGCGTGGCCTTCAACGCGGCTTCGACGAACAACACGCCGGTATTGGCGAGAATGCCTACTTCGTGCCCATGAATACGGCCCCAGCCGGTCATGATCGTATCGCCATAAAGCGGCTTGAACTCGTGGAAATCGCTGTCATCCACCAGCCGCGCGACGATCTCGCGGTTGTCGGTCGGCACCTTGGGGTCGCGGCTGACGATGCCGTAGATTTCCTCGACCGGATAGGCCGGCGGGCGCGGCGTCTCGGGCGTCTTGCGGGGCAGGGGCTTTTCGCCCAGATGGCTGACGATCTCGCGCGTGATGGCCAGCGCGTGGGCGTCATCCTCGGCCAGGTGGTCGGTCACGCCCGACACTGACGAATGCATCTTGCCGCCGCCCAGTTCTTCGGCATCCACCTTCTCACCGGTTGCGGCAAAGGTCAGCTCCGGCCCGCCCAGATACATGAAGCCCTGGCCGCGCACGATTACCACCTCGTCGCAGAGCGCCGGGATATAGGCACCGCCAGCGGTACAAGGCCCCATGACCACGGCGATCTGCGGCACCCCATCACCGGACATGCCGATCTGTTGGTGAAAGATCGACCCAAACTGCCCTTCGTCGGGGAAGATGTTTTCCTGATCGGGAAGGAATGCACCGCCGGAATCCACCAGCGTGATGACCGGAAGCCGGTTCTTCCAGGCTATCTTCTGGGCGCGCACATGCTTGCGCGAGGTCATGCCGAAATAGGTGCCGCCCTTCACAGTGGCGTCATTGGCGATGATCATGCACTGGCGGCCCTCGATCACGCCGATACCGGTGATGATACCCGCGCCCGGTGGCACGCCATCGTATTTTTTCAGTCCGGCCAGCTCGCCGATCTCGAGGAAGGGCGTGCCGGGGTCGATCAGGCGCTCGATGCGTTCGCGCGGCAGGATCTTGCCCTTTTTTACATGCCGTTCGCGCGCCTTTTCGGGGCCGCCGACGCGTTGCAGAAGCCGAAGCGCATGCAGTTCTTCGACCTTCTCGCGATAGCGCGCGTCGTTTTTCCGGAAGTCGTCGGACCCGGTATCGAGTAGGGATTTCATTCGTGTCATGGCAGGTCTGGGTATTTCCTGAGAACAAAGGCAACCTTGGCGGCGCCGGGTTTTTCGAAAGTGTCGGCCGCAACCAGGTGAACGTCGGCCTTGAAGACCAAAGAGTCGCGCAGCCGCTGCTCGATTTTCTTTTTGAGGGTGGCGTCGTCGGCCGGATCGCGGCCGGGGCCGCGTTCGACAATCACCGTCAGCGCGCCCTGCGTTGTGTGGCCTTCGAAATCGGCCACGATACGCATGACGCCATTGGTCTCCGGCACCATTTCGGTGATGACGCTGTTGATGGCCGATGGAAAGACATTGGCCCCGCGCACGATCAGCATGTCGTCGGTGCGGCCGGTGCAGCGGATCTTCGGCCCGGTGCGGCCACAGGTGCATTCGGTGTCGATGACTTCGATATAATCGCCAGACCGGAACCGCACCAGCGGGCTCGCCTGTCGGCCGATGGCGGTATAGATCATCTCGCCTTCGGCCCCCTTTTTCCAAGGGATGATCTCGCCGCTGTCAGGGTCGAGCAATTCGGTGATGATATAGTCCATGTTGACCATATGCATGCCCGACTGCTCCTCGCATTCGGCCCAGTAGGTCACGCCCAGATCGGTGCCGCCCAGCATCTCGGTGCATTTCGCACCCCAGGCGGCCTCGATCTTGGCGCGGATTGCGGGAATGCCGCCGCCGGGCTCTCCGCCGACGATCACATGTTCGACCCCCAGTTCGCTGGCCTTGCACCCCAGCACCTCGGGCGCCTTTTCCGCCAGGTGCAGAACGAAATTCGGCGCGCCCACGATACAGCGCGGGCGCGTGTCGGCGCAGGCGCGCAACAGGCGGTCCGCACCGCCATCCGCCCCCACCGGCACATCGATCGCGCCCATGTACTGCAACCCCTGCATCACCGGGATACCGCCGACAAAGCCCTTGGCCAGCGAAAACGCATGCAGCACCATGTCGCCGGGCCGAACGCCGTTGGCAAAGAAACAGCGCGCTGTCATCTCGTGCCACATCTCGGCGTCGGATTCGGTCAGGGCCACATATGAAGGGCTGCCTGTGGTGCCCGACGAGGCCTGCATCTGGATGATCTCCGACATGGGCGCGGCACGATGCTTGCCAAAGGGCGGCTCGGCGGACAGGCTCTCGCGGATCTCGGTCTTGTAGGTATAGGGCAGCTTCCGCAGGTCATCTATGGTGCGGATATCGTCGAATTCCACACCGGCTGCGGCGAACTTTTCCTGATAGAAGGTCGAGTTCGCCATGAGATAGGCCATCTGCTCGCGCAGCCGCTCTTCCTGAATGCGACGGACCTCGTCGAGCGGCTTGCCCTCGATCTCGTGCCAGAAACGATCATTCAACTTGTTGGCTGCATCTTGCCGCCTGAAGCGCGTTCCAAATTGCATATCGTCCTCCGTGACGGGCAGCGCGATCAATAAGACCGCGGCATGCCCATGACCTTTTCACCGATGAAGCTGAGACACAGTTCGCGGTTCACCGGCGCCGTGCGCAGCAGACGCACCAGCGGGTACATCTCGTAGAGCCCCGTGTCTTCGGTGAAACCCGATCCGCCATGCGCCTGAAGCGCGGCATCCACCGCTTCGATCCCGGCCTCGGCGGCGGCGTATTTCGCCATGTTCGACGAGGCCCCTGCGGGCAGCTTGTTGTCAAACTCCCATGCCGCGCGGCGGGTCATCAGGCTGGCCATCTCGACCGCTGTATGCGCCTTGGCCATCGGGTGCTGCACCCCTTGGTGCGCGCCGATTGGTTGACCGAAGACATTGCGCTCGGACGCGTAGTTCACCCCCTTGTTCAGGGCGAAGCGACCGATGCCGCAGCACAGGGCGGCCAGGATGATGCGTTCGGGGTTGAGGCTGTCGAACAGGATCGAGAAGCCCTCGTCGATCTCGCCGACCACATCCTCCGGGCCCAGGTCCACATCGTCGAAGAACAGCGTCCACTGTTCTTCGGGCAGGGGGATCGAGATCTTCACCCGCTGCTTTTCGACACCTTTTTTCTTCAGATCCACGGCGAACAGGGTAAAGCCGTCGGTCTTGCGACTGACCTCGGTATGCGGCTTGGTCCGCGCCACCACGAGGCAGTAGTCGGCCACTTCGGCCCCGGTGATAAAGGTCTTCTCACCCGACAGGCTGAACCGGTTGCCCCGGCGCTTGGCCAGCGTGGTGGCCTTCATCGTGTTCGACCCGGCCCCCGGTTCGGTGATCGCGAAACAGAACTGGATATCGCCGCGGCAGGCCGCCGGCAGCAGCTCTTTCTTGTGGAATTCGCTCCCGTGGCTGGCGATATGGGCCAGCGACATGGTCGGCCCGACCACCATCATCAGAAGCGGAATGCCGTGGTTCGCGGTGCCCTCCATGAACAAGGCCATTTCGGTCATGCCAAGGCCCGCGCCGCCGTATTCCTCGGGCACCATGATGCCCAGGAAGCCGTCATCGGCAATCTGCTTGAACATCTCCTGCGGGAACTCGTGCCTGCGCGCGTGGTCCAGCCAAAAGGCATTGTCGTATTTCTGCGCCAACTGGCCGCCGTATTCGTAAATCTGGCGCTGTTCGTCGTTTAAAGTGAAGTCCATAGTTTCTTCCTTAGGCCTTGAATTCGGGCGCGCGCCGGTTCTCGAACGCGTCGAGCCCCTCGGCGACGTCATCGCTGGGCAACGCGCGCACGGCGGCGTCACGCTCCAGCCGCATTTGCTGGTCGATGCCGAGATCCGCGCCTTCGCGTGCCAGCCGCTTCATCTCGGCGATACCGGGACGCGAGCGGGTGGCGATCTTCTGGCAGTATTCCAGCGCGGCCTGATGCAGATCCGCATCCGGCACGATGTAGTTGACCAGGCCGGCATCCTTGGCCTCGTCCGCCTTGAGCCAGCGGGCCGAGAACATCAGATCCAGCGCACGGCGCAGGCCCATCAGACGCGTCAGCCGCTGTGACCCGCCCCAGCCCGGGATCAGGCCGAACTGCGCGTGCTGATCGCCGAATTGGGCGGTCTCGGCGGCGAAACACACGTCACAGGACAGCATCAGTTCGATCCCGCCGGCCAGACACAACCCCTGCACCGCCACGACGACTGGGAGGGAGGAGGTTTCGAGCGCGCGCAGGTTGTTCATGCCGAAGGCGATGAAATGGTCCAGCGCGGCGGGATCGTTCAATTTAACTTTCACTTCCACCAGATCGGCACCGGTGCAAAAGTGCTTGCCTTGCGCCCGGATGAGGATCGCCCGAATAGCCGGGTTTGCCTCGTATTCCGCACGCGCGGCAGATATGCGCTCATGCACCTCAAGTGACAGGCAATTGAATTTCTCGGGGCGGGCCAGTTCGATGATGCCGACGTTGCCCTCGGCGCTGACGATGACGGGATCGCTCATTTCGCGGACCCCTTCGCCTTCTTGTCATATTGCAACGCCATGCGACCGACCTTCTCGCGGGCGATCACCAGCTTTTGGATCTGCGCGGTCCCGTCGCCGATCTGAAGGCCCAGAACGTCGTTGTAGCGCTGATGATGCGGCAGGTCTGTGGTATAGCCGTAATGCCCGTGCAGGATCAGACACTGGTGCAGAATCTCGCAGGCGGTCTTGGGCAGGTACCATTTGCACATCGCTGCCTCGGAGGTGTGGGGCAGGCCGCGGTCCCGCAGGTCCAGCGTGTAGTAGCAAAGCTGGCGCATCATGGTCAGCTGCGTTTCCGCCTCGGCCAGCGGAAAGCTGACGCCCTGATATTGCACGATCGGCGCGCCGAACGCCTCGCGCTCCTGCACATATGCCCAGGTCTCGTCCACCGAAGCCTGCGCCGCGCCCAGGCATTCCAGACCGATCAGCGCACGGGAATAGTCGAATCCCATCATGATGGTGCCAAAGGCGCGGTCCTGCTCGGCCATCATGTTTTCGGCCGGCACGAAGACATCGTCGAAGAACACCGATCCACGCCCGACGGGCTTGGTGCCGATGTCGTCGAAATGCGTGCGCTTGATGCCGGGTTGGTTCAGGTCGATGAAGAAGGCGCTGACCCCGCGCGAACCGCCATTGGGATCGCCGGTACGGGCAAAGACTACCGCCGCATCGGCCTGGCTGGCAAAACTCATGGAGGTCTTTTCACCGTTCAGCCGCCAGCCGTTTCCGGATTTCTCGGCCTTCAGAATCAGGTTCGCCGCATCCGAACCGCCGCGCGGCTCGGTTAGGCCCAGACCAATGACGGCATCACCCGAAACCACCTTGGGCACCCATTCCGACGCGATGTCGCGCGAGGCGTGCTTGGCAACCATGCCGCCCATGAGCGATCCCAGAAGCTGCACGTAACTTGCGTTGAAATCGGCATAGGCGATCTCTTCGACGATCAGCCCCGACGTGACAGAGCTTTCGCCCAAGCCGCCGAATTCCTCGGGCAGGTCGGGGCCGATCAGGCCGAGCGCCCCCATTTCCCTGATCAGGTCACGGTCGAATTCGTGCTTGGCGGCCCGCTCCTGATAGCTGGGGGCCAGCTTTTCGGTGGCAAAGCGTTTCGCCGTCTCGCGGAACGCTTGTTGGTCCTCTGTAGGCTGAAACTGCATTCCCTCCGCCCTCCCATTGCGGTGAATTCCTCTTTAAAAAAATCTAACAAACGTTAGAATGCAGCGCAAGAGGTGTTTTCAAAGGAGGGGAGCATGATGAAGTCTTTGGATGAAACGGGCTACTGGGCGCTACTTTCACCAATCAGCGCGGGCAGAAGGACGTTGCGCAATCGCGTGATAATGGGCTCGATGCATACGCGCCTTGAAACCGAACCTGACGGTATCGCCAGGCAGATTGCCTTTTATGCGGAGCGGGCCCGCGGCGAGGCGGCGATTTTGGTCACGGGTGGTTTTTCGCCCAATGCCGATGGAATATTTGATCCCGACGGTCCGCGTATCGATGATCGGGACGAGGCGCTGAAACTGCGTCCCATCTGCGAAGCAGTCCAGGCCGAAGGTAGCCTGATCTGTGCGCAGCTTCTTCATGCCGGCCGATATGCAAAGATTGAAGATTGCGTTGCTCCGTCGCCGATTCGCGCGCCGATCAATCGGTACACGCCCCGCGAGATGAGTGATGCAGATATCCGCCGTACAATCTTGGATTTCGCCGAAGCCGCTGCCAATGCTCAAGCTGCCGGATTCGACGGTGTCGAGATCATGGGCTCCGAGGGTTATCTCATCAACGAGTTCACCGTCACGCACACGAACAAACGCGAGGATGACTGGGGCGGAAGCGTCGAGAACCGGCATCGCTTTCCGGTCGAGATCGTGCGCGCCGTTCGCGCGGCCTGCGGACCGGATTTCCTGATCATCTACCGGATCTCTGCCGCGGACCTGATCGAAGAGGGGGCACCGACCGAGGAGATCGCAGCGCTGGCACAGAAGATCGAGAAGGCAGGAGCCGACATTCTGAACACCGGTATCGGCTGGCACGAAGCGCGTGTACCGACCATAGCCTATCCCGTGCCACGGGGGGCCTGGCGAAAGGCCGCAGCCAACGTGAAGGCCGCGGTTTCAATTCCGGTAGTGGCCTCGAACCGCATCAACACTCCCGATATCGCGGAGGATATTATTGTTTCCGGCGAGGCGGATATGGTCTCGATGGCTCGGCCGTTCCTTGCGGATCCGCATTTCGTGAAGAAGGTGCGCGAAGGCCGCGCCGAGGAAATCAATACCTGCATTGCATGCAACCAAGCCTGTCTCGATTTCATATTCTCCGACCGACCGGTCGGGTGCCTCGTCAATCCACGAGCCGGGCGCGAAACGGAATTCCGGGACACGCCTGCGGAATTGCCGAGGAAGGTGGCGGTTGTCGGCGGCGGGGCCGCGGGAATGGCGGCGGCGGCCGAAGCGGCGCGGCTTGGCCATGACGTCACGCTTTTCGAAGCTACGGACGAACTTGGCGGTCAACTGAACCTGGCGCGCGCGGCGCCGGGTAAGAACGAGTTCAACGAAACCCTTCGTTATTATGCTGGTCAGATGAGAAAGCACGGAGCAAAGCTGCGGCTGGGACAGCGGGCGCAAGCCGATGATTTGGAGGGTTTCGATCATGTGGTGATCGCGACCGGGGTGGTCCCGCGCATTCCCGATCTGCCGGGCATAGACCATCCCAGTGTCGCAACCTACGCCGAGATTCTCTCTGGCGCGCGCGTCGCAGGCGAGACTGTTGCGGTGATGGGCGCGGGCGGGATCGGGCACGACGTGGCCGAGTTCCTCGTGACCGAGCCAGCCGAGGTCCACAACACCGGAACATTCTGCTCGACATGGGGCGTCGATCCGGAATTCGCCGCACCGGGCTCTTTGGTAAGCGATCCATTAGCGCCAAAACCCTCGCGGCGTAGAGTTGTCATGCTCCAGAGAAAGACTTCGAAGCCCGGTGCAGGGCTCGGCGTCTCGACGAGATGGATCCTGCGCAACGCCCTGCGCAAGCATGGAGTGGAGGCCTTGTGCGGCGTGGTCTATGACAGCATCGACGACGACGGGCTGCATATCCTTTTGGACGGCAAGCCAAGGGTCATTGCCGTCGATACCATCATATTGTGCACTGGCCAGGAACCCGAGCGGAGCTTGGCCGACGAGCTTGCATCGCGCGGCGTTGCGGTCACAATGATCGGCGGGGCCAAGGAAGCCGCCGAACTCGATGCATTGCGCGCCATTGATGAAGGGGTGCGCTTGGCTCAAAGTTTCTGAGATGGCACCGTAACAATGGAGGATGCGATGCTGCCTGAGGTACTGCGCGCGGGCCGCGCTGATCTGTACTCGGTCTTCCGCACCTGCGCGGTGGGGAGGGACGGCGCGCTTGCGGTCGAGGATGGCGAGACCCGCCGCAGCTATGGCGAACTGCTCGACCGTGTGGATCGCTTGGCGTCGGTGCTTCTGTCGCGAGGGGTGGCGCCCGGCGACAGGATCGCCATCCTGTCGCATAACCGCGTCGAGTATCTTGAGCTGGAACTTGCGGCGGCGAGAATCGGCGCCATTGTCGCCTGCCTGAACTGGCGGCTCGCCGCGCCCGAGCTGAAGCATTGCATCGAACTGGTCGAACCGGTGCTGGCCGTGGCCGAACCCGAATTGCGTGATGCCTTTCGCGCAGTGTCGGATCTGCCCGGCCTGGAGATCGGACCCGAATGGGAGCAGGCGCTGGCCTCGGCGAACCCCGACCCGCGCACCGGCACGCTGGTGGATGATCCTGAGGCTGGCCTCACGATACTCTATACCTCGGGAACAACCGGGTTGCCGAAAGGCGCCCTAATCAGCCACCGTGCCCATATCGCGCGTGCCATGGCCTTTGCGGCGCAGCTTGCGCTGGATCCCGATGACGGTTTCATCGCATGGGCGCCAATGTTTCACATGGCATCGACCGATCAAGCGCTGGCGACGCTTCTGCGTGGCGGGACTGTGGTGATGGTGGATGGACTGCAGCCCTCGGTCATGAATGAGGCGCTGTCACGCCACAGGATTGGCTGGTTCGTGATGATGCCCGGGGCGCTTGAGGCCTTCATCGCCGAACGGCGCGCCAATCCACTGCCGTTGAAAGGGATCAGGGTCTGCGGCGCGATGGCCGATCTGGTGCCGCCGCACCAGATCGCGGAACTGACGGGTCTTCTCGGTGCGCCCTATCTGAATTCCTTCGGAGCCACAGAAACCGGTCTGCCGCCGGGCACCGCCGATCTGATCGCCCCCGGTGTCGCGCCCGAGACATTGTCCAAACGGATCAGCGCATTTTGCGAGGTTCGGCTGGTGGATCCCGAGGATCGTGACGTCCCGATCGGATCGCCCGGCGAAATGGCGTTGCGTGGACCGACCCTGTTTTCAGGATACTGGAATGCCGACGACACCAACGTCAGCGACTTCCGCAACGGTTTCTTTCATATGGGCGATCTGTTCCGTCGAAACCGCGATGGTACAATCGATTTCGTGGACCGGGTGAAATACCTGATCAAGACCGGCGGCGAGAACGTCTATCCAGCTGAAATCGAGCGTGTGCTGCTTGCGCATCCAGGTGTGGTCGATGCAGCGGTTGTGCGGGCGCTCGATGCGAAATGGGGTGAAAGCCCTGTTGCGTTTGTCGCATGCGGCAACGATGGACCGAGCGCCGAAGAGTTGATGCAGTTATGCCGCGAGAAGCTGGCGGGCTACAAGCGCCCGCGCGAGTTCCAGTTCATCGCATTCGAGGATTTTCCGCGCTCGACGAGCGGCAAGATCCAGCGCCACATCCTGGAAAGCCGGTTGACGAACTGAGAGGCCGCCGGCGGGAGAACCGGAGTTGAAGCTCCGGGCAACCGATCGACCGGCCGTCAACCGACCAAGCGGCTTGCAGCCTTATCCGGCCACGCCCGTCCGCCCGACAAGGGCCATCAGCGTTCCGGTCATCGCGGCGACGAGCCTTTCGTCCCCGCCCTTCACCGCAAAGGCGCGCGCCTCGCAGATCGTCAGGGTGCGCCCCGGCTTGACCACATCCGCGACGAATCGAAACCGCTCGCCGTCTGCCGGGTTGAGCAGGTTGATCTTGAATTCCACGGTCAGCACCGCGGCCTCGGCGGGCATCAGAGAGAAGGCCGCATAGCCGCAGGCACTGTCGAGCGCGGTCGACACGATCCCGGCGTGCAGAAATCCGTGCTGTTGAGTCAAGGCATCATTATGTACCATCTCCAGCACGATACGACCGGGCGAGAGTCCGGCAATACCGATCCCCAGCGTTTGCATCACCTTCTGGCGCTCGAAACTGTCGCGCACGCGCGCGTCATAGTCAGGATTCTTAGGTTCGAATTCCGGCATAGACTGTCTTGCACTCCCTTTTTCAGCGATCGATGATCAGTCTTAACTGGCTATTCAACCTGTTATCTTGGAAAAAACGGCCATCGGATGGTGCTGCTGCCTGAAGGCGAATCGCGCCGGGGGGCTTCCCGGCGAAGGCGCGGCAGGCGGCCGACATGTGCGACTGGTCGTAATAGCCGGTGTCGAGCGCCAATTCGCCCAGGGGTTGTGCGTGTTTGGCAAGCCCGCCTAGTAAATGCCGAAATCGACGGGTTGCGGCTAGCCGCCGGCGCGACATGCCCGTTGCCGCCCGGATGCTGCGCCTCTCGCTGCGAGCGCTGGTAGGCGCCGTGCCGACCGCAGGGAAGCCTAGTTCGCAGGCAAGCCGGTCAAGCGCGGCTACAAGCGGAACAAGAGTCTCGTTGCCGATGGCAAAGTTTAGCAGGAAACGGGCCAGTTCGACGAGAGATGCCTCGGGCGGAAGCCGTTCGGGCGCGGAAGCGAGTCGTAGCCCTGCCAACACTCCCCGGAAGGGCGCTATCCGCAGGCTGAACGCGGGGCGGGGTGGCGTCAGGGCCGGGCGGGGGAGGGCATTTTTCCCCTGAAGCGGGTCGAATGCGAAGGAAAGCGTGAAGAGGTCCGTGGCAAAACGGCCGCTGCCATGTCCCGTGAGGTGACCCCAATCGCGGTAGACGAAGAGGTGGTCTACCGCAGCCGCCGCCCCGGCCGGTGGCGTCAACTCCAGATAAAGCGGCGCCGTCCGTTCACCCGCCGAAGGCATTCCGGTGCTCGGCCACGAAATCGGCAAAACGGCGCGCCGGGTGTCCAAGCACGTCGCTCACCGTGTTCTCGATGCCGGCGAGGTAACCCTTGGGTGCGATCGAAGCCAGTTCCATCATGGCCGCCGCAACCTCGTCCTGCATCCCACCGGCGATCATCGCCGCCTTTGCGTCCGCGGCCGACAGCGGCGCGCAAGCGACCTGCCGACCCGTCGCTTCCGACAGAATCGCCGCAATCTCTTCTCCAGACAGGGCCTCGGGACCTGTCAGGCCATAGGACTTGCCTTCATGCCCCGCGCCGGTCAGCGCCTCGGCCGCGACGTCAGCAATGTCGCGGGCGTCGATCCAAGCCACAGGCCCCCCCAGATCGTCGTAATAAACCCCGTCCCTTGCGATGCTGCCGGCCTGCCACAACAGGTTCTGCATGAAATAGGTCGGCTGAACGAAGGTCCAGTCCAGGCCGCTTTTCTTCAGCAGTTCCTGGGTTTCCGAATGCCACATGCCAAAGGTCAGCCTGGCTTTGGGCGAGGCGCCAAGTCCGGTGGCCAGAACGACGTGGCGCACCCCTGCCACCTTCGCCGCTTCGATCGCATCGGCCTTCCAGCGGCGCATGTGCCCGTGCGCGGGTGTCACCAAATAGATCCGTTCAGCCGCTAAACAGGCCCGATTCAGCGCAGCGGGATCGGTGAAATCGGCAACGACAGCCTCGCAACCCTTGGCCGCGAGGGTTTCGACCTTGGCCGGATCGCTGGTGACTGCGCGCACTTTCGCGCCCTTGGCCAATAGCGTATCGACAAGGGGGGCGCCGGTGGTGCCGGTTGCTCCGAAGACGGTAATCATGATTTGTCCTTTCGCAGGGCGGCGATGGCTTCCATCGTCTCGGGGTTGCTGACAGAGGACAGGTCGCCCGGATCCTCGCCCAGAAAAGCGGCGCGCACGAGCCGGCGCATCGTCTTCATGCTGCGGGTCTTGGGAAGCGCCTCGACGAAATGGATCTCGCGCGGGCGGAAGGGCTTGGAAACGATCTCTCCCACGCGGTCCTTGAGCTGCTCCACGAGTGCCGCGTCGGGCAACACACCGGGCGACGCGACGCAGACGCAGACCACCGCCACGCCTTTCAGATCGTCCGGGGCAGCGATGGCCGCCGCGTCCACCACCTTCCCCGTCTCGGTCAGCGCCGCCTCGATCTCGGGCGGGCCGATGCGCTTGCCGGCAATGTTCAACGTATCGTCCGAGCGGCCGAGGATATACCATGTGCCATCCGGATCGCGGCGCACCCAGTCGCCGTGCCGCCAGATGCCGGGGAAGGTAGACCAGTAGGTTTCGAGATAGCGTTCCCGGTCTCCCCAAATGGTCGGTGTCAGCCCGATCGGCGGTTGGGTCACGACCAGTTCGCCAACCTCGCCCGGCGCGGCTTCGCTTCCGTCCACGCGCAGCACTTTTGCGCCGACCCCCAGTGCTTGAGCAGAGAATCCACCGGGTTTGACCTCGTGCAATACGGTTGAAGTCAGGATCGCGCCGAACAACTCGGTCCCGCCTGAAATGTTGAGCGGTACCGCGCGGCGGCGGCAGATATGGTCGAGATGCCACAGCCAGGCGTCATCGGTCCAAGGTTCGCCGGTCGAGGCGACGATGCGTAACGGCGAAAGGACGTAGCCGGAAAGTGGCCCGGGATCCTGGGTCATGAACTGCCGCACCAGCGTGGGGGCGACGCCAAGGTGGGTGACGCCCATCTCCGAGGCCAGGCGCAGCAGCCGGAAGGGGTCGTCCGGCATCGAGGGCGCACCCTCGGCGAGCACCAGCGTGGCGCCCGAAAGCAGCACCGACAGAAGCGTGAGTGGCCCCATCACCCAGCCCATGTCAGTCATCCATAAATGACGATCGTCGCGTTTCATGTCGAGGCACAGCAAGAAGTCGGCCGTGGCCTTGGCCTGGACGCCGAGATGGGTATGAACCACGCCCTTGGGCTTGCCAGTCGTACCCGAGGTGTAGGCGATAAGCAGGGGCGCATCGGCGTCTACCGGATAGGCGGGACGCCTCGCGTCAGCTTTGCCGACGGTCTCCTGCCAGTCGAGATCGCGGACTGGATCGGCCACTATGCCGCCGAACCGCCGCAGGCTGAGCACGGTATGGACAAGTGGCACCTCCTTCAGGGCTTCGGCCAGCGTCGCCTCCATCCAGACGGGTTTTCTCCGCCGGGGCGTCGCATCTGCCGTCAGCACCGCAACGGCACGGGCATCGTTCAGACGGGTGGCGATGGCGTGCGCGGCAAAACCGGAGAACAGCGGCACCGCCACGGCGCCCAACCGTGCGATGCCCAGAAGCGCCGCCTCGATTTCCGGAATCATCGGCATGTAGATACCTACCGCCTGTCCGGGCTCCACCCCGCGAGCGGCAAGGGCCGATGCGACGCGGGCGGCCTCGGCGGCAAGCTCGGCATAGGTCCAGCGGCGGCGGCTTCCATCCTCGCCAACCCAGTCGATCGCGGTCTTGTCGCCAAGTTTTCCCGCGATGCGGGCGTCGAGACAGGTCTCTGTCAGATTCAGGGTACCCCCGACAGCCCATCGGATCGAATCTGGCCCCGCGGATATATCCCGCAGTTGCGTATAGGGACGATTGAACCGGATACCGGCATAGCCGATTATCCGACCCCAGAACCATTCCGGTTCGGCGTTGGCGCGTTTGACGAGACCTTCGTAACTGCCCGCACCACAATCATCAATGAACGCCGCGAGCGTGCTTGCTCGTTGAATAACAGGGTCCGGTTGGAACATTCTCTGCCTCGCATGAAACAAAAAAAGGCCGCACCTGAGGCGCGGCCAGTTGGGGAGGATACTTAGACACGCCTCGACCGCGATGGCACTTGATTGGACGTATTCATTTTTCGATCAACCGTGCATCGACAAGCCGCCCGAAACGGAAATCACCTGGCCGGTGATGAATCCTGCATCGTCGGAAGCTAGGAAGCAGATTATTCCGGGGTAATCGCTCGGCTGCGCCAGGCGCTTCATCGGAATGGCCCGCTTGAGGCCTTCCGCGATCTTTTCACCAGCGTCGCCCTGAGCGACCTGGGCGAAGAGGGGCGTATCGGTCGGGCCCGGCGCAACCGCGTTCAGCTGAACGCCTTTGCGCGCCAGTTCCCGCGCCACGGTCTTGGTAAAGGAGATGATGCCGCCTTTGCAGGCCGAATAAACCGCCTCGCCCGACGATCCGACGCGGCCGGCGTCGGAGGCGATGTTGACAACGCGGCCGCCGCCATTCTTGACCATGCCCGGAAGCACCGCGTGATGCATGTTCAGCGGACCGTAGAGGTTGATGTCGATGACTTTTTTCCAGAGATCCGCGTCTGTATCGAGGAATGGCTTGATCACGTCCCATCCTGCGTTGTTCACCAGGACGCTTATCGGACCTCCGGCCTCGAACTCGGCAACGGACTTGTCAACCTGGGCGCGATCGGTGATGTCTACCTTGAAAGCCTCGGCCTTGCCGCCCGCATCCCGGATCAGGCGGACGGTCTCCTGTGCGCCTTCTTCGTTCAGGTCGAACACCGCGACCTCTGAACCTTCCTCGCCGAACCGTTGACAAACGGCGCGGCCAATGCCGCTTCCGCCTCCGGTGACAATGACACGTTTGCCATTCAATCCATGCATTTGGGCTGCCTTCCTACGTCTGTGAGCACCTTTGTGAGAGCTGCTGAGCTAGAGGGTGCGCTTAACAATATTCTAACAATCGTTAGATTTATCGCAATAGACAGTCCTTTGTCCAGTTGTTATCTAAGCCATATGTGTATGCAGCCGCCTCAAGCATGCCTTGCCGGCGACGTTCAGAGCAAGGCGGAAAGGACCCGCGAGGAAATCCTCCGCGCGGCAGCGCGTCTATTCCGCTATGAGGGATTTAATTCGACGTCGATGCGGGAGATCGCACGTGAAGCGAACATCGAAGCCGGGAGCATCTATTACCATTTCGACTCAAAAGAGAAGATGCTGGATGTGGTGCTCGACATCGGTGTCCGGCGTCTACACAATGAGGTGGCCAGGATAATTAGGTGTGCGGGTGCAAATGACGAACCCTTCCGCGAAACTTTCGCGAAACTGGTCGACACGCATCTGACCTTCCTTTTGATAGATAGCGACTTCACGTCTGCGAATATCCGAAACTACCCGATGTTGTCGGAGGAAGCACGACGCGCTCACCGGGAACTGCGCGGCTCATATGCTAAGTTGTGGGGTGGATTCCTGCAGAACGCCCGCGACAAGGGTCTATTGCGCAAAGACATTTCAGTTTCTCCCATCCGCCAATTCATCTTGAGTGCGATGAACTGGACCGTTGAATGGTACGAAGTGAAACGTTATCCGGTCAGTATTCTCTCAGAACGCATGAGCAGATTGATCCTGGACGGAATGTGCGACAAGCGTCGTCCGGGAAGTAGCCTCCCCAAGCCATACGTCATAGCCCTCCCGGAGCCGGTCGAGCCCCACGGAAAAGCGGCCAGGACACGTAGCGAAGTCCTGCGCGCGGCCGCGCGCGTTTTGAGAGATAGGGGGTACAAGGCTACGACGATACGCCAGATCGCTGTTGAGGCAAATATGGAGGCGGGCAGCGTCTACTATCATTTCAAATCAAAAGAGAAGATAGTAGACGAGGTGTTGCAAACCGGATTGAGCGACCTACTTGTCGGTGTCAGTCGCGTCATTGAGCAGTTCGGGGAGCCCAACGATCATTGTGCCAGAATATCGGCGGCCATTTCGGCTCATATGGATTTCCTATTCAGGGCCAGCGAGTTCACGTCGGCAAATGTCCGCAGCTATGGAATGTTGCCCACGAAGCTTCGTCGCAGGCACCGGGTTATCCGTCACGAATACGCGGCTGTTTGGGACAAGATGTTGTCCGATGCGCAGCAAAGCGGTGCTGTGAGAAAGGACATACAGATCGTTCCTCTGCGCCAGGTCATGCTGGGAGCCTTGAACTGGACCGTTGAATGGTTCGACCCACGGAAAGCGGGACTGGAAGGATACCACACCCTGTCCGAGTTTTCCGACATGCTGGTAAGGCTCCTTTTCAACGGAATCTGCGAGGCGGAACAACCGCTTAGAGAGGGGAGCTCTAACGGCTTACTTCGCGCTCGCGAAGGCTCAGACCAATAGGAAGTGATACAAGCCCTCGGCGACGGATTTCTCCGGGCTTGCCTGCCAGGACAGTACTCTTACACTTGCGATACGCGATCCCTTCCGCGTCACGGTCGCCTGCGCAGTCAGCGGTCCCTTCACACCAGGTCTGAGGTAGTCGACGGTCAGGTTGATCGGCTTGGCTGGCACATCCGCGAAATCGGGTTGGACTGCAATGGCGGCTGTGGCTTCCATGAAGCTGGCGATAATCCCCCCGTGGTAATGCTCCATAATCGGGTTTCCGATATGGCGCGAATCAAACGCCATCTCGGCTTTGGCATGGAACTTGCCCACTTCCAGAATATCAAAGTTCAGAAAGCGGAAGAACGGAACCCGGAAAACATTCATGTTGACGGCTTGCAGGTCCATCTTATGGCTTTCCCCTGGTCATTGCCTCAAACAGGCTGGTTTTGCCGCGCGTCAACGCAAACGAGGCAGTCCCGCGCGCGATTTCATCATCGACATGATTGTCAAACCAGATGCTGCCGGAATTGAAGGCGATATGGCGTGTCTTGCGATAGCAATGGGCGCGGACGATCACATCGGCGCGCGATCGGGCGGGGCGCAGGTAATCGACCCGCAGATCCAGCGTGGCCATGGTGCTGACGCCCTCGATTCCAACAAAGTTTGCCAGCCCAAAGACACTGTCCAGAAGAGCCGTCAGGATACCACCATGAAGCAGGGTTTGGTCCGCATCGACGCAAAAGTCCGGATTGAACGGCATCCGCACCTGGACAGCTTCGGTCGAGACCTCCTCGATCTTCAACGCCATGTGGGTGATCAGCCCCTTCCCGCGCGCGTTCCACATCTGCGCGATCTGGTCCATCTTTTCTTGCGTGATTTCGGACATTCAATCTGTCTTTCAGCGGCCGGTGAAATTCGGTTTTCGTTTTTCCAGAAAGGCCGCGATGGCTTCGTGATGGTCTTCGGTCTGGTGCATCAAGGCCTGATATGCCGCGGCCGCATTCAGGAAATCGGGAAGATCCATGCGTTCGGCGTTGCGCAACAGGCGTTTGGCGACGCGCACGGCCCGAGGCGGCTTGGATGCGATGACCGCGGCGCGTTCGCGGGCACATTCCATCAGCATATCATGGGCGACGACTTCTAGCACCATGCCCAGCTCGAGCGCCTCTTCGGCGCCCACCATCCGGCCCGAAAAGGTCAGGTCCGCCGCTTTCTGATGCCCCAGTCGGCGCAACAGGAACCAACTGCCCGCATCGCCGGGAATGATGCCGAGATTGATGAAGACCTCGCCGAACTTCGCGTTCTGCGAGGCAATGCGCATGTCGCACATCATGGTCAGATCGCACCCGGCGCCGACGGCCGCGCCATTCACGGCCGCGATGGTCGGGATGTCGAGGTTGTAAAGAGCCTGGGGCAGGCGCTGTACCCCATCGACATAGCTTTGAGCGGTCGCAAGCGGCTCCTTGCGGAACACGCTGTCGGGGTCGTTCATCTCCTTGATGTCGCCGCCCGCGCAAAAGGCCGGGTCGGCGCCTGTCAGGATCATGACGCTGACTTGCGGGTCTGCCTGCACCTTCGCGAAGGTCTCCAGAAGCGCACCGATCATGTCATTTCCGGTAACCGGGTTCCGGCGCGCGGGGTCGTTCAGCGTGACCGTGGCGATCCGGTCGGAGATGTCCAGCAGGACTGGGGTCTCACTCATTCTTTCCATCTCCGCGCTCGCGCTTTTCGAACATCTCGGGGTTGATCATGTCACGTGCGTCGTGTCCCAGATGCAGGGTTTCGCCACCATCCACATAAATGTCTTCGCCCGTGATGAATTCCCCCAATCTGGACGCAAGGAATATGATCGTGCCGGAAATGTCCTCGGCCGCGCCCATCCGGTTCAGAACCGAACGGTTCAGCTGTTTCCAGTGGTCCGGCGAAATGGGATAGCGTCCGAGCGCCTCGGTCTTGATCGTGCCCGGGGCGACGCAGTTCAGGCGAATGCCGTATTCGCCCCACTCGGCGGCCAGCGTTTTCATCATGCCCGTCACACCGGCGCGGGCGGCGACGGTGTGCGTGAACCCGGTCAGCGCGGTTCGGGCCGAAATGGCCGTGACAAAAACGATCGATCCGCCGTTGTCGTACATGAAATGATCCGCCGCGGCGCGGGTCATCTGCCACGATCCGATCAAGTTGTTGCGGATCACGGCCTCAAAGCCCTTGTTGGTGATATCGCGGGCGGCGGCGATGTATTGCCCGCCCGCGTTGTTCACCAGCACGTCAAGCCGACCGTAATGGCCCTTGATGCGCTTCATCGCCGCTTCGATGCTGTCTTCGTTGCGGGTGTCGCCCGGCACCACGAAGGCCTCGCCGCCTGCCGCGCGGATCATCTCTGCGGTTTCCTGCAGGGGGTCTTCGCGGCGCGCGAACAAGGCCAGCCTGGCTCCGCAAGAGGCCATTTCAAGCGCTGTGGCGCGCCCCATGCCGGACCCCGAACCTGTCACCAGGGCAACCTGGCCGGCCATGAGATCGGATGCGTATCTCTGTTTCTGCTGTGTCATGGCGCGCCTCAGTTCTTCAGAAGCTCACCGGAGATGATCAGCTTGCGCACCTCCTGTGTGCCCGCGCCGACCTCCAGCACCCGGCCCGTGCGGAACAGCCGGTTCACCTCGGTGTCGCGCATATAGCCCGAGCCGCCGTGGATCTGCACCGCCTTGTCCAGCACGAACGAGGTTGCCGCGGCGGCCTTGAAGATCGCGGCGGCGGTCAGCTTGTGGATCTCGCCGCGCCCGCCGGCGCCCTCTTCCAGGCCCTCGCACATGGCCGCCGTCTTCAGCGACAGGCTGCGCGCCGCCTCGATTTGGGTGTACATGTCGGCCAGCATCGCCTGTACCATCTGGAAACTGGCGATGGGCTTGCCGAATTGCTGGCGGGTCTTGGCGTAGTCGATCGAGATATCGAGCGCCCGCTGCGCGATGCCGAGCGCGTTGAAGCAGACGATGGCGCGTTCCAGATCCAGACCGGACATGGTGACGGCCACGCCGCCGTCGAGCTTGCCGACCATGTTGCGGGCGGGAACGCGGCAATCCTCGAACACCAGTTCCCCGGTGGGCGAGCCGCGGAACCCCATCTTGTTCAGCTTCTGTGCCACCTTGAAACCGGGCGTGTCGGTTTCCACGATGAATGCGGAAATGCCCTTGGCGCCCTTCTCGGGCGAGGTCTTGGCATAGACCAGCACCAGATCGGCGACCGGCCCGTTGGTGATGTAGATCTTGGCGCCGTTCAGGATGTAGTCGTCGCCGTCCTTCCGCGCGGTAGTGCGCATCGAGCCGAGCGCGTCCGACCCGGCACCGGGTTCGGTCAGGCCCAGGGCGCCGATCAGCGAGCCGTCGCAGAGGCCTGGCAGATATTTTTTCCGCAGATCATCATTGGCGTTGCGGTAGATGTTGTTGACGCACAGATTGTCGTGGGCCACATGGGTCAGCCCGATGGCGGCCGAGGCGCGCGACAACTGCTCGGTGATGATGCAGGCCGAGGTGAAATCCAGCCCGGCGCCGCCGAACTCGGGCGGAACGTTCAGCCCGAGATAGCCCATCTCGCCAAGTGTCGGAAAAACCGAGGCCGGCAGGTCGTCGGTGTTGTCCATCTCCGCGTTCAGGTGATGGAACTCGGAGAAAAAGAACTTGCCGGCCTGATCGGCCAGCGCCTGCTGCTCATCGGTCATGAAATGCGAGGGCAGGTCGGGGGCATTGCGGAAAGTCTGGTTCATGGTCATGTCCTCCCTCAGGCGCGCAACAGTTCTTCGGCGATGATGATCTTGCGCACCTCGCTGGTGCCGGCGCCGATCTCCAGAAGCTTGTTGGCGCGATAGAGCCGGTTGATCTCGGTGTCCTGCATGTAGCCGGAACCGCCATGGATGTGGCAGGCCTCGGTCACCGCCTTGTTGAACGCCTCGCCGGCGTAAAGACAGGCCGCCGCGGTCAGCTTGTGGATCTGGCCGCGGCCGCCGGCGCCCTTGGGCAGGCCGACGCAGGCCGCCAGTGCCCGGTGGCCAAAGGCGCGGGCGGTCTCTAGCTCGATATAAATCTCGGCCAGTTTCGACTGCACCATCTGAAAGCTTGCGATCGGCTTGCCGAACTGTTCGCGGAGCTTGGCGTATTCCAGGCCCAGTTCCAGGGCGCGCTCGGCCATGCCGACACAGACCGAGGCGACCATGGCACGTTCCAGGTCCAGCCCGCTCATCACCACCGATACGCCGCTGTTTTCGGCGCCGACCAAGGCCGAGGCCGGCACCCGGCAATCCTCGAACAGTAATTCCCCTGTGGGCGAGCCGCGGAACCCCATCTTGTCCAGCTTCTGCGCCACCTTGAAGCCGGGATTGTCCGTCTCGACGATGAACGCGGAAATTCCCTTGGCGCCCTTGGACTTGTCGGTCTTGGCATAGAGCAGAATCACGTCGGCGATCGGGCCGTTGGTGATGTAGATCTTCGAGCCGTTGATGACATAGTCGTCGCCGTCTTTCCGCGCCGTCGTCGCCATCGAACCCAGCGCATCGGACCCCGCGCCGGGTTCGGTCAGGCCAAGGGCTCCAACGAGTTCGCCCGAGCAAAGGCCGGGAACGTATTTCTTCACCTGCTCTTCCGAGCCGTTGCGCAGGATGTTGTTAAGGCACAGGTTGTCATGTGCCCCGTGCGACAGCCCGACGGCCGGGTTCCATTTCGAAATCACTTGAGATACCAGTGCCTGGGTGAATTCGTCCTGACCTGATCCCCCCAATTCTTCTGGGGCGGTGACGCCCAGAAGCCCAAGTTCGCCCATCTGCTTGAACAGATCCTCGGGCCACCATTCTTCCGCATCCATTCTTTCCTGCAGCGGATGCAGCAACTCGCGCGAAACGCGGTCCACATGATCGACGATCTGACGCTGTTCGCCTGTCAGCGAGTAATTGGCCTTTATGGCCTCTAGCTCGGCCAACTTCGGCCCTGCCTGAACACTCATTCCAAATCCTCCCAATCGGCTTGGCAGCTTCCACTGTTGACCAAAATCAAACATATGTTAGAAAATATTTCAAGGCACCGCGTTCATGGTCGGGCGTTGAGTGCGATTGGGTGGCGCAAATGGGGGGGCAGGGAAAATGACCGATCAGGTTGTGCTTTGTAAGAGCGACGGACGCGAGATCCGCATCACGATTAACCGTCCCGACCAGCGAAATGCGTTGAACCGGGACGTCGCTGAGGGGATCATTGCTGCGATCTCAAAAGCGGAGGCCGATCCCGGCTGCCGCGTAATCGTGCTGACGGGGGCGGGCGAACGCGCCTTTTGTGCTGGTGGCGACATCAAGGCGGGTGCCGATGGTGGCCCGTTTGTGATGGACCCCTCCGAGCCGGGCCACTTTGCCGGTCAGTTGTTCGAGAAAATCGAGGCCTGCAAGAAGCCGACCATCGCGCGAATCAATGGTGTGGCGATGGGCGCGGGCGCAGGTATCATCTGCGCCTGTGATCTCGCAGTAATGGTCGATCACGCCCGGATTGGAACGCCGGAGGTAAAGGTGGGCCTGTTTCCCATGACAATTGTGCCGTCGATGATGCGGGTGCTGCCCAGGCGGCGGCTGATGGAGATGTTCATCACCGGTGTACCTCTGACGGCAGAAGAGGCGCTGCGCTACGATTTGGTGAATTACGTGACAGAGTCAAGCAGCCTGGATGCCAAGGTCGATGAGCTGGTCGCCCAGATCGCCGCGCAATCGCCGACCGCGATCCGGCTGGGCAAATACGCCTGTCACGCGATGGAGGACATGACCTATCCGCAGCAAATGCGGTTTGCCGAATCGCTGTTACCGCGGGTGGCGCAGACGGAAGACGCGCGAGAGGGCTTCGCGGCCTTCATCGGCAAGCGCATGCCGGAATGGACCGGGCGCTGAGCCCAGGCAGGAGGACGATATGCCGGATCGAAAGCTGCGCATAGGATGCGCGTCCGGCTTCTGGGGCGACACGCCGGAAGCCGTTGGGCAATTGGTGAACAAGGGCGGGATCGACTATCTGGTGTTCGATTACCTGGCCGAGGTGACGATGTCGCTGATGGCGCGTGCGCGGGCGAAGTCGCCCGAGGCAGGGTTCGCGCCGGATTTCGTCAGGGCGCTGGTACCCTGGCTGGCCGAGATCAAGGCCAAGGGGATCAAGGTAGTGGCCAATGCCGGCGGGGTGAACCCGCGCGGCTGCCGCGACGCGCTGGCCAGGGCGGCCGAGGCGGCGGGCGTCGACATCTCTATCGGCGTCGTGCTGGGCGACGACCTTCTGGACCGCGCGGACGAAATCCGCGCCCGCGGCGAGACAGAAATGTTCTCGGGCGCCGCCTTCCCCGGGGATGTCTGGAGCATGAACGCCTATCTGGGCGCTCGCCCCATCGCCGTGGCGCTGGATGCGGGAGCCGAGATCGTGATCACGGGGCGCTGCGCCGATAGCGCGGTGGCGCTGGGCTCCTTGATGCATGAATTCGGCTGGAAGGATGACGATTGGGACAAGCTCAGCCAGGGCTCGCTGTCCGGCCACCTGATCGAATGCGGCCCGCAGGGCACGGGGGGCAACTTCACCGACTGGAGGGACGTGCCCGGCTGGGACGACATGGGCATGCCCATCGTCGAGGTCTCCGAGGACGGCAGCTTCGTCATGACCAAGACGCCGGACACAGGCGGCCTGGTGGTGCCCGGATCGGTCGGCGAGCAGATGCTGTACGAGATCGGCGATCCGCGCGCCTACCTTCTGCCGGACGTGATCTGCGACTGGTCCGGGGTCACCCTGGAGCAGGTCGGCCCCGACCGGGTGCTGGTCAAGGGCGGCAGGGGGTTGGGGCGCACCGGCAGCTACAAAGTCTCGGCGACCCATGCCGACGGGTGGCGCGCCATCACTACGCTTACGCTTGCCGCTATCGACGCCCCCGCCAAGGCTGAGAGGGTTGCCGAGGCAATTTTGACACGCTGCCGCCGAATTTTCCGCGACAGGAACCTCGCTGATTTCCGGCAGGTCAGCGTCGAGGTGCTGGGCGCCGAGGCCGCCTATGGCGCCAATGCCCGGGCACAGACGCGCGAGGTGGTGCTGAAGATCGGCGCGGTCCATGACGATCGCGCCGCGCTGAATATCTTTGCCGGAGAAATCGCACCGATGGCGATTTCGACCGCGCAGGGTCTGACCGGGTTCTTCGCCGGACGGCCCAAGGTGCAGCCGGTGGTGCGGCTGTTCTCTTTCCTGATGGACAAGGCCGATACTCCCCTCGCGGTCGAGGTCGACGGCGCGGGTGTGCCCGTCGCCATCGCTGCCGAGGCGGTGCGCCTCGATCCGCCCGCGGCGCCGTCGGCGGAAGGCCGCGAGGCCGGTCCGGACGCGGTCAAGGTGCGGCTGGTGGACTTGGCCTGGGGCCGCTCCGGCGACAAGGGGGACATCGCCAATATCGGCATTCTGGCGCGCAAGCCGGATTACCTGCCCTATATCCGCACCGCCCTGACCGAAGAGGTGGTGAAGGGCTACTTTGCACACCTCTGCAACGGAGTGGTCGAGCGTTTCGACCTGCCGGGCAGCAATGCACTGAACTTCCTTCTGCACGAGTCTCTGGGCGGCGGCGGCATCGCCTCGGTCCGCATCGATCCGCAAGGCAAGGGCTTCGCGCAGATGCTGCTCGACATCGAAATACCCGTGCCCGCCGATCTGGCCACGCGCGACGGGCTGCGCCCTGCCAAGAGTGCGTGAAAGGAAAAAAATGAGCATTTCCAAACTGCTTGTCGCCAACCGGGGCGAAATCGCGGCACGCGTGCTGCGCACCGCCAGGGCGCAGGGGCTGGCAACTGCCGTCCTGCGGCATACCTTCGAACAGGAGGGGCCGGCCCACCTGATTGCCGACGAGGTGGTGACGATCGAGGGGCCGACCCCGGTGGCGGCATATCTCGATATCCCGCAGATCGTCGAGGCGGCAAAGCGGATCGGCGCGGATGCGGTGCATCCCGGCTATGGGTTTCTCTCCGAGAACGCGGGCTTCGTGGCCGCGCTGGAACAGGCGGGCATCACCTTCGTCGGCCCGACGTCGCAGGTCATCGACCTGATGGGCGACAAGGTGCGCGCGCGGGCCTTCGTCGAGGAGCGCGGCTTTCCCGTCGCTGCCTCCGCCATCGAGGACGATGATCCGGCGAGTTTTGTCGAACGCGCCCGCGCCGTTGGCTATCCGCTGCTGATCAAGCCCTCGGCCGGCGGCGGTGGCAAGGGCATGCGCGTTGTGCGCGAGGACCGCACGCTGGAGACCGAGATCGAAACCGCGCGCCGCGAGGGCGAGCGCTATTTCGGCGACGGGCGGCTGTTCGTGGAACGCTACATCGAACGCCCGCGCCATATCGAGGTGCAGGTGATGGGCGACGGGCAGGGCGATGTGGTCCATTTCTGGGAACGCGAATGCTCGATCCAGCGCCGGTTCCAGAAGATCATCGAGGAAACGCCCTCTCCGGCGCTCTCAACCGAGCAACGTCTGAACATCTGCGAGACCGCCGCCGGGATTGCCCGCGCCGTCAACTATCGCGGCGCCGGTACGGTCGAGTTCATCTATGCCCCGGATGGCGCGTTCTATTTCCTGGAGATGAACACGCGTCTTCAGGTCGAACATCCCGTGACCGAGATGGTGACGGGCTTCGATCTGGTCGCCGAGCAGTTGCGCATCGCGGCGGGCGACGGGCTCAGCGTCTCGCAGGCCGACATCCCGCAGATTGGTCATTCTATCGAACTGCGTATCTGCGCCGAGGATGCGACGGCCGATTTTCGCCCCGCGATCGGCGATATCCTGCTGCTGGACGAACCCCGTGGCGAAGGCGTCCGCGTGGACAGCGGCATTCTGGACGGCGGCAAGGTCACGACCGACTTCGACCCGATGCTTTCCAAGCTTATCATATACGGCGCCGATCGGGCCGAGGCTATTGCTCGCGCGCGGCAGGCGGTGCGGAACTACGTCATCCTCGGGGTGACGACCAATACCGGCTATCTGGATGCGATCCTCGCCCATCCCCGCTTCGCCTCGGGTGACGTCTCGACAGGTTTTCTGGCCGAAGAGGCCGAGACGCTGACCACGCCGGGCGATGACGTGTCCGACCTGCTGATGGCGGCAGCGGCCCTGTCGGACGAACGGTTGGTGGCCGAAGTGATGCAGATACCGGCGATGCACCGCAAGATGGGTGGGTGGAGAAACTGATGCGCAGGATATTCCAGGTCGGCGGCGTCGAAGCCGAATGCTGGCTCATCCATGATGGGAGCCGCTTTATCCTGAACACGCCCGATGGCGCGGTTCCCTGCCAGTTGGACGCAACGGGGGAACCGGGCGGCCATGTCCTTCGGACGCGGGGCGACGTGCAAGAGCTGCGGCTCGCCGTCGGACCCGATTCGACCTTCGTGCACCTGAACGGTCGGGCGTACGAGATTGGGCGGGTCGATCCCGCTCGGCGTCTGGCCGGAAGCGATGGCGGCGCAGCAGATGACCGCATCGTGGCGCCGATGCCGGGGGTCGTCGTGTCGGTGGCGTTCAAACCCGGAGACACCGTCAAGGAAGGGCAGCCCCTGCTGGTAATCGAAAGCATGAAGCTGGAGACCACCCTGTCCGCGCCGCGCGACGGCGTGATCGCTGAGATGCCATTTGCCGCCGGCGACAGTTTCGGGCTGAAGGCCGTCCTTGCCCAGTTGGCACCGGAGGAGAAGTGACCATGCGCCGGATTGAAAGCCAGATCGACACCAACGCGGCCGACTTCAAGGCCAATTTCGCCGCGATGTCAGAGCGGTTGAAAGAGTTCCACGCCCGCCAGCACGCGGCCCGCTACGAACGCCCGCAGCGCGACATCGAGCGTCTGGCCCGGCAGAACAAGCTGGGCGTGCGCGATCGGCTGGAACTGCTGCTGGACCCCGGCACGCCGTTCCTGGAGTTTTCCACCCTGGCCGCCTGCCGAGAATACGACGGCTCGGTCCCCGGCGCCGCCGTGGTGACCGGCATCGGCATCGTACAGGGCCGCGAGGTCGCCATTCACGCCAACGATGCCAGCGTCAAAGGCGGCGCATGGTATCCCCATACGGTGAAAAAGGTCGTGCGCCTTCTGGATGTGGCGCTGGAAAACCGCCTGCCGGTCATCCATATCTGCGACAGCGCGGGCGGTTTCCTGCCCTTGCAGCACGGCGTCTTTCCCGACCGGTATCTGGGAGGGCGGGTGTTTCGCAACCAGGTCAAGCTGAGCCAGGCCAATATCCCGCAGATTGCCGTGGTCGGCGGGCACTGCACGGCTGGCGGCGCCTATGTGCCGACGCTGAGCGACTACAACATCATCATCGAAGGCACAGGGGCGATTTTCCTTGGCGGTCCGCCGCTGGTCAAGGCGGCCACCGGCGAGGAGGTCGGCGTTCAGGAACTGGGCGGCGCGGTCATGCACACCTCGGTTTCGGGCACGGGCGACTACCGCGCCGCGACCGAACAGCACGCCTTTTCACTGGCCCGCGAGATTGTCGGCCAGTGGAAGCGCATGCCGAAAACGATCATCGAAACCGCGGCCTTCGAAGAGCCTTACTACGATCCAAAGGAACTCTACGGGATCATTCCCAAGGACCGGAAAACCCAGTTCGACATGCGCGAGGTTCTGGCCCGGATCGTGGACGGTTCGCGCTTTCACGAATATCAGCCCGACTATGGCACCACGATGGTGTGCGGCTTTGCCCATATCTGGGGCTACAAGGTCGGCATCCTTGCCAACAACGGGGTGCTGTTCAACGACAGCTCGCTCAAGGCCGCGCATTTCATGCAGCTTTGCAACCAGAACCGCACGCCTCTGGTTTTTTTCCAGAACATCACCGGTTACATGGTGGGCCGCGAATACGAAGAACGCGGCATCGCCAAGGACGGCGCCAAGATGCTGATGGCGCAGGGCGGCTCGGTCGTGCCTAAATTCACCGTGATCGCCAATGCGTCTTACGGGGCCGGCAATTACGGCATGTGCGGGCGGGCCTGGGATGCGCGCACGCTGTTCATGTGGCCCCAGGCCGAGATCGGCGTGATGGGCGCGGATCAGGCTGCCAACACCATGGCGGACGTCAAGATCCGGCAGCTTCAGCGCGAAGGCAAAGAGCTGACCGAAGAGGAAATCGCCGCGATCCGCGAACCGGTGCTGGAAAAATACAAGCGCGATGTCGAGGCCTATACCTCGACCTCGGAATTGTGGGACGACGGCATCCTCGACCCGGCCGATACGCGCAATGCGTTGGGCATGTCGATCTCCGCGTCTTTGAACGCGCCGATCGACGAGCCGCATTACGGGATATTCCGGCTGTGAGGACCCGGGGCGCGGCACTGTATCGCCGCCCCGACAGAACAGGTCCCAAGCGCTTCAGTTGGGCTGGCGCCGTGCCTCCTGGATGGACACGACGTCCGAGGCCGCCATTTCGGGGCGGTTCTCTTCCACCGTTCCTAAAGGCGCGACGGGCTTTAGCCCGGCCAGGCAATCCCGCGCAAGTTGCTGGTATTCCGCGGTGCCGCGCGTCTTCCATGCCACTTCCTTTTCGGTGACCTCTCGGATCACCTTGGCCGGCGATCCGACCACCATCGAGCGCGGCGGGATCACCGTCTCGCCGCGCACAAAGGCTTGGGCGCCGACGATCGATTCCGCGCCAAGGATCACCCCGTCCATGATGACGGCATTCATGCCGACCAGAGCGTTTCGTCCGATGGTGCAGCCATGTAGGATCGCGCCGTGGCCGATATGGCCGTCCGGTTCCACCACCGCGTCGCGGCCAGGGAAGGAATGCAGGATGCAATTGTCCTGAACATTCGCGCCATCCCCGACCACGATCCGTCCGAAATCGCCGCGCAGGCTGGCTCCGGGGCCGATGTAGCAGCCGTGACCGAGGATCACGTTTCCGATCAGCACCGCCTGGGGATGAACGAAAGTGTCCTCGGGAATGACCGGAACGAAGCCTTTGAATTCGTAACAGTTCGCCATATCGTGCTCCATCGACTGCTGCGGTTATCCGTCAATGCTGGACCCGTATGCAGGAGTTCCCTCAATTGCCTCGCCAGTCTGGTTCCCCTCCAGGCTCGCGGAATTTGCAAACGCTGACAACCGGGATGCTCCTGCTTTTGACCATAAAGCACCAAACCGTATCCTTGATTGGCTCATGCGACGTTATCCAAACAGTTGTTAGAAAAATGTTCAAGCACGTCGCGCCCTAATGTAGGATATTGACACGACTTCATTCCGGCATCTAAAAATCTAACAATTGATAGAAAATGCGTGGCGCCGGTATCGCAGTGCCCGAACGAAAAGGGAGCGAGAGAAATGAAGGACAAAGCGTATGTCGCCGGCGTCGGGATGGTCCCGTTCCAGAAACCTGGGAAATCGGAAAGCTATGACGTGATGGCCGCGACTGCCACGCGCGCCGCGTTGGCCGATGCGGGGCTCGACTATGACAAGGTGCAGCAGGCCTATGTGGGCTATGTTTATGGCGACAGCACCTGCGGCCAACGGTCGCTGTATCAGGTCGGCATGACCGGAATTCCGGTCGTGAACGTGAACAACAACTGCTCGACCGGATCCTCGGCGCTGTTTCTGGCGCGCCAAGCGGTCGAGAGCGGCGCTGTGGACTGCGCCCTGGCGCTGGGTTTCGAGCAGATGCAGCCCGGCGCGATCGGCGCGATGTTCCACGACCGGGTCAGCCCCTTCGCCTCGTTCGACGAGGAAACCGACGATCTCGTGGGCAACCCGGAGATCCCGCTGGCGCTGCGCTATTTCGGCGGCGCCGGCAAGGCGCATATGGAGGAGTTCGGCACCACGCTGGAAACCTTCGCCAAGATCCGCGCCAAGGCCAGCCGCCACGCCGCCAGGAACCCGGTTGCCCTGTTCCGGCAGGAAGTGACGCCCGAAGAAGTCATGGCGGCCCAGGTCGTCTGGCCGGGCGTGATGACAAGGCTGATGGCCTGCCCGCCCACCTGTGGCGCGGCCGCGGCGATCATCTGCTCCAAGGAGTTCGCCGACAGACACGGGCTCGACAGCTCGGTGCGGATCGCGGCGCAGGCGATGACGACGGACGGCCCCGAGACCTTCAACGCCCATGACATGCGCGAGGTGGTCGGCTTCTCGATGGCCAAGCGCGCGGCCGATCAGGTCTACGAGGCGGCGGGCATCGGGCCGCAGGATATAGACGTGGTCGAGCTGCACGACTGCTTTGCCCATAACGAGCTGATCACCTACGAGGCGCTCGGCCTTTGCGGGCGCGGCGATGCGGCGAAATTCGTCGATGATGGCGACAACACCTATGGCGGCAAATACGTGACCAACCCGTCCGGCGGTCTGTTGTCCAAGGGGCATCCGCTGGGGGCGACCGGCCTTGCGCAATGCACCGAGCTTGTCCAGCAGCTGCGCGGCCAGGCCGATGCGCGCCAGGTCGACGGCGCGCGCCTGGCGCTGCAGCACAATCTGGGCCTCGGCGGGGCCTGCGTCACCACGCTTTATGAAAAAGCCTGATAGCGACTTTCGGGAGGAATCAATATGACTGGAAAACTCGACGGGCGCGTGGCGCTGGTCTCGGGCTCGGGCCGGGGCATTGGCCGGGAAATCGCGCTGAAACTGGCCTCGGAAGGGGCGCGCGTGGTGATCAACGATCTGGACGCCGATCCGGCCAATGAAACCGCCGAGGCGGTGCGCGCGATGGGTGCCGAGGCCGTGGTCTGCGCCGGTAGCGTCACCGAAGGCGGGTTCGCCGAACGGTTCATCAAGACCGGCGTAGACAGCTTCGGCGGGCTCGATATCATCGTGAACAACGCAGGCTACACTTGGGACAGCGTCGTTCAGAAGATGTCCGACGAACAGTGGCAGGCGATCATCGACGTCCACCTGACGGCACCCTTCAAGATCCTGCGCGCCGCCCAGCCGGTGATCAGCGCCAAGGCCAAGGAAGAAGCCGCCGCCGGGCAGGAAGTGTTCCGCAAAGTGGTTAACATTTCGTCCATCGCGGGGACCGGCGGCAATGCCGGTCAGATCAACTATTCCGCCGCCAAGGCAGGCATTCTGGGGGTCACCCGGACGATGGCCAAGGAATGGGGGCGCTACAAGGTGAATGTGAACGCGGTGGCGTTCGGTCCGATCCGCACCCGCCTGACCGAAGGCAGTGCAAAAGGCGACAGCACGATCAAGGTCGAGGACAAGGAGATCAAGGTCGGCGTGAATCCCGATCTTCTGTCGCAGATGGAGCGGATGATTCCGCTGGGTCGTGTGGGCACGCCGCAGGAGGCCGCCGGCGCCGTCTATCTGTTCTGCTCGCCGGAATCGAACTTTATCTCGGGCCAGCACATTATTTGTGGCGGCGGGTTCGTGATCTAGAACTTCGACCCGGGCCCTGTAATCGGGTCCATTAAAGAACGTGCTCGTCCGGGCGGCCATAAGAGGTTTGCTCGGATTTTTCCAAACTCCAATCCAACACGTTCAGGACGGTTGACTCACTGGCTTCATGTGCCTAACAGTCGTTAGTTAGGTATTGAGGTAAAATGAAGACCCATGGCTGATACCACTGCGAGCAAGGTCAACGAGACATCGCGCAGCGCGGTCGGGCGGGATGGCGTGCTGGATATTGCGGCGCGGCTTTTCCGTGAACAGGGCTACGGGTCCGTATCGCTCAGAAAAATCGCCGAGGCCGCCGGGATCAAGGCGGGCAGCATATATTACCATTTCGGCTCTAAGGACGAGATCGTTGCGGCGATCCTCGATGCCGGCATCCAAGCGGTTCACGACCGGATGCGCCAGGCGGTGTCGGCGCAGCCGGCCGGCGCAAGCGCCGAGGCCGTCCTGCGCGCCGCGATCGAGGCGCATCTGCGCGCGCTTCTGGATGTCAGCGATTATTCCTCGGCCAATGTGCGCATCTTCGGGCAGGTTCCACAATCGGTCCGCGATGCCAACCTTCCCACGCGCCGCGCCTACGAGGCCGAGTGGGACAGCCTGCTGGCGCGGCTCCGCGACAAGGGAGCGCTGAAACCGGATGTAGACATCCGCCGCCTGCGCCTGATGCTGATCGGCGCTCTCAATGCCACGCTGGAATGGTTCGATCCGAAACGCGGCAGCGTCAGCGCGCTATCGCAATCCTATGCCGATGTGTTCCTGCACGGCATCCTAGACGATACCGGGGGTTGAGGGTTGGCGCGACTTGAAACCGCGGTGCTGACCGCATCCGAAGTCTTTACCCGCAACCACGCGGCGCAGCGCGCGCGGGTCCAGACCCTACGCGACCGCGTCGCCGCGGCAACGGCGGGCGGACGTCCCGATATGGTCGCGCGGCACCGCAAGCGCGGCAAGCTTCTGGTGCGGGAACGGATCGACCTGCTGGTCGATCCCGGCACCGCGTTTCTGGAACTGTCGTCGCTGGCCGCTTACGGGCAATACGGGGGCGAGGTGCCCGGCGCCGGGATCGTCACCGGCATCGGCATCGTCCACGGGTTGCCCTGCATGATGATCGCCAATGACGCCACCGTGAAGGGCGGCTCCTTCTACCACGAGACAGTCCAAAAACACATCCGCGCCCAGGAAATCGCGGCTGAAAACCGGCTGCCCTGTCTCTATCTGGTGGATTGCGGCGGGGCCTATCTGCCTGAACAGGACCGGGTCTTTCCCGATGCCCGCCATTTCGGCAATTCCTTTTATCGCCAGACCAACATGTCCGCCAGCGGCCTGCCGCAGATCTCGGCCGTGTTTGGCGGCTGCACGGCGGGCGGGGCCTATATCCCGGCGCTGTCGGACGAGGTCATCATGGTGCGCGGCAACGCGCGCATCCATCTGGGCGGGCCGTCGATCGTCAAGGTGGCGATCAACGAAGAGGTCGATGGCGAAACGCTGGGCGGAGCCGAGATGCATTCGCGCGTTTCGGGGGTGACCGACCATCTGGCCGAAGATGAGTACCACGCATTGGCACTTATGCGCGACATCGTGGCCGAACTGGGCCAGTCGCGCCCGATGCAGCCGGACCAGCCCCCCGAAGCGCCCGCCCACGATCCTGAAGAGCTGCTTGGCGTGATCAGCGCCGACCGCAAACAGCCCTATGACATGCGCGAGGTGCTGTTGCGGATGATCGACGCGGGCGAGTTCCGCGAGTTCAAGCCGGGATGGGGCGAAACGCTGGTTTGCGGCACGGCGCGCATCCACGGCTATCGCGTTGGTATCCTGGCCAACAACGGGGCGCTTTTGTCCGACAGTTCGCTAAAAGGTGCGCAATTCGTGTCGATGTGCGATCAGCGCAATATCCCGCTTCTGTTCCTGCACAACATCTCGGGTTTCATGGTCGGCACCGAGGCCGAGCGCGGCGGTATCGCCAAGGACAGCGCCAAGCTGGTCTATGCCATGTCCGTTGCCAAGGTGCCGCGCCTGTCGGTTCTGCTGGGCGGCTCTTACGGGGCCGGAAACTACGGCATGTGCGGGCGCGGTTTCGCGCCGAATCTCCTCTTTGCCTGGCCCACGGCGGAACTTGCCACCATGTCCGCCGACATCGCCACCAACGTGATGCTGGAACTGCGCCGCCAGAAGGGGGGCGAGCCGGAAAAGCTGGCGGCCGACCTTGCGAAGATCGAGGCTGAGGTGCGCGCCCAGTATGGCGAACAGTCCGATCCCTATTACGCCACTTCGCGGCTTTGGGATGACGGGCTGATCGAACCGGGCCAGACACGCGACATCCTCGGGCTTTGCCTGGCCATTGTCTCTTCGGTGCCCGAGGCCAGGCGCCATACCCCCGTGTTCAGAATGTGAGGGCCGGACGTGACCGAGAGCCATGAAACGATCCTTGTCGAAACGGATGCGCGCGGCGTCGCCACGGTAACGCTGAACCGCCCGGACAAGCACAATGCCCTGAACGGCGATCTGATCGCCGAACTTTACAGCGCAGCCGTGAAGCTGGCCGCCGATGACACGGTGCGCGTCGTGGTGCTGACCGGCAACGGCAAAAGCTTCTGTGCCGGGGGGGATTTCAACTGGTTCGCCTCCAACGTCGAAAAATCGCGCGCCGAGCGGGTGGACCAGAGCGCCACGCTGGCGCGTTTGCTGCGCCGCCTTGATACCCTGCCCAAACCGCTGATCGGAAAGATCAACGGACCGGCCTATGGCGGCGGGGTCGGCATGATTTCGGTCTGCGACTACACGATCGGTGCCGAAGGCGCGCGGTTCGGTCTGACCGAGGTCAGGCTCGGCCTGCTGCCGGCCAATATCTCGCCCTACGTCGTGGCCCGCATCGGCAAGGTGCATTCCCGCGAAACCATGCTCTCCGGGGCGCTCTTCGACAGCACACGCGCCGAACGGATCGGTCTGTTGACCGAAGTCGTGGCCGCCGATCAGTTGGATGCAGCGGTTGAGAAAGTGGTGCATGATCATCTGCAGGCCGCCCCTGGCGCCGTGGCCGATACCAAGGCGCTGGTCGCCTATGTCGCGTCCCACGATCTGGAAACCAACATGATCTACACCGCCGACCGGCTGGCCGATGCCTGGGAGACGGAGGAAGGCATCGAGGGGATCAACAGCTTTATCAACAAAGCCATCCCGTCATGGCGGGTCAAATGAGTTTCACTCGCGTCCTGATCGCCAACCGGGGCGAGATCGCCCGCCGCATCCAGCGCGGGTGCCGCAAGCTGGGGCTGGAAAGCGTGGCGGTGTTTTCGGAGGCCGACCGCGACGCGCCCTTCGTGACCGAGGCCGATCACGCCCTGTGCATTGGCGGGGCCGCGCCGTCGGAAAGCTATTTGAACGTCGATGCCATCCTGGACGCCGCCCGTGCGGCCGGGGCAGGGGCGGTGCATCCGGGCTATGGCTTTTTGTCTGAGAATGCCGGTTTCGCCGCTGCGGTCGAGGCGGCGGGCCTCGTGTTCATCGGGCCGGGACCTGACGCGATCGCCCGCATGGGATCCAAAATCGAGGCCAAGGCCGCCGCCGAAGCCGCAGGTGTGCCTGTGCTGCCGGGCTATCGCGGCGAAGGTCAGTCCGACGCGCGATTGCTGGAAGAGGCCAAGGCGCTTGGCACGCCGTTTCTGGTCAAGGCCAGCGCGGGCGGCGGCGGGCGCGGGATGCGGCTTGTCACCGACCTGGGCGACGCACCCGAGGCGATTGCATCTGCCCGGGCCGAGGCGAAAGGCGCCTTCGGCGATCCGGCGGTGTTCCTCGAACGCTATGCGCCCCGTGTCCGCCACGTCGAAGTGCAGGTGCTCGGCGATACCCACGGCACCGTGCTGCATCTGGGCGACCGCGATTGCTCGCTGCAACGCAACCACCAAAAGCTGATCGAAGAAGCCCCCGCCGCCGATCTTCCCGAGGCTGTGCGCGACGACATGCGCGCCGCGGCGGTGCGGCTGGCGCAGGCAATCGGCTACCGCTCTGCCGGCACTGTGGAATACCTCTATGATCTGGCCCGTGGCGAATACTACTTCCTCGAGATGAACACCCGCTTGCAGGTGGAACACCCCGTGACCGAGGCGATCACCGGCATCGACCTGGTCGAATGGCAGTTGCGCATCGCGCGGGGCGAGCCGCTGACACTGGCGCAATCGGATGTGCAATTCGACGGGCACGCAATTGAAATCCGCATCGCCGCCGAAAACCCGGGCGAAAATTTCCGCCCCGAAACGGGCCAGATCACCCTTTGGGCGCCGCCCTCAGGCGTGCGGCTGGATACGGGAGTAGAGTGCGGTTCGGTCGTCGGCCACCACTACGATTCCATGATTGCCAAGCTGATCGTCCACGCGCCGGACCGGGCCGGGGCGATCCGCCGGGCGATCACCGCGATCGATGCTTTTGCCGTCGGCGGCGTCGGCCTGAACCTGGCCTATCAGCGCGCGCTTCTGATCCATCCCGATTTCCGGGCGTTCCGGCATCACACGTCGGGCCTGGCCGAGATGTTCCCCGACGGCTGGACGCACCCGGCCCCCGAGGCGCAGGACATGGCGCTCGCCGCGATGGCGTTGCATCTGCATCTCGCCCCGGCGGGCGCATCGCCATGGGAAAGCCTCGGGTCATGGCGGCTCACCGCGCCCGCAGGGCGAGCCGGCGCGGTATCTTATTGGGACACAGCCAATGAAGAGCCGATCCGCATGACCGGCTCAGGGGCAGAGCTTGCCGCCGGGCTGCCGGACGGCCAAACGGTCGCTGCCGAGGCCGTCGCCTTGGCCGGGGACCGCCTGCACGGACGTATCGGCGGCGTCCCGTTCTCGCGCATAGCCCATGTCGAACGCGCCGGCGATCGTTGGCGGGTGCATCTGCAAACCTCCGCCGGGATGATAGCGACGGACCTGCGCACGCTGGAGGGCCGGCACCTGAGCCGCGCGGCGGGCGGGCCCGCCGGAGTCGACACCCTGGTGGCGCCGATGCCGGGCGCCGTGGCCGAGATTCGCGTCGCGCCCGGCGACCATGTCGCCGCCGGCGACACGCTGGTGGTGCTGGAAGCGATGAAGCTCTTGCAGAGCCTGCGCGCGCAGGTCGCGGGCGTTGTGGCTGAAATCTATTGCGCGCCGGGCGACACCGTCGCCGGGCACGCCCCCCTCGTCAAACTCGATCCGGAGGACAAGAGATGAACAGACAGGATGCAATCACCTCCGCCGCCGGGCCGTTCAGCGATGACCTCGAGATGATCCGCGGCCAGTTACGGCGCTTCATCGAGACCGAGGTGACGGCCAAGGCCGACGCCTGGGAAAGGGACGGCATGGTACCGCGCGACGTGTTGCGCCGGATGGGCGATCTGGGCGTGCTCGGCATGCGCTATGACGAACGATACGGCGGCGCGGGCCTCGATGTGATGGCTAGCGTGATGCTGGCCGAAGAGGTGGGGCGTTCCACCTTCGGCGGCTTCTCGGCCACGGTTCTGGTGCATACCGACATGGCCTCGCCGCATCTGGAGAACGCCGGTACGCCCGAACAGAAGGCGCGCTGGATGCCGTCGATCACCTCGGGTGAAAAGATCACCGCTGTTGCCGTGACCGAACCGGGCGCGGGATCCGACGTGGCCGGCATGCGCACCCACGCGGTGCAGGACGGGTCGGACTGGGTGCTGAACGGCACCAAGATGTTCATCACCAACGGCGTTCATGGTGACCTTTACTTTGTCGGGGCCAAGACCGACCCCGATGCCAAGGGTTCGCGCGGGATCACCATGTTCGCGATCGAAAAGGGTACACCGGGCTTTTCGATCGGCCGGGCGCTGAACAAGACCGGCTGGCTGTGCTCGGACACGGCCGAGCTGATCTTCGAGGATGTGCGCGTGCCGGCCGAGAACGTGCTGGGCGAGGTCAACCGGGGTTTTTACTCGGTGATGAAGAACTTCCAGAACGAACGCATCGTGCTGGGCGCAATGGCCTGCGCAGAGGCGCAGACCGCGCTGGACATGACGGTGGATTATGTCAAGCAGCGCAAGGCCTTTGGCGGCGTTTTATGGGACAAGCAGGTGGTGCGTCAACGCCTGGCCGACTGTCAGACGCGGATTGCGGCAGGACGTCAGCTTGTCTATCACGCCGCGGGTCTGGACGCGGCGGGCCGTGACTGCGTGAAAGAGGTCTCGATGGTCAAGGCCTATTGCGGCGAACTGGTGAACAGCGTGCTCTACGACTGTGTCCAGTTCCATGGCGGCATGGGCTACATGCGCGAAACACCGGTGGAACGCATGTCGCGCGATGCCCGCGTTCAGGCCATTGGCGGCGGCGCCAGCGAAGTCATGCTGGAAGAAGTCGCCAAGCGGATGTGAATGAACACGCCATAGTTATGGGAAACTATTGAAAGGAAGAACGGCATGCTTATTGAAGCAGGAAACCAGCGGTCTGTAATGAGCCTCGCTCGCGATGTCGGCGTTATCATTCTAGGTACACTTCTTCTTGCAATCTCCGCCAAAGTCGTGGTGCCGTTTTACCCGGTGCCTATGACAACCCAAACTCTCGTGGTCCTCTGTCTGGGACTGTTCCTCGGACCGGTTCGCGCCGGCGCGACCGTGGCGGTTTATCTCTTTGAGGGTCTGATGGGGCTTCCGGTGTTCGCGGGCACGCCGCCTGCCGTCGCCGGTCCAGCCTATCTTCTTGGGCCAACTGGCGGCTATCTGATTGGGTTCTTGCTTTGCGCAGTTGTATCCGGCTTCGTTGCGCAGAGATTGAGCGGGACTCGACCTGTGTCCGGCGCCTTTCTGGCTGTCCTTTCGGGTTCGATTGCCATTTACATGCCGGGACTTGCCTGGCTGGGGAGCTTCCTCGGTTATGATGAAAAGCTGCTCGCCGCCGGCCTGTATCCGTTCGTATCCGGGGATGTCACAAAAGCCGCGATTGCCTGCGTCCTGTTCATGATATTCCGCGATTCTCATGTGATGCGGAGGATCAGGTAGTTATCTGATTGGCGAGTTGCACAAAGGTCAGTTGCTGTCTGATTGCCAAACTCGCCTACGCGCGATAACCAAGATGAGATGAGGCGTCTGTTCATATCGGTAGCTGCAGCGGCCGTGTAACGAAGGGTCGGCGTGCCCCGACTCTGGTTCACACCGCCGCAGCGCCTTTTCTTGGAACTGTAACCGCGGCCGATCCGACTTATTGATGATCTGAATGGATTGGAGAATCGTCTTTGAGCGGAGTTGTCACCCAACAGATCGTCGGACGAGCTTTTTAACCTTGCCGACACGACATTTCCATCGAGCCGCGCGTCCTCATACGCCCGTAAATATCCTCGAAGCGGAAACGTCGCTCTGCCGAAACGAAGCCAAGAGGTCGTGCCATTGCATCCAACGGAAGATCACAGCGGCAGTCTGAGTCTTGCGTGGTGGCTACCTTGATCTGAATGCCCACCGGAACCGCGCGGCAGGGCGACTGGCAGGCTATTTGAGGCGCAGCGGGCAATTGTGTCACGAATTTTTCGCGTTCGGCTGGATGATGACTTGAGATTCTAACAGATGTTAGAATAAGGTGATTGGAAGCTGCCTCGAGCGAAAGGTCGGAATAATGGTTGGGCCACTGGAGAACCTCCGCATCGTTGAACTCGGGCATGTTATCGCCGGACCGCTTGCCGCTTCTCTGCTTTCCGACTTTGGAGCGAAGGTCGTCAAGGTGGAGACGCCGGGACGTCCGGACATGATGCGTGACCTGGGCCCCACGGCGATCGATGGCGTGGGGGTGTGGTGGAAGACACTCGCGCGCAACAAGCAAATCCTTGGTCTCGACTGGAAAAACGAAGAGGGGCTGAAGGTACTCCGCAAGCTTGTGGAACGCTCGGATGTCCTGGTCGAAAACTTCCGGCCTGGCGTTTTGGAGCGCGCCGGGATCGGGCCCGAGGTGCTGCACGGTTGGAATCCCGATCTTGTGATCCTTAGAGTGTCGGGATACGGCCAGGATGGCCCGATGCGCGATACGCCTGCATTCGGGCGCGCGGCGGAGGCGATGAGCGGCCTGGCGCATCTGACCGGATTTGCCGATGGTTCGCCGATGCACCCGGGGTTTCCCGCCGCTGACAGCACGACAGGGTTGATGGGGGCGCTTGGGCTGATGATCGCGCTATATGCGCGGGAACGCGGTGTGGTGCGCGGGCAGGTCGTGGATCTGGCCGTTTTCGAGGCGCTCTTGCGACTGATCGATTATCATGTCCCGGCGGCGACGGGCGCCGGCATCGCGCCGATCCGCAATGGATTACGACAGCCAATGGATTTTGCGCCGGGCGGAATGTTCCGCACACGCGACGGAATATGGGTCACTGTTTCGGCCGGCAGTGCCGAAACAGCGCGGCGTCTCCTGCGCGCGGTTGGCGGCGATTCCTTGGCCGACGATCCGAGATTTGCGAGCCTGCACAGCATGTCACAACACATGACGGAGGTGTTTGACACGCTGAACGCCTACATCACGGCACGTGATTTCTCAGAGGTTCAAGTGGAGTTCGAACGTCACGATGCGGTGGCAGCTCCCGTTTTATCGGTCGAGCAGATAATCGACCATCCGCAGATTTGCCATCGGGGCGATATAGCCTCGGTAGAAGGCGACCCGACACATGTTGTCGGTCCGGTCCCGCATTTCAGCATTACACCAGGTGTCTTGCGCTGGCTCGGCCGCCCGAGAGGGGCGGATACCGCCGCCGTGCTGGAGGCGCTTGGTTATGATGACGTACAAATCGCAGATCTGGCGAGGACAGGATGTATTGAGACCGCCCTTGAGGAGGAACGGACATGACATTCAGGATGTCTGAGCAACAGAGCGAAATCCGCGAAAGTATTCTGCGGATTTGCGCGCGTTTCGACGACGAGTACTGGCTTGAACGGGACAGCAAGGGAGGCTTTCCGCACGATTTGCACCTGGCCATGGCGCAAGGTGGTTGGCTGGGGATCGCGATGCCCGAGGCGGTCGGCGGCGCGGGATTGGGGATCACAGAAGCAACGGTCATGATGCAGGCGATCGCAGAATCGGGCGGCGGCGCCAGCGCCGCTTCCGCCATCCACATGAACATTTTCGGGCTCAATCCGGTCGTGAAATTCGGAACGGCTGAGCAGAAAGCACGGATGCTGAAGCCCCTGATCGAAGGGCGGGAGAAGGCGTGTTTTGCGGTAACCGAACCGACTACGGGCCTCGACACCACCAAGCTCAGGACCATGGCGGTGAAAAAGGGGGATCACTATGTGGTGCATGGTCAAAAGGTATGGATCTCGACCGCACAGGTTGCCGACAAAATGTTACTTCTGGCGCGGACAACGCGGCTCGAGGATGTTGAGAAGCCAACCGAGGGACTGAGTCTGTTCTATACCGATCTCGACCGGAGATTTGTTGATGTACGAGAGATCGAAAAGATGGGTCGCAAGGCGGTTGATTCCAATGAAGTGTTCATCGACGGGCTGCCGATCCCGGCCAATCACCTGATTGGCGAAGAAGGGCAGGGTTTTCGTCAGATACTTCATGGCCTGAATCCCGAACGCATCCTGGTGGCCGGCGAATGTATCGGCATCGCGCGCAACGCAATCACCCGTGCAGCGGGCTATGCCAAGGAGCGCTCCGTATTTGGTCGTCCCATTGGTCAAAATCAGGGCGTCCAGCATCCGCTGGCCAAGGCTTGGGCGAAAGTCGAGGCAGCCAACCTCATGGTCATGCATGCTGCTGAGCTGTACGACTCACAACTGTCCTGCGGTGTGGAAGCCAATGCGGCAAAGCTCCTCGCCGCGGAGGCAGCCGTCGAGGCGACACAAGTCGCCCAATTGACCTTTGGCGGGTTTGGGTACGCCAAGGAATACCATGTTGAACGTCTCGTGCGCGAAGCGCTGTTGTTCCACATCGTGCCTGTCACGCCTCACATGCTGATGTCTTTCATTGCGGAAAAAGCGCTCGGACTTCCAAAGTCCTATTAGTTTCGAGCCTGATCTCTGTGCGTAGCACGACGCAGGCTTGACCACGATTCTAACGTGCGTTAGATTAATTCTGAAAATGACCCTTAATGGGTACGGGAGGAGACATGACGGCGAAGGCTGTGTTCGGGTCGTCGATGGACGACCTGAAACAACGACCAACTGTGTATGCGAGTGATCTCTTCGCCGGCAAAGGCGTCATGATCACGGGCGCCGGCGGCGGGCTTGGCTTGGCAATTGCGGTCCTGTTTGCGCGGCTTGGCGCCAACATAGCTATCAATGGCCGAAACGAAGAGAAGTTGGCTGTGGCTGCAGAATGCCTGCGCGGCTTTGGTGGTAAAGTCCTGTCACAGCCCATGTCCATCCGCGATCCGGAGCAGGTAACGTCGTTTGTAGAAGCGGCCGAGAGTGAGCTGGGCGGCATCGATATCCTTGTCAACAATGCCGGCGGCCAGTTCCCGCAGCCTGCCATCGAATATTCGGTGAAGGGTTGGAACGCCGTCATCGACACCAACCTCAACGGGACCTGGTGGATGATGCAGGCTACGGCGCGGAGATGGATTGAGGCGAAGCGGCCGGGTTCAATCATCAGCATCGTCGCCGATGTCTGGCGAGGCATGCCGGGGATCGCTCACAGCTGCGCTGCGCGAGCGGGCGTCATCTATCTTTCCAAATCGATCGCCGTGGAATGGGCGCCCAACAACATCAGAGTGAACTGCGTCGCTCCCGGCTGTTGTGAAAGCAATGGTTTCCACAATTACACCGCTGAAGGCGCTGCGACCTTCGAAGAATCAAATCCGATGAGACATGCCGGCGACGAATGGGACGTTGCCGAAGCGGTTGTCTACTTGGCTGCACCGTCCGCCAAATTCATTACCGGAGAGGTCCTGAATGTCGATGGTGGTCAGCAGTTGTGGGGTGATCCGTGGCCGACGGGGCGCCCAGACTATTTCCGCATCGCTTAAATTTCTTTGGATATCTCGAACATGCCGGTAGCGCAAAGCAGATGAAGTACATGCGACCTGAAAAAAACCAATCCCACGACGAAGCGATTCTGGAATGCGTCGGGATCGAGCGCAGGTTCGGAGGTGTCGTCGCCGTAACCGGTGTGGACCTCGCCATCAACCATGGCGAGATTTTTGGTCTTGTTGGCCCGAATGGAAGCGGCAAGACCACGCTGACAAATGCGATCTCGGGATTTTATCCGCCGAACAAGGGTATTGTTCGCATGGCGGGAAAGGACATCACCGGCGTGGCGCCACACAAGGTGGCCAGACTTGGTGTTGCACGGACGTTTCAGAATCTCGCCCTCTTCAACGGAATGAGTGTGCTCGACAACATTCTTTTGGGAAGACACATACATATGCACCCAGGTGTTCTTCCCACGATGCTCTATTGGTGGGTGGCGCGGCGCGAGGAAATCGCGAACCGAATGATTGTCGAGGAAGTGATCGAGTTCCTTCAGCTCGAGAGCGTTCGCAACGAATTGGTCGATGGCCTTCCCATCGGATTGAAGAAACGGGTCGAGCTCGCCCGAGCTTTGGTGTCGGAGCCGAGAATGTTGATTCTTGATGAGCCAATGGCCGGCATGAATCAGGAGGAGAAAGGGTATATGGCTCGCTTCATTCTGGATGCGCGTGCCGAACGGGGAATCAGCGTTCTTCTGATTGAGCACCACATGGATGTGATTGTCGGCATTTGCGACAGGATGCTCGCGCTCAATTACGGCGAGATGATCGCCGGGGGCATTCCGAAGGATGTCGTCAAGGATCCGCGGGTTATCGAAGCGTACATCGGGGGTGGTGCGCATGGCTGATTCTGTTCTTGATCGGCCGATCGAGGCCGAAACCATCGGAACCCTGCTCGCGCGAAACGCGGACAAGTACGGATCGGATATCGCTATTCGAGAGAAGGAGCTTGGTATCTGGAAAGAGACCAGTTGGGCTGAATACACTGAGGAAGTGCTCGCGTGTTCGGCTGGCCTCGAAAAAATCGGCATAAAACCCGGTCAGGCAGTCCTGATTTTGGGTGACAACAGAGCGCGCTTGTACGCAGGAATGCTCGCACTCGCGTTGGTCGGTGCCTACGCGATGCCCGCTTATCCCGGCGTAACGCTTGACGAGCTCCGGCATTTTGTAGGCGAGGTCGAGATCGTCGCCGCCTTTGCCGAAGATCAGGAACAGGTGGATAAAATCCTGGAGCTGCGCGATGCTGAAGCGAAGGGAATTCTACATATTGTATATGTCGAAGAACGTGGGCTCGGCTTCTATGAAGCCGACGGGCTGATGTCATGGGAACACCTGACCGATGTCGGCAGGCATCATCTCAACGAAGACCCGAAGCGGCGCGGTGAACTCATTCACCGGACCAAGCCGGAAGACCCGGCGGTGTTCCTGCATTCGTCAGGTACCACGGGTAAGCCCAAAGGCGTGGTTCTCAGTCAGAAGAACGTTATCGCCGCAGCACGCAATGGTTTCGCCGCCGGTGCGTTCGAGGTCGGCGAAGAGGTTCTGGCCTATTTGCCGATGGCATGGGTCGGCGACTACGCCATAACTGTCGCGGCAGCGTTGCTTCTTCGTTTCACCGTCAGTGTACCAGAGCGGCAGGAGACCGTTATTCGAGACATGCGCGAAGTTGCCCCCACATTCTACCTGGCCGCGCCCAGGAGCTGGGACAACATCCTTACCACGATACAAGTCGGTATTGAAAATTCGACACCATTGAAGAAGTGGCTGTACCAATTCTTCATGAACAGGGCGGTGGCTGCGGAGTCGCGCAAGCTCGCCGGCAAAGGTGGCGGTGTGCTGGAACCCCTGAACCGGCTGTTGGGCGAGGCACTCATATTCGGTCCGATCAAAGACCAGTTCGGCATGAATCGACTGAAAAACGCATTTACCGGTGGCGAAGCCATTGGTGAGGATACGTTTGTCTTCTACCGCGCAATCGGCATCAAGTTGCGCCAGCTTTACGGCCAGACCGAAAACAGCGCGATCAATACGATCCAGTCACCGAGTGAAGTGCGCCTTCACTCCGTGGGCAAGCCAGCTCCGGGTGTAGAGGTTGCAATCGCCGATGACGGCGAGATCCTCTTGCGGTCCGAAAGCGTGTTCGAGGGCTATTACAACAACCCCGAGGCCTCGGCCGAGGCTCTGAAGCGCGGGTGGCTGCACACGGGCGACGCCGGGTATCTCGAAGAAGACGGGCATCTTGTGGTCTTGGGCCGCGTTTCGGAGGTTATGTATACTGCAGGGGGCGAGCGTTACGTGCCCAACTACATCGAAAACCGTCTGAAATTCAGCCCTTACATAAAGGATGCCGCTGTGATTGGCGCCGGGCGGGAGGAATTGACCGCGATGGTTTGCATCGATTTCGATGCTGTCGGGCACTGGGCCGAGGTCAATGGTGTGCCTTATGTCTCGTATGCGGATCTTTCCCAGCGCGACGAGGTTGCCACGCTTCTTCACGAAGCCTTTCGGCGAGTGAACGCCGTGATAACCGAGCCACTGCAAATCAAGCGCTTCGTAAGTCTACCCAAGGAGTTCGATCCAGACGACGGCGAGATAACCCGGACACGCAAGTTGCGCCGGAGCGTGGTCGAGGCTCGATACGACGTCGTGATCGGGGCGCTTTACGATGGCCGCAGCGAAGTTCGAGTGAGTGCCCAGGTGACTTATGAGTCCGGCGAAATCGGGAAGGTCGAGCGGACCCTCCCCATCAGGGAGGTATAGATGGATCCGGTTTTCCTAGCTGAACTCGCGATCAACGGGGCCCTCACAGGTTTGCTCTACTCGCTTTTCGCGATCGGTCTTGTACTGATCTACAAGGCTTCCTCGGTGCCAAACCTTGCCCAAGGCGGGCTGACCATGGTTGGTGCCTATGTCGTTCTGGCTTTGGCGCGTGACGTCGGCATGCCGCTGTGGCTGGCGATTCCGCTCGCGATCGCCATCATGTTCGGACTTGGCTTTGGAATTGAACGTGTTGCGCTACGGCGCCTTGCTGGGCGCCCTGTCGTGATGATCCTGATGCTTACGCTGGGCCTCGACATCTTCCTGCGCGGGACAACACTTGCGGTCTGGGGCGGGACGTCGAGATCGATGGAACTGGGCATCAGTTATGAACCGCTGTTTCTCGGGGATATCCTGATCAGCAGGATTCATCTCGTCGGATCGGTCGTCGCGGTGATCTTGCTCGCCGCCTTCCTGCTCTTCTTCCGCACCCGCCTGGGCGTCAAGCTTCGCGCGATAGCCGACGATTACATGGCGTCATGGTCAGTCGGAATTTCGGTTGAGCGAGGGGTGGGGCTTTCCTGGGGCTTGGCATCTGTTGTCGCGGTTTCCGCCGGGGTGATTTGGGGCGAGATACAGGGTGTGGACCAAGCTCTTTCGCTGCTGCTGCTGAAAGGCCTGACGGTGGCTGTGCTGGGCGGGCTCGACAGCATCCTGGGCGCCGTAGTCGCGGGTATCATTCTTGGCGTTGTCGAAAACGTCGGAGCAGACTTCTTAGATCCGCTTGTGGGTGGCGGAAGTCGTGAACTGATTGTAGCCGCGGTTCTCATTCTCACAATCATGATCCGTCCGCACGGCTTGTTCGGACGCCACGACATAGAAAGGGTGTAATTGAATGTTCTACCGCCTTTCTGGTGTGTATCACACCAATTACATCTCGGACAGCCGTATTTACAAGGTTCCCGCTGACCGGAACCTGGCTCTGACCTTCCTTATACTTGGCGTGGCCGCGCCGTTTATCGCTCCGGCGCTATACGTTAACAGCTACATGTTGCCTTGGCTTATCTGGACTTCGGCGGCGCTTGGGTTGAACCTTGTGACCGGCTGGGCGGGACAGCTGCATTTGGGTTACGCGGCGGTCATGGCGGTGGGCGCATATTCGGCGATCCACGCAGCCCGCTTTGGGGTGCCGTGGGAATTCGCGCTGATCATCGGCGGGCTTTCCGCTTCGGTAATTGGCAGCTTGTTCGCGTTCGCGGCATTGCGGGCCAAGGGCCTCTATCTTGCACTGACGACATTGGCCATGCAGTTCATCATGGACTGGGTGCTGACGCACTCCCCGGCGATTTCGGGCGGTTCGCATGCCTCACTGCAGGCGCCAACGCTGAAATTGCTTGGCCAGGAAATCACGTCGGATACAGGTCTGTACTATGTGGCGCTCGCATGGTGTCTGTTGGTCACCATCTTCATGCTGAACCTCAAGCGCACCGGCCTTGGACGCGCCTTGGTTGCGGTTCGCGAAAAGGATTATGCAGCTGCCATTCTGGGCGTGTACAGCTTTTACTACAAAATCGTGGCGTTTGCGATGTCGTCCTTTATCGGCGGCGTTAGTGGCGCCTTGCTCGTTGCGACCTTCTTCTTCCTGGCTGCACCGGAGCAGTTCTCGGTGGCGGTTTCAATCCAGGCTCTGGCGATGGTTATCGTTGGCGGTTTGGGGAGCATCATTGGATCCTATTTTGGTGTCGCGCTGATTCTCTTGGTTCCAGGACTGGTCAACGGGGTGGTGGTCGCCGCCTCTGAGCAGTTGGGGATGCAACTCAACGTCGAAACACTCGCGCATATCCCCAACGCTGTCTACGGCGCGCTGATTGTCATCATACTTCTAATCGAACCTCTTGGTCTTGGAAAACTCTACGGCAACATCCGGGATTACCTAATGGTTTGGCCGTTTGATCAGCTTAGGAAATAGAATTCATGTCGATGGAAGACCAGACTGTCGCCGAGCCCATTTTGTCGATGAACAGTGTCGAAGTGCTGTACGATAACGTTCTATTGGCAATCAAAGGCGTCTCGATCGAGGTTCCCAAGGGCAAGATGGTTGCTCTTCTGGGGTCAAACGGGGCGGGCAAAAGCACGACACTCAAGGCAATCAGCGGCCTGTTGAAAGCCGAGCGTGGTCATATCAGCCGCGGTGAGATCCGTTTTGGCGGAACCGTTATCACCGAGGCTCTCGCGCAAAAACGAGTGGAGATGGGCATTTGCCATGTCATTGAAGGCCGTCGCGTTTTCGAACATCTCACACCCGATGAAAACCTGATCGCCGCGGCGCCACTCGGCATGAGCAGGGCTGCGTTGAATGCGGAGAAAGACAGGATCTACAATTATTTTCCTCGACTGGCCGAGCGGCGCAACTCCTTTGCGGGATATCTGTCTGGTGGCGAACAGCAGATGCTCGCCATTGGCCGGGCTCTGGTGACGCAACCGGACCTGTTGATGCTTGACGAGCCGAGCCTTGGACTTGCCCCGTTCCTGGTGGCTGAGATCTTCGACATGATCAAGAAAATCAATCGGGAAGAGGGCTTGTCAGTTCTTCTTGTGGAGCAAAACGCACTCGCGGCGCTGGAGATCGTGTCCGACGGATACCTGATCGAGAACGGCCGAGTTGTCATGCATGACACGGCGGAGGCGCTCAAGTCGAACTCCGACATTCAGGACTTCTACCTCGGTGGCAAAGAGGGAAGCAATTTCCACAACGTGAAACATTACAGTCGGCGTAAACGGTGGTTGAGTTGACCGGGCGCCCCGGTCGTTTCTACGGGAGGTAAACATGAAACTACTCAGCAGTGCCGCATTTATTTCTACCATCGTCTTCGGGATGGCAATGTCCATACCTGCAGCTGCATTGGCCGAACCATTCAGGGTCGGTGTCTGCTACGATCTGAGCAAGGCCTATACCTTCGCAACGCCGCAGGTTGCTCAAGCCGCGAAAGATCTGGCAGCGCTTGTGAACCGCAAAGGCGGGATCGGAGGCGAGCCGGTTGAAGTGATCGTGCGCGATCACGGCAATGAACCGCAACGAGGCGTGGAATGCTACGAACAGTTGAGCCGCGAAGGAGTGTTTGTATTCGATACATTGTCGACACCCGTATCGCTTGCGGTTCTGCCGCGGGCAATGGAGGACGGACGCGTCCTCATGCAGTCCCTTGTTGGGCGGGGCGACGCGGTTGATGGGACTGTCTTCGATTGGGTCTATCCGATCGGGCCTACTTATTGGGGCCAAGCGGCAAATGACATTGCATATATTAAACAGCTGCATGACGGCGACTTATCGAATGTCAAGGTTGGCTTCGTTTATTTTGACTATCCTTTCGGCCAGGAGCCGATCGAGATTCTGAAGACGCTTTCCGAAAAGGAAGGTTTCGAGCTTCTGCTCTACCCGGTGCCGCTTCCCGGCAATGACCAGTCAGGTGTCTGGTCCAAGATACGCCGCGACAAGCCCGATCAGATTGTCGTCTGGATGCTTGGCGGTGCACATGTCGTCGCTTCAAAGGAAATGAAGCGGAACGGTATCCCGATGGACAAATATATCTCGGTCAACTGGCTGAACGAAGTAGATATCGCCAACATCGGCGCAAAGAACGCCATCGGCATCAAGCGCGGGACGAACGTGGTCGGCGGCCAGGACATACCGCTCTACAAGGAAATCATGGCCGAGCTCTATGATAAGGGCAACGGGAACGGTCCGATCGAAAAGACCCAAGACGTTTTCTATAATACAGGCCTCGCGATGTATTCGATCATGTTCGAGGCCGCGCGCAAGGCAGTTGAGCTGCAAGGGCTTCCCATAACGCCCGATTCCTACCGTGCCGGATTAGAGTCGCTACGAGGCTTTGATGCGAACGGATTGATGGCTCCGATCACCGTTACCGCGCAAGACCACGGAGGCGGCGGAGCAACAAGGATCGAAATGTGGGACGGCACAGCCTGGGTCCCACAGACTGACTGGCTTTCCGAATATTCGGATCAAGTTTGGGCGGTAGTAAAGGAAAGCTCATCGAAGTTCGGCAAATGATGCAGCATCAATTCAGCCTGTTCGGCGTCCGAAGGAGGAGATGCAGGGCGACCGGACAAAACCACAACCAGGGAGAAATGAAATGAAACTTCTGTCTACTGTTACTACGGCCGCCTTCGCCACGATGTTGGCGTTAGGGGCTACCGAGGCGTCCGCACAAGACAAAGAGCCGGTGCGTTTCGGCCTATGCTTCGATCTCAGCAAGTCCTATACCTTTATCTCTCCGCAGGTCGCACAGGCGGCGCAGGACTTGGCGAAGTACGTCAATTCAAATGGCGGTGTGGAAGGGCATCCTGTTGAGGTTGTCATTCGCGATCACGGTAATGAACCCCAGCGGGGCGTGGAGTGTTATGAACAGCTCAGGCGTGAAGGTGTTTCCATCTTCAACATGCTGTCGACTCCGGTGACGAATGCCGTATTGCCGCGGGTGATGAAGGATGGGAACATCCTGATGCAGTCCTTCGTCGGTCGCGGTGATGCCGTCGACGGCGAGGTGTTCAAGTGGATATTTCCTGTCGGTCCGACCTATTGGCAGCAGGCGGCAAACGATGTCGCCTTCATCAAGGGCCAGATGAACGGCGATCTGAGCAAGGCCAAGATCGGGTTCATTTACCTCGATTATCCCTTCGGCCAGGAACCCATCGAGATTCTCAAGACACTGGCCGAAAAGGAAGGATTCGAACTCGAACTCTATCCGGTTCCGCTGCCCGGTTCGGATCAGTCCGGCGCCTGGAGTAAAATTCGCCGCGACAAGCCCGACTATGTGATCAGCTGGCTGCTCGCCGGTGGTCACGTGGTTGCCGCGAAGGAAATGCGGCGAAACGGATACCCGATCGACCGTTATCTGTCGGTGAACTGGCTGAACGAAGTCGACATCAACAACATCGGTGCGGCCGACGCCAAGGGCATTCTCCGCGGGACCAACGTGGCCGGCGGCCAGGAAGTACCGATCGTGAAAACAATGCTCGAAACGTATTATGCGAAGGGTGAAGGTAGCGGCCCGGAAACCCTTGTCCGTGACGTGTATTACAACACCGGTATGGCGATCTATTCCGTCGGTTTCGAAGCCGTCCGTCTGGCCATCAAGCAGAACGGTTGGCCGGTGACGCCGGAGAGCATGAAGACCGCCTATGAATCGATCTCCGATTTCGACGGCAACGGGCTCATGGCTCCGGTCACGGTGACCGCATCCGATCACGGCGGTGGTGGCAAAACCCGTGTCGAGCAGTGGAACGGCGAGACCTGGGTTCCGCTGACCGATTGGAGCGCTGACTACACCGATGTGGTGTGGGAGGTTATCAAGGAAAGCTCCGCGAAGTTCACGGTCGAATAATACCAATCCTCCCCGCGGCCTTTGTGCCGCGGGGAGCCCCCCGGCTGTCCGCTGGCCGAAAGCGGTTCCCAGATCAAGATAGGCAGGAATATGAACCCGATCGAAGTGACGGTTGAAGAAGGGATTGCGACGGTTTGCATCAACCGTCCAGAGCGCAAGAATGCTCTTTCCGTGGCGGCCACCAACGGGCTGACCGAGGCTTGGGAAAGGGTCGAGGCCGACAATGCGATCCGCGTGGCGATTCTAACCTCTGCAGATTGCGGCGTGTTCAGCGCCGGGCTCGACCTTAAGGAAGCCACCCAGATCGCGCGCGACGAAGGCGTGGATATCCTGACCAAAATGCGCGATCCCTTTCACGAGACCATGCGTGCCTGCAAGAAACCGATCATCGCAGCGATGACCGGATCGCTGATGGCAGGCGGCATGATGCTGACCCTGAACTGCGATTTGCGTGTCGGTTTGAAGGGCACCAAGGTCGGCATTACCGAAGTCAAGATCGGCCGCGGTTCGCCCTGGGCGTCGCCGGCGCTGTCGATGCTGCCGCAACCCGTGTTGATGGAGATCGTCCTGACCGGCGACCTGTTTCCGATCGAGCGGCTGCACGAATACGGATTCACCAACTATATCGAAGATACGCCCGACGCCGTGCGCGCCCGCGCCCGGGATCTGGCAACGCGGATCGCCAAGGGCGCGCCATTATCGGTGATCGCCGCGAAGGCGAGCGTACGCGCCACAATGGATCTGGGCTGCGCGGGCGGCTTGGAAGAGGGCAAGCGCCTGCACGAAGTGGTCTATGCCAGCAATGACGCCATCGAAGGTCCCAAGGCCTTTGCCGAAAAGCGCGAGCCGGTGTGGACCGGAACCTGAAGGAGACCGCGATGAGCGAGCTGATGCGCCTGGACAGGGATGGCCCCATCGGCATTCTACGATTTCTCCAACCCGGGAAGCGGAACCCGTACAGCATTGCCTTTGTCGACGCGCTGATCGAGAACCTGCGCGAGGCTGATCGGGACGACGGCGTTCGCGCCGTGGTGATGACCGGCGGCGATCATTTCAGCAGCGGTGGCGATCTGGTCGGGTTTCAGTCGGAAATCGCCAAAGGGGCCAGGGCCACATCGGAAATGGTCGAAAAAGTCCACGATGGCGGGCGCGCCGCCTATCTCTTTCGCAAGCCCCTGATCGCGGCCGTGAATGGCGTTGCCTATGGGGCCGGATTGAGCCTTGCGCTGTCGGCCGACATTGTCGTTGCCGCAGAAGATGCGCGCCTCTGCGAGGTGTTTGCCCGTGTTGGAGGCTGTCCTGATACCGGGTCGAGCTGGTTGTTGCAGCAAAGGGCTGGCGCGGGCGTCGCCCGGATGCTGGTGCTGACGGGGCGTGAACTCGACGGGCGCGCGGCAAGAGAGCTTCGCGTGGTCGAGGAATGCGTTCCCTCGGGGCAGGTCGAAAGCCGCGCCGTGGAGATCGCCCGGGAGATTGCGGCGCATCCGATGTTCGGTGTGCAGACGGCCAAGCGCGTCATGCGCGCTTCGGCCGAGTGCAGCTACATCGAAGCGCTGGACATCGAGCGCGATACTCAAAGCGTTCTGCTTTGCGCGCATGACTTTCCAGAGGCCATGTTGGCTTTCTCGGAGAAAAGAAAACCAGAGTTCAAAGACCGCTGACACGGTCGAGGCCACATCAAGAGACTTATGGAGAGACCGCAGTTATGAAGGTGCTTGTGCCCGTCAAACGCGTGATCGATTACAACGTGAAGGTCCGCGTAAAGGCGGACGGATCGGATGTCGATCTTGCCAATGTGAAGATGTCAATGAACCCGTTCGATGAGATTGCCGTGGAAGAGGCGATCCGGTTGAAAGAGGCGGGAAAGGCGGAAGAGATTGTTGTCGTTTCCGTTGGTGTCAAGCAGGCGCAGGAAACGTTGCGTACCGCCTTGGCCATGGGTGCCGACCGGGCGATTTTGGTGGTTGCCGCCAAAGACGTTCATACGGATATCGAACCTCTGGCCGTTGCCAAGATCCTCAAGAGCATTATCGACGAAGAAAAGCCGGGAATCGTGCTGGCCGGCAAACAGGCGATCGACAATGACATGAATGCGACTGGCCAGATGCTTTCTGCATTGCTGGGCTGGAGCCAGGCGACTTTTGCCTCGAAGGTCGAGATAGACGGCAATCATGCGGTGGTCACCCGCGAGGTCGATGGCGGTCTGCAGGCGATCAAAGTGAAGATGCCGGCCGTCGTGACTGTCGATCTGCGCCTGAACGAGCCGCGCTATGCCTCACTGCCCAACATCATGAAGGCGAAGAAGAAGCATTTGGATGAAAAGACCCCGGAAGACTATGGCGTCGATGTAAGTCCGCGCCTCGAGGTCGTTTCGATAGCCGAGCCAAAGGCACGCAAGGGGGGCGAAATGGTCGACTCGGTCGACATGCTCGTTTCGAAACTCAAAGAGGCAGGAGCAATCTGATGGCAGTCCTACTACTGGCAGAAGTGAACAATGGCGAACTCGCCTTCGACGCTACGGCAAAGGCGGTTACCGCTGCCAAGGCGCTTGGCGATGTCACGGTGCTTTGCGCCGGCGCTTCGGCAGCTGCGGCGGGTGAAGCCGCGGCCAGGATCAACGATGTCGCCAAGGTGCTTGTGGCCGAAGATGCCTCGCTCGGGCACCGCCTAGCCGAACCGACAGCCGCTCTGATCACTTCATTAGCCGGTGACTTTTCCCATATTTGCGCACCGGCCACGACCGATGCCAAAAACATCATGCCCCGTGTGGCTGCATTGCTTGATGTCATGGTTATCTCAGATGTCTCCGGGGTCGTTGACGCCGATACATTCGAGCGCCCCATCTACGCAGGCAACGCAGTACAGACCGTGAGGTCAAAGGATGTAACCAAGGTTGTGACCTTCCGGACATCGACATTCGACGCTGCCGGCGATGGCGGCTCGGCGAGCATTGAAACAATCGGTGCCGCGCACAACCCAGAGCTATCTGAATGGGTTGAAGACAAGGTTGCCGAGAGCGACCGCCCTGAACTCACCTCGGCCGGCGTGGTCGTTTCCGGCGGTCGCGGTGTCGGCTCCAAAGACGATTTTGCGTTGATCGAGAGGCTGGCCGACAAACTGGGCGCCGCCGTCGGCGCGTCGCGTGCTGCAGTGGATTCGGGCTTTGCACCGAATGACTGGCAGGTCGGACAGACCGGCAAGGTGGTGGCTCCTGACCTCTATGTCGCAGTGGGCATTTCCGGCGCCATCCAGCATCTCGCGGGAATGAAAGACAGCAAGATTATCGTGGCGATCAACAAGGATGAAGAAGCGCCGATCTTCCAGGTCGCCGACTTCGGCCTCGCCGCAGACCTCTTTTCCGCTGTACCCGAACTGATCGAAAAGCTGTAAGTCCAGTTCCACTTCGAATATGAAAAGGCCCGCCATCCCGGCCTGTTTGGAAACGATTGGAGGCTCCGGCAAGACCGGGGCCTCTTTTGGTGTCAGAGTAAGCGCCCACCGGACCCGGTGTTTCGTCTTGCGGTGAGTTGCGCGACGTTCGCGTGCTGATTCTCGTTGCAGAATTGTTTGCCGTATAAGCCAAAGTCCAGACACGGAACGTAAGCTGTCATCAAGGCGGTGCCGGATTTGAGCTAATGGAATGAACTGCCTTCCCGCCGAGACGCAGCTATTGTCGCGCGTGGTGGGGAAGGATTGAGGAATAAGGGGGATGATGGGAAGGGGGAAATGGGAGAGCGAAGGGGAGACGGAGCATGAAGGATATTGAGGAAGGGGGGGGGGGGGCGACGGTTGGGCGCGAGAGCTGGGAGCAGGATGGGGGGGGGGGGGGGGGGACGCGCGGGCGATGAAGGAGATCGCAGGAGGGAAGAGAGGAGGAGGGGCTGAGCAGGTCGATCGGCAAGGCGATCGCTGCAAGGCGACCACTTCAACAACAAGAACTGGAAAAGAAATATTCCGGCATGATGCCGTCGGAGATGAAGCGGCTGCGTGAACTGGAGCATGAGAACGCCCGGCTGAAGAAGATCGTGGCGGACTTGAGCCTCGACAAGGAGATGCTGCAGGACGTCATCAAACGAAAAATCTGAGGCCTGGCCGGAAGAGAGCGCTGGTCGACGTGATGCGTGTCGAATGGGCGACCTCGATCCGCCGTGCCTGTGCGGCGATCCTGTTCGACCCGAAGACCTACCGATACAAATCCCGTCGGCCCGGTCAGGCCGCTCTGGAACAGCGGATCAAGGAGATTTGCCAGACCCGCGTGCGCTTCGGCTACCGGCGTGTGCACGTCCTGCTTCGGCGGGAGGGATGGGACGATCAATCAGAAGAAGACCTACCGGATCTACAAGGAGTTGGGCATGCAGCTCCGCAACAAGACGCCGAAGCGGCGGGTGAAGGCGAAGCTACGAGAGGACTGGCAGGAGGCAGTCGGTCCCAATGACGTCTGGGCCATGGACTTCGTGCACGACCAGCTGGCGACGGGCAGGAAGATACGGGTGCTGACGGTGGTCGATACCTTCTCGCGCTACTCACCGGCTCTCGATGCCAGGTTCAGCTACCGCGGCGAGGATGTGGTCGCCACGCTCGAGCGGGTGTGTTCGAGGATCGGCTATCCGAAGACGATCCGCGTCGATCAGGGCTCTGAGTTCATCTCCCGGGACCTGGACCTATGGGCTTACCAGCGCGGTGTCACGCTGGACTTCTCGCGACCGGGAAAGCCGACCGACAACGCCTTCATCGAGGCGTTCAACGGCCGGCTGCGGGCGGAGTGCCTGAACGCCCACTGGTTCCTGAGCCTTGCAGATGCGGCGGAAAAGTTGGAGGCTTGGCGTAGAGACTACAACGAGCAGCGGCCACACGGCGCGATCGGGAACAAGGTCCCGGCGAGGGGGAGGTGGGGGGGGGGGAGGGGGGGGGGGGGGGCGCTTCGGGCGCGGGCCGACCGAAGCCGGAGATCGACGAGGATCAGGTCAACGGTTATGCAGGTTGCGGACGACTTGGGGATCGGATTATCGAGCCTGACGCGCTGGAAGCGGCAATACCGGGAAGCTGATTTGTTGGCCGGTCCGCACGAGGATACGGCCAAGGAACTGGCACGACTTCGCAAGGAGAACGAACTGGTCTGAAGAACGATCTTCCAGACCCGCACCGCCGCAGAACTGGCTCTTGGCCGACATATCGATGGCATTTTCAATCCACGTCGGCGGCATTCCGCTCTGGGATACGAATCGCCGGTATCATTCGAGGCCGAAATGGCCATCGCAGAGTGAAAGCCGCTCCACAAAATCCGGACAAGTCCAAACACATCAAGACCGGCGAAGGGGCATAATGTTATTTTCTACGGCGAACCGCGAGCACGGCGGGTGCTGAAGCCCAACAACTCGCGTGAGGACCTGCATGTCGCGAAAGCTCATTTCGCTGCCGATGAGAAAGCGCGTGACACGGCGTTTTCCACGGGTCAGGTCGGTTGCTGAAAAATTAAACATTTGTTAGATTTTTGCAAGCAACCGCAAACCTACGGGTTTCACAATGTCGCTGATCACGAATTCCTCGGCCTGGGCTTCGGACGAACACAGGATGTTCGCCGAAACGACGCGCAAGCTGTTCGACGCCGAGATGGCGCCGAATGTCGACAAATGGGCCGAACAGGGGATCGTCGACCGCGATTTCTGGCGCAAGGTTGGCGAACAGGGCGTCATGGGCGGTTCCATCGCCGAGGAATATGGCGGGTTCGGCGGCGGCATCGGTTTCGACGCGCTTACTGTCTACGAACAGGGGCGCACCGGCGACACCGGCTGGGGGTACGGTATCCAGAGCATCGTGATCCATTACCTGGACGCCTATGGCAGCGAAGAGCAGAAGAAGAAGTGGCTGCCCCGGCTGATCAGCGGCGAGAGCGTGGCGGCGATCGCCATGACCGAACCGGGAACGGGTTCGGACCTGCAAAACGTCCAGACCTATGCGGAGAAGGACGGCAATCACTACAAAATCAACGGCTCGAAGATATTCATCACCAACGGGCACACCGCCGACATCATCGTGATCGTGACCAAAACCGACCGCAGCGCCGGGGCCAAGGGCGTGTCGCTGATCGTGCTGGAAACCGAGGATGCCGAAGGGTTTCGCCGCGGGCGGAATCTGAAGAAACTCGGCATGAAGGGGTCGGATACGGCCGAGCTGTTCTTCGAGGATGTGCGGGTGCCGACGGCGAACCTGCTGGGCCAGGAGGAGGGGCAGGGGTTCTATCAACTGATGAAGCAACTGCCCTGGGAACGGCTGATGATCGGCATCACCGCGCTTGGCTTCATCGACTTCGCAATCGCCGAGACGGTGAAATACGTCCAGGACCGCAAGGCGTTCGGCAGCCGGATCATGGATTTCCAGAACACCCGGTTCAAGCTGGCGGAATGCAAGACGAAGGCCGAATTGCTGCGCAGCTTCGTCAATGACGGGATAGCCCGCCTGGAAACCGGCAGGCTGGATGCGGCTACCGCGTCGATGGCGAAATGGTGGGGCAGCCAGACCCAGAACGAGGTCATGCACGAATGCCTGCAACTGCATGGCGGCTATGGCTTCATGATGGAGTTCCCGATCGCACGGCTCTACGCCGACAGCCGGGTGCAGATGATCTATGGCGGCACCAACGAAATCATGAAGGAACTGATCGCGCGGTCGATCGACATCTGACCCGCGCCACCGGGCCGGTGCGGCGTCAGTCGTCGCCGGCCCCCAGGATCTCGGCGGTATGCTCGCCCAGGCGGGGCGCCGGGCGGTGGTCGGACCGCGCCGGTGTGGCCGAGAACCGTACCGGCGGGCGTGTCGCCCAGATCGTGCCCTCGCTGGGGTGGTCCAGCCGCTGAAAGAAGCCTGTCGCGGCAAGATGCGGATCGGCTGGCAGATCGGCGAGGTTTCGCACCGGCATCGCCGGGATGTCGGCCTGTTGCATCAGCTCCATCCATTCATCGGTGGTCCGGGTCGGTGCCAGTTCGGCCACCATGTCGTAGACCGCGCCGATATTGCGGCTGCGCGCATCCATGTCCGTCACCCAGGGATGATCGACCATGTCGGTGCGGCCGACCGCCTGGAAAAAGCGTGCCCATTGGACGTTGGTATAGGGCAGGATGGTGATGTAGCCGTCCCGTGTCTGCACTGGTCGGCGGTGCGGCACCAGCATACGGGCATAGCCGAAATCCTGCGGAGTCTCCTCGAACGTGGCACCGTCGAGATGCTCGACCAGAAGGAAGGAAGAAAGCGTTTCGAACATCGGCACTTCGACATGCTGTGCCTCGCCGGTGCGTTCGCGGTGAAACAGCGCCGCCATCACCGCATAGGCCGCGGTCACGCCGCCCAGCTTGTCGGCCAGGATTGTCGGCGCATAGGCAGGCGGCGCGTTGGGGTCGCGCAGGGCGGCAAGGCTGGCCAGTCCCGAAACCGACTGTACGATGTCGTCGAAGGCGGGCCGATCAGCATAGGGCCCGTCCTGGCCGTAGCCTGTGGCCGAAACGGTGATCAGGTTCGGGTTCTCGCGCCGCAGGGTTTCGGGGTCGAGAGACAGGCGCGCGAGCGCGGCGGGCCGGATGCTGGAAATCATCACATCCGCATCGGCAAGCAACCTGCGCAAGCGTCCCTGGTCGTTAGCGGTCTTCAGATCGAGAACGACGCTACGCTTGTTGCGGTTGGTGCCGAGAAAGGCCGCGCCCATCTTCTTGTTCCGCGACGGCTGGACCTGCCGCAAAAGGTCGCCCTCCGGGCTTTCGACCTTGATCACATCGGCACCTAGCTCGCCCAGCATCTGGGTCGCCAGCGGGCCGAACACCACCGAGGTCAGGTCGACGATCGTCACGCCATCGAGAATCGATGCCTTGGGTTCCGTTTTCATGGTCTCAGCGGTCCTTTCTGGACATCGCGCCGAATTCCGTCCGGATTGCCGCGCCATCCGCGTCGAAGCCGGGCGAGGGGCCGAGCGCCGGATTTCCCCCGCTTCGCCTGATCGGCGGCGCGGGCAGACGGATTTCGCCGGCGAACGACGCTATCGTCGCACGGTCGAGTTGGGGATGTTCGGACAAGGCCGCGACATCGTTGACCGCGCCATAGGCGATATCGGCTTGCGCAAGCAGATCGAGCATATCGGGGCGGTCATGCGCAGCAAAGGCGGCTTCGATCATCGGCTGAAGTATGCCCCGGTTGCTGTTGCGGCTGTCATTGCTGACAAAGCGCGGATCTGTCGCCAATTCTGGCCGTGAAAGCACTGCCGCGCAGAACCGCCCCCACTCTCGTTCATTCTGGATCGATATCACGATCTGTTCGCCGTCGCGGCAGGTATATGCGCCGTAGGGGCATATTACTGGGTGGCTGAGACCAACCCGAGGGGTTGGGCGGTCTGCGTAGTCGTGAAACACAAGGGGTACCGCCATCCAGTCTGCAAGCGTATCGAACATTGCAACCGAAACTCCGCTTCCCTTCCCTGTGCGGTTGCGTTCGAACAGTGCCTCGCAGATCGCGGCATGGGCCGTCATGCCGGTCGCGATATCGCAAACCGATACTCCCACCCGGCCGGGACCGTCTGGCGTACCGGTGACCGATGCCAGGCCGCTTTCGCATTGGATCAGAAGGTCATAGGCTTTGGCGTTCCGCATCGGTCCATCGGAGCCATATCCGGTGATGTCACAGGTGATCAGCCGTGGAAACCGTTCGCGAAGCGTCGCCGAATCGAGCCCGAACTTTTCCAGCGCTCCGGGTAGTAGGTTCTGGATGAACACATCGGCGCGTTCCAGCATCGCAAGCAGAAGCGCTCGGTCCTCGCCGGACTTGATGTCCAGAGCAACCGATTCCTTGCCGCGGTTCAGCCAGATAAAATAGGCGCTTTCGCCGTGTGCTGCGGTGTCGTAGCCGCGGGCGAAGTCGCCGGCCCCCTTGCGCTCGATCTTGATCACCCGGGCGCCGGCGTCGGCCAGCCGCGATGTGCAGAACGGCGCCGCGACGGCCTGTTCCAGCGCGACGATCAGCGTGCCCGCGAGAGGGCCCGAATTCGGAGGAGTCATAATCGTCTCACTTTCGGCAATACCGGGTTGAAAAAAATCTAACATCTGTTAGAAACAAGGTCAACACACTCGGATTGCAACCAAAAGAAGGGCAACAATGCAAGAAATTACCGGATCGGATCAGACATTCCGGCGCGCGCTGGCGAATGGCGAGATCGCGCTCCCAAAATGCGACAGTTGCGGAAAATTTCATTTCTTCCCGCGCGTCGTCTGTCCGCATTGCCATGAAACGGCGTTGTCCTGGCACAAGGCCAGCGGTTGTGGAGAGGTGCATACGACGACCGTAGTCCGACGCAGGTCCGAGCAGGGCGGGGATTACAACATTTGCATGGTCGAGCTGGAAGAAGGCGTGCGGATGATGAGCCGGGTCGAGGGGGTCGCGCCCGCGGATGTGGCGATCGGTATGGCGGTCACCGTCTATGTCGGCGAGATCGACGGAAAGCCTGCGGTGCTGTGCAGGCCGGTGGAGGGCTGAGCGATGACGGGAGAATTGCGGGGAAAGGCTGCCATCGTGGGCACCGGCCATGCCGGATTCGGCGAGGCGCATGGCCTGACCGCCTATGACATCATGGCCCAGGCGGGGCTGGCGGCGGTGGCCGACGCGGGACTGTCGCTGGCCGATGTCGACGGGCTGTTCTGCACCATGATGGAAGACAGCATGCCGGCGCTGATGGCGGCCGAGTATCTTGGTATCCAGCCGCGATTCGTCGATGGTACGATGACCGGCGGGTCGTCCTTCGTGAACTACTTGACCTCGGCGGCGATGGCGCTCGATGCGGGACTGTGCGACGTCGCGCTGATCGTCTATGGCTCGAATCAGAGAACCGCGTCGGGACGGCTGGTGACGGCCTCGCGCCCACCCGAATACGAGGCCCCGTACAAGCCGCGCTATCCGATCTCTGCCTATGCGATGGCCGCGGCCCGGCATATGTACGAATACGGCACCACCCGCGTGCAACTGGCCGAAGTGGCGGTGGCCGCGCGCGCCTGGGCGCGGCTCAATCCCGAAGCGTTCGATCGCGGCCCGCTGAGCCGCGAGGACGTGCTGGCCGCGCGCATGGTAGGCGACCCGCTGACTGTGCGCGACTGTTGCCTGGTGACCGACGGTGGCGGCGCGGTGGTGATGGTGCGCGCCGACCGTGCCAGGGATTGTCCGAAGCCGCCAGTCTATCTGTTGGGCAGCGCCGCAGCCAGTTCGCACCGGCAGATATCACAGATGCGGGATTTCAGCACTACGGCGGCCCGCGAATCCGGCGCGCGCGCCTTCGCGGCGGCCGGAGTGGCGCCGGGCGATATAGACCTGGTTGAGCTCTATGACGCGTTCACGATCAATACAATCCTGTTCCTGGAGGATCTCGGGTTCTGCGCCAAGGGCGAAGGGGGCGCCTTTGTCGAGGGTGGACGCATCGCCCCGGGCGGGGTGCTGCCGGTGAACACCAATGGCGGCGGGCTGTCCTGCGTGCATCCGGGGATGTACGGCATCTTTACCGTGATCGAAGCCGCGCGGCAGATCCGTGGCGACGCGCCCGGACAGCAGCTAGAGAATATCGACCTGGCGCTTGCCCACGGCAATGGCGGCGTTCTGTCCAGCCAGGTCACGGCGATCTTGGGATCGGGAAACACGTTGTAGGGCGTTCCAGGGAGGAAGAAACATGCCGCTGGATTTCGAGGCGCTTTCGAATTGGGATTTCGAGGAAATCGAACAGACGCTGAGCGAAAGAGACACGATTCTCTATGCGCTCGGGCTGGGTTTCGGCGAAGACCCTACCGACAGGAAGGAGTTGGCCTATGTCTACGAGGACGGGCTGAAGGCGGTGCCGTCCATGGCGGTCACGATGGGCTATCCGGGGTTCTGGCTGCGCGACCCGAGAACCGGCGTGAACTGGCAGAAGGTTCTGCATGGCGAGCAGTGGCTGGACATCTACAAGCCGCTGCCGGTGAAGGGCAATATCGTCGGCCGCAGCAAGATCGACTTCATCTCCGACAAGGGCGAGGGCAAAGGCGCCGTCATCTATCAAAGCCGCGAAATCATCGACGCCGATACCGGCGAAAAGCTGGCTCGCGTAGCGATGTCGGCCTTTTGCCGTGGTGACGGCGGCTTCGGCGGGGAAAACTGCCCCGGACCGACGCCTGCCGAGCTGCCCGACCGCGCACCCGATCATGTCTGCGACATCGAAACGCTGCCTCGGCAGGCGCTGATCTATCGGCTCAGCGGCGATTACAACCCCCTGCACGCCGACCCCGACGTAGCACGCTCGGTCGGGTTTGACCGGCCGATCCTGCATGGGCTGGCCACCTATGGCTTGGCGGCGCGCGCGATCCTCAAATCGCTGCTGGACTACGACGCCAGCCGTCTCGTCGGGCTGGATGTGCGGTTCTCGGCGCCGGTCTATCCGGGTGAAACCGTGCGGTTCGAGATCTGGGAAGACGGGGGCGAGGCCCGGTTCCGTGCCTCGGTCCCTGTACGCGAGGTGGTGGTCCTGAACAACGGGGCCGCCAGGTTCGCGTGAGGGCGGGAAAAATGCAGCCGCTCGACGATATCCTGGTGCTCGATTTCAGCACCCTTCTTCCGGGTCCGATGGCGACGCTGATGTTGGCCGAGGCCGGCGCTGAGGTAATCAAGTTCGAGCGCCCCGGTACAGGCGAGGGCGCGCGCCATACGAATCCCAAATTAAATGGTGAAAGCATCGGCTTTGCCGTGCTGAACCATGGGAAGCGATCGGTAGCAATTGATCTGAAGGCAGAGGGCGCGGTGGAATCGCTGCGCCCCCTGATCGAGAAGGCCGATGTGCTGGTCGAACAGTTCCGCCCGGGCGTCATGGATCGGCTAGGGCTGGGGTATGACACCCTTCGCCGGATCAATCCGGGGCTCATCTATTGCTCGATCACCGGATATGGCCAGACCGGGCCAAAGGCGGCGTCCGCCGGGCACGATCTGAACTATGCAGGCGATTCGGGCTTACTGTCGCTCAGCCGGGGCCCCGACGATAATCCGACGATGCCATCTGGTCTGATCGCCGATGTTGGCGGCGGCACCTATCCAGCCGTGATGAACATCCTGCTCGCGCTTCGGGCTCGCGACCGGAACGGGCAGG